>JBBRCU010000039.1:0-30181 GCA_038204565.1 Candidatus Limnocylindrales bacterium
GACAGACGTGCCGCTGTCGCGTGCACGCTTCTCGTCCAGTTGGGCGATGCGGCTGGTTGCGACCCGCCCCGGGGCGACACCGTTGATGCGGACCGGAGCGATCTCGCTCACGAGTGCCTTGATCATTCCGGCCAGACCCGGTCGAAGCACGTTCGAGGTCATCAACGATTGAATTGGCTCGCGCGCGGACGACGACAGGATGATCAGGATCGCCGGGATCTCGCTCGATCGCAGGTGTGGAAGGGCCGCCCGGACCAGGCGAATCGCGCTCCAGAGCGTCCCGTCGATCGCACCCTGCCAGTCGGTCTCGGACAGGTCCTCGAACCGCCCGGGTGGCGGACCCCCGCTGTTGACGAGCAGGAGATCGAGGCCGCCCAGCTCGCGCACCGCGCCCGCAACGGCGTCCGCGGGGCCGGCCGGGGTGGCCAGGTCCGCGGCGATGGCTGTCCCCCCGATGCGGCGAGCGGTTTCGGCCAATCGTTCGGATTCGCGCGCGGTGACGGCCACGCGCGCACCCTCCCCGGCCAGCGCAGTCGCCACGGCAGCCCCGAGGCCACCGGAGCCTCCGGTGACCAGGGCGCGCGCAGCCGAAAGCCCGAGGTCCATCACCACGCATGCTACAGCGGTGTGCGCTGGCAAAGAAGAATTCGCGACTGCCCTTGCGCTGCCCCGAGACCTGAAATGTTTCCTCGGCCAGGTTCCTGGACCTGTTGCCCGGTGGCGAACTGCTGACGCTCGCCCGGTGCCCGGCCACAGCCCGGATTCCTCGAGGTGCCACGGTCTGCCGGTCTCGCCGCCGCCTGCGGCTAGGCCCGTGCCTGGACCTTGGCCCAGCTGTCCTTGAGGGTCAGCGTCCGATTGAACACCAGGGCGCCCGGGCGCGAGTCGGGGTCCGGCGCGAAATAGCCGAGACGCTCGAACTGAACGGTCTGCTCCAGCGGCACGTCGGCCAGTGACGGCTCCACCATTGCCCCGCGCACGACCAACTCCGAGGCCGGGTTGAGGTCCTCGAGGAGGTCCCGGTCGGCGCCTGGATCGGGCCGGACGAAGAGATGGTCGTACAGCCGGACCTCGGCCGGAACGGCGTGGGCCGCCGATACCCAATGGAGGGTCGCCTTGGGTCGTCGACCGTCCGGCGCGTCGCCGCCCCGCGTGGCGGGATCGTAGGTGCAGCGCAACTCCACGACTCGCCCGTCCGCGTCCTTCACGACCTCGTCGCAGGTGACGAAATACGCGTTCCGCAGCCGGACCTCGCGTCCCGGGGCGAGCCGGAAGAACTTCGGTGGCGGGACCTCCGCGAAATCCCCGCGCTCGATCCACAGCTCGGGCCCGAATGCCACCGCGCGCGTCCCCGCGGTTTCGTCCTCCGGGTTGTTGACGACGGCCATCGTCTCGGTGGCGCCGTCAGGCCAGTTCGTGATGACGACCTTGAGCGGATCGAGGACCCCGAATCGTCGCGGCGCGGTCCGGTTGAGCACGCTCCGGACTTCGTGCTCGAGGAATTCGACCTCGTGGGTGCTGTCCGACTTGGCGACGCCGACGGCGGCCGCGAAGTTGCGGATCCCCTCGGCGGGGAAGCCGCGCCGGCGCAGACCGGCAATGGTCGGCATGCGCGGGTCGTCCCAGCCGCGGACGCGCCCGTCGGCGACCAGCCGCTGGAGGAACCGCTTGGACAGCACGGTGTACGTCAGGTTGAGCCGGGCGAACTCGTACTGGTGGGGGACGCTCGGGACGGGCAGATGCTGGATCAGCCAGTCGTAGAGCGGGCGGTGGACCTCGAATTCCAGGGTGCAGATCGAGTGGGTCACGCCCTCGATCGCGTCGGACTGGCCGTGGGCGAAGTCGTATGTCGGGTAGATGCTCCACGCGTCGCCGGTCCGGGGGTGGGCGGCATGGACGATCCGGTAGAGGACCGGGTCGCGCAGGTTCGGGTTGGGCGAGCCCATGTCGATCTTGGCCCGCAGGACGCGGGCGCCGTTCGGGAACTCGCCGGCCCGCATCCGCCCGAACAGATCGAGGTTCTCCGCGACGGGGCGTTGACGCCAGGGCGAGTCGGCGCCGGGGGACGTGAGGGTCCCGCGCGCCTCGCGGATCTCGTCGGGCGACTGGTCGTCGACGTAGGCCAGCCTCTGCTCGATCAGCTTGACGGCCCAGGCGTACAGCTGCTCGAAATAGTCCGAGGCGAAATGGAGGCCGTCGCCCCAGTCGAAGCCGAGCCAACGGACGTCGGCCTCGATGGCGTCGATGAACTCCTGCTCCTCCTTCGCCGGGTTGGTGTCGTCAAAGCGGAGGTTGCAGCGGCCGCCGAACTCCGCGGCGATCCCGAAGTTCAGGCAGATGGACTTCGCGTGACCGATGTGGAGGTAGCCGTTCGGCTCCGGTGGGAAGCGGGTGACCGGCGTGGCAACGCGGCCGGCCGCAACGTCGGCGGTGACGATCTCGCGGATGAAGTCGCGCCGCTCCGGGGCCTCGGGCGACTCGGGGATCTCGGTCATCGGCGCGCCTCCTGCGGTCGACGGGGAGGAGTCGCGGCCCGCGCGCAACGCACCACACTCCCGGAAGGAGTTGGCTGGCGCGGAAGGATTCGAACCTTCAACCTCCTGATCCAGAGTCAGGTGCTCTACCGTTGAGCCACGCGCCAGTGACCGGCCGGATGATACCGCAGGTCCCGAGCCCGGCCGAATGGTCCGGCCGCAATGCGCCGCCTTCGCCGAGCGCGGAACCTTCGGCAGCAGCCCAGCCCCAGCGGTCCTTGACCGGCGGCCGGCGGCCGGAGCCGCCCTGTCGATTCCGCCTCACCCCGTTCGTCGCCTGCCTGAACCCACATCACCAGGCAGGAGGACCACTCAGATGGGCAACCCGATCGTCCACTTCGAGATCCGCTCGGACGATGCCGACGCGTCGCGCGACTTCTACGGCAAGCTCTTCGGCTGGACCTATCCGGCCGGCGGATTCCCGGGCTACACCTACGTCGATGCGGGCGTTCCGGCGGGCGTGACAATCCCCGGCGGTATCAGCCCGCTCCAGGGCGGCGCCTCGCTCGTGACGGTCTTCGCCGGCGTTCCCGATGTCCAGGCGGCCCTCGACCAGGCGGTCGCCCTCGGCGCCACGATCGTCCAGCCGGCCCAGAAGGTGCCAGGCGTCACGTTCGGGCTCTTCGCCGATCCCCAGGGTCACGTCGTCGGGGTCGCCTCGAACGACGCCTGATCGCGGCTCGCCGCAGGGCCCCGGGGCTCAGCCCTCGAGGCCTTGCCAATCGCTGACCTCAGACGGCGCGCCGTGTCCGGCGGGGGTGGCACCTCTGCAGTGGACGGACGCCACCGCCTCGCCGAGGAGTTCGGCGAGCTGGTCCCATTCGACGAGGAACGCGTCGTGGCCCTTCGTCGAGGCGATCTCGCAGTAGCGGCTGTCCACGCCGGCCGTGGTGGCGGTCCTCACCAGGGCGTCGACCTGGCGCGGGCCGTACAGGATGTCGTCGACGATCCCGACCCCGGTCAGGCGGACGTTCGCGTCGGCGAGGTCGGCGAGGGCCGCAGCGAGCCCGCCCCGTCCGACGCCGATGTCGTGGCGATCCATGGCCCCGGCCAGGACCCGGTAGGTGTCGCCGTCGAAGCGGTCGACGAGCTTGGCTCCCTGGTGGTCGAGATAGCTGACGATCGACGACCGGCCGTCAGCCTCGGCCGCCCGGCCGAAGCGTTCATCGAAATCCGTCTCGCTCCGGTACGTCGTCATCGCCAGCTCGCGGGCAAGAGCGAGGCCAGCGTCGCCGAGCCGATCGATCAGCTCGACCTGGATGTGGTTCCACGCGATCGCCAGGGCGCCGGTGGCTGCCGGCGCGGCAATCGCCATGACGTGGCGCACGGCAGTCGGACGAACAAGCGCAACCTCGAGCCCGACCATCCCGCCGAGCGAGCCCCCGACCACGAGCCCGATGTCGTCGATCCCGAGCGCGTCGAGGAGGGCCCATTGGACGCGGGCCTGGTCGCGGGTCGAGACGGCGGGAAACGACCGCCCGTAGGGACGGCCCGTGGCGGGATCGGTCGAGACCGGGCCGGTCGTCCCGTAGCAGCCGCCGAGGAGGTTTGCGCCGAGGACGCCGATCCGCCGCGTGTCGAGCGCCCGACCCGGCCCGATCAGCGGCTTCCACCAATCGCCGGCCGCATCGGCCGAGCCGGTCAGGGCGTGGACGACGACGACCTGCGGCGCCGTGCCCGGCGGCGGCCCGTCATGGCGCCAGGCCACAGCGAGCTCCGGCAGACGAGTCCCATCGCCCAGGACGAACGGCCCGAGGGCAGTGACCTCGAGGCGTCCTGCCCCGAACGACGGGTGGGCGGCCGAGGGCGCCGTCGCGACGCCCTCGGCTGTCTGGGTCACCCGGCCGCGCCGACGAGGTCGCTGTCGGCCGTCGCCGTCTCGCCCTCGAGCGCGATCGTCAGCGCCCGGTCCAGGTCGGCGATCAGGTCGTCGATGTGCTCGAGCCCGACCGACACGCGGATCAGGTCGGGCGTGACCCCGGTCGCCTCCTGCTCGGCCGGGTCCAGCTGGGAATGGGTCGTCGAGCCTGGGTGGATGATCAGCGACTTGGCATCGCCGACGTTCGCCAGGAGCGAGAAGATCGTGACGTTGTCGATCAGCTTCTTGCCCGCCGTCACGCCGCCGCGGACCCCGAACGTGACGATTCCGCCGAACCCGCCCTTCAGGTACTTCAGCGCCTGCTTGTGGGTCGGCGCCGACTCCAGGCCGGGGTAACTGACCCACGTCACGCCGTCCCGCTGCTCGAGCCACTTCGCGACCGCCAGGGCGTTCTCGCTGTGGCGCTGGATGCGGAGCGGGAGCGTCTCGAGGCCCTGCAGGAAGAGGAATGCGTTGAACGGGCTGAGGGCGGCGCCGATGTCGCGCAGGCCCTGGACCCGGAGCTTGAGGATGAACGCCAGATTGGCGAAGGCCGCCGTGTAGCTGATCCCGTGGTACGACGGGTCCGGGTCGACGAAGTCCAGCTTGAAGCGCTCGCTGGCGGCCCAGTCAAAGGTGCCGCCGTCGACCACGACGCCGCCGATGGCCGTTCCGTGGCCGCCGATCCACTTCGTCGCGGAGTGGATGACGATGTCGGCGCCGTGCCTGATCGGCTGGGCAAGAAGGGGAGCAAACGTGTTGTCGACGATGACCGGCACGCCGCGGGCATGGGCCACGTCGGCGATCGAGGCGAGGTCATGGACGTCGAGCCGGGGATTGCCGATCAGCTCGAGGAAGACGGCCTTCGTGTTCTCGTTGATCGCCCGCCCGAAGGCCGACGGATCGCTGCCATCGACATAGGTCGTCGTGATCCCGAGCTTGGGCAGCGTGTGGGTGAACAGGTTGTAGGTACCGCCGTACAGCGATGACGACGCGACGATGTTGTCGCCGGCCCGGGCGATGTTGAGGATCGTCAGTGTCTCCGCGGCCTGGCCACTGGCGACCGCGAGGGCCGCCACGCCGCCCTCCAGCGCGGCGACCCGCTGCTCGAACACGTCGTTGGTCGGGTTCATGATCCGGGTGTAGATGTTCCCGAACTCCTGGAGCCCGAACAGTCGCGCGGCGTGGTCGGCGTCGTTGAAGACGTAGCTGGTCGTGGCATAGATCGGGACGGCCCGGGCGTTCGTCGCGGGGTCCGGCTTCTGGCCGGCGTGGAGGGCCTTGGTCTCGGGGCGGAACTGGGTCGGGTCGAGATCGGTCATGGTCGCTTCCTCAATGGTGGTTCGCCTTCGGCGTACCTGCCGCCGGTGCGACTAAATCCTCTGGTCTGGCATCACGAGTCTTCGGTACTTCTCCTGTCGCGATGTCCGAGGTCCGGGACCCTGGGGAGGGCCGGCATTCCTGCCTGCCGAGGCGGTCACCCGTCGTGGGGTTCGGAGGAAACAAAAAACCGCGGCTCCTGCCTTCAGGATCCGCGGCCCCGGGACCTCGTCTGGGGTCCCGCTCCGTCACGTCCGGTATGCGCGAGACCTCAGACCCCATCCTCCGCACGGCGGGGCCGCCAGCGCATGCACATGTTCCAGGAGACTTGGGTATGGGTCATCGCCCGCGGATGGTGGCCGATCCGGGACCGGACCGTCAACCCCGGCAACCGAAACGCAACCTGATGGGCGACGGCGGGGTCCTCGCGACCAATTCGGAGGCCGGCTTTTCTGGGCCGTCACCGCGGGCGTCCCGCCGTATCGTGGTACACGAGATGCATCCACCCTTGGGAAGCCGCCGGCGGACGGGTGTGATCGAGGTAAGACGTGACGAGCGACGGACGTTCGCCGGATCCCAGGCAATGAACCAACAGGGCGGTCACTCGCCGACGGATCCGGCGAGCGATCCGCCGAAGGACGAGGTCGATATCGCCGGCCTCGAGGATCGAGCGCGACGCGCCCGGGTGGAGGTGATCCGAGCGGTGGCCAGAGCCCAGGCCGGCCACCTCGGCGGACCGCTGTCCGCCATCGACGTCCTGACCGCCCTGTATGGCCGCGTCATGCGCGTTCGTCCGGACGAACCGGCATGGGAAAGCCGCGACCGGTTCGTCCTGTCGAAGGGCCACGCCGCGATCGGGCTGTATGCCGTGCTGGCCGTCGCCGGCTACTTCCCGATCGCCGAGCTCGAGACGTTCGACCAGCTCGGCTCCCGACTTCAGGGCCATCCCGACATGACCCGCTTGCCCGGGATCGACATGTCCACCGGGTCCCTCGGAACGGGGATGTCCGCCGCCGTCGGCATGGCGATCGGGGCTCAGCGCCGCCGGCTCGACTTGCGGGTCTTCGCAATGGTTGGCGACGGGGAGTGCCAGGAGGGCCAGGTCTGGGAGGCGGCGATCGCCGCTGCCCGATACCGGCTCGACAACCTGGTCGCGATCGTCGACGTCAACGGGCTCCAGCAGTTCGGATATGTCGACGATCACGGCGGGCGCGAGGCGCCCTGGGACCCGGACGCCCTGGGAAGGACATGGAAGAGCTTCGGCTGGTCGGTTCGCAAGGTCGATGGCCACGCGATGGCGGACGTCGTGGCCGAGCTGACCGCCGCACGCGATCGGCCGACCCCGGGACGACCGACCGTGGTGCTGGCCCGGACCACGAAAGGCCGCGGGGTGTCGTTCATGGAGGGTCGCTTCGACTGGCACGCCCGGGTCCCGTCGGTCGACGAGGCGAGGCAGGCCCTGGCTGAGCTCGATCGATGACCGTCGCCCTCGCCACCGACGGCGCGCTGGCCCGGTCGCTCCGGCTGACCTTCGGGGAGACCCTCGCCGACCTGTCGCTGGAGCGTCCCGAGATTCTCGTCCTCGATGGCGACCTCGCGAATTCCACCCGGGCCGACATCGTCGCCGAGCGCGCACCCGGACAGTTCCTTGAGATGGGGATCGCCGAGCAGAACCTGGTCGGCGTCGCGGCAGGGCTTGCCGCGATGGGCTTCGTGCCCTACATCAGCACCTTCGCCTGCTTCGCGGTCGCCCGCGCGCTGGACCAGGTCCGCGTGTCGCTGGCCCAGCCCCAACTCGGGGTGAAGATCGCGGCGGCCTACAGCGGTCTCGGCACCGGCTCGACCGGCAAGACGCATCAGCTCTTCGAGGACCTTGCGATCATCCGGGCGATGCCGGGGGTGACCGTCCTGGCTCCGGCTGATGACGTCGAGGCGACCTTCATGCTGCGGGCGGCGGCGGACATCCCGGGGCCGGTCTACATCCGGCTTGCCCGCGACCCCGAACGGCGAGTCTTCGCGGCGCCATACGTCGTCCCGCTCGGCCCACCGATCCTCCTCCGCGACGGCGGCGACGTGCTCCTCATCAGCACCGGTGTCCAGACCGCGCGGGTCCTCGCCGCGGCCGAGATCCTTGGCGGCGAGGGACTGGCTGTCGCGGTCGTCCACATCCCGGTCCTGAAGCCTCTCGACGTGCCCGGCCTTGTGGCACTCGTGGCGGGTCGCCGGCTCGTGGTCACGATCGAGGAGCACACGATCATCGGCGGCCTCGGCGGCGCCGTCGCGGAGGTCCTGGCCGAGCGCGGCGGACCGCTCCTTCGCCGGATCGGAATCGAGGATCGGTTCGGGGAGTCGGCTTCGAATGCCGCCCTCCTCGAGCACTTTGGACTGTCGCCTGCGCGCGTGGCTGATCGTGTTCGGGATCTCGCGACGGGCACCCTGTGACGATGGAACTCGAGCCGGCCTCACCGGCCCAGCCTGGAGGAGTCGAATGGCGGGATTGACCAATCGGGCGGACGTCGCTGCGGCGCTCACCCTGGAGCTCGAGCGGGATCCCAGGGTCGTGTTCCTGGCGGAGGAGGTGGCGCCGGCGGGCGGCGTCTTCGGAGCCTGGAGGAGCAGATGACCGCGATCCCCTCGTCATTTCCCGCATACGTCGCCGAGCGAGACGGCGGCGGCGCGGTCAGCCGTGGAGTCCGCACCTTCGACGCGGCAGGCCTGCCTTCGGGCGAGGTCGAGGTCCGCATCGATTGGTCCAGCGTCAACTACAAGGACGCCCTGGCGACCGTCGCCGCCGGCAAGGTTGCCCGGATCAGCCCGCTGATCCCGGGGATCGACCTGGCGGGGGAGGTCGTCGTATCGTCCGACAACGCGTTCGTGGCCGGCGACGAGATCCTTGCCCACGGCTACGATCTTGGCGTGGCTCGCCATGGCGGCTATGGCGCCTTCACCCGGCTGCCGGCCGGATATGTCGTGCCCCTCCCGGACGGGCTGACCGCCCGCCAGGCGATGGCGGTCGGGACCGCCGGGTTCACGGCGGCGATGTCGGTTGCCGCGCTCGAGCGCCACGGCTTGAGTGCCGGCGATGGGCCGGTCCTCGTGACGGGCGCCAGCGGTGGCGTGGGCAGCGTTGCGGTGGCGATCCTTGCGGCGCGCGGCCATGAGGTCTGGGCGGCAACCGGCAAGCCCGACGAGGAGGAACGGCTGCGGGCCCTCGGCGCGGCGGGGCTGGTCCCGCGCGACGAGTGCACGGCCGAGAGCCCTCGCCCGCTCGAGTCCGCCCGCTGGGCCGGCGCGATCGACACCGTCGGGGCGGCGACCCTGCCGTATGTCCTCCGAACGCTCCGGCCGGGGGCGGCCGTGGCGTCATCCGGGAACGCCGGCGGGGCGCAGCTCGACACGACCGTCCTGCCGTTCATCCTGCGTGGTGTCGCGCTGCTCGGGATGGATTCGGCGAACATGCCGATCGGCGAGCGGAGCGCGCTGTGGAACAGGATCGCCACGGACCTGCGACCGATCGGGCTCGACGAGGACCGCGGCGTCACGGAGGTGGCCCTGGCCGACGTCGATACTGCCCTCGACGCGATCCTGGCGGGCCACGCCCGCGGCCGCTGGGTGGTCCGCGTCCGGGAGTAGGTGTCGGGAGCAACGGCGCTCACCATGGCGCCGACCGGTCGCACCCGGGCTGGCCGCTCCTGGTCCCTCAGTCGAGCTCGCCGCGGAGCTGGGCGAGGCCCCGCTCGAGCGGCTCGCGCGCGGCATCGGCGGGGTAGGGGGTTCGGAGGACCGCGTCGTCGAGCCCGAGCGTTCCCCGATGGACGAGGGCCGCGAGCTCGGCGATGGCCCGGAACTCGGTCATCTGGCGAATGGCGAAGGCACGGTCGCCGACCGAGCCATGGCCAGGCACAACCGGGCCGGTCACGAGCGCGACGAGCGCCTCGACGGTCGCCGGCCAGTCGAGCGGGTAGCCGTCGCCGAAGTATGGCGTCGCGTCGTTCTCGAGCAGGTCCCCGGCCAGCATCACGTCGACGTCGGGCACGATCACGACGATGTCGTTGTCGGTGTGCCCTCGACCAAGGTAGCGCAGCTCGACGATTCTGCCGCCGGCGTCGAACGGGACGGTGGTCGTCGTGTCGAAGAGCCGGTCCGGTGGATCGAGGACAACCGCGGCGAGCTCCGCGGCCAGCTCAGGAATCGCGGCGGCGACGCCCGCCCGCTGGCGCTCGCCCGTCTCGCGAATCATCGCCGCGGCCCGCGTGTGGCCCCAGATCGGCGCCGGCCGGAAGCGGGCATTGCCGAACGCGTGGTCGGAGTGGCCATGGGTGTTCACGACGGCTCGGACCGGCAACGGCGACAGCTCCCGGAGGTCGGCCAGAATTTCGTCCGCCTGGCGGTGGCTGACCCGGGTGTCGACCACGAGGAACCCATCGTCGCCCCGGATGGCCGTGATGTTCTGGTCGTAGAAGGCATAGCGCCGGACGAAGACCCCGTCGCCCACCTCCGTCCAGTGCATCATCGGGCGCAGCGTAGTCGCTCGCGGGGCACCGGGTGCGCCTACGATGCCGACATGACGTCCGCGACCGATCCTGTCGTTCCGCCGGGTGGCGACGCGGCCGCTGGGCCGTCCTCGACCACCGAGCGCCTTCCCGCCCGCGACGGGACGCAGCTGCTCGTCCGGTCGTGGGCCGCGACCGGAGCGCCGTGGGCTTCGATCCTCCTCGTCCACGGGCTCGCCGAGCACTCCGGTCGCTACGAGCATGTCGGTCGGCAGTTCGCCGCAGCGGGTCTGACGGTGGAGGCGTACGACCAGCGCGGCTTCGGCGCGTCCGACGGTCGGCGGGCCCACCTCGACCGCTGGGACCGCAACCACGACGATCTGGACGATCGGCTGGCCGCGGTGCGGAGCGCGGCGGGCGGGCGGCCGGTGGCGATCTTCGCCCATTCGCTCGGCGGGCTGATCGCGTTGGGCTACGCGGTCGCCGATCCGCCCCGGCCGCTGCCGGATGTCCTCGTCCTGAGCGCCCCCGCCCTCGACTCGACGATTCCGGCCTGGAAGCGGGCGGTCGCGCGCGTCCTGAGCTCGGTCAGGCCGACCGGCGTGCTGAAGAACGATTTCGACGGGGCCATCCTGTCGCGCGACCCGGCGGTCGGGGCGGCCTACGTCGCCGATTCCCTGAACCAGCACGCGACGACGTTCCGGTTCGGCGCCGCGGCGCTGGCCGAGCAGGCCCGGGTCCGGATGGCGTTGGGCCGGCTGGCGATCCCGACCCTCGTCTACCACGGCGAGGACGACCGCCTGGTGCCGACGGTCGCGAGCGCACCGCTGGCCGCGGTTCCCGGCGTGGAACGACGCACCCTGGCGGGTCTGCGCCACGAGAGCCACAACGAGCCCGAGGGTCCGGCGGTGATCTCTGCGGTCATCGCCTGGCTGACGGCCACTCTGCGCTCCGCCGAGGACGCCTGACTGCGGTGCTATTCTCCTTGCAATTGAATACCGCCTCCGGGGAGCGCGAATGCGCTGAGAGTGTGGCACCCGCCACAGACCCGCCGAACCTGATCTGGCTCATACCAGCGAAGGAAGCAGGCCCATGAGACTCGATGCTGCCGTCCCGGGACTTCCCAGGGGCGGCATCGCTGTGAATCGCGCCCGAGGTCGAGTCCGTGAAATCGTCGAGTCTGCTGGTTGCCCTGGTCCTTGCCGTCGCGGGCTGCGGGTCCGCGAACCCGACCGCCGCCCCGTCCCGTCCCGCCTCACCATCGGCCGCCGCATCCGGCGCGCCGACGCCGAACTCCTCCACGGCGCCGAGCCGGACCCCGACGCCGCCGACCGCGACCGTCCGGCTCGCCCTCGACTGGACGCCGAACACGGATCACACCGGGTTCTTCGTCGCCCGCGCCCACGGCCTCTACAAGGACGCCGCGATCGACTTCCAGATCCTCCCGTACGCGACGGCCACCCCCGAGACACTCCTGGCCGCCCACCAGGCCGAATGTGGCATCAGCTTCCAGGATTCGATGACATTTGCCGTCGCTGCCGGAGCCGACATCGTCAGTGTCGCCGCGATCCTCCAGAAGACGGCCTCCGCGATCGGGGTGCTCGCGGCCAGCCCGATCGAGCGGCCGCGCGACCTCGACGGCAGGACGTACGCTGGGTTCGGCTACCCGAACGAGGACCCCACGCTCAAGTTCGTGATCAAGGCCGATGGCGGCAAGGGCACCTTCAAGACCGCGACCCTCGACGCCGCAGCCTATGAGGCCCTGTACCAGCATCAGGCCGATTTCACGATCCCGTTCACCGCCTGGGAAGGCGTCGAGGCGGAGCAGCGCGGGATCAAGCTCCGCTACTTCCAGTTCGCCGACTACGGCTTCCCCGACTACTACCAGGTCGTCCTCGCCTGCGACCGGCAGTGGCTCGACCAGAACCCGGACGCCGCCAGGCGCTTCGTGGGTGCCACGGCCAGGGGCTTCCAGTTCGCCGCCGAGCACCCCGACGACGCAGCGGCGCTTCTCGTGTCGGAGAACCCCGGCACATTCGATGCCAACAAGGCGCTGCCGCAGGCGAGCCAGGAGTTCCTTGCCAGCGGGAACTACCTCGTTGATGGCGCCGGCCGGTTCGGGACACAGACGCTCGAGCGCTGGACCGGCTACTCGGCATTCCTCTACGACCAGGGTCTCCTTGGCGACGGTTCCGGAAAGCCGCTCGGGAAGCCGCTCGACTACGCCCGGCTGTTCACGAACGACTTCCTGCCTTGACCGGGCGGGGCGCGACGGAGGTGGATGGCCCGGCCCACGAGACCGCGATCCGCCGGTTCGGACCGCCCATCGCGCTCGTCGTGGCCCTGCTCGGAGCCTGGGAGGCGTACGCCCGGACATCGGGTGTCAGCCCGTTCGTGTTGCCTGCTCCGTCGCAGGTTGTCGGAGCGCTCTGGGAGTTCCGGGACGAGGCGATCCGCCACACCCTGCCGACGCTGGTCGAGACGGTCGTCGGCTTCGGCCTGTCGATCGCGGCGGCCACCGTCCTGGCCGTGGTCCTCGATCGGATCGCCTGGGTTCGGCGGGCGGTCGTCCCCCTTCTCGTCGCCTCGCAGACGGTCCCGATCGTCGCGATCGCGCCGCTCATCGTGGTCTGGTTCGGGTTCGGGCTGCTGCCGAAGGTCCTCGTGGTCGTGCTCGTCACCTTCTTCCCGATCACGATTTCGCTCCTCGACGGCTTTGCCGCGACGACGGTCGAGGCGACCGACCTGATGCACTCCCTCGGCGCGTCGCCCGGCCAGACGTTCCGGAAGGTCCGCTGGCCGTCGGGCCTGCCCGGGTTCTTCACGGGACTCCGGATCTCGGCGACCTACGCCGTCGTGGCCGCGGTCATCGCCGAGTACGTCGGTGCAACGGACGGTCTCGGGATCTGGATGCAGCTGAGCCAGCGCTCGTTCCGGACGGACCTCGTCTTCGGGGCGATCCTTCTGACGGCAGTCCTGAGCATCGGGCTGCACGGCCTCGTCGTCGCTGCAGAGCGGGCGACCATCCCGTGGTGGCGGGCGGCGCGGGCAGCGTCGCCCGGTCCGACAGTCGGCGCAGCTGGGAGCGCCGACCGCGGTTCCCGAGCGGCTGCCTGATCAGCTTTCGTCGGCCTCGTCGACGGCCGCCGCGAACGACACGTGGTCGGCGGCGAGGTGGCGAAACGCTCCGTCCTGGTAGAGGAGCGGCGCCTTGTCTCGGGCGATCGTCACCGTCCGGATCCGGCCGATCACGATGTCATGGGTCGCGGCCGGGTGGATCGCCTCGATCGTGCACCCGAACTGGACGAGCGCTCCGCCGATCCGCGGTGGCTCAGCCGACTCGGGGTTGCCGATCGGGTCGAGCCAGCGGGCCGGGAGGACCTTGTCGGTGCCGCGCCGCGCGCAGAAGACCGCGACATCCTGCTGGTCGGCGGCGAGGAGGTCGACCCCGAAGGCGGTCGCACCGGCCAGCTCGCGGTGGGTCCGCGTCGCGCGATCGACGCATACGAGCAGCGTCGGCGGATGGATCGACAGGGCGGACATCGATGTCGCCGTCATGCCCCGAGGCCGGCCATCGCGCCCGTGCAGCGTGACGACCGAGACCGTCGCTGCGAGCTGGCGGAAGGCGAGCCGGATCTCGTCCGGGGTCACGTCAGGCAGCTGCGCGACGGACACATCCTCGACGAGGTCGTCGACGACGGACATGGGGGGTCGGGATCGGTCGGGCATGGCAACCATCAGGCGGCCCCCGTGTCCGATCCGACGCGGGCCCGGGCAAGCTCGTCGGCCATTGCTCGATCCAGCAGGTCATGGACCGCCTGCTGGGCGACGATCGGGCGCAGCGTGTGGTCGCGGCCGGGCAGCCGATCGAGCCGGACATTGGGCCACTCCGCGATCCGCCCGATCAGGCCGGCCCGTTCGAGCTCCTCGTGGAGGGCCTCATCCGACGAGAACGCCAGCAGGACCGACGCCCGGCGCTCACGAAGGCGGTCGAGGATCGCCTCGGGCGCGAGCAGCCCGCGGCGCCCGGTGGATTCGGCGAGCCCTCCCCCGGCCGGGCTCGCCGCCGGACTCGCCGTCGCGCCGCCGCGCGGCGACCGGCTCGGCACGCGGGCAAGAAGCTCGCCGCCCGCCGCCCGCGCGATCGTCCGGATCCGGTCGGCCCGCACCTGGCCGCGGATGAGACGCCGCCACCAGGCCGGATCGGCGAGCCGCCGCAGCCTGCGTGCGTTCCGGGTACGGACGAGGCTCGTCCGCCACTCCAGAGCGCCTGGGTTCAGGAGGTACGCGGCCACGACGCGCTCGTCGCCGGCGGCGGCGTTGAACGCCCAGTACCCGCCGGCACACAGTCCGGCGAGGATCAGCGACCCGGCCCCGGTTCGCCGGAGCAGGTCGTCGCTGAAGGCGCGGATCTGGGCGGCGAGCTCCTCGCGGGCGTAGAAGTGGCCGACATCCTCGTAGCGCGCGGCATCTCCGTCCGAATCGCCGATTCCCTCGAGGTCGATCCGGAGACTTGGAACGCCGTGCTGCGCCCAGCGCCGCGCTGCGTCGACCCAGATCCGGTTCGGGCCGATCCGGCGGACGGCCCCCGCGTTCAGGAACACGGCAGCGATGGGCGTCGGGGGCGGGGCCTCCAGCTCGGCGAGGATCGCGAACCGCTGGCGGCCTGTCTCGCCGATGAGGATCGCCGATTCGCGGATCCGGACGCCGTCGATGGCGAGGACCGTCGACGCGGGCGCGTCTGCGGCGTCCGTCCGAGGCAATGGGCGCTTCGGCACGACCGCGCGCTCCGCCGTCGCGCCGGCCAGCCAGCCGGCGACGGTGTCGAAGACCGCGAGCGGCGGCTCGTCATGCTGGGGATGGAACGTCATCGACTGCCAACCCGGTCCTGGTCGGACGTCGACCAGGGCGCCGAACGCGGCGATGTCGCGAACGATCGCCTCCGGAACGGCAATCCCGTCGGTCTCGAGCAGGAGGACGCGCCGGCAGTCGCCGATCGACGCGTCGGGGAAGCGGAGGGGCTCCAGGTCGCGAATCGTCGCGGCCGACAGCACGAAGCCGTTCACCTCGAGCCAGCCGTCTGGAAGCATCGCCGGCTCACGCTCGGTCAGCGAGTAGCGATCCGGCTGCAGGCGGGCGAAGGCGCGCTGGCGGCGAACCTCCTCGCGGCCGGTCGACGGAATGGCCCATCCGACGAGCTCGTCGATGGCGGCCCCGGCGGCGATCGCGCGGGCGGCCAACAACGCTCCGAGCCCCATGCCGATCACCGCCACCGTCGCGCTGTCCGTCTCGTCGCGGAGCCACGCGACCGCGGTGTGGATCGATCGGATCCAGGCGGCCACCCGATCTGGACCGGACGCGGTTCCGCCGCTGTCGCCAGTGCCCGGCAGGTCGATCCGGAGCGTCGGGTGCCCGTCCGCCGCGAGGCGCTCAGCCCAGGCTCGGCGACTGCGATAGGACGCGACCTCGTGCCAGCCCCAGGGTGGAACGATCAGGATCGCCGACCGGGAATCCGGTGCGGGCTCGGCAGGATGGAACCAGCCGAAGACCGGGTCCGGCTCAAGCGCCAGGTAGATCGGTCGGCTCGCGAGGGTCATGCGAGCGGGACCTCAGCGCCGCCGCCGGACTCGACGCCGGACCCGGCGCCGAGGGCGATGGACCCGACGAGGTTGGCCGCTGTCACGCTGCCGCCGACGAACGATCGGCCGGTGCCGTCCGGCCGGAGCGCGATCGTGCGGGTCGGGCCGGGCTCCAGGCCGAAGGCATCGTCATCGGCCACGAACCCGGGGACGCGCAGGCGAACGCCGTGGGCGTAGCGGCGCGTGCTGAGCTCCACCTGGGTGGGGCCGTCCCGGCCCGCGACGACGACGCCCGCGAGACCGAGCCGCAACGCCGGCTCCGCGCGATTCGGTCGTCCGGTGGGGAACTGGAACGCCTGGGACAGGAGCATCGGTCCGGTCGTGTTGGCGCTGGGTCCTGCATCGGTCGTTTCGAGGCTGGCGACGATGAGCGTCCGGGTCGCAGGCCCGAACCGGTACGCCCACGAGGCATCGACGAAGCGGCCGAGGAGAGCCTCCACATCGCGCTCGATCGTCTCGGCCGGGCCGATCCGGAGGTCTGTCACAGCCTCGTCGACGCGGACCTCGTCGTCTTGGTAGAACGCGACGCGGAGACGGGCATGGAGCGCGGTCGGCCGGTCGTTGGCGACGTGGACGTGGATGCCGTTCAGGCCCTCGTTGGTCATCCAGACCGCGATCGGAGCCAGCGCCCGGCGGAGGTGGTGCCAGGCGACCTTTGGCTCGCCGCGGTGGTCGAGGACCCCCCAGCCCGCGCCGGGGCGGAGGTCGCGCAGCCAGAGCACGATGCCGCCACCGCATCTGGAGCCTGTGCGCCGCCACTCCCCGAACACATGCGCCATGGCCTCACCACTGGCGAGCCGACCGAGCGCCAGATAGCGTGCCGGATCTGTGCTCCTGAGCTCGATGGGGTCCACGTCGTACAGCGCAGCCAGGTAGTGGTCGCGGACGTCCTCGAAGTCCCACCCCGCGCCGTTGTCGCGCGGGACGCCGGCCTTCCACGCCGGACCGCCAACCGCGACCGGAATGCCCGCCTGGTTGGTGACCGGGGCCTCGAGCGATGCGAGGGCGTCGTCATCGGGGATGTTCGCGAAGGCGAGACACTCTGCGGCGAAGCGGACCCTGGCCTGCCGGACATCCTCGAGGGGCCGACGGTAGCCACCGACCCCGTAGTAGTTGGCGATCCCGACGTCCGTCTGGAATGGGCGGTCTCCGCCGAAAGGGGTCGAGGGAATGTAGATCGCGTCGGTTCCGCCAGCTTCCATCAGGGCCGGGACCTCGGTCGCGAAGAAGTCAGCCCGCCCGAGCTCGCTCGGGAGCCCGACCATTGCCACCTGCTGTTCGATCTCGCTGTTGCCGCAGATGATCGCGACGCTCGGTCGCCCGGCGAGGCGGTCGATCGCCCAGCGCACCTCGGCGAGGGCCAGGGCCCGGAACGCCGGGTCGGCGAACGGGTAATCGAGATTGGCGAACGTGAGATCCTGCCAGACGAGGATCCCGAGCTCGTCGCAGAGGGCGTGAAATGCGTCGTCCTCGTAGGCGGCGAAGCCCGGAATCCGGAGCAGGTTGAGCCCGGCATCGCGGGCCCGGACGAGGACCGCGAGGAGGAGCGGCTCGGTGGCGGTCAGCGTATCCGGATCGGCCGGCGTCCAGACCGCGCCACGCAGGAAGACCGACCGTTCGTTGACCCGGAAGTCCAGCCCATCGACCTCGACCCGGTGACCCGCGGCGCCGGGCGCGATCGTCCGGAAGCCAACCCGACCCAGGCCCATGGATCGCGGCCCGTCGGACGTCTCGAGCTCGAGCCGAACCTCGTGCAGGGCGGGCTCACCATGCGTATGCGGCCACCACCGGGCAACGTCGTGGACACGGAGCTCGCCCGCCACGCGGCGTTGCCCGGCAGCTCCATCGGCTCCCGCCTCGGCGGGCTGGTCGAGGGCAAGCGAGAGCTGGTGGCGACCAGACGGGCCCGAAAGATGAACGGTGGCGGCGAGGACCTGGTGCTCGCCCAACTCGCGAATGGCGGCAGAAAGTGACAGGATTCCACACCCGTCGGCGGCCACCGATGGGCGAATGCGGACGTCCTCGACGACGATGCCGACTCGTCGCTCCAGCTCGATCGGTCGCCACGGGCCCACGATCGCGGGGCCCGGCGCGAAACCCGGAGCACGCCCCAGGAGCGTGGTTCGGAACCAGCGGAGCGCGCCGTCGGCGACGAGTCGCGAACGCCAGCGCGCTCGGGGCCGGCGCGGTCGGGCGAGCTCGGGACCGAGGGCGTGACAATCGATCCGCAACTCGTTCCGGCCGACGAGGAGCGCCCCTACGTCGATGACGTGCTCCGCGAACATCGACGCGCTCGCCAGGATCGGCTGCCCGTTCAAGTGCACCGTCGCCAAGGTCGCGATCCCACCGATCCGGAGCACGACTTCCTCGCCGCCGCCGGCGGGCTCAGCGTCGAACGTCGTCCGGAACGACCAGTCCGTGTCGTCCAGATCGCGATCGATCTCGCGCCCGGCCGCGCGCAGGACGCCGGCGGCCGTGCCCGGGACCGATGCGGGCATCCAGGCGAAGTCCGGGTCCGGCGATCCGGATGGGTCGACCAGGGCCGCCTCCCACCCGGTATCGAGGCGCCGCCGTTGGACGAGTGCCCGTGGGCCAACCGGCGGCGCGGCGGTCCCCGTCACCGACCCGCCAGCCGATCGGTCAGCTCCGCGATCGCCAGGACCCAGGCGGCGCCCATCGCGTCGATCGTTGGCCCCGGGTCGAATGCCCGGCGGCGGGCAAGCTTGAAGGCGAGCAGCTTGCTGCCCTCGACGATTCGCTCGAGGGGCTCGCTGACCGGCCGGCCGTCCGGGCCCAGCAGCCAGTCGACGTGGGCTGCTAGGAGGCCGAATCCGGCCCCGGCCATCCGGACGGTCGCGAAGGCATAGGCGTGATAGGCCGCCTCGTCGCCCTCGAGCAGACGCGGCAGTTCCGTCTGGAGGCGGGTCCCGAACCGATCGTAGGGATTGCCCGGGCGCAGCCGGCCGAGATGCCGTCGCGTGGCCGCCAGCGCTGCCTCGCGGAGGGCCGCGCCGGCAAGACGCGGGCCGGCATCGAAGCTGACGAGCTCGACATAGGGGAGGGGCGTCTCCGCTCCGTTGCCGGTTCCGGTGCGAAGCACGCCCCGATAGTCCGCGCCATCGACTGCGTACAGCGACGTGTTGTGGAAGTAGACCAGACGCTCGCGGGCGGGGTCGATGGCCTCGATCGCGATCGTGGTCTTGACGTGCTCCCGGTGGTGGCTCGTCGCGGAGGTGTCCGGGAGGTACCAGCCATCGACCTCCACGGTGATGGTCCGGCCGTCGCGCAGTGTTTCCTCGATCTGGGCAGGCAACGACCGATACGGCTGCGATTCGTGGATGTCGACGCCGAAGAGGTCCTCGAGGTCGGCCTGGGCGGGCTTGAAGAAGGTCCACTGATCGGTCTCGAAATCCAGGCGCACCGTGGACCCGAGGGCCGCGAGCGGCTCGTCGCCCCGGGCGTGGAGGAGCTCGATCAGGAGGTCGGTGTAGCAGTTCGTCTCGGGATAGGTCCGATCGTCGGCGTGGACCCGGTGCGGGTGATAGGTGGCCGGATCGAGCCCGAGCAGGGCGGCCGGGCCCGTGGCGGCGACCGCGCTCACAACCCGATCTCGGTCCGAACGTCCGCCGGCCAGTCCGCCGGATCGAGGCCGTGGGCCCACAGGAGCGCGAGCACGATCCGCTCATGGCCAAAGCCGAGACACGCGGTGTGGACTTCGCCGGCGTCGGCCCGGCGGATGCCATGGAGAGCCGCGAAGTACGACTGGTGGTAGTTGAACGAGGCCACGGCCGTCCGCTGCGGCCCGGAGATCGGGACGAGCAGCTCGATCTTCAGCTGCTGCTCGCGCTGGCTCGCGGCCAGCATCCGTCCGGATCGGCCGAAGAACGGATCGGCGGCGAGGTCCGACTCCACGTCCAAACCGAGGCCGCGCAGCAGGCCCAGGCCGCGCCCGATCCAGGCATCGCGCCAGGCGAGGACCGCGTCGGGCGGGCCGATCCGGACGAGCTCGCGCATGTGGAACATCTGGAGCCGAGCCGGATCATCCGAGGGCTCGTGCCGGAACACGTAGGAACCGCCCGGGTCGATGGTCGCGCCGAGGCCGGCGAGCGGCGGCCGCGCCGCGATCGCCGGGTAGATCGGATAGCACGCCGCGGGCACGAGGACGAGGTCGGTCATCGTCTGGAAGCCCGACCAGTCGTCATGGCGGCTCGCCGTCTCGAACTGCTCGGCGGCCGCGGCCTCCGAGCCGTCGAAGCCGAAGATTGTCCCGGCGAGGTGAGGAAACGAGCGCAGGTAGCCGCTTGATTCGAAGGTTGCGCGCGGGATCAGCGGTGGGAACCGGAGGCGCTCGGCGCCCTCGGCGGCGGCCGCCCGGGTCACCAGCCGGTCGAACCCTTCACGAATCGCCTCGAACGTCGACCCTCGCCCGTACACCCCGCGGGCGCCGGTCGGAATGAGATGGCCGGCCGTGAAGAGCGACTCCAGGAATCCGGCGCGCAGGTCGGCTGTCGCCACGGTCAGACGTCCTTGGCGACGAGGAGCAGGCTGGCGTTCGTCTGGTGGATCCGCTCGTTGGCGACCATCAAGGGGCCGGACAATGCGTCGCGCAGGTGGCGGCCGACGCTGAACGGCGAGTCGTTGCGGTAGCCGGCGATCCCGCAGATCTCGAGGGCGTCCAGGCAGATCCGCGGCGTCTGCTCCGACGCCGCGATCTTCAGGTTGTTGTTGCGCAGGATCTGGGCCATCGTCGAGAGCTGCTCCCGATCCGGCGTGGCGGACGCGGCGAGGAACGAGGCCAACTCGGAGTGGACCTCGGCGCGAAGGAGGGCGAGGCTGCTCATCAGGTGCGACAGGCGAGCGGCGGTCGGCGGGACCTCGCCCGGACGCTGCCGCGCCTGGCCGCGAACGAAGGCGCGCGCCCGATCGAACGCGTCCGTCGCTATGCCCAGCCAGACGTGGGACCAGAGCAGGTGCGAGATCGGGACCATCGACTCGGCCGCGACGGTCGAGAACGGCGTCGGCAGGACCTGGTCCGGATCGAACGCTGCGCGGACCTTGAACCCCGGCGAGCATGTTCCACGCATGCCGAGCGGGTCCCAGGAACCCAGCGGCTCGAGGCTCGTCTGATCGCGGCTGGTCAGGGCGACGACCTGGTCGCCCGGCTCCGCGTCCGGGCTGCGGCGGAGCGTCGTGAGGAAGTCGTCGGCATGGGCGCCGTACGAGACCGTCGGCGCCTGCTTCTCGAAGGATCTCCGGGGACCCACCTCGGTGACGGCCGCGATCGAGCGGCCGAGGTCGCCGCCCGTGCCGATCTCGGACGTCACCGAAGCGATCAGCCGCTGGGTTCGGGGCAGGTCGCGGAGGTACTGCTCGAACGACGATCCCGGCTGCGCGTGGCGGACAAGAGTCGCGACCTGGATCTGATGCATCGCGAACACCATCGCGCTGGCCGCGCAGCGCCGTCCGAGCTCGAACGCAGCATCCGCGATCGTCGCGAAGGCGACGCCGTCCCCGCCGAGCTCGGTGGGGACGAACGCGGACAGTCCACCGATCGCCCGGAGGCCATCGACGGATTCGATCGGGAACCGCGCCTCACGATCGACCGAGTCGGCGTGGATTCCGGCGATGTCGGTAGCGAGGGTTCGGATCGCAGCCCGGAATGCGGCGTCACGATCGACCTCGACGATCACGCCTGGACCCCGAGGCTGGTGAGGGCTCCGGAGATCGCCGTGATGCTTTCGAACACGTTCCGGCGGAGCATGGCATCGGGGAACTCGACGTCGAACTCCTCCTCGAGCGCAAGCATCAAGTTGACGCTGGCGTGGGAGGTCATGCCGACCTCGTACAGGTTGGCGTCGTCGGCGATGGCGTCTACATCAACAGCCAGTCGGCCGTGATCGCGAATGACCCGTCGGACCCGGTCCGCCACGTTCGAAACCCCCGTCGCAACTCATGGCTTGTCGGAGAGCCCGGCCCCCCCGACCGGATCGAGGGCGTAGCCTATCTGGCCGCCGACGGCTGGGAAATAGGTCCTACCGCACCGAACCGCCCATTGGTCCTTCGGATGGTGCGCCCAGGCACCAGACCCGCCCGCGTCACGACGCGGTGCGTCCCGGCTGATCCGGCGAGTGGGACGGCCGGCCGACGTCGGCGACGACGGCACCCGCTCGGAGCACAATGACAGGACCAGTCCGCGATCCATCTTCCGGTCCGGCCCGTCCGGCCCGTCGCCGTCAGCGTCAGGAGTCCAGCCATGACCGACACGCTCGAGGCCGTCAAGACCTACCAGCAGTTCATCGACGGATCGTGGGTGGACGCCGCGTCCGGCGAGACCCTCGACGTGATCAACCCGGCCAACGACCAGGTCATCGCCAGGGTCCCGAAGAGCTCCGCGGAGGACGTCGACCGAGCGGTCCAGGCCGCTGACAAGGCGTTTCCGGCATGGGGCAGTGCGACCCCGGCCGAGCGCTCCAATGCGCTGCTGAAGCTTGCAGACGCGCTCGAGGCGCGCGGCGAGGAGATCGGCCGGCTCGAGAGCCAGAACGCCGGCAAGCCGGTCGGTGCGGCGATCGACGAGGTCCCGGTCGTCGTCGACAACCTCCGCTTCTTCGCCGGCGCCGCGCGTCTCCTCGAGGGCAAGGCCGCCAACGAATACATGGCCGGCCACACGTCGATGATCCGGCGCGAGCCGGTCGGCGTCGTCGCGTCGATCGCGCCCTGGAACTATCCGATCATGATGGCCGGCTGGAAGATCGGGCCGGCCCTCGCCGCAGGCAACACGGTCGTCCTGAAGCCGTCGGCCCGGACCCCGCTGACCGCCCTGGTTCTCGCCGAGATCGCCGCCGACATCCTGCCCCCGGGCGTTCTCAACGTCATCACCGGCACGGGTGCCGGGATCGGCGACGCGCTGGTCGGACACCCGAAGGTCGGGATGATCTCGGTCACCGGCGACACGGACACCGGCAAGCACATCGCGAGGGTCGCCGCGGACAAGGTCAAGCGCCTCCATCTCGAGCTCGGCGGGAAGGCGCCGGTCATCATCTTTGACGACGCCGACCTCGACGCGGTCGCCGAGGCGATCAAGCTGTGGGGCTACTGGAACGCCGGGCAGGACTGCACCGCCGCCACCCGGGTCATTGCCGGCCCGAAGATCTACGACCGCTTCGTCGCGGAGCTGTCCGACCAGGTCAAGTCGATCAAGTGGGGCGACCCGGCCGAGGGCGACGACATCGAGATGGGTTCGCTCATCGCCCAGGCCCAGGCCGACAAGGTCCAGGGGATGGTCGACCGGGCGCGTGGCGCGGGCGGGGTCGAGATCGTGACTGGCGGCGTCCGGCCGGACCGGCCCGGCGCGTTCTACGAGCCGACCGTGATCTCCGGTCCGGACCAGGGGAGCGAGATCGTCCAGGACGAGGTGTTCGGGCCGGTCGTCACCGTCCAGCGCTTCAGCGACGAGGAGCAGGCGATCAAGTGGGCCAACGACGTCCGGTTCGGGCTGGCCGCGTCCGTCTGGACGTCCGACGCCGGGCGCGGGATGCGGGTCGCCAAGGCGATCCAGTTCGGGACGGTCTGGATCAACGACCACTTCATGCTCGTGTCCGAGATGCCCCACGGCGGGTTCAAGGAATCGGGCTACGGCAAGGACCAGAGCATGTACGCGGTCGAGGACTACACCGTCGTCAAGCACGTGATGCTCAAGATCTGAATGTCGTCCGGCTGGCGGCCGGTCCGGTCGCCCGCCGCGGAACCCGCACTCCCGAACTCCTGAACGTGCACCGAGTGAACGCCCGACTCCCGATCGCGCATCGAGTGATCACCGCGTGACCAGCATCGCCCGAAACGCCGGTCGCTCCCGCTTCGGTTAGCCAGCTGCCGCTAACGACTGCACGTCACGGCCTGTCGACGGCCGTCGGTAGTCGCGCGGGGTTCACCCGGCGAGCAATCGGCGATCGGGCCGCGCCGGGCCGCGACGGCGATCGGGCCGCGACCGCATCGCGGATCGAGCTGACCGGGATCCCGGCCCGCCGATCGCCCCGCGTCACTTTGGGCGGCCCGTCGGCTCGTCGGCTCCCGGCCCGATGCTACGCTCGCGCTCGATGCCGTCGCCGACCGTTCCGCCATCTGGGCTCCCGGCCGAGGCACGCGCCGCCGTCCTCGCCTGGTACGACGCTCGTGGCCGCGCCCTGGCATTTCGAACGACTCGCGACCCATACGCGATCCTCGTCTCGGAGGTCATGGCCCAGCAGACGCAGATCTCGCGGGTCGTCGAGACCTGGGCGCGGTTCCTCGATCGGTTTCCGACCGTCGCCGCACTTGCCGCCTCGACGCCCGCGGATGTCCTCCGAGCGTGGCGGGGGATGGGCTACGACCGGCGTGCGCTGAACCTCCGCCGTACCGCGCAGGCCATCCTCACCGACCACGGCGGCAGCGTCCCGACTGACGTTGCGGCGCTCGAACGGCTCCCGGGGATCGGTCCGTACACGGCCCGAGCGGTCGCATCGATTGCCTTCGGCCGACGCGTCGGCGCGGTCGACACGAACGTCCGGCGGGTGCTCGGGCGATCGCTCGCCGCCGACGCGACGCCATCCCCGGCCTGGCTGCAGGCGGTCGCGGATGCGTCGGTCGACCCGGGGCGCCCCGCCGACTGGACCCATGCGGTCATGGACATCGGGGCCACGCTCTGCCGCCCGCGCGAACCCCGATGCGCCGAATGTCCGCTCCGGCCGTGGTGCCGGACCGTCGCCGGACTGTCCGCCGGAGTCGCGCCGGACGAGGCTGCCTCCGGGACTTCAGCGCAGAGCCGGCCGGCCACGGTGACAGCCTCGCGCGCGCGCGCCAGCGCGATCCCGTTTCGTGCCACCACTCGCTGGCTGCGCGGCCGGATCGTCGATCGCCTCCGCGGGGCGGACGGCAGCGACTGGACCGAGATCAGCGGGCCATTCGGTGACCACGACGACACGGCGGTTGTCGGCGCCCTCGCGGCGCTTGCGCGGGACCACGTGATCGAGCGCGATCCCGAGCGCCCGGCGTTCGCCCGGCTGCCGACCGATGCCGAGATCACCTGATGCCGCCCCGCGCCGCGCCGCGCCGCCGTCCGACGCGGCCGGGCCAGGACGACGGCGGGCCGGGCAGGATCGGCTACGCTTCGCCGGTCATGACACCGCCCGCCTCCTCGTCGCGCGCGTCCGCGGAGCCGCCCGTGCCGGCGACGATCCGGCCGGGCGATCGTCCCCTGCCCGCGGACGACCCGGAGCTGATGGAGCTCGACCTCCGGGACCTCCGCCGCCACTGGGCCGATGCAGCTGCCCGGCCACCGATGACCGCCGCGGCGATGACCGGCGCGGACCGCCGCGCCCAGGCGCTCGGGGTCCCCGGCGAGCGGCTCATGGAGCACGCCGGAACGGCGGTGGCGGCGGCCGCCCGAGCCCTGGCCATCGACACGGGACGTTGGGGACAGGGCCCCGTCGTGATCCTGGTGGGGCCCGGCAACAACGGCGGCGACGGACTCGTCGCGGCTCGCCGCCTCGCCGCGGCGGGCGCTCGGGTGGTCGTTGCCCTCGTCGCATCGAGCGCCCGGCCGACGACGCCGGATGCCGCCCGGAACTGGGATCGGATCGTCCGTGATGAGCAGGTCACGATCGTCCACACGCCGGTCGCGCGCGACGTTGCAATGCTCGGTCACGGGATCGAGAAAGCGGCCGTCATCATCGATGCCCTCCTCGGGACCGGGGTCCGTGGCCCACTCCGCGAGCCGATCCGATCGGCCGTCGAGCTGATCAACCGATCTCGCGCCGATCTGGTCCCGATCCTGGCCGTGGATTCGCCCACCGCGATCGACCTCACAAGCGGGGATCCATCCGATCCGGCGGTCCGGGCGGACCTGACGATCACGTTTCACCGCCCCAAGACCGGCCTTGCGACGCGCAATGGCAAGGCGCTCGCCGGCCGGATCCTCGTCGCGCCGATCGGGATCCCGCAGGAGGCCGACCGTGGCTGAGCCGGTCGCCGGCCCGCCGCCCTCCACTATCGGCCGCCCGTCGGCCGAGGAGAAGGGCGGTCGCAACCCGGGCCTCCGCGACGCGTTGCTCGTCGGCGAGCTCGTCGTGGTCGCCGTCCTGCTCGCGGGGGTGGTCACGTACCTGCTGCCCGGTGATCTCAAGGACGTCGTGCTGCGGACGCCGCTCCTGATCGTGGTGCTCCTCGTAGGGACGGCCGCGGTCCTGTGGCAGATCAGCCGACCAAACGGTCCAGACCGATGAGCTACCCCTCGGGTTGTTGCGCCCGGGAGCCATCGACCGCGGTCCGGGTCCGGACGCTGGTCCGGGCCCGGGGCCCCGTCCGCCGGTGACCGCCGCGCCGCTTGCCGCCCGCGACCGCGATCTGGCGACACTCGCCGCTGACCAGCTGGACGTGCTCGTGGTGGGCGGCGGGATCGTCGGCTGCGGCGCGGCCCTCGACGCCGCCACGCGCGGGCTGCGCGTCGGACTGGTCGAGCGCGACGACATCGCGGTCGGCACGTCGTCGCGGTCGTCGCGGCTGATCCACGGCGGCCTTCGCTATCTCGAGCAATATCGCTTCGGGCTCGTCCGCGAGGCGCTGACCGAGCGATCGCGGATCCTCGATCTCGCTCCGCACCTCGTGACGATCCAGCCACTCCTCTTCCCGCTGTTCGGTCCGCCGATCGCGACGAGAGTCTTCTATCAGGCCGGGATGACCCTCTACGACCTCCTCGGGGCTCGCAAGGACGGTGGCTGGCACCGCCACCTGTCGGTGGGCCAGGTCGTCGACCACGCTCCGGCGATGCGCCGCACGGGTCTCCGCGGTGGGTTGCTCTTTCATGACGGGGTCGAGGACGACGCTCGCTACACGCTCGCCGTCGCCCGCTCGGCCCAGGAGGACGGCGCGACGATCGTCACCCGGGCGACGGCCGGCTCACTCGTCGAGGAAGGCGGCCGGGTCGTCGGGGCGCGCGTCCGGGACGGGCTCGGCGGGTCCGATCTCGAGATCCGGGCGAACGTCGTGATCGATGCGACCGGCGTCTGGGGCGCCGATCCGGCGTCGCCGCTGTCGGGCGGCTCGACCCGTCTCCTGCCGAGCCGCGGCGCGCATCTCGTCGTGCCCCGCTCGCGAATCCCAAGTGATGTCGGGCTGACCATCCGGGTCCCGGGCAAGGTCGTCTTCCTCGTCCCATGGCCGCATTTCTGGCTGGTCGGGACGACGGACGCGCCCTATTCCGGCCCGATCGACCGCCCGACCGCCGGCCGCGACGAGGTAGACGAGCTGCTCGCCGCGGTCAACCACGTGCTCGACGTCGGGCTCACCCGCGACGACGTCGTCGGAACGTATGCCGGCCTCCGCCCGCTCATTGCGCCGTCGGGCGGCTCGACCGTGACCGCGTCGCGCGAGCACCGGGTCGTCGTCGAGGGCAACGGGCTCGTCCGGGTCAGTGGCGGCAAGTACACGACGTACCGGCTGATGGCGGAGCAGACGGTCGATGCGGCCCTGGGCGTTCTCGGTGAGGATCCGCGGACCCGGCCGACCA
Organism: Candidatus Limnocylindrales bacterium; assembly: GCA_038204565.1. Classification (GTDB taxonomy): domain Bacteria; phylum Chloroflexota; class Limnocylindria; order Limnocylindrales; family CSP1-4; genus CF-46. The sequence continues at coordinate 27,387 of JBBRCU010000039.1, forward strand.
GGACGGTGACCCGGCGGTTGGTCGGAGCGGCCGATCGGGCGGCCCTCGACGGGGTCGCGGCGGCGCTCGGGACGGCGGCCGCGCTCGAGCCCGCGGTGGCCGCCCGGCTCGTGGCCCGCCACGGGACAGCGGCGCCGGACGTCGTGGCGCTCGGTCGCGAGCTCGGGCTGCTCGGTCGCCTCGTCGACGGCGAGGACCATCTCGAGGCCGAGGTTGCCTGGGCCGCCCGTCACGAGCTCGCCCTCTCGATCGACGACGTCCTCGCCCGCCGAATGCGGATCGTCCAGGAGCTGCCGGATCGAGCTGCCGCTCTCGCCCCGCGAGTGGCCGCGATCGTCGGCGCGGAGCTGGACTGGGACGAGGCGCGCCAGGCGGCAGAGGTCGATGCTTTCCTGGCCGGCGCCCGCAGCGAATTCGCAGTTCCGTGACGGCCCGTTGCCGGCAATCCGGGATGACGGGCCGGCTGACGTCCGCCGCTCGCGGCCACTAGCGCCGCGCCATCGCCATCGATGAAATCCTCGGACCGCGTCATCGTGGCCTTCGACGAAGGGACGACGAGCGCCCGGACGATCGCCGTGGACCGGTCCGGCCGGATCGTGGCCGTCGCCCAGCGCGAGTTCGAGCAGCGCTACCCGGCCCCGGGCGACGTCCGCCACGATCCGGAGGCGATCTGGGCCGCCCAGCTGGCGACCGCGCACGAGGTGATCGAGGCGATCGGTGGCGCCGACCGGGTCGAGGCGATCGGGATCACGAACCAGCGCGAGACCGCCGTCGTCTGGGACCGGGCGAGCGGTGCCCCCGTCGCCGACGCGATCGTCTGGCAGAGTCGGGTGACGGCGCCGTTCTGCGAGGCCCTCCGGGCCGCCGGCCACGAGGCCCTGGTTCGCGACCGGACCGGGCTCCCGATCGATGCCTATTTCAGCGGCCCGAAGTTCCGCCAGATCCTTGCCGAGGATCCGACCCTTCGTCCCCGGGCCGACCGCGGTGAGCTTGCCGCCGGGACCGTCGAATCGTTCCTGATCTGGCGGCTGACGGGCGGTCAGACCCACATCACCGACGTCTCGAACGCGTCTCGAACGCTCCTTCTCGACATCCGCCGCGGGACCTGGGACGACGAACTGGTCCGCCTGATGGAAGTCCCACCGGCCCTGCTCCCGGAGGTCCGGAGCAGCTCCGAGGTCTATGCCGCGACGGACCCGGCGATCTTCGGCCGGGCCATCCCGATCGCGGCGGCGGCCGGTGATCAGCAAGCCGCGACCTTCGGCCAGGCCTGCCTGACCCTGGGCGAGGCCAAAGTGACCCTCGGGACCGGGGCATTCCTTCTCGCCAACACCGGGGCAACGGTCGTTCCCTCCAGGCATGGGCTACTGGCGACGGTGGCCTGGCAGCTTGGTCCGAGCGCTCCGATCGTCTACGCCCTGGAAGGCTCGGTGTTCGTCACCGGGGCCGCGGTGCAGTGGTTGCGTGACGGCCTCGGGTTGATTCGCGATTCGACCGACATCGAGCGCCTCGCGGCCACCGTCTCGGACAGTGGCGGGGCCGTCATGGTGCCGGCGTTCGTCGGCCTCGGCGCGCCGTACTGGGATCCGGACGCGCGTGGCGCCATCCTCGGCCTGACCCGGGGGACGACAGCGGCCCACCTCGCGCGCGCGATCCTGGACGCGATCGCCCAGCAGGTCTGCGACGTGGTCGAAGCCATGGACGCCGATCTTGGCGCGTCGCTCGAGGGGCTGCGGGTCGACGGCGGCGGCGCCGGCGACCTCGTCTGCGGCCTGATCGCCGATCTGCTCGGGCGCCCGATCGAGCGGCCGGCCGTCCGCGAGACCACCGCGTTCGGGGCCGCCGCGCTGGCCGGGCTCGCAGTCGGTTTCTGGGAAAGCCCGGAGGCGATCGCGAACCTGCGCCGCGTCGAACGCCGGTTCGAGCCGACGCTCGATCCGGGCGCCCGGGCGACGAGCCGGCGGATCTGGGCCCGAGCCGTCGAGCGCTCCCGCGGCTGGGCTGCGCTCGAATGACCCGGCCCGTCCCTCGTGCACAGCCCCGCATTGGCGGAAACTGGCTCGATCGGCGAAAATACCCCTGTACAAGTCCGTCGATAGTCGTCTAGACTCCCGCGCGGTAAGGCCGTGGCAGCGCTCACGGCAAGTTCATACGTAGTACGACGACGACTCGGACTCCTCTCACGGCTGACGCGAGAAAACCCGGAGGGATCGCACGGCTACCGAGAGGAGTTTTCGTTTCGTGTACAACGACAAGAATCTGACCTGCGCCGATTGCGGCCAGGAGTTCGTGTTCACTGCGAGTGAGCAGGACTTCTACGCACAGCGCGGGTTCACCGAGCCGCGCCGTTGCCCGTCGTGTCGCGCCAGCCGCAAGGCTGCCCGCAACGCGAGTGGCGGCAGTGGGTCGGGCAGCAGCTACGGCAGCTACGGCGCCGGTGGCGGCTACTCGGCCGGTGGCGGCTACAGCAGCGGCGGCGGTGGCGGTGGCGGTGGCTACAGCTCCGGCGGCGGCGGTGGCGGTGGTGGCGGCTATGGTCGCGACCGCGGTCCCCGCGAGATGTTCACCGCGACGTGCTCGTCCTGCGGCAAGGATGCTCAGGTCCCGTTCCGTCCCACCAGCGGCAAGCCCGTCTACTGCTCCGACTGCTTCCGCAGTCAGCGCGGTGGCAGTTCCTATTAACTAGTCCTCTCGGCGCGGACCTGATCAGCAGGTCCGCCGAACCTTCCGCGAGTTTCCGACCCGGGTCGTTCGATTCCCGGATTGGCAAGACCTCCTACTGTCGGGCCTGGCCC
>JBBRCU010000040.1:0-28379 GCA_038204565.1 Candidatus Limnocylindrales bacterium
TCCGGGCGTCGGAATGGGCGCGTGGCTCGCGCCCGGCGCCGCCGGCGTCCCGTCGCCGGCTGACCCGTCGAGCTCAGCCCAGAACGGGCGGGCTGACCGTTCGGCCGGGGCTCGCGCCCTTGGGCCGGAAGACGCCATAGAGCGCGCCGCCGCCGAGGGCCCCGAGCAGGGTCATCACGAAGACCGTGCCGGTCGATGCGGCCTGCTGGCCCCAGTAGAAGCCGGTGAACGTGGACGCGTCGGTGATCCCGGCCGCAGCGAACTGCGGCCCGTCACCCTCCTTGAGGTAGCGGGCATAGACGCAGCCGGCGCCGGGCTCGCACGCCGGCGGCACGGCCTGGTGGGTCTGGGCGTCGACCCGGTTGAAGTCCGGATATCCGTTATCGCCGAAGAAGAACAGGCCCTTCACGACCAGGAGCAGCGCCGCCATCGTGAGCCCGGTGACGAGGCCGGCGAACGCGGCGTTGAGCAGGATCCGGCCCCACGGACCGGTCCGCCGGTCGCTCCGCTGGTTCGCGTAGTAGCCGATCAGCAGGCCCGCCGGCACGGCCAGCAGCCAGTAGATCGGCTCGATCGGGATGACCAACAGGAAGCTGATCGCCGTCGTCACGGCCATCCCGGCCCCGACGACGGCAGCGACGATCGCACCACGGTCGACGAACCGTGTCACCGGGCGGCACCGACCTCGGATCCGGCCGCCGGGGTTGCCCGTCCGAACGCGGCCCGTCCGAGATAGACCACCCCGCCGCCGAGCTCGCCCTCGATCCGGAGGAGCCGGTTGTACTTCGCGACCCGCTCGCTCCGCGACGGCGCGCCGGTCTTGATCTGGCCCGTTCCCATCGCGACGACCAGATCGGCGATCGAGGTGTCCTCGGTCTCGCCGGAGCGGTGCGACACGACCGCGGTCCAGCCGGCCCGTCGGGCGAGGGCGATCGCGTCGATCGTCTCGGTCAGGGTACCGATCTGGTTGAGCTTGATCAGGACGCTGTTGGCGGAGCCCTCCTCGATCCCGCGCTCGATCCGGTCGGTGTTCGTGACGAACAGGTCGTCGCCAACGAGCTGGAGGCGATCGCCGAGGCGGCGGGTGATCTCGGCCCAGCCGGACCAATCGTCTTCGGCCAGGCCGTCCTCGATCGAGATGATCGGGTAGCGCTCCACCCAGTCGGCCCAGAGGTCGATCAGCTCGCCCGAGTCCAGCGTCCGCTTCTCCGTCTCGAGCCGGTACCGCGTCGCGGCGCCATCAACGCCGCTGCCGTCGACGACGAGCTCGGTCGTCGCCGGATCGAGCGCAATCGCGACGTCCTCGCCGGGCCGATAGCCGGCCTTCTCGATCGCCCGGAGGATGACCTCGACCGCGGCCTGGTTCGAGCCGAGCGACGGCGCGAAGCCGCCCTCGTCGCCCTGGCCCGTGGCGTGGCCCTCGTCGTGGAGGATCGTCCGCAGCGCGCCGAAGATCTCGGCCCCCGCCCGGAGCGCTTCGGAGAACGTCGCCGACCCGACGGGCATGACCATGAACTCCTGGAAATCGGTCGAACCCTGGGCGTGCTTGCCGCCGTTGAGGATGTTGAACATCGGGACCGGCAGGATCCGGGCACCGACGCCACCGAGGTAGCGGTACAGCGGCTCGTCGTGGGCGGCGGCCGCCGCATGAGCGCAGGCGAGAGACACGCCGAGGATCGCGTTGGCGCCGAGGGCCGCCTTGTTCGGCGTCCCGTCGAGTTCCAGCAGCAGGTCGTCGACGCCGGCCTGGTCGGCGGCGTCCATCCCGTACAACTCGGGGGCGATCCGCTCGGTCACGTTGCCGACCGCGGTCAGGACGCCCTTACCGCCGAAGCGGCTCTTGTCGCCATCACGCAACTCGACGGCCTCATGTGCCCCGGTCGAGGCACCCGACGGAACGGCCGCCCGCCCGACCGACCCATCGCCGAGGACAACGTCGACTTCGACGGTCGGATTGCCCCGCGAATCAAGGATCTCGCGAGCGTCGATCAGCTCGATCACGGTGTTCACGCGGTCGCTCCTGCCTTGGCTTTCTTCGCGTTTCCGCCCGACCCGGCCGCCGGCCGGTCCAGGAGAACCGCGATTCCCGGCAGCTCGCGGCCCTCGAGGAATTCGAGGGAGGCGCCGCCGCCGGTGCTGATGTGGGTCATCTTCGTGGCCAGGCCCTGCTGCTCGAGCGCCGCGACGCTGTCGCCGCCGCCGACCACCACTGTCACGCCGTGTTCGGCCTTGTCGGCCAGGAACCGGGCGATCGCCCGGGTGCCGTGGGCGAAGGACGGGATCTCGAACACGCCGAGTGGCCCGTTCCAGAGGACCGTCTTGACGTCCGCCAGAGCGGCCTCGATCGCTGCCCGGCTTTCCTCGCCGAGATCGACGATGTGCCACGACGCCGGGAACTTGTCGGTGCCGACCGTCTTGTACTCGGTGCCGCGGGTGACCTCCTTCGCGATCACGACGTCGATCGGGAGGAGGACCCGGACGCCGGCTTTCTCGGCCGCGACGAGGATCCGCCGAGCCTCGTCGACGCGGTCATGCTCGGCGAGGCTCTTGCCGACCGACTTGCCCTGGGCCAAAAGGAACGTGTTGGCCATCCCGCCGCCGAGGATCAGGAGATCGACCCTGGTCAGGAGGTGCTCGATCACCCCGATCTTGTCGCTGACCTTGGCGCCGCCGAGGATCGCGGCGAATGGCCGCTTCGGGTGCTCGAGGAGGCTGCTCAGGGCCGCGATCTCGCGCTCCATCAGGAGCCCGGCGTAGGCCGGCAGGTATGCGGCGATGCCGACGGTCGAGGCGTGGGCGCGATGGGCGGTCCCGAACGCGTCGTTGACGAAGACATCGGCGTACGAGGCAAGCGTCTTTGCGAACGCCGGGTCGTTCTTTTCCTCGGCCGCGTGGAAGCGGAGGTTCTCGAGGAGGATCGCCTCGCCGTTGCGCATCCGCTTGATCGCGTCCTCGGTCCCCACGCCGAGGGCGTCGCCGGTGACCGGAACGTTTCGCCGGAGGAGCTGGCTCAGTCGCTCGCCGACCGGCCGGAGACGGAGGCCGTCCTGGACCTTGCCGTCGGGCCGACCCAGATGGCTCGCAAGGATGACCTTGGCTCCCTCATCCAGCAGCGTCGTGATCGTCGGCAGGGCGGCCCGAATCCGGGAGTCATCGGTGACCTTGCCGTCGGCGAGCGGGACGTTGAAGTCGACGCGCACGAAGACGCGCTTGCCTGCGGCATCGAAGTCGCGGATCGTCAGCTTGTCCATCATGTCCTGGGCTGGTGGCGCGGATCCTTCGACTCGCACCGGGATGGTTGTGGATGCGTGGCTTGGTTCGGCGGTTGCGCGGTCGGCGCCGACGTCGATCGGGCGCGCCGCCCGGGTTCGGCGATCGGCGCCGCGACGAGGATCGCGGCCGCCCAAATCGCCGTCAGCCGGCGACGACCGGCAGGCGGGCGGCGACGAAGCCGATCAGGTCGGCGACGCGGCAGCTGTAGCCCCACTCGTTGTCGTACCACGAGATGACTTTGACCATCGTCCCGTCGAGGACCATCGTCGAGGCTGAGTCGATGATCGAGGAGCGCGGGTCGCCGCGGAAGTCGGTCGAGACGAGCGGGTCGTCACTCACCCCGAGGATGCCCTTCATCGGGCCTTCGGCGGCGGTCCGGAACGCGGCGTTGAGCTCCTCGACCGTCGTCGCCCGACGGACGTCGGCCGTGAAGTCGACGACGCTCACGGTCGGCGTCGGGACGCGCAGGCTGAAGCCGTCGAACTTGCCCTTGAGGTCCGGAATGACCAGGGCGAGCGCCTTGGCCGCGCCGGTCGTCGTCGGGATGATGTTCAAGCCGGCGGCGCGGGCCCGGCGCGGATCCTTGTGGGCGACGTCGAGGATCCGCTGGTCGTTGGTGTAGCTGTGGATCGTGTTCATCAGGCCGCGCTCGATCCCGAGCAGGTCGTGGACAACCTTGGCTGCCGGAGCCAGGCAGTTCGTCGTGCAGCTGGCGTTACTGATGATGTCGTGCGCGGCCGGGTCGTACTTGTCCTCGTTCACGCCGAGGACGATCGTGATGTCCTCACCCTTGGCGGGGGCGCTGATGATCACCTTCTTGGCACCGGCGGTGATGTGGGCGCGGGCCTTCTCGGCGTCGGTGAAGATGCCGGTCGACTCGAGGACGATGTCGACGCCCATGGCGCCCCACGGCAGGGCCGCCGGATCCTTCTCCTTGAGGACCTTGATCTCGTGGCCGTCGATGATCAGCGCGTCAGCGGTGTGGTCGACCGTGCCCGGGTAGGCCCCGTAGGTCGAGTCGTGCTTGAAGAGCAGGGCATTGAGCGAGGTCTCGACGAGGTCGTTGACAGCGACAACCTCAACGTCGGGTGTCCGCTCGATCAGGGCCTTGAGCGACTGGCGGCCGATCCGCCCGAAGCCGTTGATGCCGACGCGCACAGTCATGGTCCGGTGTCCTCCACGATCCTGGATGCTCATGGCAGCCGTTGGGTTTCGGTCTGTCCTTGGGGCAAGGGCCCGGGCGCCACGTGTCTGGGCGCGCGCGGGGACCCCTTCATACAGTGCCATCGTACGCCGTCGGGGTTGGAGGGCCGTCCGGCCCGGAGGTTGGGGCCGAAGGTCGAATGGTTGCGCCGCGACTCCGGGCACGTCTCCAGGCCGGGCAAACGAACGACCCTCGCCGTTGCCGGCGAGGGTCGTGTTCGACGTTCGAACTCGGGAGCGTCAGCCGCCGATCTTGAAGACCTTGCCACCGCACTTCGGGCAGGTGCCCTGAAGCGCCGGCTTGCCGTTCTTCATCGTGATCTTCTCGGGATTCACGACTTCGACTTTCATCTTGTCCTTGACGCAATAGGCTTCAGCCATGGAGCGGGCTCCTCCTCGGTTCAGCGTGGCGTCACGGGAACCCTCGTCCCGTGTCCGCATCTCACGTTCGATTCCAAAGCGACGGTCGCCAGCGATCCGTCCCTGCCTGTCGCTTCTGATGATCCATCTCAGCCAGGATCAGGAGCGCTTCGAGCCCCGTCTCCACGCACGACGCCTCTGCCGCGTCCTTGGCCTCACCTTCGATGAATGCTCCGGTCGTGCGCTGCGCGTAGACCGCACAGACCACGCCGGCTCGACATCGAGCGAGACCTGCCAGGACCAGAAGCGCCGATGCCTCCATCTCGAAGTTCATGACGCGCTGGCGCGCCATGTCCTCCGCCAGGTCAGGGTAACGGATGGGCAGTTGCGGGATGGGACGCCCTTGCGCCCCGAAGAACCCCGGTGCTGTCGCCGTCAACCCGACATGGGTCCGGTGACCGAGCCGCTCCGCTGCCTCGATGAGCGCCAGGACCGCCTCGTAATCGGCGACCGCCGGGTACCCGTCGTGGACGAAGAAGCTCGTGGTCGACTCGAGCCGGACCGCTCCGGTCGAGACGATCAGGTCCCCGAGGGAAATCTCCGGCTGGAGACTCCCGCAGGATCCGACCCGGACGAAGGTCGGCCGTTCCGTGATCGCCAGGATCTCCGCCACCGTGATCTCGACATTATCCGTTCCAATCCCGGTCGAGACGACCGAGACCCGGGTGCCGCGATACGTCCCGGTGACCGAGGCGAATTCCCGATGCCGCCGCTCGAACTCGATGTTCTCGAGACGTGCTGCGATCCGGGAGGTTCGATCAGGGTCGCCGGGGAGGAGGATGTACTCGGCCAGGTCACCCGGTCCGAGTCCGATGTGGTACTGCCGTTCTCCGGTGGGAAGGGCAACGCGGGGATCCGCGTTCGGCAAGACCTCAACCCTCACTCTGGCGTGCTTCGCAGACGCGAAACTCGGGCGAGGATAGGCCCGCCCTCTCGCGAGCGTCAAGCGTGGCTACGCACGGGCCACGCACGAATCGCCGTCGCGGCCGCCGCGCTTGACGCTGCGGCAGGGTCGGGCGGGCCCCCGGACGGCCATCCGGGGGCCCGATGCATGCCCGGCGTCACCCGGGCAGCGGGCGGCCCGGGACCGACCCGCCGTCCCCCGGCGAGCCGGCCGCCGTCCCTCCGATCGACGCCGGGCCGCCCGTCGCTGAGCCCGCCGTGACCGTGCCGAACGCGGCCAGCCGGGCCGCGATCCGGCGCGAGAACCGAAGCCTCGTCTGGCGCCGGCGAAGGATCGTGACGGCCAGGGACGCGGTCGCCAGCAGGACGATGCTGGCGATCCCCGTCCCGGGAACGACCGGGTCATTGAGCCCGGCGACCACGGCCCCGGACGAGCCGACCTCGTCCGGGGCGGCGGACTCCGAGCCCGGCCCATCGCTCGCGAAACCCGCGCCTGCGGGCTCGTCCGACGGCGTCGAGACGTCGGCCGCCCCGAGATCGCCGACGAGCGATATCCCGGCCGGATCGGAGATGACGAGGGTCACGACACCGGACGCTGAGTCGAGCTCCGGCCGGCCGGTTGCGCTCAGGGCATCGCCGACGAGGATCGAGCCCGCGATGTCGACGGCGGAATCCCGGAGGTGGACCGCCACGACCGCTGTCCCGTCGTCCAGGCGGAACGTGTCGGCGTCGACCGTCGTCACGAGACCTCCAACGCGAACGGTTGCACCGAGGTGCGCCGCGAGATCACGCAGGTCGACCGAAGGATCGGCTGGTGGCGTGGAGGGGCCGCCCATCATCGCCCCGACCGGCCCATCCGCGGCTCCGGGCCGGTTCCCGCCAGCGTCGTCGGCAGGCCCACCGACCGTCAGGTCACGAGCGGTCCTGGGGACGATCGCGAAGCGCCGATCAGACGCGGATGGGTACGGTCGCCGGACGATGCCGACGACGGTCGCGGTCCGTCCGGCGACGACGGCGGCAGAGGGGATGCCCGCACCGCTCAGACCGGCGATGGGGATGCGGGCGCCTCCGACGAGGAGCTCCGCAGTCCAGCGGTCGCCCGAGCGATGCACCTCCACGATGTCGCCGAGGACGCGGACCAGACGCCACTCGTGCCCGGCACCCGGCGCGACACGGAGCTCGAGCGGCGTCACGGCGGCCGTGCCGAGGCGCCGGACGGTCGTCGCCCGGATCCGCGGCGCGCCGTACGCCCGGCCGACCTCACCGGTCACGCGAATCCTGGTTCCCACGGGTGGCGCACTCACACCGGCCGGAAGCAGGACCTCTACCGCGGCCGTCCGATCCTGGACGATCAGGCGGCGGTTCGTCGCGTCCAGCAGCGATGCCGCGGCCGTCACCGCGCCTTCGACAGTGGCGACTCCGCTGCCGGCAACGATGACGGACGCAATCGAGCGAACCGTTCCCGACGAGGCGCCGCCGTCCTTCGCGCTCGCGGTCGGACCCGGCGTCGGGGACCCGCCGGTCGGGGACAGCCGGACGAGGTCGGCGGATCCCCTGATCCAGACTCGATATCCGTCGGGCGCACCCTTGCGACCTGCCCGCTGGCCCGCGATCCCGGTCAGTTGGAGACGGTCTCCGCGGGCAACCGAGCTCGTCGTGAATCCGGCTGATGCATCTGCTGCGACCCGAACCAGGCCGTGGCCGGTCGTGATCACGAAGGTCAGGTTGCCGCTGGTCGACTTCACCGGACGGCCATCGGCGGTTCCCTCGACGCTGACGATGGAAGCCTCGACGGCCTCGCCGAGTGATGCGCCGTCGACGACCACGGGGATCGGCAGGTCCGCCGGCCCCATCGCCCGGAAGGTCGTGACACCTCGCAGCTCCAACTGGCCGTACGGGTCGGCCAGCGTCCCCGTCAGCTCGATCCAGGTTCCGACCGACGGACGAGGGGCGGTGTCACCGAGCCGGATCACGATCCCGGCCGTGGCGTCCTGGATCGGGAGCAGCGCCGGGGTGCCGAGCCGTCCCGCGGCGGCCGTCACGACGCCGCCGAGCGTGACCCGGCTGCCAATCGGCGCGAGGCGGGCGGCCGCGATCGTGATCGGAGCGGTGGTCGGGGACGGGGTCGGGCTGGGCGACGCCGATGGCGCCGGCGACGGTGTCGGGGCGGGTAGGGCGGTCTGGGACGGTGCGGGCGATGGCGACGCACTGGGGCTGGCGGATGGTGTCGACGTCGGCGTCGGCGTCGGAGTCGGAGTCGGGCGGGCTGTGACGAATTCGCTCGGCAGGGTCGCGTGGAGCCGATAACCGGCCAGGCCGGTGCCGCTGCTGTCGCGCTGGCCGAGCGGTCCGATCGCGACAACGGCGTCTCCGGTCCCCACGACCTGACCATGGAGCGCCCCGTCGCTAACGATGATCCGGATCGGCCCCGACCCGTCGTCAATCGTGACGCCCAGCCCGTCGGACAGCGCAGCAGGCGCTTCGGTGACCGTGCCGGTGAGCGCCAGGCGGATTCCTTCGAGCGGCTCGCCGGCTCCCCCGGTCGTGCTGCCGAGTGGATCCGGGATCGTCCCCGGAGCTCCCAGGGTGACATCCATGGACGCGACGTTGATCACGCGCAGGCTGAAATAGGAGCCGAGGGTGCCGCGGATTGCGACCTCCATTCCGGCCGGGATCACGGTCGGAAGCGCCGCGTCCAGGCGGACGGCGATGCCGTCGGCTCCGTCCTGGACAAAGCCGATCCGGCCCGAGTCGATCGTTCCGAGGTCCGTCGTCGTGATGCCGGCGACGCGGACGACCGAGCCATCCGGAAGGAGACGAGCTTCGGCGATCGACGTGACGGGATCGGGAGTCGAGCTCGGGGTCGCGGTTGGCGTCGGGGTCGGGGTCGGGGTGGGCGTCGGGGTCGCGGTTGGCGTCGGCGTCGGGGTCGAGGTCGGGGTGGGCGTCGGGGTCGCGGTTGGCGTCGGGGTCGGGGTCGGAGTGGGCGTCGGGGTCGGGGTGGGCTTCGGGGTCGAGCTTGGCGAGGAGCTCGGGTCGGGCGTGGCCGCCGCCGCGAGGTTCTGCGGAGTCGGCGTGGCCATCTGGAAGTCGGCCGCATTGTCATTCGTGTCCGTGCCGTTGCCACCGGTGCCGCCCGGTCGCCGCTCGATGCTCGAGCCCGCCGCCGGAGCCGGCGCCGCCGCAGCCTCAACGAAGCCGTTCGTCGCGTCGCCCCAGGCAACGGCGTCGATCGGGGCTCCGCCGATCGGCCGCAGCACGACCGCGCCGCCGGTCGCCGCGAACCCGCTCGAGTAGGTCGAGTCGGCCAGCCCTGCGAAGACCCCTGCGGCGTTGGCCACGAGCAGGTGCTGGCCCGGATCGAGCACGACGGACGATGGCCACGAGGCCTTCCGGGTCAGCGTCGATCCGGTGGACGTGGCATAGACGAGCTCCAGGCCGATGAGGTCGACCGGCGTCGCGCCCGCATTCGCGAGCTCGGCGAACTCGTCCGACGCGGAGGCTCCGCCGGTCTGAACCTCCGAAATCACGAGGGTCGAGGTGGACCAGCTGACCGCACCCGCGACGATCGACGCGACTCCCGACGGGGCTTGGGGGGCAGGCCGGTGAGCCGCCGCCGCAAGTGATGCGACGAGCAGGACAAGGATCAAGGCGGATGGCAGGGCGGCAGACCCCGCCCGTCGGGCGTGCGACATGTGTCGACCTCCCGGCGGGGCTGTCGGATCGAGGGTCGGCGCTGGCGCCCGACCCATGGGCGGCGGTCGATCGGTTTGTAGCAGGGCCCGCTTCACCGGGAGTCGCCAGCCCATGCACGGCGAGTCACTTCTCGATGCACACGCGCTCAACGCTGGATGGGCCCGCCCCGGGGTCGATTCGGTCCGACCCGGGGCGTGCCGACCGCGGAGCGCGTACGATGCCCGGACGCGTCGCGACAGCCCGACATCCGACAATCGCTTTCTCGCCCGATCCGGGCGCGACCCACTGGAGGCACCGTGGCCCGAGCCAAGCGTACCGACCGAGCCGAGGCGCGCCGCCGCAGCCGCGCTGCGTTCGCCGACCCGCTCGCCCAGGGCGATCCTGCAGTCGACGGCGCCGCCGACCCGGAGGACGCTTCGACGCCGTCGCGAGCCCAGGCCGCTGGCAGCGCGCGTTCGCGGTCGACGGTCCCGGCGCCGCCACGCGGTGCCGCGCCTGCCCCGCAGCGGGCAAGCGTGACCGCGGCGTTCCGATCGTCGTTCCGCCCGGTCGACCTGCGGGCGGATCTCCGGGCGCTGCCGCGGCTCCTCCTGTCGCGGGCCTTCCTCGCGACGACCGTCGTGTCGGGCGCGTGCTTCATCCTCGCCGTACTGGTCCCCAACGAGGGCACCGCCACCCTCTACACGTACTTCACGGCTCCGCCCGTCCCGATCGGTGCGGTGTTCGTTGCCGGCTTCTTCGCGCCGCGCGCCAGCTGGCTGGTCGGAGCCCTCGTTTCCTGGGCGGCCATGCTCCTGCAGTTGCCGTTGCTGGTCGCGAGCCAGCCCACGGGGGTCGTCCTGAACCTGTTCGTGACGGCGGGTACGGCCGGGGCCTTGTTCGCGGCCGGCGCGGCCTGGTATCGCCGGTTCCTGCAGCGGGCGAACCCGAACCGCCCCCGCCCAGCGGCGACGACGAGCCGGCGACCAGACGGCAAGATCCCGAAGAAGCCCCAGCAGCGCCCGATGCTCGCGCGGCGGCGCTAGCGAAAACCGCAGCGGCCAACGCCGCGATGGCGTGCTCAGGCACCACAGCCGGGGTCATCGGCTATCCCATGCGGCGCATGCCGGCCATGCCGAGCTGCCTGACCCCCTGCGGCTGGTCGGGCGCGCCTGCGCCGGCGGCCTCGATCAGCGGCCGCACCTCGCGGGCGATGACGTTGACGACCTTCGTCTCACGCTGGAGCTCGCCGTCGACGAGCAGGAGGGCGTGGCGCCGGACCACACCGCGGAGTCGGGCCCAGACGTCCGGCCAGAGGGTCACGTTGACCATCCCGGTCTCGTCCTCGAGGGCAAGGAAGACCGTGCCCTTGGCCGTCATCGGGTGCTGGCGGGTGACCACGAGTCCGCCGATCCGGACCCGACCGGGCTGGTGGTCGTCGAGGGCGGCATTCGTCACCGCCCCGAGCCGGTCCAGCGCCGGCCGGTACAGCTCGACCACCTGGCGACGGGCGTCGAGCCCGACCACGGCATAGGCGTCGCCGACCCGCTCCGATTCGGTCAGGCCCGGCAGCGTCGGCGCCTCGGTCGCCGGCAGGCGAAGGCCCATCGGCCGTGACGCCGCCTTCGTGAACGCGCCGCCCTTCGTTGATCGTCCGTCGATCCGGCCGCGGGCCGCGCCGGCGACCTCGCGGAGCTGCCAGAGGAGCTCGCGCCGCGGCCGCCCGAGCGAGTCGAGCGCGCCGACCCGGATCATTCGTTCGAGCGTCTCCTCCGGCAGCCCGGTCCGCTCGACGACCTCCGTGAGGGAGCGGTAGGGCCCACGCCCGAGCTCCGTATCGAGGAGCGCCTCGTGCTCCTCGCCGATCCCCTTGACGAGGCCCATCCCGAGCCGGACTCCCCAGCCGACGGCGCTCTCGGCGGCCCACCGCTCGCGCGCCTCGTTGGTCGGGATGACGCAGCCGCTCGATCGGACCGGGAGGGGTCGGCGTTCGATGCCGGCGTCGTCGGGGAGTGGCTCGCCCGCGTCTTCGTTCTCGCCTCCCTCCGCCCACCCTTCCCGACCATTCCCGCGGACGGCCCAGCCGGGCCGGCCGACCCACTCGGTCGTCGTCTTGTAGGTCGAGCGATTGATGTCGACCGGGAGGACTGCGACCCCGTGGCGCTTGGCGTCGTTGACGAGGACCTCGACCGGGTAGAAGCCCATCGGCTGGGCGTTGATCAGCCCAACGAGGAACTGGGCCGGGTAGAAAAGCTTGAGGAACGACGACTCATAGGCGGTCCTCGCGAACGCCGCTGCGTGGCTCTTGGCGAACCCGAACGAGGCGAACGCGGCGACCTGCCGGAAGAGTTCCTCGGCGATGTCCTCGGTCATCCCGGGCTGGCGCAGGCAGCCGTCGTGGAACTGGGTGTGGAGCTTCTCCATCTCGCGGCTGGAGCGCCACGTGCCCATGGCCCGACGGAAGCCGTCGGACTCAGCGGGCGTGAACCCGGCGACCTCGATCGCGATCCGCATGACCTGCTCCTGGTAGAGGATCACGCCCTTCGAGTCGCGCAGGACCGGCTCGAGGCTTGGATGGAGATACGTCACCTCCTCGAGACCCTGCTTGCGACGGAGGTAGGGATGGACCGCATTGCCCTGGATCGGGCCCGGCCGGATGATCGCGACCTCGACCACGAGATCATCGAGGCACGACGGGCGCGACTTCGGCAGCGTCTGCATCTGGGCCCGGCTCTCGACCTGGAAGACCCCGACCGTGTCGGCGGCCTGGAGCATCGCGAACACCTCCTGGACCTCCTCTGGCAGGCGGTCGAGGTCGAGGCAGACGGCGCAGTCGTGCTCGATCAGCTGGAGCGTCTCGTCGATCGCGGCGAGCATCCCGAGCCCGAGCAGATCGAGCTTGATCAGCTTCAGGGCCTCGACGTCGCGCTTGTCGAACTGGACGACGACCCGGTCCGCCATCGTCGCCCGTTCGAGTGGGGCGATGTCGATGAGCGGGGCGGCGGTCACGAGCATTCCGCCCGAATGGATCGAGAGGTGGCGCGGGAAGCCGTCGATCCGGGCACAGAACTCGAGCCAGCGCTCCCAGCCCGAGAGGTCCTTCGTCGAGCCGCCGCGAGCCTGCGGCGGCGGATCGGATTCGATCCTGGCAACCGACGAGTGGTCGCCACCGCGGCCCATCGGCGCGGTCCGCGGCGCCGGGGGGTCCCAATGGTTCGGCCGGCCGAGGCGGTCGGTCCGGCGACCCGGCGGCACGGGCAGGCCGCTCTCCGGGTCGATCGCCCGCTTGCCACCATGGCCGTCGTCGATCAGGGCCGGCGCCACCAGTCGCTCGTCGTTGCCCGCCCTGCCGCTGCGCGGAATATTCCCGGTAGGCGTATCTGGCGGCAATTCCGGCGCTCTGACGGGTTCGTGGAGACCCGCACACCCGCCCGGATGCGCCGAATCCCGGTCGTTACCAAGGATCTGTCCCGATCCAGGAGCGTTCTGGCCGGAACTCGTGTCAGATATGCCTCCTGTGAATGACGAGCCACCGGCACGAACCCACCGCTCGCGGTCAGACGCATAGCCGGTGCCGCGACCCTCGCGCAGCCAGGCAACGCTCGCCGGTGTGTCGCCGGGTCCCCCCTCGTCGTCGCCCCGGCCGGGCCGGATCGCGGTCCGCGGCGCAAGTGCATCAGGCAGCACTCCCCCGCCCGCGTCGCGCCCCGTGGCGTCACGCTGGCCTCCGGTCGGGAATTGCCTCGTGGCGCCGTTCGGCCTTCCGATATCGACGCCATCGTTACCGCCTGCGGAAGAACCGTCATTGGCCGCGGGTGAGTCTTCCTTCTGAGCGTGGCGGAGCGTGATGGAACTGTCTGCAGCCCCTGTAGAGCGGCCTTGTTGCCCTCCCAACCCCGTGGATAGCGATGGCATCGATATCGGGCCTGACTGGGGGATCGCGCCGGGAACAGGCAGCGCAGCGCCTGCGGCCGGGCCGAGCGGAATCTCCGCCAGCCAGCCGAACGGGCGCGGCGCCTGCGGGTCGGCCGGTTTCGGCGGCTGGCGCCACGGCGGCACCTTCCCCACGAGCGGCATCCGTGCGTTCAGCTGCCCCATCCTGTCAACGAGGCCGCGCGCTGCCGCCTCGCTCGCGGCCACGGCCTCCCCGGCCGCCCCTTCCCCGGGCCGCTTGAAGAACTCGGCGAACCCGCCGTCGGCCTCGAGATCGCGCCGAACCATCACCGAGTCATACGTCTCGAGCGCCTTCGCAACCCGGTCGACGAGCGGCCGCGGGAACCCGAGCGCCGCGCCGACCTCGCGGACCGCCGACCGCGCCCGGTACGTGACGAGATTGGCGACCATCCCGGTGTGTTCCGGCCCGTAGCGGCCGTAGACGTACTGGATGACCTCCTCGCGCCGGGCCGAGCTGAAATCGATGTCGACGTCCGGGTAGGTCGTCCGGCCCTCGTTGATGAACCGCTCGAACAGGAGGTTGTGCTGGATCGGCTCAACCCGGCTGATCCCGAGGGTGTACGCGACGATCGAGCTCGCGGCGCTGCCCCGACCCTGGGCCGGGATCCCCTGCTCCTTCGCGAACCGCATCAGGTCCCAGCAGATCAGGAAGAACTCGGCGAGCCCGGCCCGCTCGATGACGTCGAGCTCGTGGGCGAGGCGATTGACCACGGCCGAGCTCATCGGGTGATAGCGCTTCCGGGCACCGTCCCAGCACAGGCTCGAGAGATACGAGAAGGGGGTCTCGCCGGCCGGCACCGGGAAGCCCGGGAAGCGGTACTGCTCGAACCCGAGATCGACTCGGCACGTCGCCGCCAGCTCGACCGCGCGCTCCATCCCGGCCGCCCATGCCCGCGCCACGGAGGGCCCGAGCGAACCGTCCCCCGGCGGCAGCGCGGCCATCTCCGCGGCCGATTTCAGGTACGACTCGCCCTCCGGCCGGCGCAGGTCGGCGAGCCCGTCGAGGGTCCGGCCATGGCGGATCGCGGTGAGGACGTCCTGGAACTCGCGGCCCTCGGGCAGCGCGTAATGGACGTCGTTGGTCACGACCACCGGCAGGTCCAGCTCGCCGGCCAGGGCCACCGTCTCGGTCACGAGCCAATCGTCGTCCGGCAAGCGGTGGTGGGCCAGCTCGAGGTGGAACCCGTCGCCGATCGGACCGCCGTAGCGCGCCGCGAGAGCCCGGGCCGCCGCTCGCGCCCCAGCCCGGTCGCCGACCCGGAGCCTCCGGGCGATCTCGCCGTCGCGACAGCCCGACAGCGCCACCAGGCCCTCGGTGTGTTCAGCCAGCAACGCGTGATCGAAGCGGGGCATCGCCTTCGTGCCGGCGAGGTTCGCCCGCGACACGAGCCGGCACAGGCTTCGATAACCGATCGCATCCCGGGCGAGCAGGACGAGGTGCGCCCCACGCTGGGCCTCGCCCACTCCGCGTCGATCCTCCTTGACCGCCTCACGATGCCCGGGCAGCCGGGCCCGCTCCGGCCGGGGCCGATCCGGCTCCCCCTCGCGGGCCACCGTCTCGGCAGGGTTCGGGCCATCGCTCGCCCGACGCCGACCGCCGTGCCGGACCGGGCGACGGGCCGGGGCCACGATCCGATCCGGGTCGCCGACGATCGCGTCGCGCAGCTCGACCTCGATCCCGAGGACCGGCGGCAGCCCGAGATCCTCGTACGCGGAGGTCGCCCGGACCACGCCGTAGAGACCCTGGTGGTCGGTGATCCCGAGGCCAGTCAAGCCGATGGCAACCGCCCGCTCGGCCAGCTCGTCAGGCGCCGAGGCGCCGTCGAGGAACGAGAAGCTGGTGTGACAGTGGAGCTCGGCGTAAGCGGTCATGTGGGACCGTCGATGATCGAACATCCGTTCTGTTCGGTCAAGACGGTTCCCGTCCCGAAGCGGGACCGCCGACGGCCGCGCAGCCCTTGTGCGAGCTCTCGAAAAATCGCCGCGGATCGATGAAACAGATCGGCCCGATCCGGCGTCTCACGGGCACATGAAGCGCGACACCATGAGCCTTGTCGCCGCCACCATCCGGACCGGAATCCTGGTCGGGTTCGCCCTCCTGTTGATCCTCGTCCTCTTACCGGCGGCGGTGGCCCAGGCGGCCGGTCCGCGCTGAACCACACACCGTCCTGGCCTGGGGGCTCGGGGCGAAAACTGGCGACTCGGTCGCGAAGATCGAGTCGACCTGCTGCAGGATCTGGTGAGCGGGTCCGGCGGCCGGGGACCGTCGTCGTGCTGGGGCGCGACGACGGTCCCACTGGTTTCCAGGCCTGGACGGACGAGCCGACCCGCGGCGCGGACGACATCGCGATGCACGGATACGATGACCGCGTGACCGACCGCCGACCCCGGACCGCCGTTCCCCTCCGCTCGATCGTCGTGATCGGGCTGGCCGTGCTCGCGGTCGGGTGCGGACCGGCGTCGAGAGGGAGCGGTCAGCCCGTGACGAGCCTCGGCCCTTCGACCGCGCCCGCCTCTGCCCATCTCACCGCCGTGCCGGGCGGGGTGGCGACCCCGGTGGTCGGCGCCAGCATCGGACCGCCGACGACCACGACGACCGAGTTCGGGAAGATCTTCGACGCACTCCCGGCGAGCTTCCCGAAGCTGCCCGACCAGGAGCCGGCCGACACCATCGCCGGCCCGACGAGCGGTTCCTTCGTCGCCAATACCACCGTGGCTGCGGCGGCTGCAGCGATTCGTGCCGGGCTCACGGCCCAGGGCTGGACGGTCGATGTCGGCTCGCCGCTCGAGGACGGCAGCGTTGTCCTCGAGGCAGCCGGCCCGACCTCGGGTTGCAAGACGGAGGTGCGCTTCACCCCGTTGTCTGGCACAGTCATCATGTCGGTGCTGTACGGCGCGTCCTGCCCGTTCGGCTGATCGCTGGGGAGACCAGATCGGTGCATGTCAGAGCTCGCGATATCGCGGGCGCTCTCGTCCTGACGGCCGTTCTCGTCGGTGGGGTGATCTTCCTCGTGCTGGGCTCCGTGGGCTCGGTCGGAGGAGCCTGAGACCCGTCTCGCCGACCCGCCGCCTCCATGGGTGGCGATCGATACGACGCTGAAACGCGGAACTCCCAATTCGCCAACGCCGCGTAACGCCCGCAGAACGGCCGCCGTCTAGGCTTCCGATGACCCGGATGGGATCCGGTCACACAGGGGTGATGGCGTGCAGCATCGATCCACGCGCTCCAATGACGTCCAGGCGCTTGCCTTCGTGGTCGCCCTCTTCGGCTTGCTTTTCCTCTTGACCGTCATGCTCGGAGCGCCCATCGCGTGACCGATCCGGGCGAAGCCGTTTCTGCAGAGGCGGCGGTGATCCCGGCCCAGGGCTGTGGCGGAGGCTGATCGCGACACGCGCTCAGTCGTAGAGACGCTCGAGATGCCATGTCCCGTCGAGCCGGTCGAGGTAGACGAGAGCCAGCCAGCGATTGCCGACGACCTTGCAGTAGTCGCGCTCGATCGGCTCACGCCACCACGATTCGGCGACCCGCCAGGCGTTGCAGACCTCGACCGGCTCGCGCTGGCCGTTCCAGCGGATCGCGACGAGGCGGCCGGCGGCATCGAGCTCGACGCCGATCGCCGGGTGCTCGCGAAGGAGCCGAGTCACGGCTCATTCCGTCGGCCGTCATCGGGCGCCGCCCGAGGCGCCGCCCGATATGCGGCTATTCGCACCCGATATGCGGCTATTCGCAATGGCCGGGCAGGCGATCCGGCCGGCGAGCACGGAGTCGGCCATCTCATGAGCGCCAGCTCCAGCGGCGCTCCGCGAGCGGCGCGTCGGGATCGGTGACAACGACCTTGCGGACCCGATCCTCGCCGAACGTCAGGGCGAGCCGGGCGAGCTGCCAGCCGAGCTTGGCGGTCCGCGCCGCCTGCGGGACGAACAGGGGCAGCTGCTGACCGACGGCCGGCTCGACCCCGGCCAGCTCCAGCTCCAGGCGCTCGACGGCGGCCGCTGGCGGCGTCTGCTCGAGCCGCGCCAGCAGGAGCCGCTCGATCGCGTCCGCGTCGGCGGTCGGCTCGGGGAAGCGCTGCTCGACGATCATGGCCTCGGGGGTGCCCGCGCGGGCAAACGCCATCTCGAGCGTCAGGCGGAGCGTCGCCCGGGCGGCGGCCATCCCCCGCGCGTCGACCTGGGCAGCGAGCGCGCCCGCGAGCCGATGAAGGACGAACCGAAGAGATTCCGTCTCCGCCACGGGCGGGTCGATGGGCAGGGCGAGGACCAGTCGTTCCGGGGCGCGCCGCGGCCGGAACCGCTCGATCTCCTCGCCGCGCGACCGGGCGTGGACCCGCTCCCCCTCCGCCCCGAACCGGGCGACGAGCGCCGATCGGGACAATTCGGCCACCGCCCCGATCCGGCGCAGCCCGAACCGCGCCAGCCTCGCCCGGACGTCCGGATCCGACGACAGGAGCGAGGACGGCAACGGGGCGAGAAACGCGGCGTCACCGCCGGGCTCGACGATCCGCGCGACCGATGGTTCGGTGTGGCCGGCAGCGACCGTTGCCGCGAACCGGGTCCCGGCGATCCCCGGCCGCGGCGCGCCGGGCAGGACCACCGCCAGCGCCTCCACGAGCCGCCCGACGAGGACAGCATCCGGCCCCCATAACCGGTCGAGCCCGTCAACATGGAGCTCGATCAGCCCGAACGCGGGATCCGTCGGGTCGGCGGTTCCGGCGAGGCCCGGGCTGAACCGGGCAAGCACCTCGAAGGCCGCCTCGACCGCGGCCGAGTCCGCCTCGATCTCGGGATCGAGAAACGCGGCCTCAGGGGCGAGCCGGTGCGCGCTCCCCAGTGGGATCCCGCGTCGGACGCCGAGCGCCCGGGCTGCCGGGTCCGCGTCGATCACCAGCCCGTCCGTCCACGGCTGGCCGCCGAGGATCACCGGCCGGTCGGTCGGGAACGAGTCGGAGAGGCGGTGGCGCGCCAGCCGGATCGGGAGGTGGGGCCAGTAGAGGTGGAGGAGTCGCATCGGTCAGAGTCCGTCGGGTGGGAGCGGGGGAGCCGGTGCCGGTGAGGCCGGCGAAGGCGATGAGCGGGGCGACCGATTGGCCCGGGTCGTCGCGGAGGAGGTCCGGGCGGCGGAGACAGCGGTCCCGCTCGCCACCCTCGGCGTAGAGGATCCGGAGCTCCGCCCGTCTCCCCGGCGGCCCATACCGGCTGCGGGCGACGAGTGCCTCGGTCCGCTGGCCGACGACGTCGCGGCCGAGCCGGATCCAGGCCCGGCGTTGGAGCTCCAGCCGGAGCCCGGTCGATTCCGCCACTGCGGTCGAGAGGCCGGGGGTCAGGCCGGCCGGCTCGAGGACGACGAGGAGCGTCTCGGCCCGGCGGGCGAGACCGGCCAGACGACGCAGCCGCTCGGCGACCTTGCCCAGGGTCGCCCCTGCGTTCGGGCGCGGCGGGAGATCGATCACGAGGACGTCGACCGAACGCCCGGCAAGAAGCATCCCGGCGATCGATAGGCCCTCGTCGAGCGTCTCCGGGGTCAGGACGACGAGCCAGTCCAGGCGGACACCGCGGGCGGCGGCCTCGACCGGGTCGAGCGCCTGGGCGAGATCGAGCCAGGCGACGATCGCGCCGTCGGCCTGGGCTTCGGCGACGAGCCGCAGGGCTAGCGTCGTGGCGCCCGACGAGGGAGCGCCGCGGAGGGCCACGCTCGCGCTGCGCGGGAGCCCGCCCGAGCCGACGATCGCGTCGAGCGCCGGGAAGCCGGTCCGGATGATCCGCTCGACGCCAGTTCGCGGCTCGCCTGCGGGAGAGGAAGCGAGCTCGGATGGGTCGTCGGACGGCTCGGCCGGGAGCGGTGCCGTGGCCAGCGCTCCGATCACCCGCGGAGCTGCGGCACCCCATCGCGTCTGGAGCGACGCGAGAGCAGCCGACACGTCCGGGGAGAGGTTGGCCATCGGACCGTCAGACTAGAACATCTGTTCTACTTGGTCAATGCTCATTCGTGTCATGCCGACGTCATCGGCGAGTCGTACGGTCGGCGATGATGAGCGTTGCCATGCAGACCCCTGCCCTGCCCGATCGGCCGATCCTCGTCGTCGATGATGACGCGAAGATCGTGCGGCTCGTCCGGACCTATCTCGAGCGCGAGGGCTACGACGTCGTGACCGCCGCCGACGGGCCGGCGGCGCTGGCCGCGATCGAGGAGCACGAGCCGGCGCTGGTCGTCCTCGACCTGATGCTCCCGGAGCTCGACGGGCGGGCGGTCATCCGCGCGGTCCGCAAGGACGAGGAGGCAGGCGCAACGCCGATCCTGGTCCTCTCCGCCCGCGGCACAACGCTCGACCGGATCGCCGGCCTCGAGGACGGTGCCGACGACTACCTGCCGAAGCCCTTCTCGCCGGCCGAGCTCGTGGTCCGGGTCAAGGCGATCCTCCGCCGAACCGCGCCGTCTGCGTCCGAGACAGCCACGCCTGACGCCGCAGCGCTCGCCGCCCGCCCGACCGGTGGCCGGATCGCCCACAACGGCCTCGTCCTCGATCCCGAACGGCACGAGGTCATGATCGACGGGACGGACGTCATGCTGACTCACGTCGAGTTCCGGATCCTCCAGACGCTTCTCGAGGCCGACGGCCGGGTCCTGTCGCGCGACCAGCTCCTCGACGCGGTCTGGGGCGCGGAGCAGAGCGAGGTCCTCGACCGGACTGTCGACGTCCACATCCGGCGTCTCCGCGACAAGCTCGGCGACGATCCCGAGGCTCCGCGCTGGGTCGCCACCGTCCGCGGCGCCGGCTACCGCGCCGCCCCGGCCCGAGCCTGACGATGCGCTCGCGCGGGATCGCCACCCGGATCGCCCTGGCCGCCCTTGCCGCGGCCGCGGTCGGGATCGTGATCGTCGTCGGCGGGGTGCTGATCGTCGGCGGTCAGGTCTTCACCGACCTGATGATGAAAGCCGGCGATTCGGCCGAGCACGCCCGCGAGATGTGGGATGCGTCGGTGCCGGGCGTCGTCATCGCCGCGGTCATCGTCGCGGTCCTCGTCAGCTTCGGGCTGGCCTTCGTCATGGCCCGGATGCTTGCTGCACCCCTTCGCGAGGTCGGCGCCGCGGCCCGGCGGATCGCCGACGGCGACTATGCCGCCCGGGTCCCGCGCGATGGTCCCGAGGAGATCGCGTCGGTTGCCGACAGCTTCAACCAGATGGCCGCGTCGCTCGAGGAACAGGAGCGGATGCGGCGCGACTTCATCGCCAACGCCGCCCACGAGCTGCGGACCCCCTTGACCAATCTCCAGGGCTATCTCGAGGCCCTTCGCGACGGCGTCATCGTCCCCGACCGGGCGACCTACGAGTCGCTCTGGGAGGAGGCGGAACGACTGGTCCGGCTGTCGCGGTCGCTCGATGCCCTCGCCGAGGGCGATGCGGCGTCGGCGCCGCCGGCCCTCGAGCCGGTCGATCTTGCCGCCGCGATCCGGATGGCCGTCGACTTCGCCCAACCGGCCATCGAGCGAGCGGGCCTTCGATTGTCGGTCGAACTGCCGTCGGCGCTCCCAGCCCACGCCAATCCGGATCATCTCGCCCAGGTCCTTGCCAACCTCCTGTCGAACGCCGTGCGCTATACCCCGGCCGGCGGGACGGTCCTTGTCCGGGCGGAGCACCGACCGGGCGATCTCCTAGTGACCGTCGCCAACAGCGGTGATCCGATCCCGGCCGACGACCTGGCCCGGGTGTTCGAGCGTTTCTACCGGGTCGAGAAGTCGCGCGACCAGGCCCATGGCGGCGCGGGCATCGGGCTCGCGATCGTCAAGCAGCTGGTCGAGGCGGGCGGCGGCCGCGTCGGGGCCGAATCGACCGATGGCCGGACGAGCTTCTGGTTCAGCCTGCCGGCCTGAAGGAGGTTCGGGACGCGCCAGGGCGCTCGTGGGGCGTCAGGGCAGGGCGATCGCCACCAGACCGGCCGCGATTCCCGCCAGGCCTAGCCACTGGACCGGCCGGAGACGCTCGCCGAGGAAGGCCACGGCGGCGAGGATCGTCACCGCCGGCCCGAACGACGAAGCCAGCCCCACGAGCCAGGTCGATGCGTTCTGGAGTCCGATCGAGATCGAGACGAGGCCCGCGGCGTCGAGGATGCCGCTGATGGCGACCAGGCCCCACGCCTGACGGTTCGCGGGGAGATCTGTCCGGAGGACCGCTCGGAACGCCGGGTGACGACTCAGGACGGCGATTCCGACCACAACCATCGTCAGGACCGCGTTCACTGCCCGCGACAGGGCGATCACCGGCAGCCAGGCGGACGTCTCGATCGCCTCGGCGAGCCCGATCGTCATCACCGCGAACAGGACCAGCGCCACGACGGCGAAGATCACTCCCGGACTGGCGAGGCGGCTGCGCCGCCAGCCGCCGTCGAACGCGACCGCGGTCAGGATCACGCCGACCGTCGATACGACGGCTCCGATCGCCTGGAGCAGGGTCAATGACTCCGACCGGATCACGACTGCCAGCACGACGACGACGCCACCGTAGGCCGCAACCATCCCGCTGACAATCGAGATCGGGCCGATGCGGAGGCCGGTGAAGTAGCTGAGATAAGCCGCCGCGCCGACGATGCCGACCGCAGCCGACACGACGATCGCCCGCTGGTCGGTCGGCAGGGATTCGCCGCTCGCGACGAGGAGGGCAAGGAGCAGGATCGCGCTCACGACCTGTCCCCCGGCGGTGACCGCGAGGCTCCCCAGGCGGCGGCTTGCGAGGGCGCTGCCGATATCCATGGTCCCCCACGACAGCGCGGCACCGAGCCCGGCGAGCAGACCGAATGGCATCGCCGGAGGGTAGCGGGCTGCCGGAGCCAGCGATGGCCCGTGCTACACTCCGGGACCCGTCGGGCAACCGCTGCGCATCGTCGCGCCCGCCCGGTCGGCCGTGGGGATGTAGCTCAGCTGGAAGAGCACTGCGTTCGCATCGCAGGGGTCAGGGGTTCGAGTCCCCTCATCTCCACCATTTGGCCCGCTTTCGTGCTCAGTTCATCATCAGGCCCTTGGTTTCACCTGATCTTCCACGATGTCGCGTTCTCGTACTGAGGTCGTAGGCTTCCGGTTGGAAAGGCACCTACCGGTACAGCGATAGATGCGAGCTCGGGCGCAATTGCGCATCCACTCCTGTCGGGCGCGCCACGAACCCTTGTTCTATTCGCAAGGCCCGACCCGGGATCCGGCAACGGCGGCCCACTCGCCGAGTAATCCCAGGACGCCTCACCGACGGCGAAGGACGCGTCATCCGTCTGGAAGAGCTTGTCGATC
Source organism: Candidatus Limnocylindrales bacterium (assembly GCA_038204565.1). Lineage (GTDB taxonomy): Bacteria > Chloroflexota > Limnocylindria > Limnocylindrales > CSP1-4 > CF-46. Next base: position 22,702 of record JBBRCU010000040.1, read on the forward strand.
GCGACCTCAAAGACCCTGCGGCCCCATCGAGCGCTCGCCCACGTTCCACCGTTTTACGAGGGCGCGGACCCGTCCCGGTCAGCCCGCGGGACGTCCACCGGCGGGACCTGCTCGGCAGGCTCGTCCACGAGTACCACGGACTCGCCGCGGGATTGAATCTGGGTTTCTGACCCACACGGGATCTGTAAGGCTGCTCGAAACGTGGGTTCGGTCATCTCTTGCCCGGGTCCCGATCGACATCCCAGAGAAGCTATCTCGTCTTGGGAAGTTGTCCTTCAGCCAGGCTCGGATACCGAAGGGTGCTGTCGGCGCCAACGATCACGCCGGGAGTAGGAACCGCCAGCATCACCTGGCCAGGTCCCAGGATGTGTCGCACGGGAAGGCCACGGACCAGCAGGTAGTCAGCGATGACTCTGCGGTGACATCGCCACCAGACGGCTTCCGCGCACATGATCGCAAGGCGATGCTCGCGCGCGAGGGCAAGCAGTTCAGCAAGTCCTTCATGGAAGGGCTCCGTCTCCGCGTAGTCGGCGTAATCGCGGAAGGCCGGCAGCCTCCAGAATGTATTCGTCGACGGCGGCGCATCCTTCGGATGGTGGCGTCGGCCGCCCAACTTGGGCAGATGCCGGTAGTCGATGCCTTCGGCAGCAAGCGACCCCGGAAGAGTGGCAAGATCGAACTGCGGGTAGGCTCGGGAGTGCGGGATCGAGCGAACGTCGGCGACCAGATCAACATCGACCTGGCGAAGCAGCGCGACAACGTGGGCGATCGTCCGCGTCGAATGGCCGATCGTGAAGATCGGGCGCGCGCCATGCGACGCTTGCGAATGCGAGGCCGTAGTTTCGATGCCGAGGGGGTGGGTCGGATTGGTCATCTATGGTCGGCTCGAGGTCGAATCGGCCCGTGATGACCGACCTCCGCAAGGCTGACCAGCGGTGACACCCTCGGATGCCGTGAGTTCACGGCTCGACCCTCCGGCCGCGTCGACCCGTTCGCAACACGACCTCGCGGTCGCCGGCCCGTATCGGCTCGACCTCACGGCGAGCGTCCTGCGTCGTTTGGCGACCAACGTCGTCGACGTTCTCACCCCGGACGGGCGGTATGTCCGCGCGCTGAGCGGGGCGCACGGCACCGTGATCGTCGCGGCGGCACAGCCGGATCCTGGGCGGCTGACCATCACCATCGAGGGTCGCCGGGAGGACCATGAAGCAGCGCTCGCTTCGGTCCGACGAATGCTCGCGGTGGATCGTGATGTGACCCCATTCGACCAAGCGGCCGCGACCTTGCCGTGGCTGCGCCCTTTGGCGGCCCGCATGCACGGCGTCAAGCCACCACGCTACGCGTCGCTTTGGGAGGCGTTCGTCAACGTCGTCGCCTTCCAGCAGTTGAGCCTCCAGGCAGCGAGCACGATCGTGCGTCGCCTGATCGTATCGTCCGGGCCGGCCATCGAGTGCGACAGCGTGGCGCTGCGCGCATTCCCGCAGCCTGGAGTCTTCCTGGCCACCGCGGATCGCGATCTGCGCGACGTCGGCCTCAGCGCGAACAAGATCGCGACGCTGCGGACGGCCGGCGAGGCCCTCTTGAGCGGCCAGCTCGACCTCGCGAGCCTGGAGCACAGCCCGAGTCCGGAAGCCACGGCCTTGCTTCAGGAGATCAAGGGCATCGGCCCCTGGACAGCGACTGTCGTCCTGCTCCGCGGCCTCGGGCGACTCGACGTCTTCCCGATGAACGACACGAGCGTCGCGCGAAACCTGGCCCTCGTTGCGGGCTCGACTCGAGTCGATATCGATCGAGTGGTCGATGCGCTGCGACCTCAGCAAGGCATGCTCTACTACCATCTCCTCCTCGCAAGACTAGAAGCGCGTGGCGTGTTGCCGGCCGATTCGCTCGGAATCCAGCGGAGCCCACCCGGCGCGGGAGCCTAGATTTCACGCCTCGCCGGCGTCGCGGACCACCAGGATCGATGCGGCACTGCTGTGCACGACGTTGCGGGCCACGCTGCCAAGCAGCAGTCGCGTCAGCCCGGTCCGGCCGCGCGAACCCAGAACCAGGAGATCGGCGTCCCATTCGGCTCCGACCGCGATGATCTCCGATGCCGCGTCGCCGGTGCGGACCTCCTCCGTCACGTCACGACCTGCGGCGCGCAAACGCTCGGCACTCTCGTGCGCCATGCCCTGGTGCTCCGTTCTGGCGTGCTTGACGTCCAGCTCGTAGGCCTCGATGACTTGGCCGTACATCGTCGGAGCAATCCCGGTGTGCCACAGATGTGGGATGTTGGCGACGCTGACGACGCGCATCGGCAGGCCTTCGAAGATCGGCCATCGCGCCAGGAGGGCCTCGGCAGTCGCGGCGGCCGCCGAACCGTCAGCCGCGAAAATGACCCGTGAAAGGTTGGGCAGTCGGGCCACGAGGACCGGGCAGGGAGCGTGGTCGACGACCTCGCCCGAGACCGACCCGAGCACCAACGACGCGATTGCGCCGTGGCCTCGGGAACCGACAGCGACCAAGTCGGCCTTGAAGTCCTCGGCCTCGTCGACGATGACACTTGCTGGCCGGCCGTGGAGCACGGCGCCTTCCGCTTTGCGGCCCGGGCCGCTAAGACTCTCGACGACAGCGTCCACCTCGCCCTCGTAATAGGCGCCGATCTGGACGTCGACCTCAGGCGAATAGCCAGCCGCACTTCCGGCCCATGCCGTCAGGCCGACCACATTGGGTTCGATGACGCTGATGACCCGGATGGTCGAGTCTGGCGGCCAGGCGATACCGCGGACGAGATCTGCCGTCATCGTCGCATCGGCGGACCCGTCATGAGCAAGCAGGATCCGCATCAGTTCGGGCCCCCTCGTCGCCTTGGCTCGGCATGATTTCGACCGAACCACCGGCGGGCGAAGGACCAGCGGGACTGGATGGGCCTGAACGATCGCCGGACGCGGGGCGCGCGGCGGACCAATCGGGTCGGGACCGGCGAAAGCAGGTGATGGATCAGTCTTGAGCGCGTGGCTCGACGGGACATGGATACCTCCGTGTTGGCGCGCCCTCTGGCGACGGGCTCGCAGCGCTTGGGGTTCCGCCTCGCGGTCGCACGACAGCGATCGCCGTCTTCGTCACCCTTCAACTCACTTCAAGCCCGTACCCGGGCGCAATCTGACCGTACGTCGCCGTGGTGAACGGGCCGGGCAACCGGCATGAACGACGGATGAATGTATCGAGTTGGACCTAGTCGATCCCAACGTCGTGTCGAACTGCCGCCTGGTCCAGTCGATGGACGATGTCGGCAGGCGCTCCTGCGAGGGTCGATTCCAGCGACCTGATCAACGCGCTCATCGACCCGTCGCACACCGCAGACGCGGCACGTGCCGCCGCGCGCTCGACCCAGGCCGACATCTCGACGGGAAGCTCGTCCGGGTCGTACGGACCAAGGAGGTCGAGGACGATCAGCCGCAACTCCGAGTACAGGCGGGCCCGAGCCATGTCCCGGATGGTGCGGCGATCCAGTCGCGGCCAGATGGGGACTCCGCTGCCGTTCGCTAGCCGAGGCATCTCAGTGACTTCGCTCATGTGGGCATCGTGGTGCTACGTGCGGCGAAAGCCACCGAAATACCCGTGAACGGCCCGTGAATTTCCGGCGCCGAGTCGGCCAGGCCTCCCAGGGTCGACGGCGCTCGGCCATCGCCCTCGATCCGTCGGATCATCCATCGAGCGGATCACGGGGCCAAGTGTCGATGAGGCGGTGGACCACCGGATCAGTGATGTGAATGGGCGGGACGACGGAGCAGCGCGGCGGCGAGCACCTGAGCCTCGTTATGGTTCCGGTCGCGTGCCGCGAAGAGCAGAGTGACATGCCGGCGGTGTCGCTCGATGTCCAAGAGCAGATCCAGCAGGGCTCCGTGCCCCTCGAGTTCCTCCGCATAGCGCTTCTGAAACTCGGGCCATCGTTCGATCTCGTGGTCGTACCACGTGCGCAGCTCGGTGGTCGGGGCGACGTCGCGCAACCAGAGGTCAAGATGTGCCACCGCGTGACTCAGGCCGCGTGGCCACAGCCGGTCGACGAGCACCCGGTAGCCGTCCTCCGGCGAGGGCTGGTCGTAGACACGTTTCACGACCATGCTCATTCCTGCCACTCCGCCCGCGTCGGCAGCGGCAGCACGTCGTAGCGTCGCTCGTGGAGCAGATCGACCCAGTCGTCGAGACGATCCAGATGCTCGGCGTAGTGCTCGGCTCCCGCCTTGGCCACCCACCATGACGCGGCGTCCGTGCGCGTCGGCAGCGCGTACCAGACCTCGAGCATCCGAGTGCGGGATGTCTGGGCCTGGTTCAGGATCACTCTCCATGGCTGGTCTCGCATGGCTGTCCGGAACTCCGCGTTGAGAGCGTCAATATCGACGTCGTTCGGTTCATACGTCCCGGAGCCGATTCGCTCGAGCTGGATCCCCGCCTCAGCAAGCCAGGTCCCGAGATGAGCGACCAGGTCAGCAACCGACCAATCAGGATCCCGGTAGTAGCCCGGTTCGACGACCTCCTCTGCCTCGAGTGAGTTGACGAGAGCCAGCACCTCATGCCAGCCGATGCGCTCGGCATCGATCTCGGCGTCGAAGGGATGCCCGAGAGGGACACCGGGCTCGGCAAGACGTGGAACGACGGCCTCACGATCGACGGGTGCAGGCATCACGGCCCTCAGGCTGCTGCCGGCTCGCGGGGCGAGACGTACGCCCCGACCGGTTGCTGGAAGCCGACGGCGAGGCGGTTCCACCCGTTGATGGCGACGATCGCCAGGGTCAGCGCAACCTGCTCTGTGGGGTCGAACTCGCGGACGACCTCGGCATAGACGTCATCGGGCGCCCCGCTCTGGGGCAGGAGGGTGAGCGCTTCCGTCCAGGCGAGGGCCGCCCGTTCGCGAGCGCTGAAGACAGGCGCTTCACGCCAGACAGCGACCAGGTGGAGCCGCTGCGGATCCTCGCCCATCGCCTGGGCATCCTTGGTGTGCATGTCGACGCAATAGGCGCAGCCATTGATCTGCGAGGCACGGACCTTGATCAACTCGCGTAATTTCGGGTCCAGCGTGCTTGCGTCGACAACCCGCTCGAGCTCGCTCATCGCTCGTGAGGCTTCGGGAAGTTCCTGCCGGTAATCGAGTCTCATACTCCGTTGCTCCTTAGTAGCCAGTGAACTCTTCGGTTCGGATGTCGTCCTCGTCGACGCCCGCGTCGACGAGGATCGTCCGGAGCCCGTGGACCATGCCGGGCGGGCCAGTTAGGTAGTAGATGGCGCCGGCCGCCCCGGCCAGGTGACGATCGAGCATCGACTCATCGATCCGGCCACGCTCCCCTTCCCACTCGCGCTCCGACTTGGACATATCCGACATCGTGGGTACGAACGTGAGGTTCGGGTCCTTCGCCGCGAGAGCGCCGAGCTCGTCGAGGAAGGCCGCGTCCTCGGGTCGACGGTTGGCATAGAAGACGACGACCGGATACGGCAAGCCGCCATCCCTGATCGCCTGGACGAGGATGCTGCGAAAGGGGGTAATGCCGATCCCGCCCGTGAGCACGACCGCCGGCCGGGCGGCGTGATGGAGCCGAAGGTCGCCGAAGGGCCCCTCGATCTTGACCGCCGTTCCGAGCGGCATCGTCTGAAGGACCCGCTTGAACGCGGTGTCGCGCAGGCGAGTCGTGATCATGATC
>JBBRCU010000041.1:0-27840 GCA_038204565.1 Candidatus Limnocylindrales bacterium
CGACCACGAGCTCCGGTGTGAAGCAGCCCGGCACGGTTCCATCCGGCCGCTACGGCTTCTTCACCGGGGTCGCAGCCGGGACCTCGGCCAACGCCAACGACCTGGACGGCGGCCGGACGACCGTCACCTCGCCGACGATCGACCTGCCTGCCACGGCCGGCCAGAAGCTCCAGTTCCGGTGGACCTTCGCGGACGACGCGGCGGCTGTGACCGGCGACGAGATGCGAGTCGAGATCCTCGACGACACCGCCGTCACGACCTCGTCCGTGTTCGCCGCGCACGGGAACGCAACGGTGAGAAACGGCGGGTGGCACCTCGCCACGATCGATCTCGGGGCGTGGGCCGGCCACACGATCCGGCTGCGGTTCTCGGCGACGGATGCAGGCTCCAACAGCCTGGTCGAGGCCGGCTTCGACGACGTCCGGGTGACCCGGCCGCAATAGGTCGTCGCGGCGCGCCCCGCCCCGTGGCCGACGCCGCGCGGCGAGCGCCGCGCCGGGTGATCTCCGACGGCCGCGCGCCCGCGTATCCTCGTGACCATCGCGCCGCGGACCTGCGGCCGGCGGAGGGCAGGAAACGGATGGGACTCCTCGACGGGAAGACGGCGCTGATCTTCGGCGTCGCCAACGACCACTCGATCGCGTGGGGGATCGCCCAGGCCCTCCACGACGCAGGCGCCGAGGTCGGCTTCTCGTCGATCGAGTCGCTGATCGAGAAACGGGTGAAGCCGCTCGCCGATTCGATCGGCTCGGCCTTCGTGGAGCCGTGCGACGTCCAGGTCGACGCCGACATCGACCGGGTCTTCGGCCGCTGGGCTGAGACTCACGATGGCCTCGACATCCTCGTCCATGCCCTGGCCTTCGCCAAGCGGGAGGACCTGACCGGTCGCTTCGTCGACACGTCGCGGGACGGATTCGCGCTCGCCCACGACGTGTCCGCCTACTCGCTCGTCGCGATCACCCGGGCGGCTCTCCCCCAGCTCCGGCGCGGCTCGTCGATCCTGACCCTGAGCTACTACGGCGCCGAGAAGGTCGTCACCAACTACAACATCATGGGTGTCGCGAAGGCCGCCCTCGAGGCGTCCGTCCGGTACCTCGCCGCCGACCTCGGGCCGAACGGGATCCGGGTCAACGCGATCAGCGCCGGGCCGATCCGGACGCTCGCGGCGGCGGGCATCGGCGGGTTCAAGGGCATGTACCGAGGCTTCGTCGACATCGCGCCGTTGCGCGCCAACATCACCCCCGAGGACGTCGGCAAGACGGCGCTCTACCTGGCGTCGGACCTCTCATCGGCGGTGACCGGCGAGGTGATCCACGTCGACGGTGGCTTCAGCGTCATGGGCGTGCCGAGCGGCGACTGACCACCCGCGGGCCGGGCGCGCGCCGGTCAGGTCGCCCGGGTGAAGTCCTTGACCATGGCAGCGTGGTAGACCGTCGGCGGCTCGCCGCCGAGATCCGCGTCGTCGCCGCCAACCGCGTCATCGAGATCCAGCCAGGCGATGTGGGTCCGGTTGACGAGGATCGTCTCGAACTGCTCGGTCGTCGACGTGTCGGCCTTGTCGTAGGTGATCGTTGCGTCGGTCAGCGGAACGAGGATGTCGCGGCCGGCGAAGACGATCGCCGGATCGTTCGACCCCAGCCCGTCGAGGGCCCCCGCCGCGACGTGGATCGTGCCCGTCACGACGAAGCGGGTCAGGCCGACCCGGGCGCGATGGAGCTCCGTCCTGCGGCGACGGCTGTCGACGCCGCGCCGGCCGGCCACGAGCACCGCGACGACCGATCCGATCGCGAGCGTCAGGTCGGCCGTCCGGACCGGGCCGTCCGAGACGAGATCCTCGATCGCGGCGCCGCGGATGACCACTCGCGGGACCGAGTTGAGCATGTCGCTCAGGCGGTCGTCGGCGAGCGGGATCGCGCCGCGAATGCGGCGGTCGGCAGTGAAGGCGATGAGATCGACGGGCATCGTTTGCGCATCCTCGCGCGCGAAACCGCGAACGGCCATCGGACGATGGTCCTGGGACGCGGACGCCTCGGTCAGTCCGCGGCCCGGATTTCGTGGCGGGCGAGCCGCCACGAGGCAAATGCGGCGATGACGACGATCGCGATGATCGCGAAGAGGAACCCGTTCGCCCCGACGATCGACACGATCGTTCGTGGTGGCGCAAGGGTGGCGGCCATACCGCGGATGTATTCGCGAACGCTGAACAGCTGGGTGCCCTTGAGGGCCCCCGACAGGAGTCCCTCCCAGATCAGCGAGTAGGCCAAGCCGATCACCAGGCCGCGGCTCGTCGCGGCGCCCAAGGCAACGAAGATCGTCGCGTAGACGAACGAGCCGATCAGGACCGCAATCGCGTAGGCAAACGTCAACCCGAGCTCGCGGCCGCCCGTCCCGCCGATCAGGATCCCGGCGAGGATCGTTGCCGGGAAGAGGAGGACGGCGGTCATGCCACCGGCGACGGCGATCTTCGGGACCACGATCACCCAGCGCGGGATCGGCTTGGTCAGGATGTGGACTGCCGTCCCGTCGTCGAGCTCGCTGCCGAGCGCTGCCGTGCCGAAGACAAGGGCAACGAGCGGCAGGACGGCCGACACGACCAGGCCCTCGAGCGCGGTCGGGAGTGCCCCCGGTCGAGTCCCGCCGAGCCGGACGAGCAACCCAAGGAGGACCGGCGCACCGGCCAGGAGGAGCATCAGGATCGACCGCCGCCGGCCAACCAGCGCCCAGGCCGTGACCGAGCCGATGGTGAGGACGGCGTCGAGGCGGTTCACCCGGCGGGTGGCCGTCATCGCCGGCTCACGAGGTACTCGAACACGCTCTCGAGGGAGTCATCCGTCGGCGCGACCTCGAACAGGCGGACCGCGCTGTCGCGGGCGACCCGAGCGACGATCCGGGTGAAGCCCGAGAACTCCGTGACCGACACGGCCAGCCGATCGTCGTGGAGTTCCGCCCCGAAGACCGTCGGTTCGGCCAGGAACGCCGAGGCCAGGCGGCGGTTGTCCGACGAGCGGACGCGGAACGTGTGTGGCCGGTCGGTCATCAGTCGCCGGATCTCGCGGTAGTCGCCGGCCGCCGCCAGGCGGCCGGCGTGGATCACGAGGATGCCGTCGGCGAGACGCTCGACCTCCTCGAGGATGTGCGAGCTGAAGAGGATCGTCCGGCCGGCAGCGGCCATCGATCGGAGGAGATCCATCATGTGCAGCCGCTGGCGCGGGTCCATCCCGTTGAACGGCTCGTCGAGGAGGAGGATCGACGGCTCGTGGACGAGGGCCGCGGCGACCTTCACCCGCTGCCGCATGCCCTTCGAATAGGTCCCGACGGCGCGGTCGGCGACCACGCTGAGATCGACCGTGGCGATCGCCCGCTCCGTGGCCGCTGCCGGATCCGGCAGGCCCTGGAGGCGGGCGGCGAGTTCCACGAACTGGCGCCCGGTCAGGAACGGCTGGACGGCCTCGCGCTCGGGGACGAGCCCGATGTCGGCGTAGACTTGGGGATCGCGCCAGGCGGGACGGCCGGCGATGAGCACCCGCCCGGATGACGGCCGGAGAAGGCCCGCGAGCATGTGCAGGAGGGTCGACTTGCCGGCGCCGTTCGGCCCGAGCAAACCGGTGATGCCCGAGCCGAGGGCGAAGGTGATGTCATTGACGGCGACGACGTTGCCATACCAGCGGGAGACCCGCTCGAGGACGATCGGCTGCGAGGTGTCGACCTCGACGAAGGTCGATGAGCCCGAGCGTTGCGGAGACGGCGCCGCCGGCTCGGGCGCGACCGTCGCCTCGGGATCGACCGTTGGCTCGGTCATATCGTGATCCGCCGGAACCGGCGCAGAATCAGGGCGACGACGATCCCGAACTCCACAATCGCCGCAGGAAGGTACAGCCAGAGCGGCAGATCGACGAAGAAATACTCCGAGCCGAGCGACCGCCCGAACAGGAGGGCGTTCGTGCCGTCGATGATCGTGTTCGGGCTGATCAGGACGAGCAGGCTGCCGACGGGGCTCGAGCCGATGTTGATCACGATCCCGGCGACGAGTCCCGGCAGCACGAACAGGGCGATGATCCCGGCCGTCGCGTAGGCCCGCCGCGGGCTGTAGGCGGAGATCGCCATCGCCAGCCCTCCGTACAGGGCGGCGATGATCACGCCCTGACCGATGATCGGCGGCACGCTCGATAGGTTCGTGGCGAGGGCCCCGCCGATGTCGGTCGAGAGCAGGATCCGGCCGAGGAACAGGATCGACATCGGGACGAGGAGCATCGTCAGGACGGCCAGGACAAAGCCGGCGAGCCGGCCCAGGGCGTAGTCGGAGCGGCGCAGGGCCCGGGCGAAGTACAGGGCGATGACGCCGTGGCGCTGGTCGCGCCCGAACAGTTCCGGTGCCTGGGCCGCGCAGAACAGGGCGACGATCACGGTGATCGAGCTGTAGTAGCCGTTGAATCCCACGAGCTCGGTGTCGTCGAGCTGACGATCGAAGCCGAAGCGGGCAGCCACGGTCAGGCCGCCGACGATGATGACCGACGGCAGGGTGGCGATCGCCGCCAGGATGAACGGCGCCGCCTTGGCCCGGCCACTCCGTCCCAGACCGAAGGTCGTTCGATAGCTGTGCGTGATCAGGGCTCGGATCGCGGAGACCCGCCCGAGCCGCTCGCCCTCATAGCGGCGGTAGCCAAGGTCGTAGATGTTCCCGGCGCGGCTGACCGGTGGCCGGGCGCTCACCGGTCGGGGACTGCCGGAGCGGGCACTGGCCGAACGCCATCTGGTCCGGCCGCGGACCCCGGGGCGTCCCGGAAGAGGTCCTCGAGGCTGTGCCGGCGCTGCTCCATCCGGACCAGGGCGAGACCGAGCTCAACGACGGTGTCGCGGACGATGTCGAACGGGGTCTCGTCGACGAGATCGACCAGGATCGCCGGACCGTCGATCGCCACGCGCAGCCCACGTGCCGCCAGACGTTCGGCCAGGGCAGCGCCACCGTCCTCGACCTCGACCGCGAGCGATCCGGTCTGTTCGGTGAACGAGCCGAGCGGCGCCGAGCGCAGAAGCCGGCCGCCTTCGATCGCGATCAGGTGGTCGCAGACCCGCTCGATCTCGCCGAGGAGATGCGAGGCGACGATCACCGCGATCCCGAACTCCGTGCCGGTCCGCCGGATCAGCTCGAGCATCTCGTCGCGGCCGGCCGGGTCCAACCCATTCGTCGGCTCGTCGAGGAGGAGCAGTCGTGGATCATGGACGAGGGCCTGGGCCAGCTTCACCCGCTGGCGCATCCCCGTCGAGTAGCCGCCGATCGAGCGGTAGCGCTCCTCGTACAGCCCGACGTGGCGGAGGACCTCGGCCGTCCGCTCGCGGGCGGCGGCGCGCGGCAGGCCCGAGATCATCGCGAGATGGGTGACGATGTCGGTCGCGCTCATGTCCGGCGGGAGACAGTCGTGCTCCGGCATGTAGCCGACCAGCTGGCGGATCTCGATCCCGCGGGTCGCGACGGGCAGATCGAAGATCGACGCACTGCCAGAGGTCGGCTCGAGGAGTCCGAGCAGGATCTTGAGGAGGGTGCTCTTGCCGGCGCCGTTGGAACCGACCAGGCCGACGATTCCGGGCTCGATCGCGACCGTCAACCCGTCGAGGGCGGTGACGCCGCCCGGGTAGCGCTTGGTCAGTCCCTCCGTCGCGATCAAGCTCACCCGCGCAGCGTACCTTGTCGGTCCGGGCCACTACGACCGCGGAAGGAAACCCCGCTGATAGCGCTCCAGCAGGTCGCCGACAGCGGTTCGCGCGGCGCGCCATTCCGCCTGGTCACCGAAGATCTCGGCGTCAGGGCCCCAGCGCTTCAGTTGCGACATCGCCGTGACGATGGCGGAGTGCTGGTAGGACCGGCGCCGTCCTCCGTCGATGGCTCCCGTGACGAGGTAGCGTCGGACGAGGTCGAACGGGGCAACCCATCGCCCGATCCGGATCAGGTCGCCGGCTCGGAGCGTCTCGAGGTAGTCGTCGTCGCCGACCGGGAACGCGTCGTGTTCGGACATGTGGGCGACGAGGTCGATCCGTCCGAGGCGCGACTGGAACGAGGACAGACGGCCATCGTCGCCGACGGTGGCGTAGCAGATCGGGCAGGTCGGAAGCTCGGCCGTTGCTCGCGGCGCCGCACCGACGGACAGGCCGCATCGTCGGCAGAAGGTCACGTCGCTCCCGGCTGCGACCATGCCGCATTGGAGGCAGACCGGGGCCGGAGCGGTTTCAGCCCGGGCCACCCTGGCGTCAGACCGAGGATTCCGCGCCACCTGCTTTGGCGGGGACGACGCGCGGGACCGCAGCGACGGGAGCAGCCTCATGACGTCAATGCCGCCGTCCCGTGGTGGGACATCAGATTCCAGATCATCTCCAGACCGCGCCGAGCGGCCGTGATCTGGTTCGGCTCGAGCAGCAGCAGGGGGAGGTCCATCCCGGTCGTCCGGCTCTTCGCCCGGATCACGCCGATCGGACCGTACGCATCGAGGTGCACCCCGTCGAGCTGGCCGTAGTCCCAGCGACGGTTAACCTGCCGCGGCAGCCCCTCGGCCAGCCCGAACGGAAACACGACCAGGCCCGACAGTGTCGCGCGCAGGACGGAACCCTCGGTGCCCTCGACCTCGAGGTACGGATCCTCAAGATCACCGATGGCGATTGGAGCGCCGAGCGATGAGCTTGGTGCGAAGGTGTCCATCGAACTCCCTGCCTGCATGGCCGCTCTTGAGGTGACCGCGATGGTCCCTACCATCGCCTGTCCGCGCGCCGCCGGCTAGGAACCGATCGAGCCAGGCCCGAGGTCGCGGGAGAGCACTTTGTCCGGGGACCCGCTCATGCGAATGGACCAGCCACGGAAGCGCGCGTGGATGTCCTCGGTATCGATCGCGTCGCCGAACCACGGGCGGGCGCCACCGAACCCGGCCGCGGATCAGGCATCGATCGCCAGCACCGTTTCGGACGGCGGCTCGGATCGGCTGACGTCCGTCAGGATCATGGGTCCGGACGCCGCCGAAGGTTCGTCGCGGTTGGCCCAGGGCTCGCCGTTGACGATCGTCCCGACCCGATTGCGTCCGGCCTCCTTCGCGGCATAGAGGGCCGCGTCGGCGAGCCGCAGGAGGGTCACCCGGTCGTCGGCCTGGTCCGGTGCCGAGGCAGCGCCGATGGAGATCGTGATCCGGTCGGTGATCCCAGGAGCGAGCCCGATGACCGTCGCCTCCGTGCGCGAGCGGATCCGCTCGGCGACCGCTGCCGCGCCCTCGAGTCCTACCCCCGGCAGGAACACCGCGAACTCCTCGCCGCCATACCGAGCGGCAAGGTCATGTTCCCGCATGCAGGATCGCAGGACGGTCGCGAATGCTTTCAGGGCCTCATCGCCGGCAGGATGACCGTGACGGTCGTTGAACAGCTTGAAATGATCGATGTCGAGCATCAGCACCGACAGCGGCTCGTGCTTGGCTCGGGCCGAGAGCGCGTGCTCGAGGGCGAGGTCGAACGAGCGGCTGTTCGACAACCCGGTGCGGCCGTCGGTGTTCGCCTGTCCGTGGAGGGCCGTGAGCAGGCGCCGGTTGCCGATCGCGAGCGCAGCGTGTTCGGTGATCCGGGCGATGCCCGCTCGCTGGCTGAGGGGCAGGGCCTGTGGCCGGTCCCAGTATAGATGGACCGCGCCGACGGACTCACCGCTGATGAGCGGAATGCAGGCGAGCGTGCCGGCCGAGGCCGGATAGACGGGGCAGTGGACCGCCATGTCGTCGGCCAGGTCGTCGGTGACGTACACGGTCCCGCGCAGGACGCCGGCGCAGCGGCCCAGCTCGTGGAGGGGCAGGATCTCGGCGATGGCCGAGCCGGTCGAGGCGTCCGGAACCGCCCGATCGGTGGACCGGTTGAGGATATGCGTCACCGCCGCGTCGGGCTGCACGAGCCGGCCGAGCGCGACGAGGGTGGCGACGGCCAGCTCGTGATCGTCCGTCGCGAACGAGGTGAGCTCCGTGAAACGGTTGAGGACCCTCGCCTGCTCGGCATCCTTCTCGAGCGCCCGACCGAAACCCCGGACGACGAACAAGGCGACCGCGAACGCGACCAGCAGGAACCCGAACGCGATGGTGACGCCGACCCCCGTGGTCGCGCCGACCGCCGCCTTGCTCGTCGCCACGGCGGCGTCGGCGACCTTCAGGGAATCGGCCAACGCCCCGAGCTGGGAGTCGACCACGTCGTGGTCTCCGACCGAACTGGCATCAAATCGAGCGATCCCGGCAAGGTCGTATTCGGCAACGGCCTTCATCGCCGGCGCGGCGACCTCCGTCCGCCATCGGACGGCCGCATCCTCGAGCAACGCCAGCTCGCGGCGGACGGCCGGGAGGTCGCCGGTGAGCGATCGCATCGTCGCGAACGCGGTGGTCTCGCGCTGGACCGCGGCATCGAAACGCTCCTTCGGGACGACCGTGCGTGACAGAACGAAGTCGTCGAGGCTGCTCTGCTCCTGGCCGATCGCGGTCGCGAGGTCGCCGGCGGCGACGCGCAGACTGCCGAGGCGGCCCGTAGTGTCGGCGAGCTCGGCGGCCTGACCCGTCGACACGACATAGACCAGTCCGCCGACGGTGAAGGATGCCAGGGCCATGGCCGCGATGAGGCCCAGGACGCGGTTGTTCTTCGACACGGTTCGACGCATGTCAGGAGAATGGCCGTTCGCGGGGCCGATCGGAAGGCGACTGAAGGTCCGGCGCCGAGCGCGTGCCCGTCCGCTGCCGGCATCCTCCAATTGACGTAGGCCGGTCGGTCCGCAAGTCCACGGCCTCACGCCGAGCCGGGCGATCTGCGCCGTCAATCCGACCCGGACGACCCTCCGGCCGGGACACGATCTCCCCATCCGAGGCGACGGGCCGCCTTCCACGCCGGTCCGTCGCGCCGGCTGAGCGTGCGGGTCTCGATCCGGCCGCCAGCGCAGATCCGGAGCTCGATGACGCCGGCGCGCCGGCGCGGGCGGCCGAGCACGATCCGCGGCGCCGGGTCGGGAGCGGCCGGCAAGCCGCCCCGCCGCGGTCGGGTCACGGCAACATAGCTGAACGGCTCGTCCTCCCACGATCGCTCGGCACCCTTGGCGCGGCGCTGGAGCGGGCTCCGATCGAGGCGCACCAGGAAGTGGCACCAGGCCGCGCCCACGATCGGGCAGGCCGCGTCGTTGGGGCATGGGGCGGCAACTCGCCCGCCGATCTCGATCAAGGCGGCCCGGGCAGCACGGATCCGCTCGAAACCGGCCCGGCTTCCGGGCTCGACGAGGACGAGCACCCCGAGCGTCGCGGCCCACAGGCGGGCGAGGGCCGCGGGTCGAGCTCGCTCGTCGAGCTCGCCGAGGACATAGGCCGCCGTGACGACGTCCGCCGGGAGCAGATCGGCGGTCTCAAGTTCGCCGTTGGTCCACTCGGCGGCGACCAACGATCGAGAGGCCGCGTGGCCGGCAAGCCGCCGCCCGAGCACCATGGCCGACGAATCGCGCTCGAGGAGGGTCGCGGCCTCGAGACCCGGCCAGACCGCCGCCGCGGCCCAGGCGGTCGCACCCGTCCCCGCTCCAACGTCGAGCAGTGTCCGCGGGCTGAACCCGGGCATGGAGCGGGCGGTCTCCGACAGGGCCCGGCCGGCCGCGGCGAACGTGGCCGGCATCCGGCTGGCGGCGTAGGCGGCCGCGCTGCGTGCATCGTGGAGGTGCCCGGCCGGGTTGGCCGGCGCCGCACCCGCCCGGTAGGCCTCGGACAGGGCGGCGGCCGCGGCGATCAGGGCAGGGTCGGCTCGAATTACGCGACCGATGGCGGCGCGCAGACGGATCGCGCCATCGGCGATCCGGGCGGGCGCACCATCGCCGGCAGCCGCACCGTCGCCGGTTGCCGGCGCGGCTGAGGTGGAGCGGGAGACGAGGTTCGAACTCGCGACATGCAGCTTGGAAGGCTGCCGCTCTGCCAACTGAGCTACTCCCGCCGGTGGGCCGCTTGACTGCCAGCGCAGTCTACCAGTCGGCTCTGCTCCATTCGACGGAGACGCACGACGACGATCGTGCGCAAACCCGACGCCGGTGTCATCGGTCCTTGCGACGGTCACCGTCATCGTCGGCGGCTTCCTCCTCGCCGGCGACATGGGCTGCCATCGGCCTTCCCTGCTCTTGTCGGTTCGTAGGACGAGGGTGAGCGCACGGTCCGAGCCGTCCGTCTCAGGTCAGGGCCCACATGCAGACCCGTTCACCGCCCCATGTGATGCACAGCACCTCCCGGCGCGCGTCCCAGGCTGCCCGGTGGAGGGGGACCCACGTCGGGATGTCCCCGGGGCTCCCGGGCACACCGACGACCCAGCGAACGCCCCGCTGGGCATACAGGTCGCCGCCGTTCACTTTGCCTCCCGGCCAGGCGACGATCGTCGTCGACCGGGTGGTCATGGCCAGGAGCGGGGCATAGGCGCCCTGGATGACCGCACCGGCAGGCACGAGAGCCTGCACTCGAGCCTGGATCGCCGGCAGATCGCTCGGTGTCGACGTCAGCCACCGGATGTTCAAGGCGGCCCCCTGGGCCATAACGGCAATCACGACGAGCACTCCGATCGCTCGCCGGACGGATGGCCTGGCCGCCGTCCAGCGCGACGAGTCCACGGCAGCGCGCCCGGCCAGCGCCGTCAGCACTGCGAGCGCCGGCAGCATCGGCTCGACGTAGCGATTCGGTCGATACGGGAGGACGAAGAGGATCCCGAGGCCGCCGATCAGCCAGGCGATGGCAATCACGAGGGCGCGACGTTCTTCGGCGGTCAACCTTGCCCAGCGGATCGCGGAGACCACCGCTCCGATGACGCCGCCAACGATGATCGGGAATGCCAGAGTCCAAGCTCCGTCGCTGCGGACCATGTAGGCGGCAACTCGAGACACGAGCGCGCCGATCGACTGCGGAAGCGTCTCCGCCGGCAGGGTCGCCACCACGGGAGACAACGCACTGAGGTTCGGGAGTCCGATGAGGGCGAGCCAGACGAAGCCACCTGCCCCAAGTCCTGCCAACGACCCGACAGACCAGAGCCGACGATCGCGGTCACGGAAGCCGACCGCGATGGCGCCCAGGATGATGCCAGCGGCCGGGAAGATCGCGCTCGCTTTGGTCCCGATCGCGAGCGCGAGCGCGACGCCGGCGAGGAAGCCGATGACGATCGGTCGGTGGCGTCCATCCCGGACCGCCAGCAGGAAGGCCATCACGAGGAAGAACGATTCCACCGGCTCGAGGAAGGCGAGTCTTCCGTAGTAGAGGACGAGGGCGGAGGCTCCAAAGGCGATCGCGGCAAGCAGGGCCGGGCCCCGGCCGACGACGGAGCGGAGGCCCATGGCGAGCAGCGTCACGGTCAGCCCGGTCGCGACGATGTCCACCGATCGCGCCTGGACGATCCCCACTCCCAGGAGTCCAAAGACGCCCGCGACTGCCGCGCTGAACGGCAGGGTGATGAGGTGGAGGGTGTACTGGTCGGTCGACCAGGTGCCAAACAAGATCACATTGCGGGCGTTGAGGACGTGCCACGCCTCATCGGTGAAGGGGCTCGCACTCGCGGTCACTCCCGGCGCTGGATCGACCGCGACGAACGCGAACAGGAACAGCGCGGCAGCCAAGCCCACCAGGATCCCGGGCGCGGCATCGACCACGAACCCGCCACGGGTGCGCTTCGTCCGTGGCAGCGGCGTCATCGGCCGGCCACAGAGCGCAGATCGCCCAGCCGGCGAGCATCGCCTGCACTCGATCGCAAAGACCAGCGACCGAACGCATGGGCTCCAAGTGGTGCGGACGCCAGGATCATCGCCACGACCAGCATCGCCGTCCAAACGGACGGCCGGTCAGCGGAGTCTACGATCGATGTGGGGCAAGAGTTCAGCCGCGATCACACGGGTTGCGGGACCGATGCGCTTGCCACGAGCATGCCGGCGATCTCCGCGGCCCATTGATTGATGTCGGCCCACGGTCGGTAGTCGCCGTCAGGGGCCCCGACGATGCGCACCATCGTCCGCTCGGCCAGTCCGAGATCCCGACGATCCAGGCGCCCGCCGAAGAGACGGTGCTCGCGCGCGTGCGACCGCTCGAGCATGGGCGCCACGTCGGCGGGCAGCCCCGCCGGCTTCAATGGATCGCCGATCGGCCCCGTCGAGAAGAGCCAGACGGGCATGGTCTGCATCTGGCTCGCGGTCCGATCGATGAGATCCTTCGCCGGCTTCAGCCAGCGGCCCGCATAGATTGCCGAGCCGACCACCACAGCGTCGTAGCTCGCAAGGTCGGTGACCTCCTCCGGTCGATTCATGACGACCTCGAGCCCGGCCCGCTCGAGCCTGGCCGCAACGGCCTGGGCGACGTCGGTGGTGGCGTTGTGGCGCGATGCCGCGGTCACGAGGACTCGCATATCGGATCTCCTTATGTTGGACGATGGGGACGGATGCTGTTCAGGCTGGTCTCCGCGGACGGAGGATCCCCACGTAGACGACGGCGCCGAGGATGCCCACATTGATCGCGATACCGGCGAACGTTTCGGGTAGCCCGAGGGTGCAAACGACGAGGGAAACGATGGCCAGGACGCCGGCCAGGCTGCGGGCCCAAGGTTCGCCGCGCCAGACGCCGTGGGCAGCCGTGGCGAAACCGACGGCCAGGCCGAGCCAGACCAGGCCGATGAGTCGGACGCCGAAGTCACCGACGTCATGGGCGCCACCCAGAACGCTCGTCCGGTAGCTGAAACCCTCGAGAACTGCAATCCGCCACGGCGTCACGAATCCGATCAGGTGGATGAAACCGTGGCTGAACAGCCCCAACGCCACCAACGTTCGCATCACAGCGTGCTCACGCGAGGGGCGGTCGCGATGGCCCGAACGAGAAGGACTGCCGCGATCGCCGTGACCACTCCGAAGATCGCGATCGGCGCCACTTCCAGCGCGGCGCCGGCTACTGCTTCGAAGGCGAAGATGGCGAGGACCGAGAGACCGAGAAGCACCAGAAACGCGAGGCTTGCGACGGCGCTCGCCGGACCGCGACGATCAAGTCGGATCAGCCAGCCCGCCGTCACTGCGAGGCCGGGAAGCGCGAAGGCGAGGTCCAGCGAGTAAACCGGACTCGTCGGGAGGTTGAGATCGGCGATAGCCGCCGGCAGCCTGCCACTCGAGATGGCACCGAAGATCTGGCTCAGCCACAGGAAGGCGAAGAGCACCGCCACCACGATGAGGAAGGTTGCGGTCGTTCTCCGTGACAAGCGGAGCAGAATCGCGCGGTCAACCGCGCCGTTGTCGATCCCGAAGATCATCAGCACCAGCGACCAGGTGGACAGCCCGAGGATCGCGAGGTGGATCGGCGTGACGGGATTGATGACGACCGAAAAGGCGTAGATCGCATAGGAATAGGAGAGGTAGCACAGCGCGCCGATCGCGACCAACCGTGCGCCCGCCGAGCCCGAGCGAGTCCGCCACAGGCTCAGGCCCAGGAGCGGCAGCGCGACCGCGATGGTTACGAGATCGGTGGCCTGGGCCTGGCGGACCGCCTCCGCGGTGTCCCGATAGAGGCCGGCGACCAGAAGGCCGGCGACGGCGGCGATCGCTGCGAACACGAGGGCCAACACGGCGAGGGTGTCCGCGATCTCCACCCCCTGCTTCGTGACTGCTCGGCTCGCCTCGGGGCGCATCGGCGAAGCGGCTTGAAGATGTTCTCGGCCAGTCGGGGGGATGTTCGTCCCGATACCGACCATGGCGGTTGGATCTGTGATTCGAGCGCGGTCCATGAGAAGGTCCTTCTGGTGTCCGAGGCATCAGCTGCGAGAGGGAACGGCCAAGGCCCGGATCAAGCCGCCGCGGCCGGCGTCCACGCTGACGTCCACGCGACCCAGAGCAGGCCGGCGTCGAGTGCGACCGGGATCACGACCCAGACGCTCGGGTGAAGAACGAGCAGGATCGCGGAGCACGTCGCCGCAACAAGAACGAGCGGCCGCCACAGGTCGGCGGGAACCCACCAGCCGAACGTCGCGAGGAAGGCCAGGAAGAAGGCGAGGACCGCGATCCCGGCAAGTCCGATCATGACCGGGATCAGGAGCCCGAGCATCCCGCCGAGGCTGCCGAAGGCCCACTGCGACGTGGAGTTCGTTGCGAACGGGAAGAGCAGGGCACCCCCAGATCCGCCGGCGCTCGAGTTGATGAAACCCATCGAGAAATGGGCCGCGGTGAAGATTGCGAATGCGGCAATCAATCGTTCGACGATGAACACGATGCCCTCCTTCGGGCCTGGCAGGTCCCTCGGGGCAATCGTCTTCGGGTGGAGCGATCCCGCCAAGGGCCACTCGGCCCGACGGGACGTGCCGGCCGTCGAGAGCTTCTGCTGGGAGCCGGGCAATTCGAAGGAGAACGCCGCATTTGACGGAGTGGCACATACTGGTGGGGAGTATCGGCACGATGAGGCCGAGGACGACGACGAGGACGCCCGACAGATGGATCACCACGACGCGATGCCGGATGGCCAAACCATGGACGCCGCTGGCCACGATCGTCACGCGGGTCATTCGGTGGCCATGTTCCGCGACAAGTTCTGGCTGAGCCTGGCGCTGACGATCCCGGTCATCGTGTGGAGTCCGGACCCGCAGGCCTGGCTCGGCTACACGGCTCCGGTCTTCCCGGGCTCGACCCTGATCCCAGCCATCCTGGGCACGATCATCTTCTTCTACGGCGGCCTCGTCTTCATCCGCGGCGCGGTCCCGGAATTGCGAGACCGCCAGCCCGGGATGATGACCCTCATCTCACTGGCCATCGTCGTCGCCTTCGCCACGTCGTGGGCCGGCACGTTGCGGCTTTTCGAGGTCGAGATCTGGTGGGAACTGGCCACCCTCATCACGATCATGCTGTTGGGGCACTGGCTGGAGATGCGCTCGATCGCCCAGGCCCAGGGTGCACTCGCCGCTCTCGCTGCGCTGCTGCCCGACGAAGCCGAGCGCGTCACGCCCGAGGGGTCGGAGACCGTGCCTGTCGGCGCGCTGGCCGTCGGCGATGTCGTGCTGGTCCGTCCCGGCGCCCGCGTCCCGGTCGATGGCACGATCGTCGACGGGACAGCGGACGTGGACGAGTCGATCATCACCGGCGAGTCGGCGGCCGTCGCCAAGGCGGCCGGCGACAAGGTGATCGCGGGCTCGGTCGCGGCCGGGGGAAGCCTCCGGATCATGGTCGGCGCAATCGGTGACGACACGGCTCTCTCTGGGATCATGCGGCTCGTCGCCACTGCCCAGGCGTCCGCGTCACGAGCCCAGGCCCTGGCCGACCGCGCCGCTGCGATCCTCTTCTATGTCGCCCTCGCGTCCGGCATCTTCACGCTCGTGTTCTGGTGGATCCAGGGAGACCCCGAACACGCTCTCGTCCGGACGGCCACCGTCCTGGTCATCGCCTGCCCGCACGCCCTCGGTCTCGCCATCCCGCTGGTCATCGCGATCTCGACATCGCTGGGCGCTCGGAACGGTCTCCTCGTCAAGGACCGGCTGGCTCTGGAGCGAGCGCGCCAGTTGAACGTCGTCATCTTCGACAAGACCGGAACCCTCACGAAGGGCGAGCCAGTGCTGGCAGCGGTCGCCAGCACTCCCGGCACCGACGAGTCCGAATTGGTCGCCATGGCCGCCGCCGTCGAGGGCGACTCGGAGCATCCGCTGGCGCGGGCGATCGTCCGCGGCGCAGCGGATCGCGGCGTCACTGTCGCGGCCGCCGAAGACTTCGAGGCCCTGGCCGGCCGAGGCGCGCGGGCCACGGTCGATGGTCGCACCATCGAGATCGGGGGCCCGCGTCTCCTCGCGGACCTGGACCTCGCGCCGACTCCGGACCTGGCCGCGACCACCGACGCCTGGGCGGCCGATGGGCGGACCGTGCTCCACGTTGTCGTCGACGGCAAGATCGTCGGTGCCCTCGCGGTCGAAGACGAGGTCCGGCCGGAGTCGGCAGAAGCGGTCAGAGCCCTCCACGATCTCGGGGTCAAGGTGGCGATGATCACGGGTGACAGCCAGGCGGTCGCCGATTCGGTCGCCCGCCGGCTGGGCATCGACGAGGTCGCCGCCCAAGTGCTTCCCGCCGACAAGGCGGCCGCCGTGCAGCAGTTCCAGGAAGGTGGTCGCAAGGTCGCGATGGTCGGCGACGGCGTCAACGACGCGCCGGCCCTGGCCACGGCCGATGTCGGGATCGCCATCGGCGCCGGGACCGACGTCGCCGTCGAGTCGGCCGGCATCGTCCTGGTGCGCAGCGATCCGCGCGACGTCGTCGGAGCGATCACCCTGTCGCGGGCGACCTACGCCAAGATGATCCAGAACCTTGCCTGGGCGACGGGCTACAACCTGATCGCCATCCCGATCGCAGCGGGCATTCTCGTTCCGTGGGGCCTGGATCTGCCCATGGCGGTCGGGGCGATCGTCATGAGCGTCTCGACCATCGTGGTCGCTGCCAACGCGCAGCTGCTGCGACGGGTCCGCCTCCGCCCGGAGCCTGTCGCCACGTCGTAGGGTCATGCCCTGCGGCCCGTCCCCATCGGGCTCAAAGGCCCGGGTTGGACCAGTGGATTCGGTGCATCCTCGGGATCAAGAGGTGAACCCGATGATGTATGGCTGGGACTTCCCGGGGACAAATGGCTGGCTGATGGTGGTCGGCATGGCGATTGTCGCGGTGACGGTCCTCGTGTCCGTGTGGCTGATCGTCCATCGGCCCGGAACCCAAGCCCCGGCGGACCCGACGCCGATGGCCCTCCTCCGCGCCCGCTTCGCCAGGGGTGAGATCACCCGCGAGCAGTTCGAGGACGCGAAACAGGCCCTCGCCTAGGAACCCACTCGTGGCGCCAGGCATCGGCGCCGTCGCGGGGCGCCCAGCGCGTGCTGCCGCTGAAATGGAGGGTCGGGCCCCGATGTATCCATCGCTGCTCGAACCTCGTCCTCATGAATAGGAGCGGGCAGGAGCCCGTCGCAGAAGGAGAACCTGGCAATGACGTTCGCAATGAATGAATCGCCCCTCGATCGGGTCATCAGGATCGTGCTCGGGGTCGCGCTTGCAGCCGTGGCCATCGGTGGCATCGTGGCGGCTCCGTGGCTCTATTTCGTGGGGGCCGTCGCAGCGATCCTTGTCGGGACGGGGATCGTCGGCTTCTGCCCGCTGTACGCCATCCTGCACATCCGGACGAAGTCGACGGCGCACTGAACCCGACCGCGCAGGGGATGGGTGGACGGTGACAATGGGCGATGCCAGGCGATCGCCGGCAGCAAACCTGGAGGCGGACGAGTTTGCCGGCGCGCTCGTCGGTGAACTCCCCCGACTCGTCCGCCTCGCGACCCGGCTCGTCCGTGATCCAGATCAGGCTGAGGACTGCGCCCAGGAGACGATCGTCGGGGCCTGGCGGAGGCGGGACCAGCTGCGGGACCAGGCGGCATTGTCCGGCTGGCTGCGGCGCAGCCTCGTCAACCGGATCATCGACCGCGTCCGCGCCCACCACGACGAGCTCGACATCGATGCCGTCGAGACGGACTGGCGCGATGACCGCTATTCCGTCGCGCCGGACAAGGTCCTCGAACGGGCGGAGCTGAGCGACCAACTCGAGGACGCCCTCGCCAGGCTCCCGGTCGTCTACCGCGTCGCGGTCGTCCTCCACGATGTGGTCGGCTGGACCGGCCCCGAGATCGCCGCGGCGACTTCCGCGAGCCTCCCGGCGACAAAGCAGCGGCTTCGAAGGGGACGGATGATGCTCGTGAGCGCACTCGCCGAGAACGACGAACGGCGGCTGGCCAGCCTCGCCCAGCCGGTGCGCTGCTGGCGAGCGCGACGGCACGTCTCCGCCTACCTCGACGGCGAGCTCGATGGGCCGACGCGCACGGCCGTGGAAGCCCATCTCGAAACGTGCCCGACCTGTCCGCCGCTGTACGCCAGTCTCGTCGGGGTGAGGGCGACGCTTGGGGGACTCCGCGATCCGGACACCGTGGTGGAGGCCGCGATCTCCGCCCGGATCCAGCGGCACCTCGAGGAGCACCGTTCACGACGTGACGGGCGATGAGTGACACCGGCGGCGCTCCCCTGCTGTCCCCGCAGGAGGCCTGGGACGAGCGGCACGCGCAGCGTGATCCCATCGAGTCTCATGATCCCGACCCGAACCTCGTGGCCGAGCTGGCCGGCCTCCGATCCGGACTCGCCCTGGACCTCGCCAGTGGCGATGGGCGCAACGCGATCTGGCTGGCGCAGCGCGGCTGGCAGGTGACCGCGGTCGACTTCTCGCGGGTCGCCCTCGATCGCGCACGTGGCACCGCCGTGGCCGCCGGCGTCGAGGTCGACTGGCAGCAGGCGGATCTCCTCGACTGGTCACCGGCGGCGGGGACCTTCGACCTCGTGACGTTGATCTTCTTCCACCTGCCGCTCGACTCCCGCCGGGTCGTCTATGCCCGGGCCGCCGCTGCGGTCCGGCCGGGCGGCACGCTTTTCGTGGTCGGCCATGACCGGACGAACCTGACCGACGGAATCGGCGGTCCCCAGGACCCGACCGTGCTGTTCACGGCGGAGGAGATCGTCGCCGAGCTGCCCGGTTTCTCCGTTACCAGGTCAGCGGTCACGCGCCGCGCATCGACTGGCGCCCGGGGCCCGATTGACGCGGTCGTGCGGGCCGTGAGGGATCCAGCATGATCGAGGGCAATCGTCCGACACTCACCGCCGCCGCCCTGCGGCGGTGGTTGCCCGCGCTCGCTCGGAGGGCTCCCGACCTCCTGTCCGCCTATCTGATGCCGGGTCGAGTCGGGCCGCAATTGCGAGAGGCCACGATGCTCGGCGTCACCTCCGTCAACCGTTGCGACGCTTGTGCTCGGGTCCACCGGCGCTGGGGTCGAGCCGTCGGCCTCGAGGTCGAGGATCCTCGCGGTTTCGACGCCACGGAGGCCGCCGCCTACGCCTACGGCCAGGCCCTCGCCCTTGGCGGACCCAGGACCGCCATGCCGCCGCCTGGCCTCAGCCCGCGCCAGCGCCGCGAGCTGGAGGCCGCCGCCGTGCTGATGCAGCTCGCGAACCTTGCCGGCAATCGGTTCCTGCCCCGGCCGGGCTCGATGAAGACGCTCCAGATCGGCGGGGCAAGGACGGCGCGCCTCTACGATGTCGCGATGCGGACGGTCGATCGGGCCGGACTCCACCGGGCCCGGGAACGGGTCGCCGGCAGAGCCAGCGGGGACGTGCTCGAGATCGGCATCGGTACCGGCCTCAATCTGGCGGCTTATCCCATGGACGCCTCGCTCGATGCGATCGACCCGAGCCAGGCGGCCCTCGACTTCGCCGCACTGCGGGCTGATCGGCTCGGCCGCCCCGTCATCCTGACTGCGGGGGATGCGGCCGAGCTGCCGTTCCCGGACCGCTCATTCGATGTCGTCGTCGGAACGTTCGTGCTGTGCTCGGTGGGCGATGTCGCGCTGACGCTGAACGAATGCCGGCGCGTCCTTCGACCTGGCGGCAGGCTGCGGTTCCTCGAACACGGGCGGTCGGGCCGTCGGGCCATCGCCGGGGTCCAGACACGCCTGGCGCCGGCCTGGGCGCGGGCCGCGGGCGGCTGCCGCCTGGACCTCGATGTCCGTTCTGCCGTGGAGGCCGCCGGCCTTCGCATCGTCGAGGATCGGTCGCGCGGCAGCGGATTGCTCGTCGAGATCGTGGCCGCCATCGCCTGAGCGAGTCGCACCAACTGGCTCATGATCCTCGGCGGCATCGCGGGCATCGCCGTCTCGCGATCGGAACGGCTTCCACTTCGCCCCGGCGAGCTCTTCAACCCGGCTGGCCGCTCCGGATGTCTCCGGGTGACCCGGACTGACGGACGTTGTCCAGGACCGCCGGGTTGACCACGTTGATCGGGGAGCCGGCGGCATAGGCATTGATCTGGTCATAGACGTCGGCGAATTGGAGGTCCCATTCCTCCTCGGTCACGTAGCCGATATGCGGCGTCGCGATCACGTTGTCGAAATGGAGCAGCGGCTCATCGTCGTCCCGAATCGGCTCGTGCTCGAAGACGTCGATCGCTGCCCCTCCGGGCCTGCCGGCGCGGAGCGCGGCAGCAAGTGCTCCGGGTTCGATCAGGCCGGCCCGGCTCGTATTGACGAGGAGCGATCCCGGCTTCATCCGGGCCAGATCGGCGGCCGACACGATCCCGCGTGTCGCGTCCAGCAAACGGAGATGGAGGCAGAGCACATCCGCCTCCTCGAAGAACGCCGCCTTGGAACTGGCAATCCGGTGCCCGTCCTCGCCTGCCCGGGTCAGTGATGGCGGCCGCGACCAGACGAGAACGCGCATCCCGAACACTCGTCCGTACTCGGCGACCACCCGGCCGATCCGCCCGTAGCCGAAGATCGCGAGCGTCCGTCCCCGGAGGGTCCGTCCGACGCCCATCTGCCAGTCGCCGTCCTTCAGCGACGTGATCTGTTGCGGGAGTTGGCGCATCGCGGCGAGGATCAGGGCCCAGGTCAGCTCCGCGGCAGCATAGGACGGTGTTCCGGTGTGCTGATCGGACGACACGACGATTCCGAGCCGGGTGCAGGCCTCGACGTCGATGTGCGGGAAGACACTGCGTTGGCTGATCAGGCGCAGATGCGGGAGCCGATCGAGGAGGGCGGCCCGGATCTCGGTCCGCTCGCGGATCAGCACCAGCGCCTCGGCGTCGGCGAGGCGCTCCGCCAGCACCTCGACCCTGTCGACGTGATCGGTCCAGACGGTCACGTCGTGAGACTTGAGCCGCTCGAACGACGGCAGCGTCGGCAGGGTCCCGAACCAGTCATCGAGGATCGAGACCTTCATCGGCTCCTCCCCCGGTTGGCGGCGCGTCCCGCGCAGGCTACTTGCCCGGATCGGTGACGGCCGGGATCGTATCGATCACTTCGTTCGAGACGGCGCTGCCGGTGCCGGAGACCTTCCGGATATAGATGTCGTCGACCACGTTATGCGTCATCGGATCGAAGGTGAAGCTGCCTCGGGTGCCGACCACCGTTGCCCCTTCCAGGGAACTCACCAGCGAGTCGGTCGCCATCCCCGCGCTCCGGAGGGCCTGGTCGAGCGCCTTCATTGCGTCCCACATCCCGACGACGTAGGCCGTGACCGGAGCGGAGGTCCCGTCCTCGTTCTGGTACGTCCTGGGGAACAGGTCGAGCAGGGCTCGGTTCTCGGGCGTATCGAGGGAACTGGCCCAGAAGAGCGCTGTCGTGATGCCCGCCGCCTGATCCTTGACGGCGGCAAGGACGTCCGTATCGGTCAGGAGGCCGGGCCCGAACAGCGCGTAGCCGGCCGAGCTCATGCCCGCCGCGGCCCAGGCGCCGATGAACCCCTCGGCGTCGGCGCCGACGAACGCCGCGAACACAGCCTTGGTCGGCTGAGCCTTGATCGCGGCGACAACCTTGGTCCAATTGCTGCCCGGCGCGACGGCCGCATGGCCCGTCGCCTTGCCGCCCTTCCTGCCGAGTCCCTCGACGAATGCGGCCGCGGACTCCGCTCCGTACGGGTCGTCGGATGTCACGGTGTAGAACGCTTTCCGGCCCTTGCCGGCGGCCCACTCGCCGAGCGGCTCGGAGAGCTGCCAGTTGCTGAACGAGGTCCGGAACACATAGCGGCTCTGGCAGGCGGGTGTGCAGCCCGGAGTTGCCCGGGTCAGGGCATTGCCACTGGCGCTCGTGTCGAGGAACAGGACATGCTTGCCGTCCACGTACGTCCGGACCGCGTACGCCCCGTCGTCGCCGATCAGGCCGAGGATGACGTCAGCGTGCTCCTGTTCGACGAGGATGGTTGCCTTGGTCACGTCAAGCGGGCCGTTGACTGACTCGTCGGAGTAGGCGAACTGGACGGGATGGCCTGCCAGCATTCCGCCCTGCTGTTGGACGTACAGCTCGGCGGCCCGCTTCTGGGCGACGCCGAGCTCATTGTTGACGGCCGATTCCGTGAATGGCAGCAACAGGCCGATGGTCAACGGCGGCGCCGAGCTCGGACTGGCCGGGACCAACGCCGACGGGCTCGAGGCGGCGTTCGCAGTCGGCGATGGGGTCATCGCCGGACTCGGCGAAGTGCTCGAACCACACCCAGTCGCCAGCGCGGTCAGCGACAGGATCAAGAGCGCTGGTCCGAAGCGGTTCATGGCACCTTCAGGGTTCGGTTGGCCCGGAGCCGGCCGGTTGGCCGGCTCCGCGCCGATGGCTGGAGGGACTACTTGGCGTTATCGACGAATTCGCTCGTATACGTCTTCGTCAGGTCGATGTTGTCGAGGCCCGGCTTGAAGAGCCGGTTGATCTTGAGGACGGAGTCGAGGGCGGCCTGGGACATCTTCCCGTCGGGATTGAACATGCCCATGCTGTCTGTCAACGCCTTGATGTAGCCGGCCTTGTCGCTCGCGTAGTAGTCGGGCGGCAGCTGGGCGGTGATGTCGGTGGGCGTGTGCGTCTGGATCCACTTCAAGGTCGCCACGTAGGCGTTGACCACACGCTGCACAGTGTCCTTGTTGGCGGCGATGTAGTCGGCGCGAGCCCACAGTGAGATGAACGGGTAGGGACCGCCGAGGGCGGCCTGGGTGGTGTCCGGCTTCGAGAGGTCGACGAGCAGCTTGCCGACGCCCTGGCTCTCGAGCTGGAGCACCGTCGGCTGGGTCGTGATCCCGACGTCGATCTGGCCCTGCTTCATCGCCGCGATGAACGTGTCACCGGCGCCGGCCTTGACGAAGTTGACGTCCTCGACCTTGAGCCCGGCCTGGACGGTCATCGCCCGCATCAGCGTGTGGGTACCGGAGCCGATCGAGGTGACGCCGGCGCTGTGGCCCTTGAAGTCGGCCGGGCCCTTGATCGTGTTGGCCATCTGGGTCGAAACCATCACGAACTCGCCCGGAGCCTGGAGCAGGTTCGCGATCGTGGTGATGATCTTGCCCTGGGCCTGGAGGTCAAGGGTGTGGTCGTAGGAGCCGGAGCCGATATCGGCGTGGCCTGCGACGATCTCGGTCTCGGTATCGGTCCCGCTCGGCTCGTCGACGAGCGTCACATCGAGGTTCTGATCCTTGAAGAACCCAAGGGCCTCGGTGAGCTTGTTGGCGAGATAGATCTGCTTGCTGAGTCCGCCGACCATGATCGTGACCTTGGCGGGCGGACCGCTCGGTGCAGGGGCCTCGCTCATTGCCCCGGACGAGGCCGCGGCGGCCGGCGTCGCGGCGGCCGGGCTGGGAGTGGCGGCGCCACTGCACGCTGTGGCGATCAATCCGGCAGCGACGATCAGCGCCGGAAGCGTTCGTTTACCCATGGGTCCAGTTCTCCTCATCGTGGTGCTGCCTGACTAGAACGTCACGTCGGTGACGGCGTTGGGACGCCAACGGATCAGCCGGTTCTCGAGCCGGGTCATGAACATCTCGGCGACGATCGCGAGGATCGCGAGGATGAGCATCGCGGCGTACACGCCGTTGGCGTTGAACGTGCCCTGGGCGGTCGAGATCATCAGCCCGATGCCCTTCCTGGCCCCGAGGTACTCGCCGACGATCGCCC
Organism: Candidatus Limnocylindrales bacterium; assembly: GCA_038204565.1. GTDB lineage: Bacteria > Chloroflexota > Limnocylindria > Limnocylindrales > CSP1-4 > CF-46. The sequence continues at coordinate 23,488 of JBBRCU010000041.1, forward strand.
CGACCAGGGCGAACCCCAGGCTGGTGTGAAGGCTGGCGATGATCCACGACAGGGCCGACGGCAGGATCACGTGGCGGAATTCCTGGCGTGGGCTCGCCCCGAGGATGCGGGCGTTCGACAGGAGATCGCGATCGACCTCGCGGACGCCCTGGAAGGCGTTGAAGAAGACGACGAAGAACACGAGCACGACGGCCAGAGCGACCTTCGACCAGATCTCGAAGCCGAGGGCGATGATGAAGATGGAGCCGAGGACGACCCGGGGCATGGCGTTGAGCGCCCGGATGTATGGGCCGGCGATGTCGGCAAGGAGCGCATTTCGGCCGAGCAGCACCCCGAAGACGATCCCGAGGAAGACGCCGATGGCAAATCCGAGCACCGTCTCGAGGAGCGTCACGTAGATCTGCTCCCAGAGCGGCCCAGTGGCCGTTCCGTTCTGCACCCAGGTCACGATCTGGGCCCAGATTCCGGACGGCTGGCCGAAGAAGAACTTGTCGATGACGCAGGTTTCCGTGTCCGTTCCGGTGCACCCGGTCCGGGTGCCGAGCTCCCACAGACCGACGATCACGACGGCCAGCACGATCCGCAGCACCAGGACCATGATTCGGCGCCGGGCCCGAGCCCGCGCCCGGGCCTGGTCGAAATCGCCGGCCAGTTCGTCCGCAACGGTCATCGGGTCATGACGCCCTGAGGTGGGTGGCGCGTTCGTAGCTCACCTGCACCTCGTCCTTGAGGCTGTTCCAGACCTCCTCGTAGATCTCGACGAAGCGCGGGGCGAAGCGGACCTCCTGGATGTTCCGTGGCCGTGGCAGATCGACCCTGTATTCGGCCTTGACCGTTCCAGGTCCAGCGGTGATGACGATGACGCGATCGGCGAGGGCAATCGCCTCCTCGAGATCGTGGGTGACGAAGGCGACGGAAGCGCCCGTCGCGGCCCACAGGTCCAGCAGCTCGTTTTCCATCAGGGCCCGGGTCTGGACGTCGAGCGCGCTGAACGGCTCGTCCATCAAGAGGACCTTTGGTTCGGTGATCAGGGTCTGGGCTAGGGCGACTCGTTTGCGCATTCCGCCCGACAGCTGATGCGGGTAGTAGTGCTCGAAGCCGGACAATCCCACCCGGGAGATCCAATCGCGGGCCTTGGCGACGGCCTCGCCGTTGGACGTCCCGCGGAACTTCGGTCCGGCGGCGACGTTGTCGAGGACGTTCTTCCACGGAAAGACCGCGTCACGCTGGAACATGTAGCCGATCGATCGGCCGACGCCGTGGACCGGCTCGCCCTGGACCAGAACCTCGCCGCGACTCGGCGGCTCGAGGCCGCTGATCAGGGCGAGGGTCGTCGACTTTCCGCAACCAGTCGGTCCGACGATGGCGCAGAACTCGCCCGCCGCAACGGTCAGGTTCACGTCGCGCAGGGCGGTGAATGCCGCGCCGGTCGGCGACACGAACCGCTTCGTGACACCGCGAAGCTCGATGGCGGGACGGTTGGCGTCAGCGACGGCAGGGGTCGATGGGATCGGACCGGCCGAAGTCATTGCCCGAGATAACCCGGGTTGGACGCCGCTGTCGCGGTTGTGGTCGCAACGGTCATTTGGGTCATTTTGGTCGCGGTCCAGACGCCGCTTGGGACGCCTCGGGGACTTGAACGAGTCGATCCGGTGATACCTTCCGCAGCGTGGGAAGGCTCCGCTCGCTCGCCACCCAGGTCCTGGTCGTCCAGATCGCGCTGGTGGCCCTGGCGGTCGTGGTCGGCACCCTGATCTCGTTCGAGATCGTCAATGGCCTGGTCGATCGCGGCTACGAGCAGCGCTCTCTGGCGATCGGGCACGCAGTCGCCGAGACGCCGGACGTGGTCGAGGCGTTTGCGTTGCCGAACCCGCCGGCAGTGATCCAGCCGATCGCCGAGGCGATCCGGAAGAGCACTGGCGCGTCGTTCGTCGTCGTGGCCAACGCCGACGGGATTCGCTACTCCCATCCCGACCCGGCGCGGATCGGTGAGCGCGTGTCCACGGACCCCTCGCAGGCCCTCTCGGGCAGCGATTACGTCGGCGTCCAGGTCGGGACACTCGGCCGGTCAGTCCGGGGCAAGGTCCCGATTCATGATGCCGCCGGTGCGGTCATCGGGCTCGTATCGGTGGGTTTTCTCGAGGACAAGGTCGCCGCATCGGTCGCGGATCTGATCCCGATCCTGATCATCAGCTCCGGTCTCGCCCTCACGCTCGGCATCGGCGGTTCGCTCCTGATGGCTCGCCGGATCCGGCGCCAGACCTCCGGCCTCGGGCCCCGCGAGATCGGCTCGCTTCTCGAGGAGCGGGAGGCGGTCCTCCACAGCATTCGGGAGGGCGTCATCGTCACGGACGCCGCGAACCGGATCACGCTGCTCAACGGAGAGGCGGAGGGCCTGCTCGGCCTCGACCAGTCAGCGGTGGGGCGGTCGCTCGACGAAGTGATTCCGGCGGGTGCCGTGCGCGAGGTCCTGACCGGCGCCCGCCCAGGTGAGGACGAGTTCGCCGTCGCCGGTGATCACGTCCTCGTCGTCAACCGGGTTCAGACAGAGATCCGGGGCGAGACAGTCGGGGCGGTGGCAACCCTTCGCGACCGCACGGAGCTCGAACGAATCATCCGGGAGCTGGACACGGAGCGCAGCCTGGCCCATGCCCTCCGAACTCAGGCCCACGAGTTCTTCAACAAGCTGCACGCGGTGAGCGGCCTGCTCGAGCTCGGCAACATCGACGCCGCGGTCGAGCTGATTGCGAGCACGACGCATGTCCACCAGGATCTCGTCGATCGCGTCCGCGAGCGAATCGGCGACCCGACGCTGGCCGCGCTCCTCCTCGCCAAGGCGTCCGTTGCCTCGGAGCGCGCCGTCGACTTCCGCCTTGCCGGCGACGCCCAGCTCACACCCGGGGCGGCCAATGCCGAGGATCTGGTCACGGTTGTCGGCAACCTCGTCGACAACGCGATCGACGCCGCAACGGGCGGCCCGAACGCGTGGGTCGAGCTTGGGATCGGCGATGTGGCGGGTGGGGTCCAGATCCGGGTGCGCGACTCGGGACCGGGTGTCACCGCTGCCCAGGCCAGCGAGATCTGGCGCGAGGGTTACACGACCAAGCGGGGCGTCGCTCACCATGGCATCGGTCTGGCCCTCGTTCAGCAGCTCACCGAGCGACTCGGCGGTTGGGGCAAGGTCACGACCGATGGCGTCACCGAGTTCAGCGTGATGCTGCCGGCCCGCCAGGGAGCCGGCTCGTGATCCGAACCCTGATCGTGGAAGACGACGTCCGCGTCGCCGAGGTCCACGAGGCCTTCGTCGAGCGGGTGCCCGGATTCACGGTGGTCGGCGCCGCCCATTCCGCGACCCGCGCGGTCGCCCTGGCACGGGAGCTGGCCCCGGACCTCGTCCTGCTCGACATGTACCTGCCCGATCATTCTGGCCTGGAGGTCCTCCAGGCATTGCGGCGGCCGGGTTCGCCCACGCTCGACGTCATCGCGATCACCGCGGCTCGCGACGTCGAGACCCTTCGGGCGGCCCTCCAGTGGGGCGTCCTGCACTACCTCGTGAAGCCGTTCCAGTTCAAGACGTTTCGTGAGCGACTCGAGACGTACGCCGTTGCCCGGACCCGGCTCGCCGCGACCGGACCGCTCGATCAGGGCGAGGTCGATCGGATCGTGAGCATGATGCACGTCGAGTCGGCAGAGGGCCTGCCGAAGGGCATGTCGACGACCACGCTCGAGCTTGTCTCCAGGGCCGTTCACGACGCGGCCGGAGACCTGTCGGCCGGCGAAGTCGCCGCGCGAATCGGCGTGAGCCGGGTCACCTCCCGGCGCTACCTCGACTACCTCTCGCGGCGCGGACTCGTCGTCCTCGGAATGCGCTACGGATCCTCGGGACGTCCCGAGCATCGCTATCGCTGGGCCGACCAGCCAAGGGGCTCCCGGCCGGTCTGAGCCGCACCGGGCTCGCCCGAGACAGGGGCGATCAGGCCAACGGCGATCGGGCGCCGACGATCCCGAGCGGGAATCGTCCAATCTCGATCACAGCGGGCCCGCCCGGGTGCCCTCCGCCACTCGCTCGCCTCCTTCGTTCGTCCAGGTCGCGCCCAGCCTAGCGCCCCCGCTGTGGCTGATCCGGATGCTCGACCCCACCGGGGCTCAGCCGGCCGCGGGCCTCCGCGGACGGCGAACGATCGGGTCGTCTACGCCTGACCGGGTCCGGGGCCGCGTAGATGGGCCAGGACGGCGAGCACCCGCCGGTGATCGTCGGACGCGGGCGGGAGTTCGAGCTTCGAGAAGATGTTGGCGATATGGGCCTCGACCGTCTTTCGCGCCATCGACAATCGATCGCCGATCGCCTGGTTC
>JBBRCU010000042.1:0-24203 GCA_038204565.1 Candidatus Limnocylindrales bacterium
CCAGTCCGAATCGGTGGCGCTGAGGGTCACGATCGCGTCGGCCACGTCGGCGGTGGTCGTCATCCGGCCGTGCGGGTTGCGGGCAAGGGTCACGTCGATCATCCGCTGGCTCTCGGGGATCTTGCGGAGGGCCGGGGTGTCGGTCACGCCGGCCCGGATCGAGTTGGCGGCGATCCCCGTCCCGAGCCGGGCGAATTCCATCGCCAGCTGGCGGATGTGCGACTCCATCGCAGCCTTCGCCCCGGACACGACTCCGTACGACGGCACGACCCGGCTCGTTCCCTCCGAGGTCATGGCGTAGATCTTCGAGCCGCGATCCAGGAAGCCGCCGCGATACAGGTCCTGGACCCAGTAGACGAGGCTGTTGGCCATCACGTCCTGAGTCATCTCCATCTTCTTGCGGTCGACGGCCTCCTTCGGATCGTCGGCCAGGAACGGGACGAGGGAGCCGAATGCGAGCGAGTGCATGACGACGCGGACGTACGGCTTCCGACCGGCGGCGGCGCTCTCGTCGAACCGGGCGCGGAGCTGGGCGAGGGCGGCGGCCCGCTTCTCGTCGTCGGCCGCGTTCATGTTCACGAAGATCGCCTCGCTGCCGGCGGCGACGATCGCGGCCTTGACCCCTTCGACATGGGTCAGTGCGGCCCGGAAGTCGAGGTGGATCCCGGCGATCCTGTAGCCGGCCTTCGCGAGTGCCAGCCCGGCCGCCTCGCCCATGCCGCTCGAGGCGCCGAGGATGAGCGCCCAGCGCTCGCGGTCGTCGGTCATCGGGGTCCTCCGGGATGTCGTCGGGCGGTCGCGCCGGTCGGTGCCGCGGGATCGAGCGGCCGGCCGAGTCTAGCAGCGGTGGCCCGGGCGCCCGGGCGGTTCGGTGCAGCCGTGCAGGCGTGGCGCCGCACCGCGCTACCCTGAGTGGACCGTGGCCGACCTCAAGACCGAGCAGATCATCGCCCTGCTCGCCCCGATCGTGATCATCCAGCTGGGCCTCATGATCGTGGCCCTCCACGACCTCGAGCAGGAAGAGCGGCGGGTCCGCGGCGGGAGCAAGCTGATCTGGGCCCTCGTGATCGTGTTCGTCAACGTCCTCGGGCCGATCATCTACCTCGTCGGCGGGCGGGAGGACCTGTGAGCGCCACGGCCTCGGTGCCGGTCGGCGTGGCGCCCGCTGACCCAGCTCCTCCGGCGCCCGAGCCGGCGATCCGCGCCCGCGGCCTGACAAAGCACTTCGGCTCGATCCTGGCCCTCGACGACCTCGACCTCGACGTCCCGGCCGGCTCCATCTTCGGATTGCTCGGCCCGAACGGCGCCGGCAAGACGACGACGATCCGGATCCTGACCGGTCTCGCCCGGCCGAACGCCGGCGTGGCGTCGGTGGCGGGGATCCCTGTCGGCTTCGACCAGCCGGAGCTCCAGCGCCGGCTCGGCTATCTCGACCAGGACCCGCGGTTCTACGGCTGGATGCGCGGCCGGGAGCTGCTCGAGCTGGTCGGCCGCCTCGTCGGTCTGGACGGCCCGGCGCTCCGCGATCGGGTCGGCGAGATGCTCGAGGGGACCGGCCTGACGGGCGCGGCGGAGCGTCGCATCGGCGGCTACTCGGGCGGAATGCGACAGCGGCTCGGGATCGCTCAGGCCCTCCTCCACCGGCCGTCCATCGTTTTCCTCGACGAGCCGGTCAGCTCGCTCGACCCGGAGGGCCGGCGTGATGTCCTGGCGCTGATCGAGAGCCTCCGTGGCCAGACGACGGTGGTCGTCTCGACCCATGTCCTGTCCGACGTCGAGCGCATCTGCGATCGGGTCGCGATCCTCGATCGCGGCCGGCTGGTGATCGAGGCACCGCTCGATCGCCTCCTCGCCGATCACGTCCAGCCGCTCTACCGGGTCACGCCCGAGCCCGGCCAGGACGACACCGTCGCGGCCCTCGTGGGTCGCCTTCGCGCGACGCCGTGGGTCAGCAGCGTCGACGCCGGATCCGACGGCGAGCTGCGGATCGGGGTGTCCGACCCGCTGGCGGCGAGCCAGTCGCTGATCGCGATCCTTGTCGATGCCGGGTTGCGAGTCGCCGCGTTCGAGCGCGTTCGACCGACCCTCGAGGATGTCTTCCTCGAGCTCGTCGGGACGCCGAGCGCTGACGAGCTCGACGGGCGAGGGTTCGTCCGGCCGCGGGAGGTCGGACGTTGATGGCCGGCTTCGCGACGTTCCTCCGGAAGGAGCTCCTCGAGCAGTGGCGGACGCTCCGCCTGCCGGTCACGGCGACGATCTTCCTGCTCGTCGGGTTGAGCTCGCCCCTCCTCGCCCGGTTCACGCCAGAGCTTCTCAAGACCGTCGCCGGCGACCAGTTCGTGATCACCCTGCCGAGCCCGACGGTCGGTGACGCAGTCGACCAGCTCGAGAAGAACATCGGCCAGTTCGGCGGCCTGATCGCGGTCCTGCTGGCGATGGGCGCGGTCGCCAACGAGAAGGAGCGCGGGACGGCGGCGCTGTTCCTGACGAAGCCGGTGAGCCGCGCCGCGTTCCTCGCGGCCAAGCTCGTCGCGATCGGGCTGACCCTGGGGCTCGCGACGGCGGTCGCGACGGCCGGAGCCTGGTTCTACACCCTCGTCCTCTTCGAGCCGCTGCCGATCGCGGGCGTCGCCGTGGCGGCGGTCCTCCAGTGGCTGAGCCTGCTCGCGTGGGCTGCGATCACGTTCGTGGGCAGCACGTTGACGCGGTCGTCCCTGGCCGCGGCCGGCCTCGGGATCGTCGCATTCCTCGTGGTCGGGCTGCTCTCGATCATCCCGTCGCTCGCGCCGTACCTGCCGACCGGGCTCGGCCGCCCGGCGCGGGCGCTGAGCCTCGGCCTCGCCGGACCGGACGTCGTCGGGCCGACGATCGCGGTCATCGTCCTGATCGCCGTCGCGGCGTCGATCGCCTGGCTCTCGTTCCGCCGCCAGGAGCTATGACCGGCCGCGCGGCGCTGTGACCGGCCGCCGGCGCCGATTGGGCGACGCTCAGGGTCCCGACGGCGCCGGTTCGACGGGCAGCGCTGACTCGAGCTCATTGCCCACCTGCTCGAGGATCATTGACTCCTCGGGTCCGAGCGGCATCGGCGTCGCGATTCCACTACCGGGCCCGAACCCGCCCCCGAAGTTCGCTCCGAGATCGTCGGTCAGCGCGGCCGGCGGCGCCGTGATCTGGACCGGCTGACCAGGGTTGCTCACCGTGACGAGGATCTGCTCGGACGTTCCCGCCATCGAGATCGAGGTCCGCACCTCGCTGATCACGCCTGAACTCTGATCGACGCGGACGTCGACGTCGAAGTTCGGGACGGCCAGACCGGCATTCGCGTCGGCAGGCGCGCCGAAGAGGGCTCCGACCGCGTTGACGAGCGTCGGCCCGTCGAGATGGGCGATCACGTGGTCGCACATTCCGAGGCTGCACGGTGTCGCATCCTGGAGGTCGAACGTCATCGCCGGGTTCGAGAGCAGGTTCGAGATCATCGTCGCGACCTCGGCGTTCGTCGGGCCGGCACCACCGATCCCGGACGGGAGCTTCGTCCAGCGACCCGTCTGGCTGTCGCGGTTGAAGGTCGCGTTGCGGGTGACGATGATGTCCGACACGCTGTGCTGGCCGCCGGCCCCGTTCCCGCCCGGATTGGCGGCCGTGGACGACGTCGCGCGACCGGCGAGCTGGCGGGTGGCGAGGTCGATATCGGCGTCGACCACGGCCGTCATCATCGCGTTCGCGGGACCGCCCATCACTGCTCCCATGTTGGCGGCGATCTCGGCGTGGAGCCGGAGCGCCGGCAGGGCGGCGGTCGCGGTGATCGCGCTCGTGAGGATCACGCGGGGATCCGTGGGCCGCGGCGTGCCGTTGGCCGCATCCGGTCCGCATGCCGCGAGCGTCGTCGCGACCAGGACCGCCCCGCCGAAGAGGCCGCGCACCCGGCGGCTGCGGAAGCGGCGGGCCTCGAGCATCATCGTCCCCTCCCGATCGGCTCAGGCGAACCGGCGCCGGACATCCCTCCGCCGCGATGGCTCAGACGATACCCGCCGAGCGCAAGTGCTCCGTCTCTGCCGCGTCGTAGCCCAGTTCGGCGAGGATGTCGCCGGTCTGCTCGCCGAGGAGCGGCGGCGGGGTCCGGACGCTGGCCGGCGTGCGCGAGAACGCAAACGGCGGCGCGACCTGGCGGGTCGGGCCGAGGCGCGGGTGGTCGAGCTCGACCGTTGCCCCGGCCGCCCAGGGCGAATCGAACGCCGCGGGGATGTCGTTGATCGGGCCGGCCGGGACGTCGGCGGCGTCGAGGGCGGCGAGCCAGTCGGCCGTCGTCCGTTCGCCGAGGCGGGCAGCGAGCGTCGGGATGAGCGCTGCCCGGTTCGTGACCCGCTCGCCGTTCGTCGCGAACTCGGGATCGTCGGCGAGGGCGGGCAGGCCGAGCGCCCGGCAGAACCGCGGCCACTGGCGCTCGCTCCCGACCGCGACGGCGACGGCCCCGTCGAGCGTCTCGAACGACTGGTATGGGACGATGTTCGGGTGGCCGTTGCCAAGCCGGCCGGGCGGATCGCCGGCGAACGCGTTCTGGGCCTGGTTGACGAGCAGGGCGAGGGTCGAGCCGAGGAGCGACAGGTCGATGCGTTGGCCCGGCGGGGCGGCTCTTCCAGGCAGCGCGGCTCCCCCGCGAGCTCCGCGCTCGACGAGCGCCGCGAGGACCGCGACCGCGCCGTTCAACCCGGTCACGACATCACTGATCGCGACGCCGACCTTTGTCGGCCGCCCGCCGTCGGCGTCGAGCTCGCCCGTGATCGACATCAGCCCAGACTCGGCCTGGATGACGAAGTCGTAGCCGGGTCGGGTCGGGTCTGGCGCGTCCGGGCCATAGCCGGTGATCGAGAGGTGGATCAGGCCGGGATTCACCGCCGCGAGCTCGTCATCGCCGAACCCGAGCCGCTCGAGGCCGCCCGGCCGGATATTCTCGACGAGGACGTCGGCATCGGCCAGGAGCCGCCGCAGGATCTCGGCGCCTTCAGGCCGGCGGAGATCCACCCGGATCGAGCGCTTGTTGCGGTTGACCGCCAGGGCATAGACAGCGGTCTGGGTGCCATCGGCCTCGGACCCCAACCACGGCGGACCCCAGCCGCGCGTTGCGTCGCCCTCGGGCGGCTCGACCTTGATGACGTCGGCGCCGAGATCGGCGAGGAGCATCGTTGCGTACGGCCCGGCGAGGACCGTCGAGCAGTCGACGACCCGGATGCCGGCGAGAGGACCCGCAACGGCTGCCCCGGCGCCCGGATCGGTAGCGTCGGTCGTGGCCATCGCCAGCGATGGTAGGTCAATGCGATGATGCCGCCATGACCGATGACCCGACCTCCGAACCCGCCTCGACAACCGACGCCACGGCTCCGGCATCCTCCGGCGACCCGCGCGCCACGAACCCGCCGGCCAATCCGCTGCCGATGCCGTCCGACCCGCACGTCCTGACCCTGATGTCCGTTCACGCCCACCCGGACGACGAGACCATCGGCGCCGGCGGGGTCATGGCGAAGGCGGTCGCGGCGGGCCGTCGGGTCGTCCTCGTCACGGGCACCCGCGGCGAGCAGGGCGAGATCGTCGTCCCGGCGATGGACACGCCCGAGAACCACCGCAAGCTCGGCGAGATCCGGGCCGTCGAGCTCGAGGCCGCGATGGGCGAGCTCGGCGTGACCGAGTGGGAAAACCTCGGCTACCGCGACTCGGACATGATGGGCCGGCCCGGCAACCACGACCCGCGGACGTTCTGGCAGGCCGATCTCGACGAGGCCGCCGGCCGCCTGACCTGGCTGATCCGGCGCTACCAGCCGGACGTCGTGACCACATATAACAGCTTCGGCGGCTACGGCCATCCCGACCACATCCGCGTCCACGACGTCTCAGTGCGGGCGTTCGCCCGGGCCGGCGACGCGGCCTGGTACCCGGACCAACTCCAGGACGGCGTCGGGCCGTGGGCGCCGAAGAAGCTCTACGAGACCGCGATCCCGCAGTCGGTCCGCGAGGCGATGCGGGAGGCGATGAAGGAATCCGGCCAGCCGAGCTTCTGGGACCCGCCCGCGGACGCGACCCCCGAGCAACTCGAGGAATTCAACGGATTCCTCGTGAAGATGCTCGTCCCGGACGACCAGATCACGACCTGGATCGACATCAGCGGCGACCCGATCGACCGGAAGTGGCGGGCGATCCAGCGCCACGTCACCCAGATCTCGATGGACAGTGGCTTCATGGTCTTCGGCGAGGAAGGCTGGAAGCAACACTGGGCCAGGGAGGCCTACATCCTCCGCGAGTCGAGCGTCGAGACTGCGAAGCCGGAGGACGACCTCTTCGCCGGACTGACCTGATCGAGCGAGCCGCCGAGAGCCGACGCCCGACGCGCCCGTATGGCGAGGATGAACGTTCGGCGCGGGGGCCGCGCGGCGGCCCGGCTCATTGAATTCCCCGGATTGCCACGGGACGAGCATTCGGCGACGAACGCTGGCCCGGTCAGGCGTGAACGGGGGGCCGAACCGGACAGAGAGACGCCCCGTCCGGGCGGGCGGACGGGGCGTGGGTGCATGCGAAGAATGGCGGACCCGACCGGATTCGAACCGGCGATCTCCAGCGTGACAGGCTGGCATGTTGGGCCGCTACACCACGGGTCCAGTTGCGGCGAGTGCGGAGGATATCAGACGAATTCACCGTTGTCGTCGGATGGCCAGATGATATCGATGCCATCGGTGGGGGCGGGTGTGGCCGCGGCGTAAGCGCCGGAATCTGGGGGCTCGTGCCCTCACATCTGGGCAGACGCCCAGAATATGAGCCGGTTCGAGCGAGTTCGGGTGCCCTTCCGCTCGTCCCAGGCGCATCGGCAGCGATGGCATCAATACTTCGGTCGCGATCGGTCGCGACGGCAGCAGCGACCCGGCGCGGGGCGCTCATGCCCCGGTCGGTTCGACAGGCATCGGCCGCTGGGTCGCGAGCCGCTCAGCGGTCGACCACGCTGACCGGTCCGTCGGAACCGAGCTGCCCGAACCGGACGAGGATCCGACCGTCGGCCGCGTTGTGGATCGTGAGCGACGCCTCCCACGGGGCGAAGTGGCCATCCTCCTTGATCCCGGGCAGACCCGAGGCCGCGACGTACCCGCCGGCCAGCGCGGTCAAGGTGATGTAGCTGGCCGCGGGCGCCCAACGACCAACGAGCGCGAGGGTTCGACGGTCGATGACGAAGACGCCGAGGCTCGGCTGGGTTCCGGAGTCCGGTGCCGCGTCCCGGTTGAACCCGAGCGCGTAGAGCCGTTCGCCATCGAGCGACCCGGTGATCGTCCCCGACGATCCAGACAGCGCCGAGATGGGATGACGCCAGTCGGCGACCGCCGTCCCGCCACCCGCAGGCACGCCCAGGGCCGTCTGGAGGACCGCGTCGAATGACGTCGTGGTCCCCGCGAGAGTGTGGGCGTCATAGCGGGAGATCGACAGGAACCCCGGGTCCCACGTGTAGATCTGACCGTTGGCGCGATCGAACAGGGGCTCGAGAAACGCGTTCGTGGTGACCGACGTGAGGGCGATCCCCGCGATCGCCTCGCCGTCGAGGCCGACCGTGCCGATCTGCCAGAGGCCGTCGGACACGACCCCGCCGTCGCCGGCCTGCTGGCAGACCCAGGCCAGGACATCGGGTGCGGCAAAGCCGACGCCGGAGCAGAACCTGGGCATCTGCAGCAGGCCCGGCGCGACGGTCACCGATCCGATCGAACCGTCCGCGGCGAGCGGGACCCGCCACGCCCGGACATCGTTCGCGATGCCGCCGTTGCCGTCGACCCGCTGGATCATCCCCCAGACGAAGGCGACCCGCCCGTCGGGCGAGATCCGGATGTGCGGGCCGTCGAAATACAGCTCGAGGCTCCCGTCGGGGCTCGAGCTCGGTACCGGCGTCGGCGACGTGCCGACGGACCCGAGGTCGACGGCTCGACCCAGCGTCCGGCCCTCGAGGTCGATCGAGGCGATCGAGAAGCGGTACGAATCGCCGCCGTCGCGCGACGCGACCGCGACCAGGCCATGAGTTCGCCCGGCGACGGCCGCTAGATCGACGTCGGTCGCGACGTCCGACTGGCTCGACTCCGAGACCGGCCGCGGGTACCGCGCGAGCTCCTTCGCGTCGGCCTGACCCGAGGCGTCGATCGTCACGATTCGGAGGATCCGAGCCGGCTCACCGGTCGTCTCGCCGTCGTCGAAACAGACGCACGTCCAGCCGTCGCCGCCGGGGGACCGGACGACGGCATCCCGTCCGGCGAGCGCCCGCGGCCCGGTGACGACCGTGCCACTGGCGAGATCGATGATCCGCAGGTCGCCGGTCTGGACGGCAATCCGGCCCGTCGGAACCGGACCGTCCGGCCGAGTGATGTCCGGCAGCGGGGTCGCGACGTTGTCGGCCAGGACGGTCCCGTCCGGCGTCGGAGTTCGGGTCGGCGGGGCGTCGGGCGTTGGCGTCGCGAAGAACGAGACGTCGAAGTTCGGCCGCGCGGTCAGCCGCGGGCCGAGCCACGAGATCGCGACGATCGCCCCGGCGGCGACGACGACCACCGCCAGTCCGAGCCGCCGCCGGCGGGACCCAGCCGAACCGCCGGGTCGGCCGGGTCGGCCGCCGATCCGCTGCGGCGGGACGGAGAAGCCCTGGTCGCCGCGCCGCTCGGTCATCGGATGCACCGTACAGCGTGGGCGTTCGGCCGGGTTCACCACTCGTCTCGGCCGGCCGACCTCGATCGGCGTCGTGGCCACATCTATACTCGCTGCCCATGGCCGCCTACGACCTCCGCTCCGACACCGTCACCCACCCGACCGGCGAGATGCGTCGGGCGATGGCCGCAGCCGAGGTCGGCGACGACGTGTGGCGCGAGGACCCAACGGTGAACGCGCTCGAGGATCGGGCGGCGGAACTCCTCGGCAAGGAAGCCGGCCTCTTCGTCTCGACCGGGACGATGGGCAATCTCGTCTCGCTCATGGCCCACGTCCCGCGGGGCGGCGAGATCATCGCCGGGGCCCAGAGCCACATCGTCCGGGACGAAGCCGCGGGTCATGCGGTCGTCGTCGGGGCAAGCGTCCTCCAGATCCGTGACCGGCCCGACGGGACCCTCGACCCGGCCGAAGTGGCCGCGTCCTTCCGCGACCCTGCCGATGCCCATGAGCCGATCAGCTCGCTCGTCGCGATCGAGAACGCCCACAGCCACTCGGGCAACCAGCCGCTGTCGGTGACCTACACCGCCGAGATCGCGGCGGTCGCCCACGAGCACGGCGTGCCGCTCCACGTCGACGGGGCGCGGTTCTTCAATGCCGCGGTCGCGCTGGGGGGGGCGCCGGCGGCCCTCGCAGCCCCCGCGGACTCCGTCACGTTCTGCCTGTCGAAGGGCCTGTCCTGCCCGGCCGGATCGGTGGTCGTCGGATCGGCCGCTTTCATCGCTGACGCGCGCCGCGCTCGGAAGCTCCTCGGCGGTGGGATGCGCCAGGCCGGGATCCTGGCTGCGGCCGGCCTGGTGGCCCTTCGGAACGGTGACGCCGGGATGATCACCCGCCTCGCCGACGACCACGCCAACGCCCGTCGCCTCGCGGAGCTCCTGGCGGCGATCCCGGAGGTCCGCTCGCCGGGCGATATCGCCCAGCCGGGCGCCGCCGACGAGCCGCTCGACCCGTCCCGGGTGCGGACGAACTTCGTCCTGTTCCGAGTCGCGGCGGACCGTGCCGCGTTCCTGGCGGCGGCCGAGGCCCGCGGCGTCCGGCTCGATCAGTACCCGCACGGCCAGGTCCGCGCGGCCACGAACAGCGGCGTCGCGGCCGGCGACATCGAGCTGATCGCAACGATTGTCGCGGACGCTCTCGCCGAGGTTCGCTCGCCACGGTCGCGCGTCCCGGCCTGAACGGCGACCGTCCAGCTGGCACGATCCGCGCCGATCGGCGACACTCCGGGTCCTTCCTTCGCCGGGCCCATCTCACCCGGCCCCGCGGCGGCGTCCGACCTCGATGCGGAGCGGGCCTGCCACGAGCCCAGAGCCAGGAGAGACTCGTGACCGACACACTCCAGGACGTGGTCCTGACCCGTCCCGCGCCGGCGCCCGACCCTGGACCGCTCGACGACGAGCTGTACGACCTCGTCGAGGCCCGCTTCCGCCGCGTCCTCGCCGACAACCCGATCGTCGGGACGTACTTCGGCATCCACACGGAAGATCACCGCCTCGGCGACGGCTCGCGTGACGCCGTTCTCGGCGAGCTCGCGGCCGAGAAGGCCCACGTGGCCGCAGTCGAGGTGCTCGATGACGCCGGCCTGTCAACCGCGGCCCGCCTCGAACGCGACCTCGAGGTTCACAACGTCCGGCGCGCGATCTTCGACACCGAGGTCGTCCGGACGTGGGAGCGTCGCTCGACGGCACTGGACCTCATCGGGGATGCCCTGTTCCTGCCGTTCGCCCAGGACTACGCCCCGCTCGAAGAGCGGCTCGGGTCGATCGCCAGCCGGCTCGAGGCCATTCCGACCTATCTCGCCGAATCCCGCGAGCGGGCGGTCGTGCCCCAGGTTCGAGGCTGGCAGGAGCTCGAGATCGAGTCCGCCGCCGATCTGCCGGCGTTCTTCGCGGAAATCGTGTCGGCGGGATCGACGCTCCCGGTCGTGGAGCTGCGCCGCCTGGCCGCGGCCGCCGAAAGCGCCCGGGCCGCGATCGCGGACTACGCCGGCTGGCTCAAGACGTCCCTCGAGCGCGGCACGGACGACTGGGCCCTGGGCAGCGAGGCCTACGACGAGCTCATCGGCCTGCGCGCCTTCGATGGGCTCGACGCCGACGCCATCCTCGAGATCGGTGAGGACCAGCTCGAGGCAAACAAGGCGGCCCGGATCCGGGCCGCCACCGAGATCGACGATCGGGCGACCGAGGCCGAAGTCATCGACCGTCTCAAGTCGGACCATCCCGCGACGTTCGCGGAGGCACTCGATGCCTACCGCGACGTCATGTACCGCTCGCGCCAATACCTGATCGACCACGACATCGTGACCGTCCCCGCCGACGAGCGGATCGATGTGGTCGAGACGCCGGAATATCTCCGTAATGTCATCCCGTTCGCCGCTTACTTCTCGCCGCCGAAGTTCGACCCGCGGCCGAAGGGCATCTACATCGTCACGCCGTCCGTCGGCGACGACCCCAACGCGATGCGCGAGCACAACTTCAGCTCGATCAGCAACACGAGCATCCACGAGGCCTACCCTGGTCATCACCTCCAGCTCCACGTCGCCAACAGCCATCCGTCGCTGACCCGCCTGTTGACCGACGCCCCGGAGTTCGTCGAGGGCTGGGGGATGTACTCCGAGCAGATGATGCGCGAGCAGAGCTTCGACGCCGCCGCGAACTTCCGGCTCAATCTCCACACTGACGCGATCTGGCGGGCCTGCCGGATCATCCTGGACGTCCGGATGCACCGCGGCGAGATCGCGGTGGACGAGGCGACCCGCTTCCTCGTCGAGCAGACGAGCTTCGAGGAGTCGACCGCCCGGGCCGAGGTCCGGCGGTACACCTATACGCCGACCTACCAGCTGTCCTACCTGCTCGGCAAAGTCCTCCTCCTCGGGCTCCGGGCCGACGAGCAGACGCGCCTCGGAGACGCGTTCTCCCTCCGCGACTTCCATGACACGCTGCTCCGCAATGGATCGTTGCCGGTCAGCTTCCATCGCCGGATCCTCGCCGAGCGGATCGCGGCGGACGCGGCCGGCGGCGGGCCGGGAACGCTGTCGGCGATCCGTCCCGGAGGCGGTCCCCCCGGAGGCGGAGCGAGCGGCATCAACCGCGCGGCCCGTCCCTGACGTGCAGGTCATCCCCTCGATCGATCTCGATCGCGGCCGCTCCAGGGTGGTGTTCTGGCCCGGTGCCTCGACCGGCGTCGGCGCGCCGACCGACCGGCCGGAACGGATCGCCGAGAGTTTCGTCGAGCGTGGGGCGCGCCTCATCCACCTCGTCGACTTCGACGGCGCCCGGACGGGCCGGCCCGGGAACCTCGAGGCCGTCGGCACGATCGCGTCGCGGATCGCCATCCCGATCCAGGTTGCGGGCGGAGTCGACAGCGCCGACGGGATCCGGCTCGCGTTCGCGGCGGGCGCGACCCGGGTCGTGACCTCGATGGCGATCGCCGACGACCCGGCGGCGCTGGCCGAGGGACTGGACGTCGCGGGGGCATGGCTCGCGGTCGGGCTCGACCCGCGGCCCGAGCGGCTTGCCGCCTTCCCGTGGCACCGGGCCGGCGCGGCGACGCTTGGCGGCGTCGTCGCGGACCTCGCCGACCGCGGGGTGAGCCGGTTCGTCCTCGCCCATGGCGGACAGGTGCCGGATCTCGACGTGCTCGGGCCGCTCGTCGCCCGGGGTGATCTCGACGTCCTCGTCGCCGGCGGCGTCAGCGACCTCGACGGCGTGCGCCGCCTGCGCGACGCGGGGATCGCGGGCATCATCCTCGGCGAGGCGCTGTTGTCGGGGGCCATCGACTTCACCGCCGCCCTGGAGGCTGCTGCTTGAGCTCCGACCCGAACCGTCCGCGTCCGCGCTCGTCGAAGAAGCGTCGGGCCGTCCAGTCCGGCGCGGCCCGACCCGCATCCGGCGTCCGTCGGTTGGCCCGCCGGAACTCCCCACCGCCCCGCACCGGCGGCCTCTCGACACCGATGCTCGCGCTGATCGCCGTCATCGTGTTCGGGATCGGCGTGGCTCTGGCCGGCGGCGTGATCAAGTTCGGCAGCGGGGCCACGCCGCGCGCCTCGGCGGCCGCGGTAGCCCGCGGGACGAACTGCCCGACCTCCGCACCGCCCGAGGCGCCGGCCGGTCAGACGCGGGTCGTCACGATCGAGACGGCCAAGGGCACGATCGAGATCAATGTCGATCCGGCCCTCGGCCCGAAGGCGGCCGGAAACTTCATCGCCCTCGCATCGTGCGGGTTTTACGACGGGATCGTGTTCCACCGGCTGGTGCCCGGCTTCGTGATCCAGGGTGGCGATCCGCAGGGCAACGGCCAGGGCGGACCCGGCTACGAGTTCGCCGACGACCCGGTGACCGTGGCGTACACCCGGGGGATCGTGGCGATGGCCAACTCGGGCCCGAACAGCAACGGCTCGCAGTTCTTCATCGTCCTCGCCGACAACACGACACTCACCCCGAATTACTCGATCTTCGGGCGCGTCACCAACGGCATGGACGTTGTCGACGCCATCGCCGCGATGCCGAACGGCGGCGGCCAGGAGAACGCGGCCGTCGATCCGGTCGCGATGACGAAGGTGACGATCGGCCCGCCGGTCGTCACCAGCCCGGCGGCGGGTTCGCCCGTCGCGCCATCCACGTCTCCGGCTCCATCGTGAGCCGGCCCCACCCGCTGTCCAGGAGGAACCGATGACCAGTATCACGATCGCGACCGAGAAGGGCGACATCGAAGCCGACCTCTTCACGACGGACGCGCCGAAGGCGAGCAAGAACTTCGTCGATCTCGCGAAGAAGGGCTTCTACGACGACGTGGTCTTCCACCGGGTGATCCCGGGCTTCGTCGCCCAGGCCGGTGACGGCGAGCATGGCAAGAAGGCGTCCCTCAATGCGGGCCGAGTCGGGACCGGTGGCCCCGGCTACAAGTTCGAGGACGAGCCGATCAAGGGCGACTACGTCCGCGGGGCCCTCGCGATGGCCAACTCCGGGCCGAACACCAACGGCAGCCAGTTCTTCATCTGCCATCAGGACCTGACCGGCAAGCTGCCAAAGAACTACACCCTGTTCGGCCAGGTGACAAAAGGGATGGACGTCGTCGACGCGATCGTTGGGGCGCCGCGCAACTCGCGCGACCTGCCCGACGAGCCAGTCGCGATCACCGGGATCACCGTCCGCGAGGATTGAGCCCGGCTCGCCGCTTCGGGCCACCGCGGTGGCCGTTTCACGCTCAGTGAACCCCGATTTCTGGTTCGTCCGTCATGCGCGCGTAACGAACGTTAAGGAATTTACATCGCTTCGTGCATCAAAACTCTTGGCTTTCCAGGGGCACGCGAGTAGCATGACGACTGCGCTGCTTGTCAGCCAAAGCTGCCCCAGAACCAAGGTCATGGGTAGGTAGGGTCAGGGTAGTCGGTGCAGCCGACGTGATAGATGCCCTTGGCGCGTGGCGGGTGTCCGGTTCGCCGGACTTTCACCGGGACAGCATCGAGGCCGGCTCCTTCGGGGGCCGGCCTCGGACTTTGTCCGGCCCCACCACGCGGAGGCCGGTGGGGCTCGATGTGCCGCCTGGGGCTCGATGTGCCGCCGCGGAGTCGACCAGCCATCCTGTTGCGAATAGCCGCATGATTCGAATCTCGCACGATGCGGCTACAGACAACGGTCAGGCGGGGAGAGATCTCGTTTGCCGGCTCAGCGCACGCGCCGAAGACGCCACGACCCCGCCGGTCCCTACGGTGCCGCCGGGCCATCAGCGATTGCGGAGGAACGCAAGCACGGCAAGGACCCGCCGGTGGTCGGTCGACGACGCCTCGAGGCCGAGCTTCGCAAAGATGGACGAGATGTAGGCCTCGACGGTCTTCGGAGAAAGGAAGAGGGCCTCCGCGATCGACTGGTTCGATCGGCCCTCGGCCATCCTGGACAGGACGTCGCGCTCGCGTTCGCTCAGCTGATCGAGCGGATCCGACCGGCGCCGGCGATTGAGGAGCTGGGCAACGATGGCCCGGTCCATGACCTCGCCACCGGCGGCGACCCGTCGCACCGCATCGGTGAAGGTCGCCGCGTCGGCGATCCGATCCTTCAGCAGATAGCCGACGCCACGTTCGCCGTCCTCGAGCAGCCGCAGGGCGAAATCCGGCTCGAGATACTGCGACAGGATCAGGACCCCGATCGCGTCGCCGTGCTCCGCACGGATCTCACGGGTCGCCCGGATCCCCTCGTCCGTATGGGTCGGCGGCATGCGGATGTCGATGATCGCCACGTCCGGGCGATCCCTTCGGACCGCCGCGAGCAGGTCGTCGGCGTCGCCGACCTCCGCGGTGACCATCCAGCCGGCCGACTCGAGAATCCGGACGACGCCCGCCCGGATCAGCACGGCGTCGTCGGCCACCGCGATCCGGAGGATGTCGCTCATCGGATCGGGATCTCGGCCTGGACGCGCGTCCCGCCGCCGGGCCGCGGACCGACGCTGAACCGCCCGTCGAGAGCCGCCACCCGGTCGGCCAGGCCGCCGAGCCCATGGCCGGTCGGGTCGGCACCGCCGGAGCCATCGTCGTCGACCACGACGCGCAGCCAGCCGTCATGGTCTTCCGCCGTGATCCAGGCACCGGTCGCGGTGGCGCCGCCGTGCTTGGCGAGGTTCGCCAGCGCTTCGGACACGACGAAGTAGGCGGTGGCGGAGGCCGCCGGCCCGCTGGATTCGGCCAGCCGCAGCGTAAGGTCGACCGGGACCGCTGATCGGTCAGCGATCGCCCGGATCGCCGGGCCGAGACCGGCCTCCGTGAGGATCGCGGGATGGATCCCGCGGGCGAGCTCGCGAACGTCCTGGAGGATGCCCAGGACCTCTTCGGCGCCATGCCGCAGGGCGTCGCTGCGCTGGGTCGGTTCGTCCTCGGCGGAGCGCAGCTGGAGGGCGAGGCCGACCATTCGTTGCTGAAGCCCATCGTGGAGGTCTCGCTCGATCCTGCGACGCTCTCGATCCGCGGCCTCCATGATCCGGACCCGTGACGCGCGGACGTCCAGCAGCTGCTCGTTGACCCGGGTGACCAGACGCTCGTTCTGGACCACGAGGCTCGTCAGGGCCACCCCCGCAGCGATGAGCTCGTCGTCCACGATCCGCCGGTTCACGACGAGGACCGCGATGCGCGATCCGTCGACCTCGACCGCGGCCACGCTGGTCGCCGGATCGGTCCCGAGGGCGTCGAGATCGGCGACGGACAGGCGCTCGCCGCCTCCACCGATGTAACGGTCGTCGGCGAGGTCCCGCGTGAGCAACCGGAGGCTCGGATCGCCCAGGGCAGTCGCCAGTGCCTTGCCCAGGGCGGAGGACGATGGCGTCGAGCCGACGCCGCGGACTGCCGCGACGAGCGCGGTGCGGGCCGCCTGCGCCCGGAGGATCCCGACGAGCATCGCGATCGGCACGGCCAGCCGGACGAGATTGATGAGCCACCCGACAGGGACGGTCACGTCGTCGCTCCACGGCGGCAGGAATCCGAGCACGGTCAAGGCGAAGCGGGCATTCGCACCGGAGGCGATCGCCGACGCCGCGCCGGCCGCCAGCACGAGCCCGACGCCGCGCCGCCGATTCGGCGGCGAGCTCGCGAGCAACCCGATCGCGAGCATGCCAGAGGCAACGACCGCAGCTGCCCGGACCACGTCGACGACGGCCACCACGTGAAGTCCGAGATCCGGGCCCACGAGCTGGTCGCCCAGGGCGCCGGGCAGCGTCGCGACGAGGCGAACCACAGTCTGGATCGCGAAGAGGGCGGCGGTGACTCCGACGAGCGTGCGAGCCGCCCTCGACGCCGGCCAGCGCACGGGGAACGCGAGCGCGAGACCGATCAGAACGAGGTCGTGGTAGCCCCCGAACGCGAATCCGAGCGAGCTGGCGATCGGATCGTCGGCACCGTGGAACGTTCCGACGAACCACAGGAAACCGGCGACGACGAGCCGTCCACCGGCCCGTTGAGCCGGCCGGGTCATGATCGACGCGAGTCCGCACGCGACGAGCAGCCAGCCGATCGCAAGGTCGAAGATCGGGATCCAGGCCGGCTGATCCCATGAGTGGGCCGCCTGCTCGGCGAGCAGGCCGAGGGCCACCACGGCGACGGCGATCGAGACGGGCCGGAGCCATGCGGCCATGGGAGACGTCGGTCGCGCGGCGTTCATTGGCGGAGATCGTCGCATGCGGGCAGCGAAGGGGAAACCGGGCAAACCCTTGCCGCGATGAAGGGCTGGCCCCATGGGCTCCCGGACCACTCGTGGCCAGGCTGCCATCGAGCCCGGTGGGATGCTCGCAACACCGGACAAGCGATCGGAGGCTTCGATGTCGGTCCAATCGTCCCGGTTCTCGAACCCGTTCGCTGCCATGCTCGTGGCTGGCCTGATGCTCCTCGCCGTCGCGTCCGCGGGATGCGGTCAGGCTTCAGGCGCATCTGCCCCGCCCCCGAGTGCGTCGGCGGCCGAGGCCACTCCGGCCGGCCCGACCACGTACGCGGACTGGGTGGCCCGCCAGGGGTTTGGCGGGTCCTCGGGCCTGAACAACGTCATGAAGCTGGCGACGTGGCTGACCGACAACGCCGCGACCGCGACGACCTTCGATCTCACCAGCGACCTCGGCGACATCAATCTCCTCGCCGGCTGGTTGGACGGGCATCCCGCGACGGCTTGCTGGAGCACGTATCACGACCGGGTCCGGGCTGACCTCGCGGCACTGCAAACAGCGTATGCGACCGCGATCCAGGGCCTTGGCAGCGACGCCTCAGTGGCGAACGCCATATCCGCCGAGATCGTGAAGACAGCCAAGTCGGCCGTTGACGAAGCGGTCCCTGCCAACTGTCCGTGATCGACGAGCCGGACGACGGCGCGTTCGTCACCCCGGGGACGGCCGTCGACCGTCCGGGGTAGGCTCCCCTCGATGCAGCAGCGGGCGGATCAGCTACGGCCCGACCCGGCGCGGTTGGCGGTCGAGCCGCCCATGGCACCGCGGCGGGTCCTGTCGCGGCGTGATCTCCTGCGCAGCGCGACCCTCGCCGGCGTCGCCGCGTTCCTGGCGGCGTGCGGCTCAGCGCCCTCGCCGGCACCGTCGGGCAGTGCATCCAGCGGACCGTCGCCCGCGCCGACCAGCCAGCCCGCGGAGTCGCCGACGACCCCCGCCTCGCCGTCAGCGGCGCCCCCGACCACCCGCGCAAGCCCGTCTCCCACGCCCGTCTCGCTTGGGCACAAGATCGCCGGGTTGATGGTCGTTGGGTTCCGCGGCAGCCGGCTCACGGACGCCCCGTGGATCGCCACGGCCCTCGGGAAGTCCGCTCTTGCTGGAGTGATCCTGTTCGATCGCGATCAGCTGACGGGTGCCGATCGCAACATCCTCTCCCCGGCGCAAGTGAAGCGGCTGACCGCGGACCTCCACGCGGCGGCACTCGGCCGCGGGATCATCGTCAGCGTCGACCAGGAGGGCGGGATCGTCACCCGGCTGGGCCCGAAACACGGCTTCCCGGCGGTCGCGTCCGAGGCGACGATCGGCAAGGCGACCGCGGCCGTTACGCGGACCTGGGCCCGCGCCATCGCGACGACGCTCGCCACCGCCGGGTTCAACCTGAACTTCGCGCCCGTCGTGGACCTCGACGTGAACCCCGCCAGCCCGGCCATCGGCGCCCTCGACCGCTCGTTCTCGGCCGATCCGGATGTCGTCGTCGCCAGGGCGACGATCGAGATCGATGCTCATCGCGCGGCCGCCGTCCGGACCACGCTCAAGCACTTCCCGGGGATCGGCAGCTCGACGACGAACACCGACTTCGGGGTGGCCGACGTGACGAAGACGTGGACCGCGACCGAGCTCGAGCCATTCCGGCAGCTGATCGCCGCGGACCATGCCGACCTCGTGATGGCCGGCCACGTTGTCAACGGCCAGTTCGACACCCACCATCCGGCGTCGCTCTCACCGACGATCGTGACCCATCTCCTGCGGGGCCAGCTGGGCTGGGACGGGATCGTCGTGACCGACGACCTCCAGGCGGCCGCGATCACCACCGCGTTCGGCCGCGACGAGGCGGTCCTCCTCGCCCTCGAGGCCGGCAACGATCTGCTGCTGTTCGCGAACCAGCAGGTCTACGAGCCCGGGATCGTGGCCAGGGTTGTGAAGCTCGTCGAGGGGGCCATCCGGTCCGGCCGGCTCGCCGAGGCCCGGATCGACGAGGCCTACGGTCGCGTCCAAGCCCTGTTCGGCGGCACGGCCGGGTAGCCGGCGATCAGGCCGGCGCGCTGTCCTTGGTCTTCGCCGGCTGGAGGATTCGGATGGCGTTGCCGAACGGGTCGCGGACGCCCATGTCGGTGCCGTAGAAGTGATCGGTCGGCTCCTGGGTGAAGTCGGTCACGCCGCGCGCCTTGAGCGTCTCGTACAGCGCCCGGACGTCGTCGGTCTGGAAGGCGATCCAGCCGACGGCGCCCTTCGTGATCAGCTCGCGGAGCTGGGCGGTCGTCGCCTCGTCGTAGGCCGGCGGTCCGGGCCGCTCGAGGTAGATCTCCGTCTCGAGATCGCCCGGAACCCGGACGGTCAGCCAGCGGACGGGGCCCTGCTGGAAGTCCTGACCGACCTCGAGCCCGAGCTTGTTGACGTAGAAGTCGAGCGCCTCGTCCTGGTCGAGAACCTTGATCGCGGTGACGTTGAGCGAGTTGATCACGGCTCTGTCCGCCTCAGCCCACGGCCTTCTTGACGAGCTCGGTGATCCGGCCTTCGTCGGCCTTGGTCAGCTCGGTCAGCCCGAACGAGGTCGGCCACATCGCCCCTTCGTCAAGCTTCGCCTCGTCGCTGAACCCAAGCGTCGAGTACCTCGCCTTGAATTTGTCGGCAGGCTGGAAAAAGCACACGATCTTGCCGTCGATCGCCCAGGCCGGCATCCCGTACCAGGTCTTCGGAGCGAGCTCCGGGACCGTCGCCGTGATCAGGGCGTGAATCCGCTCCGCAATGGAGCGGTCGGCCGGCGGCATCTCGGCGATCTTGGCGAGCAGGGCGCGCTCACCGTCGGCGCGGGAGTCCAGCGACTTCGCCTCGGCCTTCTGCTCCCGGGCGCGATCGCGCATCGCGGCCTTCTCCTCGGCCGTGAACCCCTTGCCGTCGGCGACGTTGCGGGAGCTCGACTTCTGTGCGGTTGCCATGGGTCTTCCTTTCGGTGGTCGGAAACTGGATTGACCTGATCCTAGGTCGCCGAACCCGGCCGCGGCTTCTCCGAACCTGCTCGATTCCACACAACATGCGGCGACGTCACCAAGGCCGGGTGGCCGCGAGCTGAAAGCAGTTCGGTGCGACCATCGGCCCATGGCCGTCGCGATAGCCCGACGGCGTCTCGCCGACGATCTCCCGGAACATCCGGCTGAACGTGCCCAGGCTGGCGAATCCGACGTCGAAACAGATGTCGGTGACGCTCCGGTTGGTCTCCCGCAGGAGGAACATCGAGCGCTCGACCCGCCGCCGCTGGAGGTAGCGGTGCGGCGTCTCCCCGAACACCGCCCGGAAGCTGCGGCTGAAGTGGGCCGCGGAGCAGTGAGCGACCGCGGCCACGGTCCGGACATCGAGAGGCTCGGCATACTTCCGATCCATCGCGTCGCGGGCGCGCAGGAGGCGTCGATTCAGGTCCTCGACGTCGTGGCTCACGCGGCAACGCTATGCGATCTGCAGAATGCCGGCGGGGACTCGCCCAGGGAGCTTCGCGCCACGGCGGCGTCGGCTCTAGCGCGGAGCGTCCCCCTGCCGATGCCCCGGTGGGATGTTGTGGTTGATCCGGAACAAGTTGTCAGGGTCGTAGCGACGCTTGACCGCCGTGAGTCGTTCGAGCTTGTCCGGGCCGTAGGCAGCGACGGCCTTCTGCCGTGGATCGGCGGTGTCGGCGCCGAGGAAGTTGACGTACTGGCCGGCTTGCGCGTACGACCGAATGGCGTCGGAGAACTCCTTGACCCAGGCAACCCGGGCGGGGTCGTCGGCCGCGTTCGGCCAGAACCCGTAGATGTTCAACCAGAACTGGGCGGACCGATTCGGGAATGGCGTGTCGTCCTCCGCGACGCGGCCGAATGCGCCGCCCATGTGGTGGAGGTCGGCCGCGGTCCCGGGCCACGTCTGTGCGCCGCAATGCTCGACCAGGGTGTCGATCGCGGCATCGTCGAGCCGCCCGAACGACGCATTCCGCCAGTAGGCGCGGACGCCCTTCGGCATCATCGGGTCGAAGGCCGACTGGAACGCGATCCAGCGAGTCGGGTCGAGGACGGCCACGTCGGCCGGGCAGCGGGCCTGTAATCGTTCGATCTCGGCCACGCCCTGCGCCCGGTCGAGGCCAGCCCAGGCGAAGCCGAGGAACATCAGCACCCGGTCACCGAGCTCCCAGTCAGGCGGCGGGACGGTGAACGTGATCAACGTCGTCAGCTCGTCGGGCAGGTCGGATGCCCACTCGACGAAGGCCCGCAGGGCATCGCCCCAGCACGGGAGCTCGTAGATCAGCGTACCGGCGAACACGTCCGGGTCGAGGGGATGGGCCCGGAACGTGAACGAGGTCACCACGCCGAAATTGCCGCCGCCGCCACGGAGCCCCCAGAAGAGGTCCGGCTGCTCGGATTCCGAGGCGCGGACGAGCTCGCCCGTCGCGAGGACCACGTCGGCGACGACGAGGTTGTCGATCGTGAGGCCGTACGGTCGGGTGAGCCAGCCGACGCCGCCACCGAGAGTCAGGCCAGCGATGCCCGTTCCCGACACGACGCCGATCGGAACGGCCAATGCATGCGGCTCCGTGGCCCGGTCGATGTCAGCAAGCGTCGCGCCGGCACCGACGGTGACGAGGCGCGCCGAAGGATCGACGTCGATGGCCTTGAGCCGGCCGAGGTCGAGGACGATGCCGTCGTCTACGGTCCCGTTGCCGGCGACGTTGTGGCCACCGCCTCGGATTGCCAGCGGCAGTCCTGCGTCGCGGGCCACGACGATCGTCGGTGCGATGTCGCCCACACCGGCCGCCTGGACGATCGCCAACGGATGTCGGTCGATCATCCCGTTCCAGACGAGGCGTGCCTCCTCGTAGCCGTCGTCCGCCGGGCCGACGACACGGCCCTGCACGCCGTGCCGAAGTGCCTCTCGGAGCCGATCCCCGAATCCAGAATCGACCGTGCCGCTCATCGATTCCTCCTCCGTCGTCACGACGTGCATCATTCCGCGATCTTCCAGATCAGGAAGGCCCGTGCCGCGGCAGCCGCGGCCCCTCAGTCTTGACATGTGCGTAGGCTGTCGCAACCAACGGATGCGTCGATATCGGGGCAAACGTGACTCGACGGTCGAGGAGGGAGATCGGGTGATCGGCAAGACGAAGCCGCGCGTCGGGTTGTTCGCTGCACCCGAGACATCGCCGGCCGTCCTGTTCGGACTCTATGACGTCTTGAGCACCGTCGGTGCGGTCTATCCGGACATGACGACCGGCGTGGAGGGCGACGCGCTGCTCGACGTGAAGATCGTCGGGGCGGACCGTGTGCCGTTTCGCTGCTTCGGCAACGTGCTCATCGAACCCCACGCGTCGATCGACGACGCGGAGGCCTACGAGGTCGTCATCGTCTGCGACCTCTACACGCCCATCACCACGGCGCCCCACGGGCGGTTCACCCGCGAGGCAGGCTGGATCCGCCAGATGCACGACGCTGGCACGGTCATCAGCTCGGTCTGTACGGGATCGCTGCTGCTGGCCGAGGCCGGCCTCCTCGACGGCCGGGTCAGCGCGGGCCATTGGGCGTACGCGGACCTCTATGGCGCCGAGTACCCGGGCATTGCGTTCGACGCGTCGGCCATCCTCGTGCTGGCCTCGGAGTCCGAAGGCGTGATCACCGCCGGTGGCGTCACCGCCTGGCAGGACCTGGCCCTCCATCTCATCGCCCGTCTGTGCGGTCCCGAGCACGCCGTCCGGACGGCAAAGGTCCACCTTCTCAGCGGGCACCAGGACGGCCAGCTGCCCTACGCCGCGATGGTCAAGCGAGAGGACCCGAACGACGCGGCCATCGTCCGAGCCCAGACCTGGATCGCTGACAACTACGCCAGCGACAACCCGGTCGCCGCAATGGCCGAACGCTCCGGGCTGCAGCCGCGGAACTTCGGGCGTCGATTCCGGGCAGCCACGGGACGGCGCCCCATCGAGTATGTCCACGAGGTGCGGATCGATGAGGCGCGGAGAATCCTGGAGTCGAGCGCGCTGGCGGTGGACGAGGTGGGAGACAGCGTCGGCTACCAGGATCCGACGTTCTTCCGCCGGCTGTTCAAGCGGACGACCGGGCTGACCCCAGCGGCATACCGGCGCAAGTTCGCGACCATCGCGCGGCTCCCAGGGGCGTCCGCCCTCGGCGTCCGAGCGGACGCCACCGCCGACTGACCCGCGCATCGCCTGGGGCAACCGGCTCCCTGCTCGCAGTCACCGCCGCGCTCTTCTGCACGTCGCCACCTCGCGCAGGGCGCGCCGGGCCTCCTCCGGCGCGGCCGCCGATTTGCCCCGGTTCGATGCATTCCACCTCTGGCGAGAACCCACGTCCCATCGCGAGACTCGCGGTGATCCAGATCGGATCGAAGCGATCGAAGGAGGGACCACGATGTCTGTGCGCCTGTCCAAGCCCCTTGCCAGAATCCTGGCTGCGATGGTCGTCGCGACGCTCGCGGCGTCACCGGTAGCGGCCGGATCCCAGGTCCAGGTCGACGGCCTGCTGACCCCGGACGCGAATTCAGTATGTACCGAGGACAGTGCGTCCGTCGCGACCTACACGGTGACCGGTGACCTGACCGGCTGCTGGTACATCGACGAGTGGACGATCGGGAGCGAGACCCCGTCCGGCTCGATCAAGGCCAGTGGGACCGAGCTGTTCTCAGGCTGCTACCGCGCCACCGCCTGTGGCCACTTCTGGACGACCTACACGTTCACGTACAAGGTTGTCGACGGCGTCGAGACGCACGGCCGCTGCCATCATCCGATCGTGGACGGCGACGGTTGGTTCGCAGGCGTCCGGGGCGTGCTCCAGATGCACGACCTGGCCAATGGGTGCGCCGCGTACAACGGCCATCTCTCCTTCTGACCACCTGCGAAGCTATTCGGGGACATGGCTGATCCGGCATCACGTGTCCGGTGAGCGGAAGCTCACCGGACATTCGTCGCGGCGGCCGAGGAGTGCCGACGAGGTTGCAGCCCCTCGAGGACGCGGTTCGGACCGCTCGGACGCCCGCATCTCGCGGCGATCCGGGAACATCTCGCCACCGCGCAAACCGCAATCCCGACGCCGACTTCGATCCATGCCTCAGCCGGTATGATCGCGGTTCGCGCGCCCGTAGCTCAGTGGATAGAGCGTTGGGTTCCGGACCCAAAGGTCGCAGGTTCGAGTCCTGTCGGGCGCGCCAATGCCCACTCCTGTGCCGGCTGCACCTGCTCGGGCAGTGCGAGGGCCAGTCCAAGTGCGTACGCATCGGACGTGAGTCGCGCCTCCACGAACTCAAATCCCTTTACCGTGATCCGTTCGTAGATC
>JBBRCU010000043.1:0-22028 GCA_038204565.1 Candidatus Limnocylindrales bacterium
GTGGTAGGCAATCCCGTTGCCGATCCCGCCCATCGCGTGCTCGCGGACGCCGAACCGGAGATTCCGGCCCGGCTGGTCGGCCTCGAAGTTCTCGGCGCCCTTGACGTCGGTCAGGTTCGATTCGGACAGGTCGGCGGCGCCGCCGAATAGCTCCGGCACGGGACCGGCCAGCGCCTGGATCGCGTCCTGGCTCGCATTCCGGGTCGCGACCTCCTCGCCGGTCGGATACGTCTTGAGGCCCGCGTCCCAGCCGTCGCGCAGGGCCGGCCTGACCACTCGCCGGTGGAACTCGGCCGCGAGATCCGGAAATGCATCTTGGTACGCCTCGGTCGCCCGCTGCCATGCCGCGACCAGGCCCTCGCCAGCCGACATCGCCCGCCGGAAGAGCTCGAGCGCCTCAGGCGGCTCGTAGAAGAACTTGTCCGGGTCCCAGCCGTAGGCCTCCTTGACGAGCCGGACCTCGTCGGGGCCGAGCGGCGAGCCGTGGGCCTTCTGGGTGTCCTGCTTGTTCGGGCTGCCGTAGCCGATGTGGGTCCGGACCGCGATCAGGCTCGGCCGGTCGTCCGCGCGGGCCTCCTCGATCGCGGCGGCGATCGCCTCGACATCGTTGCCGTCCTCGACCCGGGTGGCGTGCCAGCCATACGCCTGGAAGCGGGCCACGACATCCTCGGACCACGCCATCGCCGTCGGGCCATCGAGCTGGATGTGGTTGTCGTCGTACAGGGCGACCAGCTTGCGGAGACGGAGGTGGCCGGCCAGGCTCGCCGCCTCGGAGGAGATCCCCTCCTGGAGGTCGCCGTCGGAACAGAGCGTGTAGGTCCAGTGATCGACGATGTCGTGGCCGTCGCGGTTGAACTCGGCCGCGAGGCGGACCTCGGCGATCGCCATCCCGACCGCGTTCGTGAAGCCCTGGCCGAGCGGTCCGGTCGTCGCCTCGACCCCCGGCGTCAGGCCGTACTCGGGGTGGCCGGGCG
The DNA here is from genome assembly GCA_038204565.1 of Candidatus Limnocylindrales bacterium. GTDB lineage: Bacteria > Chloroflexota > Limnocylindria > Limnocylindrales > CSP1-4 > CF-46. Next base: position 975 of record JBBRCU010000043.1, read on the forward strand.
TCTTCGAGCCCCACTGACGGAACGACTTCAGGTCGTCGAGCGAGACGTCGTAGCCGGTCAGGTGGAGGAGCGAGTAGAGAAGCATCGAGGCGTGCCCGGCGGATAGGACAAAGCGGTCGCGATCCGGCCAGTCCGGGTGCGTTGGGGCGTGCCGGAGGAAGCGGGTCCAGAGGGTGTAGGCCATCGGCGCCGCCCCCATCGGGGCACCCGGGTGGCCGGAATTCGCCTTCTGGACGCCGTCGATCGAGAGCGTCCGGATCGTGTCGATCGCGAGGCGGTCGAGGGTCTCGGTGGCGGTCGGCATGGAGTGAGCTCCCGGTGGTCCGGATCGACGTGGTGCTGGCCGAGGCGATCGGCGCGGCTTGATTGTAGGCATCGCGTGTCCGGCTATCCTCGTGGCGATGCCGCCCGCGATCCCCGTTCGCCGCCGCCCCCGGAACCCGACGCCTCGCCCGCCCCGGGTCGTCGTCCTCGGCGACCTCATGGTCGACGTCGTCCTGGCTCCGGCCCAGCCGCTCCAGACCGGCACCGACGTTCCGGGCCGGGTCGCCCTCCGCCAGGGCGGTTCCGCGGCGAACACGGCGCGCTGGCTCGGCCGGCTCGGTGCCCGCTCGACGCTCATCTGTGCCATCGGCCGCGACCACGAAGGGCGCGAGCTCGTCTCCGCCCTTGAGGCCGACGGCGTGCGCGTTCGAGCGACCCGCGTCCCCAGCGAGCGGACCGGCCGGATCGGCGTCCTCGTCGCGCCGGACGGCGAGCGGTCCTTCGTCACCGACCGAGGGGCCGCCGACGGCCTTGCCCCGGGTGATCTCGACGCGGCGATGTTCCGGGTCGACCTGCTTCACCTGCCGGTCTACTCGCTCCTCGGCGAGCCGCTCGGGCTCGCCGGCCGGCGTGCGATCGAGTTGGCACGGGCCGGGGGAGCCCTCGTCAGTCTCGACCTCTCGTCGGTCGGGCCGCTGCTGGTCGGCGGGCGGAGAGCGGCCCTGCGCCTGGTCCGTGATGCCGCGCCGGACGTCCTGTTCGCGACGAGGGTCGAGGCCGAGGCGATCGTCGGCGGCCGTGATACCTCAAGCCTGGGCGAGATCGCCCGGATCGTTGTGACCAAGCACGGCCGGTCGGGCGCCTCGGTCCTGGCCCGGTCCGCTGGCGGGCCGTTCGCCTTCGACGTGGCGACGACGGCCCTCGAGGCGACCGACACGACCGGCGCGGGCGATGCTTTCGACGCGGGGTTTCTGGTCGGCTGGCTGTCCGCGGATCCTGCCACCCGCGAGCGCCCGGCCGGGCTCCGACGGGCCGTCCTCGCCGCCCATCGCGCCGCGGCCCGCCAGCTGTCAAGCACACCGAAGGAGCTGAGCCTGTGATCACCCATCGCCTGGACATCGCAGCCGAGGTGGCGGTCGCGGTCCGTCAGGGCCGGCCGGTCGTCGCGTTGGAGTCGACATTGATCAGCCACGGCTTGCCGTACCCGCAGAACCTCGAGGTTGCCCGCGCATCCGAGGCAGCCGTCCGCGAGAGCGGCGCGGTGCCGGCGACGGTGGCCGTCCATGGCGGGCGGCTGCTGGTCGGCCTGGACGAGGCCGCGCTCGAAGCGCTCGCGACCGCGCCGCCAGGCTCGGTCCGGAAGGCCGCCCGGCCGTCCCTCGCCGTCGCCCTGTCCGAGGGCGGCTGGGCCGCGACGACGGTGTCGGCGACGATGATCGCCGCCCACGCAGCGGGCATCCGGGTGTTCGCGACGGGTGGCATCGGCGGCGTCCACCGCGGCGCCCTTGCGGGCGACGGCCGCCGGCCGCCAACCTTTGACATCTCCTCGGACCTCGAGGAACTTGGCCGGACGGCGATGGTCGTCGTGTGCGCTGGGCCAAAGGCGATCCTCGACGTGCCGGCGACCCTCGAATACCTCGAGACGAGCGGCGTGCCCGTGGTGACGATCGGCCAGGACCACCTGCCCGGGTTCTATGCCCGGTCGAGCGGCCTCCCATCGCCGCAAGTGGCCTCGGACGTGGCCGGCGCAGCCGAGGTTGCGGCCATCCACCTGAAGCTCGGCCTCGGTGGGATTCTCGTCTGCGTACCCGTGCCGATGGCCGAGGCCCTCCCGGCCGAGGTGGCCCGGGACGCCGTCGGGCAAGCGGTGGCCGAGGCCGACGAGGCCGGCATCCAGGGCCCGGCGACCACCCCCTGGCTGCTCGCCCGGATCGCGGAGATCACCGCCGGCGCTTCGATCCGGGCGAACACGGCCCTGATCGTCAACGACGCCCGGATCGCCGGCCGGCTGGCAGGTCTGATCGGCGGCTGACCCGGGCTCGTTGGCGCTGTCCGACTCCCGCGTCCAATCGGCCCGTGCTGTTCGATATTCATCTCACCGATGGGCGACGCAGCGCTTCCCAAGCCGGGCATCCTGACGTAGACTTCGCCGTCCTCCAGCCGCCCTTCCGGGGAGCACCGTGCCCACTTCGCCCGAACCGGCCAACCGAACGACCGCCCAGCCGCTGGCGATCGACGTCCGCGGAATCAAGCGCGTCTACAAGGTCAAGCCGAAGCCCGTCGTCGCCCTCGCCGGAGTCGATCTCGCGGTCGAGCCCGGCGAGTTCTTCGGCCTGCTCGGCCCGAACGGCGCCGGCAAGACGACCCTGATCAAGATCCTGACGACACTGCTCCTCCCAAGCGAGGGCACCGCCCGGATCTTCGGCTTCGACGTTGAGCGCCAGACCAAGCAGATCCGGCGGATCATGAACATGGTCGCGGGTGGCGAGCAGTCCGGCTACGGGATCCTGACGGTCCGCGAGCAGCTCTGGATGTTCAGCCAGTTCTACGGGCTGCCGAGCCGCGACGGCTGGAACCGGGTCGACGAGCTGATCGACGCGGTCGGGCTCGACGAGCAGCGCGAGCAGCGCGTCAGCACGCTCTCGACCGGCCAGCGCCAGAAGATGAACTTCGCCCGCGGTCTGCTCAACGATCCGTGGATCTTCTTCCTCGACGAACCGACACTCGGCCTCGACGTGTCGGCGGCGCGGTCGGTCCGCGAGCTCGTCCTCGCCTGGAAGGCGGCGGTCCCCGGGCGGACCGTGCTCCTCACGACTCATTACATGGCGGAGGCCGACGAGCTGTGCGACCGGATCGCGATCGTCGACCACGGCCGGATCCTGGCCCTGGGCACGCCCGACGAGTTGAAAAAGCGGGTCCAGCGCGAAAGCGTCTTCCGGCTCGAGCTGGACCGGCTCGACGGCGGCGTCGGCGCCCTCCGACGGCTTCCCGGCGTCGTCAGCGCGGCGCTGGCGGCCGGCGACCAGGCCGACGGCAAGACCGACCGCCAGACGGTCGAGGTCAACCTCGCCCTCGTCGACGACGCGGCGCTCGGCGGCGTGGTCGGGGCGCTCAGTGGCCTCGGCGCCCACATCCTCGCCCTGCGCAAGTCCGAGCCGTCGCTCGAGGATGTCTTCGTCGAGCTCGTCGGGCGCGGCTTCGGCGACGAAAGCGATCTCGACGAGAGCGGCCGGCGCGGCGACGGCGGCCGCGGACGGGCTGCCGACGAGCCAAACGTGACCGACCCGACCGACGACGCCCGGGAGCGTGAGATCGAGGTCCTCGGGTGAGCACGCTTCGGGCGGACGGCCGCCGGACTGCCGAGCTCGCCGGCCGAAACGCCTTCGTCTACCGCCCGACGGCGAGTCCCCAGGCCGCGGCGGTGTGGACGACGCGCCAGGTCGCCATGACGAATCTGCGGACCGTCATCGGCCGGGCCTACCCCCGCGTCACCGGCCTGTTCCGCGAGAAGAGCTGGGTCTTCTTCGAGATCCTGCTGCCGTTCCTCTCGACGTCCGCCTTCGTCTTCGTCTACCGCGCCCTCCAGGCCCCGCCGCAGTACGTCGGCTTCGTGGTGCTCGGCGGGGCGATGACGGCGTTCTGGCTGAACGTGATCTGGATGATGGCCCAGCAGCTCTGGTGGGAGAAGAGTCAGGGCAACCTCGAGCTCTACTTCGCCGCCCCGATGCACATCATGGCCGTCCTGTTCGGGATGGCCTTCGGGGGCTTTGTCATGAGCTCGACGCGAGCGCTGGCGGTCCTCGTCATCGCCTCGACCATCTACGGTGTCAGCTTCGCCGTCGACCAGTGGGCGCTGCTGGTCGGCGTGTTCCTGCTGACCCTCGCCGCCCTCTATGGCCTCGGGATGATGCTCGCGAGCCTGTTCCTGATGTGGGGGCGCGAGGCATGGCACCTGACCCAGCTCCTCGTGGAGCCGGTCTACTTCGTCTCCGGGCTGAACTTCCCGATCGCCCGGCTCGGCGTCCTCGGGTCGGTCGCGATCAGCATCCTGCCGCTGGCCGTCGGTCTCGACGCGATGCGCCAGCTGGCCTTCGCGGGCGCCGCATACCCGATCGGAACACCACCACCCGCCATCGAGGCGGCGATCCTGGTGGCGATGGTCGTGGTCTTTGTCCTGCTCTCGCGCTGGACGCTGGCGGTCCTCGAACGGATGGCCCGGGCCGAGGGCCGGCTTTCGGTGCGCTGGCAATGACCGTCGCAGAGCCAGTCGTGCGCCCCGATGCTCCCGGACTCGCGTCCCCGGAGTGGGGCGGCTTCGATCCCACCCGGACCCGCGGTCGCGGCTGGGTCGACGTCCGGCGGAGCTTTCTGACGGCCGTCCGCCTCGGCTGGCAGATGGAGGCGAACTGGACGGACCCATTCCTGTTCTTCGTGTACTCGGTGGCGAAGCCGCTGGCGTCGGCGCTGATCCTCGTCGTGATGCTCGATGTGATCAGCGGCGGCGGGAAGCCCGAGTACCGCGCGTTCGTCATCGTCGGCAGCGCCCTCTGGTCGTTCGTGCTGAGCGGCGTCAGTGGGCTGGCCTGGATGATCCTCGACGACCGCGAGCGCTATCGAATGCTGAAGTACGTCTATGTCAGCCCGAGTGACTTCCTCGCGGTGATCTTCGGCCGCGGCGTGGCCCGGATCGGGGTCGGGGCGATGGGGGCCGCGATCACCCTGGCGGTGGGCGTCGTGTTCCTGGGCGTGCCGTTCGACGTCGGCCGGATCGACTGGCCCCTCCTGATCATCGTCATGGCCCTTGGCGTGACCTCGATCCTCGCGATCGGGCTGCTCCTTGCCGCGATCTGCATGCAGACGCGGCAGGAATCCTGGTCGTACCCGGAGGCCGCCGCCGGCGCCCTGTTCCTGGTCTCCGGCGTGGTCTTCCCCCTGGCGGTCCTGCCGGCGCCGGTCCAGGCGATCGGCTTCATCACGCCCCTGACCTGGTGGATCGAAGGGATCCGGCGGGCCCTGTTTCCTGGCGGCGTGAGCGCCGTCGGCGGCCCCGGTTCCCTGTTCGGCCAACTGACGGGCGCAGTCTCCCCGGACCCTCTCCTGATCGTGGTCGTGTTGCTGGCAACGGGGGCGGTGGCTACACTCGGAGCGCTGGCCGTGTTCCGGGCGAGCGACCGGCGGGCCAAGGATCGCGGGCTGTTCGACCAGACGACCGGATCCTGACGACCGCGAATGCAATTCGCGGCGGGCGCCGCAACCGCCCCGCCGCCAAGGGAGGCTCGATGCGCATCTACGAGGGAAGTCCGCGCCAGGACTTCGAGGAAGTCTTCCGCTCGATCGGTGCGTTCATCGATCAGCGCGGGATGCGCGAGATCCTCCTCGTGGAGGCGCCGGACGGGTTCATCGTCCAGGGCGTCGTGACTGCCGGCGCGGCCGGCGGGAGCTGGTCGGAATCGATGGGCTCCCAGGCGAAGGAGACACTGACCTTCCTCGACGACGACATCGCCCGGTTCATGGAGGAGTCGGTCGCCCGCCGCGGTCATCCCGGACCCGATCCGCAGCACGACGCCGGCTTCTACGAGACGGCTCTCCGGGTGATCGGCCGGTATATCGATGGCGAGAAGCCGCGCGATGTGTTCTTCTTCGAGCAGGAGGGCGCGTTCGTGGTCCGGCTGTTCCTGGGTGGCCAGGCCGGCTCGCATCATGTGCTCGCCGAATTCACTCGCGACGATATCTCCCAGCTCGTGACCCAGGGTCCGGCGCTCCGGGCTCCGGTCATGCCCAAGCCCGCCATCTCCTGATCGAACCTGCCGGGCGGCCATGCCGCCGCGCCGGCTCAATCGCACCGAGACTGCACTGCACGGAGGAACCCAAACCATGAAGGCTCTCAAGACCGTCGCCGTCGCCCTTGGCATCACCCTCGCCGCCCTGATCGTGATCCCGTTGATCGTGCTCGCCGGGCTGTTCGTGTGGCTGAAGGTCACCGAGGAGCAGGAGGAGGACCTGCTCGAGCTCGATCGCGAAGGCGCTTGACCGACAGCTCACCGGCCGCGGCGCCAGGGGGCGAAGCGGCCATCGAGGCTCCGACGCCCGCCGGACATCCGGCGGGCGTTTCTCGTGCGCCAGGGTTGGTGCTGCGCGGTGGACCAGCCGCCGAGCATTCCGGCCACCAAGCCGAGCGGCGCCTCGCCGAGATCGCGGTCCTCGCCGTCATGGTCCTGTGGGCCGCCAACTTCATCGTCGTCAAGTCGGCCCTCGCGATCCTGCCACCGGTCGGGTTCACCTTCCTCCGATTCGCGCTGGCGTCGACGACGCTCCTCGTGCTCCTCCGTTGGCGGGAGGGCTCGATCGGTCTGCCGCGGCGCGATCTGGTCGCGATCGGCGGTCTCGGGGCGCTCGGATTCGGGATCTACCAGATCCTGTGGACGACGGGGCTGAAGCAGATCGCGGCCGGCGATTCGGCGCTGATCATCGCCTCGACGCCCGTCCTCGTGGCCTTCCTCGCCGTCATCGCCCGATCCGACGTGCTAACCCCGGGCAAGCTCATCGGTGGGCTGGTGTCATTCGCCGGCGTCGCGGTCGTCGTTGCCAGTGGTCCGGGGCTCACTCTCGGGGGATCACTCGCGGGCGAGGCGATCACCCTCGTTGCGGCCGTCTGCTGGGCGATCTATACCGCGTTCGGGGCTCCGTTCCTGCGCCGTCACTCGCCGCTTCGGACGACCACGTGGGCAACCGTCGCGGGCACGATCGTCCTGGCTCCGATCGCGGCGAGCCAGCTCTCGACGGTGGACGCCTCGGCCCTCACGCCCGGCGTCGTCGGGGCGGTCCTGTACTCGGGGTTCCTCGCGGCGGGGGTCGCCAACGTCATCGTCCTCAACGGCGTGCGCGTCGTCGGCCCGACTCGGACGTCGGCGTACCAGTTCCTCGTGCCGGCCCTCGCGGTCGTCCTCGCCTTCGTGTTCCTCGCCGAGCCGATCCGGCCCGGTCAGGTCGTCGGCGGGATCGTGATCGTGGCGGGCGTGCTGATCACCCGCGGCGGCGCTCCGTTCCGGGTCATCCGCTCCCGGGCCTGACGGCCGTGCGTCGGCAGCCGCCCGGTCAATGCAGGACGCTGTTCGAGGACGGCGATCCGGTCGAGGTCAACGGTCGTCCCACCGCTCCCAATGGGCGAACTCCTCGAACGGCACCCAGCCTCGCCGGAGGCTGGGTGAGCGCTTGTCCGGGACCGCGATCCCGACGGGCATGACACCGATGGGCGCGAACTCGTCGGGCAGGCCGAGGGCGTGCTTGAGGGCGGGCACGTCATCGGCCCCGGCGAAGCCCGAGCCCAGGCCCGCGTCGACCGCGGCAAGCATGATGTTCTGCATCGTGGCCCCGACATCGACCCACCAGTAGGGGATCGGCCAGTCGATCTCGCGGCCGTCGTCGTCGATCTTGTCGGCCTCCTGGTAGCGCCGGTGGTAGATCGCCTCGCTGACGCACGGGATGAACTGGGCGGCACATTCGCTGATCCACGGTCCGAAATCAGCCTCGACGTATGAGCCCTCGCCGCAGATTGCGCCGATCTCCCGCCGGCGCGCGCGGTCGGTCACGACCACCAGTCGTTGGCCCTGGCTGAAGCCGGCCGACGGGGTTCGCTGGGCCAGCCGCGCGATCTGCTCGATCGTCTCGCGCGGCACGCCATCCGGCTGGAACCGGCGGACCGCCCGGCGTTTCATCACGACATCCCGGAACTCCATGGCTGCCTCCGTTGCCCAGATGGAACGATTCAACGACTGTCGAGCCCCATCATGGCAGCGCGTCCAGATCGGCTGCGATTGCGAGCGGAGACGGATGCAGCGAGACCTGGTTCTCCAGGCACAGGATGGCAGCCACGACGCTTCGGCTGCCGACCGACTGGCGGATCCCGCGGACGCCCGGCGTCAATCGCCTCCGCTGGACCGCGGACGGCAAGGGCACCATCCACTTCGACCAGATCGACGACGAGATCCGCGACGACACGTTCGCGGCGCCGTGGGTACGCATCGGGAATGCGCCCGCCGGGCGACGCCGGCGGGGCCGCTGATGCAATCCTCGCGGCTCAGTGGACGCGGCGCCCGGATCAGGAACGCTGGCCGCGCGGGCTGCACGCACCCTCGGACGCGCCGGAACGACGCGATTCGGGTTGATCCGGAAGGGCCATTCCGCTAACATTCGAAAAACCCCCGGAGGATCCGACCCATGGCGAAGTATGTCTTTGTGACCGGAGGCGTGACCTCCTCTCTGGGCAAGGGCATCACCGCCGCCAGCGTCGGCCGCCTGCTCAAGGCGCGCGGATTCCGGGTCTCGATTCTGAAGCTCGACCCGTACATCAATGTCGACCCCGGGACGATGTCGCCGTACCAGCATGGCGAGGTCTTCGTCACCGACGATGGCGCCGAGACGGACCTCGACCTCGGCCACTACGAGCGCTTCATCGACGAGAACCTGACCCAGCTCTCGAACGTCACGACCGGGCGGATCTACCAGGCGGTGATCGCCAAGGAGCGTCGCGGCGACTACCTCGGCGGGACGGTCCAGGTGATCCCCCACATCACCAACGAGATCAAGGAGAGGATCGGGCGGGTCGGCCGCGACGGCGACCCGGACGTCGTGATCGTCGAGGTCGGCGGGACGGTCGGCGACATCGAGAGCCTGCCGTTCCTCGAGGCGATCCGCCAGATGCGCAAGGATGTCGGGCGGCACAACGTCCTCTACATCCACGTGACGCTCCTGCCGGCCCTCGCCGCCACCGGCGAGCTCAAGACCAAGCCGACCCAGCACTCGGTCAAGGAGCTCCGCGGGATCGGCATCCAGCCCGACGTGATCGTCCTCCGCTCCGACCACCCCGTGCCCGACGAGATCCGCGAGAAGATCGCCCTGTTCACCGATGTCGCGACCGACGCGGTCATCCCGGCCGAGACTGCCGACACGATCTACGAAGTGCCGCTGATGTTCGAGGAGGCCGGCCTCGGCAAGCTCCTCGTCCGTGAGCTGGGCCTGGGCGATCCCGAGATGGTCCCGGACCTCGAATCGTGGCGGGCCCTGGTGGAGCGGATCAAGGCGCCGAAGCCGACCGTCGAGATCGCCCTCGTCGGCAAGTACATCGAGCTCCCGGACGCGTACCTGAGCGTGACCGAGGCCCTCCGCCACGCGGCCTGGGCTCACGGCGTCGACGCCAAGATCCGCTGGGTCGACTCGGAGGCGCTCGCCCACGACAACCTCCACGAGCGGCTCGACGGCGCGGCCGGCATCCTCGTCCCGGGCGGGTTCGGCCATCGCGGGATCGAGGGCAAGGTCCTTGCCGCCCACTTCGCCCGCGACCACAAGGTTCCCTATCTCGGACTGTGCCTCGGACTCCAGTGCGCTGTCATCGAGTTCGCCCGCGAGGTCATCGGCAGCAAGGACGTCAACTCGACCGAGTTCGACATGTTCACCGAGAACCCCGTCATCGACTTCATGCCCGACCAGCGCGACATGGAGGACAAGGGCGGGACGATGCGTCTCGGGCTCTACCCGGCCAAGCTCACCGCCGGCTCGAAGGCCGCCGCGGTCTACGGCCAGGAGGTCATCTACGAGCGGCACCGCCACCGCTTCGAGGTGAACAACCGCTACCGCCAGACCCTCGAGAACGCCGGGCTCCTCCTGAGTGGCCAGAGCCCCGACGGCCGGCTCGTCGAGATCGTCGAGCTCAAGGACCATCCGTGGTTCGTCGCGAGCCAGTTCCATCCCGAATTCAAGAGCCGGCCGGAGCGGCCGCACCCGCTGTTCGATGGGTTCGTTGCCGCCGCCCTTGCGGTCCGTGACGGGAACGAGCTCGTCCTCAAGGCCCGCCCCGCCCAGCTCCAGGGCGAGAAGCGCGGCGAGCCGGTGATGGCCACGAGCCGCGACGAGGTCAGCGAAGGCGCCGCGAGCTGACGGCGCAGCCTAGCCCATCGCCCGCCGAGCCCGGAACCGAGCGCCGCCCGGGCGCCGGCGCGAAGACGCGAAGGCGTGAAGGCGTGAGTCTGCGGAGAGTCAAGTTGCGCATGACTGAGCACGGCGATGGGTCGAATCGGTCGGTTCCGGGTATTGCCCACGCTTGACGCGAGGCACGATTGAGTCCCTGGGGACTCATGCCCACCCCCGTCAGGCGCCCGGACCCCAGACCGGGTGATCCGGAACTGGCTCGTCGTCCCACCGCCCAGCCGCCTGCGAGTCGCCAAGTGACTCAGATCGGCGACCGGCGCGCACGGTTGGGTCCAGATCTCGACGGTACCAAACGCGGCCGCGGTAGATTTGAGTCGGCTGGCGACTCATGACGCGACTGCCTCGAGCGACGAGCGGGTTCATCGGCGGCCGGGCGTAAACTCAGGCCATCCCGCCGCCCGCCCGCGATCAGGAGCACCCCATGAAGATCTTCCTCGACACCGCCGACATCAACGAGATCCGCCAGGTCGCGAAGTGGGGGATCCTCGACGGTGTCACGACCAACCCCACGTTGTTCGCCAAGACAAGCGGATCGACCTACGAGGAGGTCCTCAAGGAGATCTGCACGATCACGAGCGGGCCGGTTTCCGCCGAAGTCGTCGCGGAGGATGTCGAAGGGATGCTCCGCGAGGGTCGCGCATTTGCCAAGCTCGCCCCGAACATCGTCGTCAAGGTCCCGATGTCCGAGGAGGGCCTCGAGGCGATCTCGACCTTCGCCGATGAGGGGATCAAGACCAACTGCACCCTGATCTTCACCGCGAATCAGGGCCTCCTCGCGGCCAAGGCCGGCGCGTCGCTGCTGTCACCATTCGTGGGCCGGCTCGACGACATCAACCAGGACGGGATGATCGTGATCCGCGAGCTCGTCGACATCGTGACGATTCACGACATCGAAACCGAGGTCCTCGCGGCTTCGATCCGCAACCCGCTCCACATGACCCAGGCCGCGCTCGCCGGTTCGCATGTCGCGACGGTCCCGTTCAAGATCCTTCAGCAGATGGTCCATCACCCGCTCACGACGTCCGGGATCGTCCAGTTCCGGGCGGATTGGGACAAGGCCCGCAAGGCGCTCGAGGCGGCGAAGGCCAAGGCCTGAGCGCGGGGCGCCGCGACGGCGTCAAGGTTTTCCGCCGTTCTGGTCGGACGGGCTCAATGGGCCCACCGGACGGTCAGCCGGTTGTCAGCTGGCGGGCGATGATCCGGCCGATGCGTCCGGGGCCAACGGGGCCGACGGAGCGAAACTCGGTTCAGCCGACGGCGTGGTCGAGGTTGCCGCGCTCGGCGGCCCGGCCGACTGCGGGTTCGCGACCGCCGGCGCGGTCGACTCCACTGCCAACGGTGCGGGACTCGGATTGCCGCTCGGGTTCGGGTCCGGGCTCGTGCCAGGGTCCGCGCTGGGGCTCGGCGACGGGCTCGGGCTCGGCGATGGAGTCGGGTCCGGCGGCGGATCGATCGGTGTCACGAAGCCGCGGACCGGGGCGATGATCACCCAACGCCGGTACCACTCGGACGAGCTGACCGTCGGCGACACGGAGCTCCGCCGCCAGCCCACCCGGTATGCGTCGTCGTACGGGCTGTCGGTTTCGCGATACGCCTGGAACCGGGTCTTGAGCGCTCCGGCCCTGAACGACGCATTCGAAAGCTTCAAGTTGACCACGTGGTCGCCATAGAGCGGGTCGGACAGGAAGACGTACTGGACCGTGAAGGCGTCGGACAGCCTCGGGTTCTCGCCGCTCACGACGTACCCCGTCATCACCTGGGCGTGGCGGCCGGCCCACGAGACGATCCCCACCGGCAGCTCGTATTGAGCGATCGCCCGGACCGCAGCGTGGACGGATGCGTCGAACGATGTGAACGCGAGGTCGTCGTAGACCTTCGCGACCGGGTTGGTCATCGCCGTCGAGCCCCAGCCGTAGTTGTTGAGCGCATTCCGCCAGCCGTGCGCGTCGGATCCGCCGCCCAGCAACGACAGGGTGTCATGGGCGCGCTCGTAGTAGAGGATCGATGTCATGTCCCGGTAGTCGAAGCGGTTGACCGTGTTGTTCCTGACCCGGTAGGGCGTCCAGCGAAATAGGTTGCCGCCGGACTGCCGGTAGGCGATCGTGTTGAGCATGATCATCGTCGAGGCCGCGGTGCAGGCGGTCGAGTACGGGTCCTGGTACATGAACGCCCGGGCGTCGTATAGGTTCCTGGTCCAGGTCTGGGCCGCGACCGCGGGCGCCGCCGCGAGCTGGCCGATCAGCGCCGCGAGGCCGATGACGAGGGCTAGGGAACTGCGCAGACTCCGGTGACGCCGACGCGGGTCGGTCACGGAGGTCTGGGGGTCACGGCGCACGGCTCGCCCACCCTATGCCTGACGAACGTCAGCGGCAACTAGCAAGTTCGTCCTGGTCCGGCCCCGGACCGACCCGGTTGGCGGCATCGGGGCGCTACAATGATCGATGATCGATGACTGGGCCAAACAGACCGGGCCGGCACGGTCGTCCACGCTCCAGGAGGATCAGGTCCGTGGCAGCCAATGAGGAGATCCTGGGTCAATTCCTCGGCGATGCGTCATTCCCGATTGCCTGGGACGCCGCGATCGAGAAGGACTTCTTCTGGGTCTACGACGACCTCCACATCCCCCATCCGGTCAGCCCGATGTTCTTCGATATCGGCGGCTGGTGGCTCAGCTGCGACCACATGTTCCGGCGGTTTGGGACGCCGTTCGCGGTCGACTGGCTCGCCAAGAACGTCAACGGCTACGTCTACACGACCGCGGTTCCGGCGGACCCGGACGTCCGGATCGAGGGAACCGAGTACAGCTCCCGCTATGGCGCGCGGGTGCCGCGTGATGCCGAATTCGCGACCAGGATGGGCGCCTATCTCGACACCGTCCTGCCGGTCTACGGCGAGCACTTCGCGGACTGGTGGCACGACCGTCTCGTCCCCGAGATGCAGCGCAACTTCGCCTACCTCGAGGAGCAGCTCGACGCGGCGCCCGCCATGTCCCTGGGCCAAGCCGCGACCCTGCTGGAGGATGCGATCGACATCCACGATCGCCACTGGAAGATCCACTGGATGCTGAACTTCGCCCAGCTGTCGGCCACGCTCAACCTGCGGGCCGTGATGGAGCGGGTCCGCGGCAGCGTCGACGAGGAGCTCCTCGGCCGGCTCCAGAACTCCGCGTCGGATCGAAACTGGGACTCGATCGAGGCGCTCTGGCAAATGAAGAACGAGGTCCGCGACGACGCCGAGCTGAAGGCTGCCTTCGCTGCCGGCGATGCGGACGCGATCGCGGCAGCACTCCGCGCGACCGAGCGCGGGCGGCGTTTCATCGACGAGCGGATGACGCCGTACCAGCGCGAGTTCGGCTGGCACGCGGTCTGGAGCCACGAGTTCATCTTCCCGACAGTCCGCGAGGAGATGGAGCCGGTGCTGGATCTCATCCGCGGCTATGTCGAGACGGATTACGACTTCCCAGCGGCGATCGAATCGATGCGGCGGGACATTGCCGCGGCGTCCGACCAGATCCTCGCCGGCCTTTCGGGCGAGGACCTCACGGCGATGCGCGCGGCGAACGAGACGAACCTCCGGATGGCGCCCCTGACGCCGGACCATCACTTCTACATCGACCAGGGCGCCAACGCCCACGTCCGGCTGGTCCTACTGGCGATCGGCCGGAAGCTTGTCGAGAACGGTCGGCTCGACCAGTCCGACGACGTGATGTTCCTCCGCTACAACGAACTGCGGATGCTGATCGGGGATGGCGCCGCGCTCGATGCGCGGGCCATCGTGGCCGCGCGGCGCGTCGAGCGGGAGGTGGCCAAGGCGGTTCATCCCCGCAACTGGATCGGGACCGCGACGCCATCCCAGCTGGCCTTCCCGTATCTCGTCAACTGGGGCTACCCCGAGCGCTTCCACCAGGAGCAGTCCGCCGACGAGCGCCAGGTCAGCGGAATCGCCGGCTCGTCCGGCGTCATCGAGGGGACGGCCCGCGTCGTCATGACGGTTGACGAGTTCGACGCGGTCGGCGAGGGCGACATCCTCGTCTGCCAGATGACCAACCCGGCCTGGGTGGTCCTGTTCACGAAGATCGCGGGGCTCGTGACCGACACCGGCGGTACGACCTCACACCCCGCTGTCCTGGCCCGGGAGTTCGGGATCCCGGCCGTCATCGGCACGTCGGTCGCGACCCGGCGGATTCGGACCGGGGACCGGATCCGGGTCGACGGCACGAATGGCACGGTCGAGATCCTCGAGCGAGCGGCCGGCCCGGCCAGGTCCGGGGACGACGCTCGTCCCGTGGCGTCCACGTCGCCGATCGGCTCCTGACGGCGTGGCGGTCACGGGCAAGCTCCTGCCCCGCAGCGTCCTTGCCGACCAGGTCCGGGACCGCCTCCTCGAGGCGATCCTGAGCGGCGATTACGCGCCTGACGCCCGGATCGTCGAGACGCAGGTGGCCCGTGAGCTCGGGACGAGCCAGGCGCCCGTCCGCGAGGCACTGCGCGGCCTGGAGGCGCTCGGCGTCGTCGAGATCACGCCCTTCCGCGGCGCCCGCGTCCGCCGCCCGACGCGGCGCGAGCTCCTCGAGGCCTACGCCGTTCGCTCCGCGCTCGAGGCGCTCGGTGCCCGTCTCGCGGTCCCGAACCTGACCGACGCCGATCTCGAGGAGCTTGCGGCGGCAGTCGAGGCGATGCAGGCCGCGGCTCGCGCCGACGACGGCCGGGCGGTAGCCGAGGCCGACGCCAGGTTCCACGGCCGGCTGCTCGAGCTCGCCCACAACGGGACGTTGACCAAGCTGTGGCGCTCGCTCGAGCCGTTCTCGCGGACCTACATCACGCTGGTCGTCCCAGGTGCCGACCCGGCCTGGTCCGCGGCGCTCCACGTGCCGATCCTCGCCGCGCTCTGGCAGCGCGACGTCGGCGCTGTCGTGACGGCGCTCGAGGACCACTTCGACGAGGTCAGCACGAACATGGCCGGACGCCTGCCGGCCGACCCACCCGCGGACGGGGCCCTGGCTCCGGCCACCGACGAGAGGCATTCATGACCGATCCGCTCCAGCTGTCCCAGGAACTGTCCGCCGGCCCGGCCCGGCTGCGGATCGACGTCCACGGGCCCGAGCCACTCGATCAGGCCCTGGAGGACGCGAATTTCCTGAACTACCGCCTCGGCGACGTCCGGATCGCCTCGGCGGTCAGCCGCTCGGAGCCGGACATCCTCTGGCACCGGGGCGGCGAGAAGGGGATCGCCTACGACGGCCGACGGATGACGTTCCGCGGACCGTGGCCGTCCGGGCCGATCCAGAAGGTGATCGTCACGATGCTGGCGCTGCGGATGGAGGAGGCCGGGCTCCATCCGTTCCACGCGTCCGCTGTCCGCTATGGTGATCGGACCGTGATGTTCCTCGGCGGCGAGTCGAACCACGGCAAGTCGATGGGCCAGATCGAGGCCTGCCGCCGCGGCGCGCTCCTGGTCTCGACCGAGACGACCGTCGTCGACGAGGACGGGATCGTCCGGATGGGCTCGAAGTCGGCGTTCCTCAAGAAGCGCGCCGAGGGCACGGAGCGGGCCGACAAGGCGGCCCCCGAGCGGGGCGTCGAGAAGTTCTTCGGCGGGATGCCGACCTGGGAGCTGTACGAGACGCCCGCCGCGGTCGACGTCGTCATCGTGCCCGCGATCGACGGCAACTTCGACCCGTCGAGCGCGCCGATGATCCCGTTCGAGCGCCAGTTCCAGACCTTCCACTCGCTCCAGAACTACTTCCTCACCAACGAGCTTCTCGCCCCCGGACATCCGATGCCAATCGTCGACACGGACGCGCTCCGGGCGTCGCGGGCCGGGTTCGTCGAGCGGTTCACGGACCGGCCCTTCCACTTCATCCGGGCGGCGACCCCCCAGGTCCTCCTCGACGAGGTCGACCGAGTGCTGGCCTGATCGGATGCGAGCCTTCGCCTACGAGCGACCGGCCGACCTCGCGGGCGCCTTCGCGCTCCTGGCCGAGCACGGCCCGGACGCCCGGCTGCTCGCCGGCGGGACCGACCTGATCATCCGCCTCCGCGACGGGTCGATCCGGCCACGGCTCGTCGTCGACGTCAAGCGGATCGGGGAGCTCGACGACGGGATCCGCGACACCTCCGACGGGCTGATCATCGGCGCCCGAACGACGATGACCGCGATTGCCGCCGACGAGCGGATCCGGCGCGACTACACCGCGCTGGCCGACGCGGCCGCGGTGGTCGGGGCGGTCCAGATCCGGAACCGGGCGACGCTCGCGGGCAATGTCTGCAACGCCTCGCCCGCGGCCGACACAGCTCCGGCGCTCCTGGTCTACGACGCCCGGGTCGTCGCGGCCGGACCGGCGGGCGAGCGGCGGATCCCGATCGACGCCTTCTTCGTCCGCTCCGGGGTGACCACCCTTGCGCCCGGCGAGGTCGTGACCGCGATCGAGCTTCCCGTGCCGACGGGGCGGCGCGGCGCCGTCCACGTCCGGCGGACGCGACGGCGGGGGCACGATCTGGCGGCGGTCACGCTGGCCTGCTCGATTGACGCGGCGGGAGTGACCCGGCTGGCATACGGCAGCGTCGGGCCGCGGCCCGTTCTGGCGTGGGGCGACACGAGTCTCCTCGCCGACCGATCCGCGTCCGACCACGCCAAGGCGGAGCTGCTCGAGAGGCTCTTCACGGATGCCCGACCATCGCCGACCTCGATGCGAGCGAGCCCGGATTACCGCCTGGCGATGCTCCGGGTGCTCGGCCTTCGCGCGGTCCGCGCGGCCATCGATCGGCTCCAAGCCCAGGGCGTCCGGCCGTGACGGCGATCCGGATCGAGCTGACGGTGAACGGCCGGCCCCGCTCGGTCCCGGTCGAGGCCCACCACACCCTCCTCGAGGCGCTCCGGGACGATCTCGGACTGACCGGGACGAAGGAGTGCTGCCTCGTCGGGGAATGCGGGGCGTGCACGGTGATCGTCGACGGCGTCAGTGTGGATTCGTGCCTGATGCTGGCGGCCGAGGCGGACGGCGCCGCCATCACGACCGTCGAGGGCCTGGCCGGGACGGATGGCGTCGATCGGGTCCAGCGGGCGTTCCTCGCGACCGGCGCCGCGCAGTGCGGGTTCTGCATCCCGGGCCAGCTGATGTCCGCCCGGGCATTGCTCGCGATCACGGCGCACCCGACGAAGGCCGAGGTGGAGGAGGGGCTGGCCGGCAACCTCTGCCGCTGCGCGGGCTACGAGCAGATCATCGAGGCGGTGCTCCTCGCGGCGGACGAGCCGGACGCGGGCGACGGGACCTCAGAGCCCGCGGAGCCCGCGCCATGACGACGGATGACCACGTCGGCGGCTCCCCGGCCCGCGTCGGCGGGATCGATCGGGTGACCGGTCGCCAGGCCTACGTCGCCGATCTCCGGCTCGACGACGCCCTCTTCGTCAAGCTCGTCAGCCTCGACGTCGCCCGCGCCCGGATCGTCGCAATCGACTCGTCCGCCGCCCTGGCCGTGCCGGGCGTCCGGTTCGTGACGACCGCCGCTGACCTCCCGGACCCGATGCCGCGCTTCGGGCCGCAGTTCCGGGATCGGCCGGTCCTCGCCGCGGGCGAGACCCACTTCCACGGCGAGGCGGTCGCCGCCGTCGCGGCGGATACCCTCGACGCCGCGGAGGAGGGGGCGCGGCTCGTCCGTGTCGAATACGAGGAGCTGGCGGCCGTTTTCACGGTGGCCGGCGCGCTCGATCTCGCCGCCCCGCTGGTCCAGGATCCGGCCCTCCGTCCCGGCGACCCACTCGCAAACAGCAACGTCCTGCGCGAGCACCGCTACGGCTGGGGCGACGTCGATGCCGCCGCCGCCGAGCCGGGTCTGGTCGTCGTCGAGGGGACGTACTCCTTCCCGATGGTGACCCAGTTCGCGATCGAGCCGCACGCGTATATCGCCGCGCCGGACGGCGACGGAATCGCGATCTGGAGCTCCATCCAGCACCCGAACTGGCTCCAGAAGGTCATCGCCAGTCTCCTCCACCTGCCCCTGGCCAAGGTCCGCGTCTTCGCGCCCGACCCGGGCGGCGGGTTCGGCGGCAAGCAGCATGCCAAGTTCGAGCCGCTCGTCGCGTTCATGGCCCTCCGGGCCGGCCGCCCGGTCCGGCTCGTCCTGACCCTCGAGGAAACGTTCCAGGCGGTCCGCCGCGGCGCATCGGAGGTCCGCGTCCGGACCGGGTTCCGGCCCGACGGTCGCCTGGCCTGGCGCGACGTCGAGGCCAATTACCTGATCGGGGCGTACGCCGACATCGCCGATCGGACCGTCGGCAAGGGCAGCTACACCGCGGGCGGGCCGTACCGCACGCCGGCCGTCCGGATCCTCGCCCGGAGCATCCTGTCGCACACGACGCCGTCGACCGCGTTCCGTGGGTTCGGCAACCCACAGCAGATCTGGGCGGTCGAATCGAACATGGACGAGGCGGCCGGGATCCTCGGGATTGATCCGTTGCAGCTCCGGTTGCTCAACGTCGCCGACCGCGGCGATGCGTTCATCCCGGGCGACACGCCGGCCGACGGGCGCTGGTCCGAGACGATCGAGAAGGCGGCCGAGATGATCGGCTGGAACACGCCGACGCCAGCGGGGCGCGGTCGCGGGATCGCGATCGGGCTCAAGTCCGGCCCGACGACCGGCCTGTCGTACTCGACCGTCCGGCTCCTGTCCGACGGCAGCGTCATCGTCCATGCTGGCACGTCCGATATGGGCCAGGGCGCCCGGACGATCTTCGCCCAGATCGCCGCGGACGAGCTCGGCGCGCCGTTCGAATGGATCACGGTCGTGAGCGGTGACACGGCGGTCGTGCCGTACGACCAGCAGACGTCGGCGAGTCGATCGTCGGTGTTCATGGGGACTGCGGTGCTGCGGGCGTGCCACGACATCCAGGCGAAGGTCCGGTCGATGGCGGCGCGGCTGGAGTCGGTCGACGAAGCCGAGGTCGTGGTCGAGCGGGGAGCGGTACGCATCGGCGAGCGGACGCTGGCCATCCGCGACGTCGTCAAGCGCGGCCTCGGGCGTCTCGGCGGCGAGGTCATCGGGGTGGGGGAGATGCGCAAGGACGCGGAGCCCGACCATCCGCTCGGCGGGACCGCGGCGTTCTACGAGTTCAACGCCACCGCGGTCGAGGTCGAAGTCGATCGCGAGACCGGCGACATCTCGATCCCGCGCTACGTGACGGTGTCGGACGTCGGCAAGGCGCTGAATCCGCTCCAGGTCCGCGGCCAGGACGAGGGCGCGGCGGTCATGGGCCTCGGGCACACGCTGATGGAGCAGATGATCTGGGACGACGGCGGGCGGATCCGGAACCTCGGCGCCATCGACTACCGGATCCCGACATCGATGGACCTGCCGACCGAGATGGCGAGCGACATCGTCGAGAACGCCGACGGCCCCGGTCCGTACGGGTCCAAGGGGATGAGCGAGGGCGCGCTGCTGCCGGTCGCGCCGGCCGTCGCCGCGGCCGTCACCGATGCGACCGGGGCCGTCATCCGCGACCTGCCGCTCTCGCCCGAGCGGGTCTGGCGGGCGCTGCGGGAGTCCGGCGATGTCGCCGGGGCGCCGGGCGAGGCCGGGTCGTGACCCGCTTCGTCTACGCGCTCGACGAACCCCACGGCGCGACGCTCGACGAGGCGAAGGCGCTCGTCGGCGGCAAGGCCGCCAACCTCGGGGTCATGTCGCGCGACCTCGGGCTGTCCGTCCCGCCGGGGTTCGCGATCACGACCGCGACGTGCCGGACGTTCCTGGCCGACGGCTGGCCGGAGGGTCTCGACGACGAGATCCGGACCGCGATGGCGGGGGTCGAGGCGGTCGTCGGGCGTCGGTTCGGCGATCCGTCGGACCCGTTGCTCGTCAGCGTTCGGTCGGGGGCGCCAGTGTCGATGCCGGGGATGATGGACACGATCCTCAACCTCGGGCTGAACGACGCGACGACGGCCGGGCTGGCGCGCGGGACCGGTGACGACGCCTTCGCGCGGAGCTGTCGCGAGCGGTTCGAGTCGAGCTTCCGCGACATCGTCGGCGTCGCCGACGTCCCGGACGATCCGTGGACGCAGCTGCGCCTCGCCATCGAGGCCGTGTTCCGTTCGTGGAACAGCGAGCGGGCGATCGCCTACCGGCGCACGGAGGGCATCGCCGACGACATCGGGACCGCGGTGACGGTCCAGGCGATGGTGTTCGGCAATCGCGGCGCGACCTCCGCGACCGGTGTGCTGTTCACCCGCGACCCGGCGACCGGCGAGGCGCGCCGCTACGGCGACATCCTGTTCGACGCGCAGGGGGAGGACGTGGTCGCCGGCACGCATCGCACCGAGCCGATCGACGCGCTTGATGCGCGGCTCCCCACCGTCGCCGCCGAGCTGCGCGAGGCCGCCGACCGGCTCGAGCGCCACTACGCCGACCTGTGCGACATCGAGTTCACGATCGAGGAGGGTCGACTCTGGATGCTCCAGGTCCGGGTCGGCAAGCGCAGCCCGCAGGCCGCGCTGCGGATCGCGCTCGACATGGCCGAAGACCCCGACTTCCCGCTGACCCGGGCGCAGGCCGTCGGGCGTGTCGCGCCGTTGCTCGCCGACCCGCCAAGGGTCGTGACCGCCCGGGTGGACGCGGGCCCCCCGCTCGTCACGGGCCTGCCGGCGTCGCCCGGCGTCGTCAGCGGCGAGATCGCGACGAGCGCCGATGCCGCGCAGGCGGCCGCCGAAGCCGGCCGGACGCCGCTGCTCGTGCGGGCGGACACCTCGCCCGACGACGTCCACGGCATGGCCCGCTCGGTCGGCATCCTCACCGCGCGCGGCGGGCTGGCGAGTCA
>JBBRCU010000044.1:0-21760 GCA_038204565.1 Candidatus Limnocylindrales bacterium
TAATGCGGTCCAGCACACCCACCTCCGATGCCCCTCCGCCACCCAGTATCGCGGCTCAGCTCCGCGCGGTTTAGCCGCAGGTAAGTCCCGCCGAGTACCGTGTCCAGACGCCCCCGCTCCGCGCGTCGGCTACGTCCGGCCGGCTAGACCGACGGCGACGGGGGCGTCGCGTCTCAGCCGCAACCTAAGGGCAACGGAACCACCACTCTTCGCGCGCGCGCGCATGGGGCAAAGTGGGTCGTACGTTCGGTTTGGCGAGCGCGACCAGAGGTCACGGCACGTTCAGTTATGGGCACGAGGGAGGACGGACCGAGCCTTGACCGTTAGCTAACGGAGGTTCGTCCTGTGCAGTACGCCTACAGCGACCTTGGTCAGCGGAGACGCGGGGATGTCGTGGAGGTCACGCTCCACGGTAATGAGTGCAACGTCGTCCTTCTTGACAGCTCTAACTACAGCGCGTTCCGCAACGGGCGCCAGCACCGCTACTACGGCGGGCTCGCGAAGCGGTCACCTGTCCATCTGACCGTCCCCAGCTCGGGTCACTGGTACGCGGTGGCCTATATCCCGCCCGGGTATCGCGGCAGTGCGAACGCGAGCTTCCGGATGCTGCCGGGTAAGCTGCCGGCCATTCGCTCAGCGAGCCCGTCGCCCCTCGATGCCATCCGTCAGGCCGCCGATGAGTACAGCGAGTCGTTCGCTGACCTTGACCTGCCTGACAAGGAGTACGACGTCTTCATCTGTCACGCCGGTGAGGACAAGGACGCGGTCGTCAGGCCGCTCGCCCACGCGCTGCGGGCACGTGACGTCGAGGTCTGGTACGACGAGTTCAGCATGAAAATCGGCGACAGTCTCCGCCGGACAATCGACAAGGGCCTCATCGCCTGCCGGTTCGGTGTTGTTGTCTTGTCGCCGGCGTTCTTCGGCAAGGGGTGGCCCAACTATGAGCTGGACGGACTCGTAACCCGAGAGGTTGCCGGGACCCGTCAGCTCATCCTGCCGGTGTGGCACAACGTGTCCAAGGCGGAAGTGATGAGCTACAGCCCGAGCCTCGCCGACAAGCTGGCGCGCTCAACGGCGGATGTGCCCATCGACGCCCTCGCCGACGAGATTGCTGGTGTCGTCCATCCTGCCGAGGAGGCCGCCTGATGTCACAGATAACCGTTCAACTCACTGCCGGAGAAGTCGCCCTCGGGCGAGCGACGGCAGACCTAGGCCGCGACGGTACGCTGAAGCACTGGTCCGTCTACGGAAGCTTCGACGGAGTCGGCCCGATGCCGGAGGACACGACTGTCCAGCTCGCGCTACCAGATGGCAGGGTTCTCTCAGGCCACGCGTTCCTGAAAAACCACCGGATGTCTTCGAACACCGGCGGTACCTACACTGACTACGCGTACCTCGGGACCGGGCCACTGGAAGGAGCGCGGGAGCACGAGTTCAACTGAGGACGCGCTGATGAAGGTATTCGAGCACTGGACCGTCGCCGGCTCGCCGGACGAACACGAGGTCACCTTCAGCGTGCCTGCGACGGAGGTTCCTGTTCGAGGTTCGACAATCGACGTGCCGGGCGTCGGCAGCCTCTCCGTGATGACAGCCAAGGTCCTGCGCAAGGGTGACTACGAGGTGCCGGACGGCGAGATAGTTGTGCGAGTCGATGGCACGACCGAGCCGGGTCGTTAGCCAGCGCTGGCAGCAATACGCTGACCTGTCTGAGAAGGGTAACGAGCACGGGTACTGCCCGGACCACAGGACCGGGGTGAAGCTGCCGGATGACTTCGTAGTCACGCCGCTTCAGTATGTGGACTGACTAACCGAGCGAACAACGAGCCGGCCGGCATTGACTGACCGGCTCTTTTCATGTCCGGCAAGATAGCCGCGTGCTCATCGACATCGACAGCGGCAAGACCATCGACCGCATCCCGGGTCGTCGGGAGTTCGACATCCTGAGGGGTCGGCTGTCCATCGCCGAGTTGGACGCGATGGTTGCGCGCATCGACGAGCTAATCGACGAGGCCGGGGCTGAGATAGCGACCGCCGGATGGCTGCCGGGGAGTGACTGGCGCGGGACGCCGTTCCAGCCCATCTACGAGAAGGCCGCGCGCGAGGACTTCAGCCGGTCCGCGATGTTCTTCGGGCAGCTCGTCTGGTACACCGTCATGAACCGGCCGGAGCGCTGGGGCTCGGGAAAGTATCAGGTGGATGGCCGCGATATCGGCAGCCGCACCTACTTCCGCCTCAACGCCTAGGACGCAAGGAGCAGTACACACGCATGTCCAAGGTCCCGAACGGCTACTGCCCGAACCACGCCACCGGCGTCCGGTTTCCCGACGTCGCAGTGACACCTCTTCAATACGTGGACTAGAGGGCGAGCCTTCTGCCCTGGATCCCTCGTCGATGAACAACACGCCCGCCCCGCCCGGTCGTCCCGGATCCCAGCCACCGTGATTTTTGGTTCCTGACCACGGTTTCGCGCAGCGGCGACGGCCCCGCTGCGAATCCCCCCCGGCTTTGCCCGAACCACGCGACTGGCGTGTAGCTGCCGGACGACTTCGTCGTGACCTGGCTTCAGGACGTCGACGAGCCGGCGAGTCCCGGGGGGCGCTCCCCGCCTCACTCGGCGCTGGCGGCCAGCGAATAGAAGCTGATCGCAGCAACGGACAGCTGGATGCACAGGGCGAGCGCATACACGGTGAGGGACGCAAGCACCAGCGCATTCAGTCCGAACAGCGCCGTCGCGGTGATCCCCGAGGCGACGACGAACTGCGTCCAGCGGACCCAGGGCACACCCGATCGGATCAACTGTCGGCCGCGGAAGCTGATGACGAACAGCGCATAGGGAAAGACGATCGCGCTCGAGAAGACGAGCGTCGTTCGCGGGTCGTTGAGAGCCGGGAAGATCACCACCGGCAGCAGGCTCTCGAACGTCACGTTGAAGCTCGTCGACACGATGCCACGAAGCCGGTAACGCTGGCCGACCGTCCAGCCGGACCCGTCCGCCGCGAGTCCGGGGGCAATGGCCGCAAAACCGGCCACGACCACGGCGATCGTTGCGATGCCGATCAGGAGGGCCTCACCAGGCATGCGTCGCCTCGATCTGCTCGATCTCCTGTATGCGCGTCACGGCGTACCGCCCTGGACCCGGGTCCGTCCCTCGCCCGGCGAGCGATGCAGGCACCCGCGGCGAACGATACAGGGCGACCGCGCCGGCGGGTTGATCGCAGCAATAGGCAGGACTCGCCTGGGAACTCAGGTCCCAGAGCGCATGGCCTCGACCACCGGACTGCCATGACCTCCCGCCGTCGCGGTCACGCCGCTCCAGAACACCGGCTGCGGATTCCGAGAACTCCTCTCGATTGCACCGGAGTCCACCCGCCCATTCGGGCCATGGGCGCATGACCGATGGGCCAGCGACACCGTGGGCGTTCGGCGGCACCCTCGCCTCAATCGTGAAGGGCTCGCTCATCCGCGCGTTCCTGGCCGTGGCCGTCGCGCTCGTCGGTCTGGCTGGCATTGCGCCGCCCGTCGCCATGGCGGCGACCTGTACGGGCGGGACGATCACCCAGGTCTGCAACGGGACCGTGGCCCCCGCCGTCGGGACGACGTCGACAACGTTCACCTTCTCCGTCGTCTATCAGGACTCGAAGAGCCGGACGCCATGCTTCGTGCGAGTGACGATCGCCGGGGTCGGGACGTTCGACATGGCGCCGGCCTGCTCGACCGTCCCGAGTGCGGCCCTCGCCAACGGAACGACATTCACGTACACGACGAAGTTGCCCGTCGGGGCGTACACCTACTCCTTTGCCGGAGGCCATGGCGGGACGACCAGAGTGATCTCGAACCCGACGCCCAGCCCCGTGACGGTGACGGCGCCGACTCCCACTCCGACACCGATCCCCACTCCGAAGCCGACGCCCAGGCCGACCCCGGTCCCGACCCCTCGACCGACCCCGCACCCCACCCCCAGGCCGACGCCAAGACCCACGCCGAAGGCCACCCCGAAGACCACCCCCAAGCCCACTCCGAAGCCGGGCAAGACGCCGCGACCGACACCGTCATCAGGTTCACCCAGCCCCGACGGCCAGCCAGCCGCATCCGCGTCGCCGTCCGCGTCGCCGCTGGCCGGCGGCGGCTTCCTCGGCGGCGATCCGGGCGAGGCTCGATCGGGATCCGGCGGTCCTGGCGGCGGCTCGCCCGGCGGCGCCGTCGTCATCCTCTCCCTGATTACCACCGGGTTCGGCCTGTCCGGCGGGGTCGTCCTGCTTTCGCGTCGCCGTCGACGTGCCGGACCGGACGGTCCGGACCCCGAAGGCGACAGCCTGCCGCCGCGGTCGCCAGCCCCGAGCCCGGGCCGCGCCACAGCCCGCCCGCCGTCACCTTCCTCGGCCAGACCAGCGCAGCCCGTTCCGGCCGTGGCGCCTGCGCCCGCCCTCGGCCTGGCAGCAACCGGAGGCACCGTTGCCTGGATCGAGCCTGGCGAAGCGGGCGTTCCTCGTTGGCGCCGCTCATCCCTCAAGGAAGCGCGGGCGAAGAGTGACCGCGCCGCGGCGCTGGCGCACCAGAGCGTCACGTTCGGCTCTTCGGCCCAGCCTGGCGTCGAGCGGTCCGTCGTTCGCTACGACCTCGTGCCGCTCCTCGACCAGCCCGACGAGGTGACCGGCCTGGCCGTCGGCGACCTCCAGGCCGGCGACGAGGTTGACGCCATCGGAAAGCGCGGCGTGTGGACCGAAGTCCGGACGCCACGAGGTGCCGTCGGCTGGGTCCACCGGACGACCCTCCAGCCTCTTGCGATGGCGACGTCCGACGACTTTGCAGCGGACCATCCGGCGAGCCCGACCCCGGTGGACACCGCAGATGACGACCTGCCCGAACCTGACGCACTCGACCGGATGCTGGCGAGGATCGTTGCCGACCGCGAGGTCGCCGCCGAGGTCGCCACCCGGTCCGGGGACAGGCCGGCACCAGAGCCGACGACCGGCCCACCACCGGGGCCGGGCACCCGCACCGCCCTCGGTCCCACGGGTCCGCTGCGGGCAATCAGCGGGGACGTCCCCGTCTGACCGAGCCCCATCAATGGCGGGGCCGTGCCGAGGCGGCCGGCTGGATTTCGAGACAGATGACTGCTGATCCGTGCACGTTCGTTGCGCTCTGTGGGCCGCTCGGCGAGCCGGCAAACCAGTTCCGAACCCATGGCCGTAGCTCGTCACAAGCGTCCACGAAGACGCGGTCCACCGTCACCGTTCAGGAGCTCACATGCCCACCTATCTCGACATCCACGCCCTCCCCGGCGTCAAGGCCGGCGACGTGGCCGGCGCCCATGCGGCCGACGTTCGCATCCAGGACGCGTACGGCGTCAATTACAAGCACTACTGGGTCGACGAGGGGGCCGGCAAGGTCTTCTGCCTCGTCGACGCCCCGGACCGCGAGGCCGCGGCGCGGGTCCATCGTGAGGCGCACGGCCTCGTGGCCGAGGTCCTCCACGAGGTCATCGAGGGGGCCTGAACCCAACCCGGTCGCCCGGCCCGGCAATGCAGCGGGGCGACGGACCGGCGCTCATCCATGAGCGCCGGTCCGCGCCGCTTCGCCGGACAGACCTCCACGTCCCTGCGCGGCCGGATCGCATCCTCGACCATTCGTGGGCCGACCCAGGGGCGGAGTCGCCCGCCGCGACGTACGATCGAGGGGCAATCAACTCGATGGAGGACGGCCCATGGTCGACGGCGACATCTTCGGACCAATCAACGCCCTCTCGGACGAGGAGGAGCATCTCTGGAAGCATGCCGGCGATGGCCACGGGCTGACCCCCGAGGAGCATCAGCGGCTCGAGGCGATCAAGGTGGAGCTCGATCGCGCATACGACCTCCTCCATCAGCGGGCTGCCCGGCGCGCCGCGGGTCTCGATCCACGCGATGCAGAGCCGCGAGCGGCCACCGTCGTCGAGCATTACGAGCAATAGCGCCGAGCACTCCGACCAATCGGCCGGCGATGCTCAGTGGATGACTGGATTGGAAGCCGCCGATCGTTCAACGACCAACTGCGAGGCGGCTGCCTCGGATCAGCCGCCCTCAGCGCCCGGAACGGCCCGAATCGGTCGGACGCGCTCGCCTGACGAACGAGGGTGCCAGGCGAGGCGTGCTCGGCGGGCAGGCCAGGTCTCACCCGATCATTGAATGAACGGCGTAGCGTTGAACGAACGGCAGAGCGACCCAGCTGCCGACGAACTCGACGCCGACGGACCCCTTGAGTCAGGCCGCCTCTACGCCCACCCTTCCCCGCCGCGCGGCCGATGACGGCGGCTACCTCAGCCGGCGATGAAGCGGACGAGCACCACGAGACCGGCGCCGACCGCCGACAGCCCGACGAGCAGCGGTCCGTCTGCGGGCCGCTCGTGCTGGGACTCCGGCAGGAGGTGGCTCGCCCCGATCGCGATGAACACGCCCGAGAACCAGGCGAGGAGCCAGCCCAGGGCGAGGTCCGGGATGGCAACGACCAGGCTCAACCCCGCGCCGACCACGGGCGCGAGCGCGTCCACGACGAGGAAGCCGATCGCAAGGCGGCGGCCACGAGCCGCGTCGAGAGCCAGGGTGACCACGTTCATGCCATCCGCGAAGTCGTGGGCCAGGACAGCCAGCAGAACGATCACGCCGAGGCTGGCCCCTGCCTGGAAGGCCAGCCCGATCGCCAGTCCGTCAAGAGTGCTGTGGACGATCAGGCTCGCCGGAGGCACGATCGCGATGAGTCCGCGCGTCGGGCGGATGGTCCCGGCAGCGTCTCGTTCCCCCGCTGGCTCGTGGACGTGCGGTTCCGTCGTGCCCGGGGCGTGATCGTGGTCGGCGGCGTGCTCGAAGCTCTGCTGGTGGATGAACGACTCGATCAAGGTGAAGACGAGGTAGCCGATCAGTGCCGCCACCCCGACCTCGAGGCCGCGCTCGCCGCCGACGAGGGCCTGCGCCTCGGGCAACAGGTCCGCGATCGCGGTCGCGACCAGCACTCCGGAGGCAAACGCCATGAACGGATGGAGACGGTGGTGGAAGCGCAGCGCGGCCATCCCGCCGGCGAGGGTCGACACGAACGGCAGGAGGGCGGCGAACGGCATGGGCGCTATCGTGCCTGACTCCGCGCCGCCGCGGAAGGCGCGCGGCACGAACCGCGGGGCATCGGGGCCGGCCGTCAGCGCGTCAGCGTGACCTTGCGCAGGCCGGGCGGTGCGTCCGGGTCGTAGCCGCGGCGTCGGGCGACCGCTTCCGCGAGCAGTTGCGCGGGCAGGATCGTGCCAAGGGATGACAGGCCCTCCGGCAGGTCGGCCGGCAGCGGGAGCGCGAGCAGGCGAGCGGACTCGAGCCCGGCGGGGACCCGCCTCGTCGCCTCGCTGCCGCCGATCACCCACGGCACGCTGCCGGTCGCCAGCGCGGCTGCGATCCCCTCGTCCACGAGCGCTCCCATCCGGCCGGCCGGACGGATCGCGAGGATTGGCACCTCCGGCCCACTCAGGACGACGGGTCCGTGGCTGAAATCCGCCGAGGAATAACCCTCCGCAAACAGCCGGCCCGTCTCCTTGAGCTTGAGCGCGGCCTCGAGGGCCGTCGGGTATTCGAAGCCGCGGCCGATGACGATCGATCGCTCCGACTCGGCGAACTCAGCCACGATCGGCGACGCGTCGTGGATCGCGGCTCTCGCGGTGGCCAGCACGGCCGCAAGGATGTCAGGCATCCGCGGCAGCGCATCACGAAGAGCGGCCGACGGCGAGAGCGCCGCAACCAGGGCGGCCCCGGCCGCGAGCTCGGCGACGTAGGACTTGGTGGCCGCGACCGCGCGCTCCTCCCCTGCCCGGCAGTCGATGACATGGTCGGCGACTCCGGCCAGGGGCGACGCCGCGTCGTTGACGATCGCGACCGTCAGGGCGCGGCCGCGGCGCGCCGTCTCGAGGACCTGGATCAGGTCGGGTGACCGGCCCGACTGGGAGACGGCGATCACGAGCCCGCCCCGCCAGCGGAGGTCTGCCCCGTAGATCGTGACCGTCGAGGGCGCCGCCATGCCGGACGGGATCCCGAGCTCCGTCTCGATCAGGTAGCGGAGATGCGTCGCGGCATGATCACTCGTGCCACGGGCGACGAGACTGACCCACGCCGGGTCCGCGGCCCGGATTGCATCCGCCGCTGCGGAGATCTCCGCGCGTCCCTCGCCGAGGAGCCGCCCGACCACCGCCGGTACCTCGCCGATCTCGCGGAACATCGCCGTCGGCTCGGCCGGCGAGACCGGATCGCTCACTGCTGCGGGACGAACGCGGGAAGCCAGCGTCCGTTGGCCTCGAGGATCGCCTCGAACAGCTCATCGTAGTGGGCAGGGTCGCCCACCAGCGGATTAGTCGCGAGGGCGGCCCCGGCGAGGTCGTGGTCGCCCGAGATCGCCGCCCGGACGACGAGGCGCTCGTCCGCCTTGACCCGGCTGACCAGGTCGTACTGGCTCGGCGACAGCGGCCCGCCGACGATTGCCAGTTGCTCGCGGTCGATGTCGAGGAGGGCGATCTCGTCGATCGCGATCCGGTCGGTCCGCCGGGTGAATCGGTCGACGAGCTCCGGGGTGTACGTGCTGCCGCCGCCGACGACGGCCAACTTCAGGCCCATTGCGCCTCGCTCGTCCGCCGCCAGCCGACCGCCGGGAACCGCGGCGACTTGACAGATTGCTTATAATGTTATCAGCATTCACACATCGCGCAAGCAGTTCGACGAAGTGCACGTAGCCCGTCCCAGGATCGTCCCGCGAGGTCCGCATCTCGATGGCCCGTTTCCGACTCGAGCTCGGTCCCGTCCCGCTGCACCACCAGGTGTACCTCGACCTGCGCGCCGCGCTCGACAACGCCGAGTGGCGTCCCGGCGATCTCCTCCCGCCGGAGCGCCGGCTCGCCGAGCGCTACGGCTGCAGCCTGATCACCGTTCGGCGGGCCCTGTCCGAGCTGACCCGGGAGGGCCGGATCCAGCGGACCCGCGGTCGTGGCACGATCGTCCTGCCGCCGCGGATCGAGCGGGATTTCGGCGGCACCCTTTCCTTCACGGCGGAGATGCAGGATCGCGGCCTCGACCCGGAGACCCGCCTGATCGGCTCCCGGCCGGAGACGGCCGGCGAGGTCGTCGGGGCAGCGCTCGGGATCGAGCCGGGCTCGCCGACGCTCTACGTCGAACGGTTGCGGGTCGCCGGCGGCGAGCCGCTCCTTCTCGAGCAGGTTCACCTGCCGGCCAAGCGGTTCCCCGGACTGCTGGCCTCCGATCTCGAGCGTGGATCGCTGTATGACCTGCTGACCGCCCGCTACGGGACCCGGATCGTCCGAGCCCGCGAGGCGCTCGAGCCCGTTCTGCTGCGGGCCCGCGAGGCTCGCCTTCTCGCCCAGAAGCCGCGGACGCCGGCCCTCCTCATCGAGGGCACGGCCTACAGCGCCGACGGCGTGCCGGTGGAGTTCGCCCGGAGCTTCGTCCGCGGCGACCGGACTCGCTACTACGTCGAACGGGTGGTCGTCCGCGCGAGCTGGCAGACGGATCTGGATCGCGTCGCCGATGGGCACCCCATGTCCGGCGTCGCCGGCACGCCGCGGTCCGCATCGACCAGCGTCCCACCCCGGAGCAACCAGACCGCGACCGCACCCACCGGCTGATCGGGCCCCATGGCACAGGAGGGGGAGTCCAGGACCGCGCGTCTCCACCGTCCCGGCATGTCGAGGACAAGGTCGTCGCCGACATCAACGCCAGCCACGCGAACATTCACCTGACCCTCGAGGCCGTGACCTACGACCAGGTGAACGGCCAGCTCGCCACCGAGATCCAGTCCGGCAACGGTCCGGACATCGTCGGCCCGGTCGGCATCGGCGGCGCAAACGCGTTCTCGGCCAATGGCTCGACCTCGCCCCGCTGATCGCCAGGAACAACTACGACCTGGCCGGCTTCCCGTCCAACGTGGTCGACATCTACAAGCTCGACGAGGGCCCAGGTCGGGATCCCGTTCGCGATCTATCCGTCGACCCTGTTCTACAAGTCGGCCCTGTTCTACAAGAAGGGGCTGTTCCAGGAGGCAGACCTCGCCGAGCCTCCCCCAAACATGGCGAGAAGTACACGGCCCCGCCCACCGTGGGCGCCGCCCTCTTCGGGCTGGACCGGCTCGCCGGCGGTACCAGCGACCCCGGGGCGGAGGCTCGGATCCCCCTTACCCTCGACGCGTGGAGCGCCACACCCCGGGTTGTCACGTCGTCGTAGCGTCGTCCGGCCCGGCGCCCCTGCGCCCCATCACCGGCCGGGTGGCATGCTTCGCCCGTCATCCCCTTCCCTTCCCGGAGTCCCACGTGTACGACGCCCCTCGTTCGGAGGCCGCCTTCCGTCGCGACCAGCCGCAACGGACCTCCCCTTCGGCGGCCGGTTGGGTCGCCCTCGCGATCTGGTCGGTGTTCGCGATCCTCGCCCTCCTCCTGGCCGTCGGCGTCGTCGGCGCCTTCTCCCGGTTCACCAGCGGGCTCGCCTCCCCGGCCGCGGCGCTGGAGGCGCTGACATTCGGCCAGCAGTCGATCGTGTACGACCGGAACGGCGTGGAACTCGCCCGATTCGGCGGCGAGAAGCGCGAGGTCGTCGAATTCGCGGATATCCCGCCGATCATCGTGGACGCCCAGGTGGCGGTCGAGGACAAGACCTTCTGGGACAACGCCGGGTTCGATCCGCTCGCCATCGTCTCGGCCGCGATCGACAGCCTCCGCGGCAACAGCCGTGGCGCCTCGACGATCACCCAGCAACTCGTCCGCGAGCGCCTCCTCGACCCGGCGCTCGTCCAGGACCCGAACCGGACGTTCGAACGGAAGATCAAGGAGATCGTCCAGTCGATCCGGTTGACCGATGCGTATCCGGGCGTCGAGGGTAAGCAGAAGATCATCGCGGCGTACCTGAATCAGAACTACTACGGCAACCAGACCTACGGCGTGAAGACGGCCGCCCAGACGTACTTCGGGATCACCGACGACGAGTGGAAGAACAAGGCGGTCACACCGGCCCAGGCCGCCACGCTGGCCGGCCTCGTCAAGTCGCCCTCCAATTACGACCTCGTCCGGAACGCCGCATCGACCTGCGCCACGCCGGACCCGAACGACTCGGAGAAATGCCTCGGCAAGACGACCCTCGAGGTGCCGCCGGACGCCCCGATCTACCTCCGCCGGAACCTGATCCTGGACCTCCTGGCCGGCGGCCGGACGATCCTGTCCGGGTCACAGTTCAGCCCCGCCCAGCTGACCGCCGCGAAGAACGATCCTCTCGTCGTCGCGCCCCAGACGACTCCCGACTGGAAGGCGCCCCACTTCGTCTGGGCGGTCCTCCAGGAGCTCGCGGACAGGCTCTGCGGGCCTGGTACCCCAACCTGCACCCAGCTGGAAGCGGGCGGCCTGACGGTCACCACGACGCTCGACTTCAAGATCCAGCAGATCGCCGAGAGGTGGGTCAGGGCGGCGGCGATCGTCCCGAACTCGAAGAACCCCGCGGCGACCTGGAAGTCCCTCAAGCTGCCGGGCGCGCTGCCCCAATGGGTGACCAACCTGCGCGGCAAGGACATCAACAACGGCGCCCTCGTTGCGCTCGATTACCAGACCGGTGAGTTGATCGCGTACGTCGGGAGCGCGGATTACTACGCGGCGAAGAGCACCAAACAGTTCCAGGCCAAGTTCGACGTCGTCGGCAGCGGCTTCCGCCAGCCCGGCTCGGCGTTCAAGCCGTTCAATTACCTGACAGGGTTCGACGACAAGAAGATGACGGCCGGGACCATGTTCATGGACGTCTCCACGGATTTCGGCGGCAAGTACACCCCCGCGGACGCCGATCGGCTCGAGCGCGGCCCGGTCCGGGTCCGCGAGGCGCTCCAGTTCTCCCTGAACATCCCATCGGTGAAGGCCGCCCAGGTCAACACGCCCGACCGCCTCTTCCAGCGAGCGACCGACTTCGGGATGGTCTTCCAGGGAACGAAGCCGACGGCTGGGCTGTCGATCGCCCTCGGCGTCCAGGAGGTCCGACCGGTCGACCTGGTAACGGCCTACGGGACCCTCGCCAACGGTGGCAAGAAGCTCGGCCACACGACGATCCTCACCGTCAAGAAGCAGGACGGAACCGACGCTGTGGCCCCGTACCAGCCGCCGGCCGGCGTGCAGGTCGCCTCGCCCCAGGCGGCGTTCATCGTCACCGACATCATCGCCGGCAACACGAACCCCAAGGTCAATCCGTTCTGGGCCAAGTTCCTGCTGGCCGGACCGGGCAAGGAACGCCGTCCGGCCACCCTGAAGACCGGCACGAACAACGATACGAAGGACCTCAACGCCTACGGCTTCATCGCCCCGCCGACCGAGGCTGGGCGAGCGAAGGGCGAGCACGCCCTCGCCGTCGGCGCCTGGAACGGCAACAGCGACAACACCCCTGTGTCGACCGCCGCTCAACCGATCTTCTCGATCGACGTCACGACGTACGTCTGGCAGGGATTTCTGCAGGAGGCGACGAAGACCTGGCAGATCAACGACTTCGCCCGTCCCGACGGCGTGGTCCAGGCCGATATCGACCCGTACACGGGCCTCAAGCCGCGGGCCGGTGACAAGACGATCAAGGAGTGGTACATCACCGGGACAACGCCCCAGGATGCCCTGCCGATCGGCGCCTGTGGCCAGGATGTCCTCAATTCTCCCCAGGTCTTCGAGCACAACTACCAGAACTGGCTGACGGCCGATCTCGACTGGCTCAACCGGGCGAAGCGCGGCCCTGGCCAATCCGGCGGGGTCAATGGATCGCGCACAGCCTACTTCTACAACGGCGCCTTCCAGCCGTACGGGGCGTCCTGGGGCGCTCTCGTGGAGGGCCACGGCTGCACCGCCCCGAGCCCGTCGACCACGTGCTATCCGGTGCCGACCCCCGACCCGAGCGGGGTCGTCCCATCGTTCACGGTGCCGTCGGCCGACCCATCGGCCAACCTCATCTTCGAGCCCTGCCCGACACCCACGCCGTCCGCCAGCACGGCGCCGAGCGTCGAACCGTCGACCGGACCGACGCCAACGCCGACAGCAGCGCCGACTCCGACACCCACCCCGACACCGACCCCGCCACCGGCCGCAACCCCGACCCCGACCCCCGCCGCGTCGGCTTCACCCGCCGGAGCGAGCGGGGCGCCCTGACCTCGTTCTCCAGAGGTAGCATCGGGCGGTGACCAGCCACCCGCCGGGCGTCGTGCGGATCGACGTCAACGCCGACGTCGGTGAATCGTTCGGGCCGTGGCCGATGGGCGCCGACGTGCAGTTGATCCCGCTCGTCTCGAGCGTCAACATCGCCTGCGGCGCGCACGCTGGCGACCCGGCCACGATCGTCCGGACGACGCTGCTTGCGGCGCGTCTCGGAGTCGCGATCGGCGCCCATCCCGGCTATCCGGATCTGGCCGGCTTCGGCCGACGTGACCTCGAGATGACCGCTGAAGACCTGCGGGCATCGCTGATCGTCCAGGTGGGCGCCGTCCAGGCGGCAGCCGCGGTGGCGGGAGCCCAGGTTCGCCACGTGAAGCCACACGGGGCGCTATACAACCGAGCAGCCCGCGATCCGCGAGTCGCGGCCACGATCGCCGAGACGATCCGCGATCTCGATCCGGGGCTGATCCTCGTCGGGCTCGCCGGCTCGGAATCGATCGCGGCCGGTCGCGCGGCGGGGCTCATGGTCAGCGAAGAAGCGTTTTCCGATCGCCGCTACGAGGCCGACGGCACCCTTCGCTCGCGGCTCCGGGACCAGGCCCTCCTGTCACCCGCCGACGCGGCGGCCCAGGCCGTCGGAATCGCCCGGGATGGCGTCGTCGTTGCCGCGGATGGCTCCCGAATCGCCGTTCGCGCTGACACGATCTGCGTCCACGGCGACAGTCCGGATGCCGTCGCGATCGGGCACGCCGTCCGTGCCGCGCTCGACTCCGCGGGCATCCTCGTTTCGGTCGCTGCCGATCGCGATGGCTGAGGCGGGCCGGGCGGCGGACGAGGCGACCGATCGGCTGCCGGCCGAGACCGTCGCTGCGAAGGTGACATTCGTGGCGTTCGGCGACGCGGCGCTCCTCATCTCGGCCGCCACGGACCGCTCGGCGGGCCTCGCATCGTGGTCGGGGATGGTCGCCGCAGCGATCGATGACGCTCGGCTGAACACGCCGGCGATCGGGCGACCGGTTCCGACCCACGCCTCGATCCTCGTCCCGTTCGATCCACTCGCGCTCGATCTGGACGACGCGATCCGGATCGCCCGGGACGCCACCGCGTCCGTTGCCAATCCGCCGCAGGCATCGGCGACGAAGCCCGATCCGGGCGCAGCCTGGCCTCCCCTCGTCGAGATCGCCGTGCGCTACGGCGGCGCGGACGGCCCGGACCTCGATCTCGTCAGTGATGCCGTCGGCCTCCGTCCGGCAGATGTCGTCGAGCTCCACGCCGAGGCCCGCTACCGCGTGCTGTTCCTCGGCTTCGCGCCCGGGTTCGCCTATCTCGGCGGCCTGCCGTCGGCCCTCGTCATGGCCCGTCGCCGGAGCCCCCGGGAACGCGTGCCAGCCGGGAGCGTCGCGATCGCCGGTGAGGAGACTGCGGTCTATCCCCTGGCAATGCCGGGTGGCTGGCGACTGATCGGGCGGACGGACGCGGTGTTGTTCGATCCGGGGGCCGACCCGCCGGCCCGCCTCCGGGCCGGCATGGAGGTTCGTTTCGTGCCCGTCACCCGAACGTGACCACGTCGGCTGGCGCAAACCCCCTGGAGGTCGCGCTCGAGATCCTCGAGGGCGGCGTCCTGACGACGGTCCAGGACGCCGGCCGGCCCGACTGGACGCATCTCGGCGTCCCGGAATCCGGCGCAGCGGACGCGTGGAGCCTCACCGTCGCCAATCTGCTTGCCGGCAACGAGCCGGGGGCGGCCGCCCTCGAGCTGACCCTGGCCGGACCGACGCTGGCGATTCACCATCCGATCCGCATCGGGCTGGCCGGAGCGGACCTCGGGGCCCGGATCCGCGGCGGCCGCCGGCTCCTCCCGGGCCGGAGCCACCACCTGAGGGCGGGCGACCTGGTCGAGTTCATCGCCGACCCCGCGGCCGATCGGGATCTCGGCCTCCGAGTCTATCTCGCGGTCCGCGGCGGAATCGACGTGCCGATCGTCCTGGGCTCCCGCTCGACCTGCCTCGCGGGCGGGTTCGGCGGCTTCGCCGGGCGGGCGCTCCGGGCGGGGGATCGCCTGGGTTCGGGCAACCACGCGTCGGGCGACCACGCGTCGGGCAGGCCGGCTCAGGGGACGGGTGGCCCAGCGTCGGCGGAACTCGTCTGGCCGGCCGCCGACCGGCCGGTCCGGAGCGGCTCGCCCGGCCCACGCCCGTCGGTCCTTCGCGTGCTCGCCGGCCCTGCATCTGGTCTGGATGCGCTCGCCGCCGCCGCCTGGCGGGTCGCGGCGGCAGCGGATCGCGTGGGCGTCCGTCTCGAAGGTGCGTCCCTTCCGCCCGGGATCGGCGGCGAGACGACGACCCAGGGCGTGTCGTGGGGGGCGATCCAGGTGCCACCCGACGGGCGGCCCATCGTCCTCGGCGCGGATCATCAGGTGACCGGCGGCTACCGGGTGGTCGGAGTCGTGATCTCGGCCGACCTTCCGATCCTCGGCCAGCTCCGGCCGGGGGCTGCGGTTCGGCTCGTCGAGGTCGATCGGGTGACGGCCGTGGCAGCCCTCCGCGAACAACGCGCCGCGTTCCTGGCCGCCGCCGCCGCCCTCGTCGAGGCGGCAGGCTGGGATGCGCTGGTCGACTCGGCCGGCGGTTGAAGGCGAATCTGCGAACATCCACGCACGCCTTCATCCGAACGTCATGGTCGGAGCGAACAATCTGCTGACATGAGCGACGCGACCCTACCCCGATCCCGCCGGAAGGCCGGCCGGCGCACCGGCAACGATGCCGGCGCGGCTGCGGTCAATCCGATCGCCCGTCTCCGGCCCGCGATCGCGGGCGCCGTCGGGGCACTGGCCGGGATCGGCGCGTCCGAGCTCGTCGCCGGCTTCCTTGGCGCGCCGTCGCTGCTGGCCGCGATCGGCGGGTTTGCGATCGACCACCAGCCGGCCGGCGCCAAGGACGTCGTCGTGAGCCTGTTCGGGACGAACGACAAGCTTGCGCTCGAGGGCCTGATCGTCGTCCTTGCGATCGTCTTCGGCGCGATTCTCGGCATCATCGCCGTCCGCCGCTCGGATGCGCTCGCCGTCGGCGGGTTCGCGGTGTTCGCCCTGGCCGGGTTCCTGGCCACCCTCCCGATGCCGTCAGCGGCTCCGACTTCGTCGACGATCGTGGCCCTCGTCGCAGGCATCGGCGGCGTCCAGGTGATGTCGTTTCTCCTCCGGACGGCAGGCGCCGGGCGGACCGCGACGGGTGCCCCGATTGCAGCCGTGATGCCCAACTGGTCGCGCCGCGCATTCCTCGTCCAGGCGGGCGCCATCGCGGTCGCCTCCAGCGCCGCCGGCGTCCTCGGTCGGCGGCTGCTCGAGGGCGGCACGATCCCCGTCGTCGGCGGTGGCGGCAGCGGTTCCGGCGCTCCGGCCGCGCTGCCCTCGCCGGTGACCCTCGCAGCGCTGCCGGCGGGCGCCGAGATCCAGCAGGACGGGCTCACCCCGCTGGTGATGCCGAACGAGCGCTTCTACCGGATCGACACGGCCCTCGTCACTCCATCGGTGGACGTCTCGACCTGGAAGCTCCGCGTTCACGGGATGGTCGACCACGAAGTCAGCCTGTCCTATGCTGATCTCGCCGAGCTGCCGCTGATCGAGCAATACGTGACGATCTCGTGCGTCAGCAACGAGGTCGGCGGCAACCTCGTCGGCAACGCCAAATGGACGGGGGTGAAGCTCCGCGACGTCCTTGCGATGGCCGGCGTCCAGTCCGGCGCGACGCAGCTGGTCGGCCGCTCCGTCGACGGCTGGACAGCCGGCATGCCGACCGCGTGGGTGATGGATTCTGCCCGCGAACCGATGATCGCGCTGAAGATGAATGACGCTCCGCTGCCGCGAAACCATGGCTTCCCGGCCCGCCTGATCGTCCCCGGCCTGTACGGCTATGTCTCGGCGACCAAGTGGCTGAGCGACCTCGAGCTGACGACCCTCGAGGCGTTCGATGGCTATTGGGTGCCGCTCGGCTGGTCGAAGCTCGGCCCGATCCTCACCCAGTCGCGGATCGACACGCCGTCGCAAGACCAGAAGGTCGCTGCGACGCGGGTCCCGATCGCGGGGATCGCCTGGGCGCCGGACCGCGGCGTCAGCAAGGTCGAGGTGGCGATCGACGGCGTCTGGCGCGACGCCAAGCTCTCGACGCCGATCTCGAACGCGACCTGGGTCCAGTGGCTCGTCGCGTGGGACGCGGCCGCGTCAGGTCCCGGCGCGCACACGATCGAGGTCCGGGCAACCGACGGCACGGGCGTCGTCCAGACCACCGCCGTCACGCCGCCCGCCCCCGATGGCGCGCGCGGCCACCACACGATCCGGGTGACGGTCAGCTAGACCGCCCGGCTTCGCCCCGTGCAGCGGGCACAGCGGCGGCGCTCCCTGCAGCGGGCAGCGGCGGCGCTCCCTGCAGCGGGCAGCGGCGCCCTGTGCGGCGACGGCGCCGTGTGCGGCGACGGCGCCCGGCGGGTGAGTCGGCCGGT
The DNA here is from genome assembly GCA_038204565.1 of Candidatus Limnocylindrales bacterium. Taxonomy (GTDB): domain Bacteria; phylum Chloroflexota; class Limnocylindria; order Limnocylindrales; family CSP1-4; genus CF-46. Next base: position 17,663 of record JBBRCU010000044.1, read on the forward strand.
GACTCGGATGGGCCAACAGCACGCTCGGCCGCGCTCGAGTTGGCGCACGGCCACGAATGCTCTCCGGTAATCGGAGTCGGCGGCTGACTCAGCGGCGGACTCGGCGGCTGACTCAGCGGCGGACTCAGCGGCGGACTCAGCGCCAGACACCGTCCGAGGCGCCCGACGGCGCTCCGTGCGGCGGCGCGGTTCCCGGTCTCACGCTACAGTCCGCGGATGCCTCGACGTCTCTTCCTCTTCGACCCTCCAGATCGCTTCGTGGCCGGCACCATCGGCCAGCCCGGTAACCGGACCTTCTTCCTGCAGGCCCGGCGCGCCGGCCAGATCGTCTCCGTCGTCCTCGAAAAGGTCCAGGTGGCCGTACTCGCGGAGCGTCTCGGAGTCCTCCTCGACGAACTCGAAGCCCGCGGGATCGGCGGCGCGACGGGGGCGGTGTTCGCCGACGCCTCGCCTCTCGACGAGCCGATCAACGAGACCTTTCGAGCGACCACCCTGACCCTCGGCTGGGACGGTGGGACGGAGCAGATCCTCGTCGAAGCCCGGGCCGACAGCGACGGCGACGACGACGACGAAGAAGAAGAAGACGGCGACGAGGAGGGGATTGCCGACGACGACCCGGACGTGATCGACCTGTCCGATGTCGAGGGGATCGTTGGCTCGCCCGCCGGCGAACTACTCGCCGCCTTCGAGGGGATCGACGACGACGAGCTCGACGGGCCAGATACGCTCCGGGTCCGCGTTTCGATCGAGGCCGCCCGGGCATTCGTCGACCGCGCCGTCGAGGTCGTCGCCGCGGGCCGTCTCCCCTGCCCGCTGTGCGGCCAGCCGCTCGACCCGCAGGGTCATATCTGCCCGCGCCGCAACGGCCACTACGTCAACTGATCGGCCGGCCCGACCGCCGATGACCCGATCGCGATGATCGACAGCGCCGCCAGCCTCGACATTCTCCGCGAGGGCGAGATCGAGATCGTCGGCCGGATCATGGGCTCGTCGAACCACGCGATGCTGTGCCGGGTCCGGCAGCCATGTCCGCCGCCCGAGGAGCCCCTCGTCCTCGAGGCGGTCTACAAGCCGACCGCCGGCGAGCGGCCGCTCGACGACTTTCCGGACGGGACGCTATCCCATCGTGAGGTCGCCGCGTACCTCGTCAGCGAGGCGATCGGCTGGGGGATCGTGCCACCCACGATCCGCCGCGACGGTCCGTTCGGCGACGGTTCGCTCCAGCTCTGGATCGACGTCGACCCGAGCGTGGACGTCGTGGCGATGGTCCTCGGCGACGACGACCGGCTGCGCCGGATCGCGGCGTTCGACGCGGCGGTGAACAACACAGACCGCAAGGGCGGCCACCTCCTGCCCACGTCCGGCGGGCACATCTTCGGCGTCGACCACGGCGTCACCTTCTCGACCGTGCCGAAGCTCCGGACCGTGCTCTGGGGCTGGCGCGGCCAGGCGTTCTCCGTCGACGAGCTGGAAGGGCTCACGCGACTGTCGACGGCACTCCGCGGCCACCTTGCCCGGGATCTCGCGGGGCTCCTCTCGCGCGGCGAGATCGCGGCCACCCGGCGACGGGTCGATGCACTCCTCGAAACGCGCCGGTTCCCCCTCCCCCGCCCGGACTGGCCGGCGATCCCGTGGCCACCGTTCTGAGGAACGCTCGGCGCCGGCCCCGGGCCGGCCGGTCACTGAAATAGGACGAGAGCGTCCACGCGTGTCTTCGATTGCTCCCCGGATGTGCGCTGCCTGACGGCCCGAGGCCCTCGCATCTCCGCTTCAGGCGTGGCTTGTCGAACTCGTGCAGGGTCAAGCATCCGCCGGGCCCGGGTGACCACCAGGATGTTCGCGTCGTGCACATCCGGCGAAGCTGCGACGCGGCGTGTTCGCACGATGAGAAATTGGCAAACGCGAGCGGGACCGTTCATGGCGCAAGGCCCCGACGGCAGGGGACGGGCGGCCGGAGATGCAAGGCGGCCGGCTCGGCTAGGTCGGTTTGACCGGCGGTCGTCCCTTGTCGCGGCACCGAGTTCGCCGCCATCCGATGCGGCACCATTGGGCCCCGGAGGTGTTGCATGCGGCGCTGGAACGGCTGGATCGACGACGACGCCCAGCCGCCGCACGTCGCCGCCGACGCTCGCCGGCTGCTCGAGGCCGAGCTCGGCCCCGGTCAACCGACCCCGGACGCCCGGCTCGACGACGTCGTGGCGGGCCTGCCGGTGTCCGCCCTCGCCGACGACGAAAGCGGTGGCCTGTCCCTCGATCCCATCGACCGGGTCCGCCATGCGCACGGCCAGAGCCTGCCGGACTGGATCGCGGTCCGGAGCGGACGGCTCGGGCGCGTCCCCGACGCCATCGCCCGGCCCGCGGCGGCCGCGGACGTCCGGGACCTGTTCGCCGTCGCCCGCGATCGCGGTGCCGTCCTGATCCCGTACGGCGGCGGCACCTCGGTCGTCGGCGGCGTGACCCCGGACCCCGATGACGATCGGCCGGCGATCACCGTCGCGCTGGACCGCCTCGCCGGCCTCCGCGAGCTCGACGAGCGGAGTGGCCTGGCGACCTTTGGCACCGGCACGACCGGCCCGGATCTGGAGGCCGCCCTGGCGCCGCACGGGCTGACCCTCGGCCATTACCCCCAGTCCTGGGAGCGGGCAACGCTCGGCGGCTGGGTCGCGGCCCGCTCCGCCGGCCAGCAGTCGATGGGCTACGGCCGGATCGAGGCACTGTTCGCGGGCGGCCACGTCGAGGCGCCAGCCGGATCGCTGGACCTGCCGCCCCATCCCGCATCGGCTGCCGGACCCGACATCCGCCAGCTCATCCTCGGCTCCGAGGGTCGCTTCGGGATCCTGACCGAGGCGATCGTCCGGGTCGCGCCGAAACCCCCCCTTGAAGCCCTCCCGGCCTGGTTCCTGTCGGACTGGCCGAAGGCGGTCGAGGCCGCCCGCGAGATCGCCCGGGCGCGGTTGCCGCTGTCGATGGTCCGGCTCTCGACCCCGCTCGAAACCGCCACGCTCCTGGCGCTGGCTGCTGGTTCGGGCGGGCGCCGTGTCCAGGCCCTCCGGGCTTATCTCGGGTTCCGCCGGATCGGCCCCGAGCCGTGCCTGCTTCTCGTCGCGGCGAGTGGCCCCGAGAAGCTCGTCGAGCTCGCCGTGCGTGAAGTCGGCTCGATCGTCCGACGTCATGGCGGAACCGGCGTCGGCGGCGGGCTGGGCCGGCAATGGCTCCGGAACCGATTCCGGACCCCGGATCTCCGCGATTCGCTGTGGGACCTCGGCTATGCGATCGATACCCTCGAGACCGCCGTGGACTGGCGGCAGCTGCCCGATCTGGCGGCGGCCGTCGGGCGGGCGCTCCGGCACGGGCTCGCCGCGGACGACGAGCGGGTTCACGCCTTCAGCCATCTCTCCCACGTCTATCCGAGCGGGTCGAGCCTGTACGCGACCTATGTCTTCCGGCGGTCTGCCGATCCGGATGAGACGCTCGATCGCTGGCGGCGGCTGAAGACCGCGGCGAGCGATGCGATCGTCGCCCACGGCGGGACGATCAGCCACCAACACGGGGTCGGGCGCGACCACCGGCCGTGGCTCGCCGCCGAGAAGAGCGAGCTGGTGCTTGCGGCGCTCGGCGACGTGGCGCGGCGATTCGACCCGGACGGGCTCCTCAGCCCGGGCGTGCTGCTCGCGACGGAGGGGCGATGAGCGCCGACCAGGTCCTCGCGATCGACGTGGGCACCCAGAGCGTCCGTGCGCTCGTCTTCGGGCCGGACGGGACGCTGGTCGCGTACCACCGGATCCCGATCGAGCCGTATGTCTCGCCGCAGCCCGGCTGGGCCGAGCAGGACCCGGAGCTGTACTGGCGCTCGATCGGCGAAGCCTGCATGGCATTGTGGGCCGGCGGCGTCGCCCGGCCCGACGCGATCGCCGGCGTCACCCTGACCACTCAGCGAGCGACGGTGGTCGTGACCGACGCTCGGGGTCCGTGCAACCGTCGCCGCGTTCCAGGCTGACTGCGAGGCGAACTGGCTGCAGGCCAACGAGCCGGCCGTCTGGGCTCGCGTCCGCCACTACCTGTTCCTGTCTGGCTTCCTGACCCGGCGCCTGACCGGCC
>JBBRCU010000045.1:0-21488 GCA_038204565.1 Candidatus Limnocylindrales bacterium
GCCCGAACGACGCCACCTGCCAGAACGGCACCGTCGTCCTGCCGAGCGCGACCGTGACCGGCAACAAGGACTACACCTCCGGCGACTACACCGCGACCACCGCCGGCACCTATCGCTGGATCGCCAGCTACAGCGGCGACGCGAACAACGGGGGCGTCAGCGGCAAGTGCAACGACGCCAACGAGAGCGTCGTCGTCAAGCCCGCCACCCCGGCGATCACGACCCAGGCATCTGCCCCGGTGACCGTCGGCGGCGTCATCAACGACACCGCTCACCTGACCGGAACCGTCAATGGCACCGGCCACATCTCCTTCACCGTCTTCCAGCCCGGTGACACCTCCTGCGCCAATGGCACGGCGGTGAACCCGTCCGTGGTCGTGGCCGGTGACGGCTTCTACGCCTCGGCCAACTACACGACGACCAAGGCCGGCACGTACCGCTGGATCGCCAGCTACGACGGCGACACGAACAACACGACCGTGACCGGCAAGTGCAACGACGCCAATGAAAGCGTCGTCGTCAACCCGGCGGCGCCGGAGCTCGGCACGTCGGCCACGGTCGGTGCCCAGGTCGGCGACAAGATCCACGACGTCGCCACCCTGAGCGGTGGCTTCACCCCGACCGGAACGATCACCTTCAAGCTCTACGGGCCAGCCGATCCGAACTGCACCGGCGCCGATCTCCTCGGCTCGGGACCGGTTCAACTGTCGAACGGCTCGGCCACATCACCCGCCTACACCGTCACCCTGAAGGGCGACTACCACTGGATCGCCTCGTACAGCGGTGACGCCAACAACATCGCGGCCGCCGGGTTCTGCGGTGAGCAGGGCGAGACGACGGTCGTCACCCAGTTCGCCCCGTCGATCAGCACGACGCTGAGCTCTGGCAACCTGTCGAGCCCGAAGATCACGGTGCTGTTCGGCAGCTCCGTGAGGGACCAGGCCACCCTGACCGGCGCGAGCGCGACGGCCGGCGGCACGGTCACCTACACCGTCTTTAGCGACGCAGCCTGCAAGACGTTCTTCGCCGACGGCGGCACCAAGAACGTGACCAACGGCGTCGTCGGCCAGTCGGACCCAGTCCTGTTCGCGTCCGCCGGCACCTACTACTGGCTCGCCAGCTACAGCGGCGACGACGCCAATTCACCCGCGGTCAGCGCCTGCGGTGACGAGGTCGTGACGGTCACGACCCCGAACCTCCACGCCGTCAAGCTCGTCAAGACGAACGCCGGCTCGTTCGGCCCGACCAGCACCGCCAACCCGGGTGACAAGCTCACCTTCCAGATCACGGTCACCAACAGCGGCAACGCGGACGCGACGAATGTCCCGGTTTCCGACGACATCGCCGCCATCCTCGCCCATGCCACGTACAACGCCGACTGCAACCTCGGCTGCGGCTTCGCTGCCAGCACCCTCGCCTGGACGATCCCGACGATCGCCGCGAACGGCGGGTCCGTCACGCTGACCTTCTCGGTCACGCTGGACGACTCGTTCCCGGCGGGCACGACGCACCTCCCCAACGTGGTCGTCGTGACCGGCCCCGGAAGCAATTGCGAAGCCGCAAGCAAGGACGCCGACTGCGACACGGACACGACGGTTGAGGCCCAGCCGGCCCTGAACGCCGAGAAGCTCGTTGCCGTCAACGACGGTGGCTACGCTCATAGCGGCAGCGCCCAGCCCGGCGACACTCTCAACTACAAGATCACCATCACGAACACGGGCAACGCCGACGCCACGAATGTCCCGGTCTCCGACGACATCGCGGCGGTTCTCGCCCATGCCACGTACAACGCCGACTGCAACCTCGGCTGCAATTTCGCCGCCGGCACGCTGACATGGACGATCCCGACGATCGTCGCGAACGGCGGGTCCGTCACGCTGACCTTCTCGGTCACGCTGGACGACTCGTTCCCGACCGGTACGACGGATCTGCCGAACGTGGTCGTGGTCACCGGACCGGGCAGCAACTGCCAACCGAACAACGAGGTCCAGGACGCGAACTGCGTCGCCGATACGACGGTGACGACCTCGCTCCTCACCATCGACAAGAGCTTCACCGGCAACACCAACGGCACGGACCCTGACCTCAACGTCCCGTCCGCGAACATCGGTGACACCCTCCACTACACCCTCCACTACACAGGCGCCGGCCCGATCGCGGACGCCGTGATCACCGACGTCCTGCCGCAGGGCCTCGACTACGTCGTCGGTTCGGCCGCCGGGGATGCGAACTTCACGTTCGACTCCTATAACCCGGCCTCACGCACACTCCGGTGGCTCGCCGTTGAAGGCCTGCCGAATCCGGCCGACGGCGCGGTCACCTACGACCTCAAGGTCCTCACAACCGCTCCGGGCTTCGCCCAGCCGCTCATCAATCTCGCCACCATCGTCGGCCACACGCCGACCGGCAGCGAGCTGACCGATCACGACACCGCCTCGGTTGCGGTCCTGGCTCCGCCGAAGGAGCTGACCCCGCCGCCGACCAGCACAATCACGCCGCAGACGGGCACGAGCAATCCGGGCTTCGCCCTGATGCTCCTCCTCCTCGGCGTGGCCGGCCTCACGCTCGGGATCGGGTTCATCACCCCGGCCCCGGCGCGGGTCCGCCGACGGAATCGCCTCGGCTGACGCTGGGACGAGCCGGTTCGCCGCCGGCCGACTCGGGTGAGTGATCGCTCGAACGGCCGGTGCGGATTGCCGTCGAAACCAATCCTCGGGTCCCCGAGACCCGGACGGGGCGTCCTTGCCTAGGGACGCCCCGTTCGTATGTCCGCCACCTGGCCAACCATCCGCTCGAATGGGGCGCTCCCTCAGGGCGCTCCGTTCGCGATTCCCGCCGTCTCGCCGGTCGGGCCGGCGCCGCGGCCTGGTTCATGCGCCCAAGGGGACTCCGGTCGGCCGCCCGGTCGTACCCCCGGACCCCGAGCCGCTCGTCCTGGGACCGTCCGGGGTGGTTCGGTGCAAGCGCGCAACGGAGATCGTGACTCGAGGTCCGGACCGGTGGAGTCGGGTGGACTCGAGACCGTCGAAAGGTACTGGACGGGTCCTGGTCGTTCGGGCAGGATCAATGAGCCGTCAAGGCAACGGCTCCCGGGTCACCGGGATCGGACTACTTCACTCATCGCACCGCTCGGGGACCTTTTCCATGACCACCTCACGCTCGAACCACGCACGGCGCCGCACTCGTCTCGCCCGGCCACTCGGCTGGCTCGTCGTCGCCAGCCTCGCCGGTGCGGCCTTCATCGGGCCCGTGGCCGGTGGTGTTGCCGCCGCGTCTGTAACCCCCACGCCGATCAATTCCGGCAATCCGACGTGCTCCAGCTTCGCCCCGGCCGGCCAGACCTGGACGCAGTTCAAGCTCGAGGATTCCAAGCTCGCCAATGGCACGTATTCGGACGGGACCCTCACGGTCACGATCTCGAACTACGCCGACTCCGCCAGCAGCACTCCGGGCCACTTCAACTGGAGCTCGAACATCGGCGTTGACGCCGTCTTCGTGAAGGCCGGGAGCACCAAGCACAACCTGTACGTCTACAGCCCCGAGGCGACCGCTGACACGGACCTTGGCCCGCAGGCGGGCAAGGGCAACGGCATCAGCCACATCTCGTTCTGCTACGACACGGACACCACGACGACCTCGAGCACGACGTCGACCTCGAGCACGACGTCGACCTCGACCGACACCAGCTCGACCGGGACCACGTCGACCGACACCACCTCGACCGGGACCACCTCGACCGGGACCACCTCGACCGACACCACCTCGACCGACACCACCTCGACCGGGACCACCTCGACCGGGACCACCTCGACCGACACCACCTCGACCGGGACCACCTCGACCGACACCACGTCGACCGGGACCGAGTCGGGCATCAGCAGCTCGACGACGACCAGCTCGTCCTCGGACGGCGCAGTGCTCGGGGTCGAGGGAACGCCCGGCGTCACGCCTCCGCCGACCGACACCGCGACGATCGCGCCGGCCGCGGTCGCTCAGACGGACGGGCTCCGGATCATCCTCGGCGGCCTTGCGGTCCTGCTCGCAGTGGTCCTCCTGCTCCAGCCGAAGGGCTCGGCCTCTCGCCGGTAGTCCATCGCAAATCCGGTCCCCGAGACCGAGAACCGGGATGTGGCGAGTGCCGCATCCCGGTTCTTCGTTGTTCGCGGGGTTTGTCGGGCCGACCCGCTCGGACGTTCGTTCAGGGCACGGTTCGGAACGGGAAGTAGGCGGCGAATCCCACGGCGTACAGGACGATAAGCCCACCCAGGACGAAGCGTGGAAGTGAGCTCCTCGTCAAGAGCAGGGCCGTGCAGACCGCGAGCGCCGGGATCACCGGCAGGAAGTAGTAGATGTACGTGATGCGGTGGTTGACGATCGACAGAACGACGTATGGCAGGTAGTTGGACGCCGCCCAGATGACCGCCCACCGGGCAAGCTCGTTCTTCGCTCGCCAGGCCGCCCAGCTCGCGAACAGCATCGCCAGTGGGATCGCGCCTGAAAGGACCGGGTTCAGCGCTCCGCGGAAGTCGATGGTCGGGGTCTGGGCCACGATGGTCTGGCCGGACCGGACCGTGACGTCCACCCGGAGGTAGGTGATCTGGCACTCGTTGAACGGCCATTGCCACGGGTAGCTGTCATTCGTCGCACAGATCCCCGCGCGATCCACCGGGGACCGGAGATTGGCGCCGTACTCGACCATGTGGGCGATGTGATCGATCGGTGAGCGGAAGGTCGAGAACTGCGTGTCGAGCGCCCAGAGGCCTGCGAGCCAGAGGCCGATCGACACGGCCACGACGATCACGGCCGGGCGCACGTCGACGAGCCTGATCCGTTGGGTGACCCGCCAGGTGGCGAGCCAGCGCAGCAGCAGCACGGCAAGGATCGCCGCGAGGGCGTAGATCGCCGTCAGCTTCACGAGCAGGCCGAGCGCGACGAATACGCCCGCGAGGATCCATCGATCGCGGAGCGCGAGCCACGCCGCAGCGAGGATCGGGGCGAGCACGAGCATGTCCAGGGTGCCGATCCGGCTGTGGACGAGGGTCAGGTTGTCGAAGGCCAGGAACGCGACCGCCAGGATCGCGAGCCACGCCGACTCACCGGCCGCCCGAACGATCCCGTACAGAGCTCCGAGCGCAGCCATGCCGGCAACGACGCTCGGAAGCCGCCAGCCGAGGCCGTTGTCACCGAAGATCAGCATGGACCCGGCAAGGATCAGCTTCCCGAGCGGCGGATGCTCCATGTTCGGATCGAGGCCGACCGGCGAGCCGGCATAGTGGGCGCCGGCCGGCACCGCCCAGCCCAGCATGATCCTGGCCGCGTTGACGTAGTAGGCCTCGTCGAAGATCAGCGAGTGGACGGGCAGGTCGAGCCAGATCACGCGGGCGATCAGGGCGGCGATCATGAGCAGCGGGAGGACGGCCCCCGGATCACGCAAGCCGGAGGCAAGACGATCGCCGATCAGGCCGAGGGCTCCCGGGAGTCGGCGATGCCGGTCCGAGCGATCTTCTTCCGGTCCGAACGACGCGATCCCGTCCTGCACCGTCGCTGCACCTCCTCGAGAGACGTGAAGGCCAAGCGTAACGGACGTCCGGTGCGTGGCGCCCGCTTCAGAAGTCGAAGACGTCACCCGGTTCGACGAGTGCGACCGGGCCGTCGAAGGCGGCGGCCACGATACGGACAGGCTCCGTCCGATCGAGTCCCATCTGGAGGTGGGTGAGCAGGACGCGACCGGGGCGGGTCGCCGTGGCCAGCTCCGCGATCGCGGGAGCGTCGAGATGGAACGATCCCGCCGGAACCGGACCAACGCCGAAAGACACTTCAACCAGCAGGGCATCGCCCGGTCGGATCAGCGGGGCGAGATCAGTGGCGCGTCCGCAGTCGCCGGAGTAGACGAGTCCCGACCCGTCGGACCGGCCGAGTCGAACCGCGTGGCTGTCCTCCGTGTGCGTCACCCGCGCCGCCTCGACCGCCAGATCGCCGATCCGGAACGGCATTGTTGGCCACGCCTCGCAGGCGAGTGTTGTCGCTGCGAACCCCGGCCGGTCGTGGAGCGCGTCGATTCGATCGGCGAGACCGGACGGCCCGATCACCCGGACGGATCCCGGCGGCCGGAGCTGGTACGCGAGGTAGTGGCGGAGCGGGACGAGGTCGATGAAGTGGTCCGGGTGAAGATGGGTGATCAGGACCGCATCGAGGGCGCCCGGCTCGATCGCCTGAGCGAGCCGCGGAAACGACCCCTGGCCGAGGTCGAGCAGGATCGACGTCGAGCCGGTCTGGACCAGATACGACGCCCCGGAGGAGCCCGGCCGATCCGACCAGGCGGGCCCGGCACCGAGGACCGTGAGCCTGAACTGCGGGTCAGCCATCATCGAGTCCGCCTCCGCAGCGGCGGCCGAGGGCCATCGGCCTTCCGCAGCCGCCAAGGTCCGGCGGCGCGCTATCGCCCCGTCACGTGAGGGGAATGGTCTGGCGGACCCTGCGGATCAGGCGTCGGCTTGGGCGCCTGTGTCGGCTTGGGCGCCTGTGTCGGCTTGGGCGTCTTGTCGGGTTGCGGGTTCGCGCCGGGGCCGCTCCCGACGGCGTCGCCGCCGCCGCCCGGACTCGAGCTCCCGACGGCGCCCGCACCGATGCCGCCGCCCGAGTTCGTCGTCGGCCCGTTCGACGGACCATTCCCGGACCCCGCGCCGCCGGCCTCCTCGACCCGATCGATCACGGCCTGGTTGTGCTCGATCGCTCGCTGGATCGAGGCCTCGAGCGCAGTTGCCGCGGTGTCGTTGCCCTTTGCGGCGAGGCTGGCGGCGACCGCGCTGAGGACGGCTGTATGGTGATTCAACGCCGCCGCGACGGTTGCCTCGGCCGCCGGATCGCCCAAGGAGGCAGCGGCCGCAGCCGCGGCAATGTCCGAGTAGGCATCGAGCGCTGCCTTGACCGCCGTGGGGTCGGCGCGGATGGATGCGCTGTAGGCCTCGGCCAGGCGGCTGTCGAGGCGACTCAGCTCGGCATCGGCTCGAGCGGCCCCCGACGCCGGGATCATCGCGTTCTCGACCCACAGCCGACCGCCGTAGAGCGGACCACCGGGCTGCGCGGCGGAGATCGACCCGACCGCGATCCCGAGCCAGACGCTCGCGGCCAGCAGCGGCATGGCGAGCCGGCGCGCCAGCGGGCGGCGCTGATGGACCGGAACGGCCGTGGTCATGTGAGCGGCGATCCGGGATGCTTCGAACTGGAGCCGCGCCTCGCGCATGATCCGCGCCCGGATCCGGCTCGCGGCCTGCGGATCCGGGGTCAACCGGGTGCGGGCAAACGCGTCGAGTCGGAACTCGATCTCGCGGTCCCCGGCTTCCATGGCCTGCATGTCGTCATCCATCCGTGGTGGCGTTCGCGGGTCGCGGTGCTCGCAGGTCGGCGAACTCCGGACTGTCGGCATCGAGCCCGAGCTGGCGTCGCAGGGCGGCGATCCCCCGGAACTGGAGTCCGCGCACGGTTCCTTCCTGCTTGCCCATCGCCTCGGCAGTCTCGCGGGCCGACAGGCCGGCGAAGAACCGCAGCTCGATTGCCTCTCGTTGGTCGGCCGTCAGGTTTGCCAGTGCCGCACCGACGGCGTTCAGCTCCTGTCGCACGACCGCAATCTCGTCGGGTCCCGCGTCACCGTGGGCCCATTCGACGATCGAGTCCAGCTCGGCATGGTCGTGCCGGGTCCGGACATGATCGATGACCGCATTTCTGGCGAGCCGGAAGAGCCAGCCCCCGAAGGGAATGCCCCGCGACTCGTATCGCGGCAACGCTTCCAGGGCCTTGACGAAGACGTGCTGCGTCAGGTCCTCCGCATCCGACGGGCGGTGGACGCGGCTGGCGATGAAGCGATAGATCCGCTCGTGGTAATGGTCAAAGATCATCCCGAAGGCCCAGGCATCCCCGTCCTTGGCTTCGGATACGAGTCGTTCGATCGCGGCGTCGTCGATGGTCATAACGACGGAATGCCCTGCTTCGTTAGGTGTCCGCCCCGTCGGCACCCCCCCGGGTGCGGAAGCGATCCGGCAGGGCCACGTCGACCCTGGATCCGTCACGGCGAAAGGCAAGATGCTCGAACCCCGCGTCGGCCACGACACGATACCCCGCCTCGAGTCCTGCTGTGAATGATCCTTTCCGATGGGCGTCCGATCCGGCGACGATCCTGGTGCCTCCGAGCAACTGGTAGCGCCGCACGATCGGGGCGGCCGGGTACATCTCGCGCGACTCCTGGCGAAGGCCGCTCGTGTTGACCTCGAGGGCGACCCCGCCATCGACGAGCGCCACGAGCAGCGGCTCGTACAGCTCGGGCGCAGCGGCGAGCTGGGCCGGTAGGACGTACGGGACGAGGTAGCGCTTCACGACATCGAGGTGGCCGATCGTGTCGAACAGGCCCGACCGGATCGCGGCGAGGACCTCGCCGAAATAGGGTGCGACGATCTCGTCGAGCGGCCGACCTCGGGTCCAGCCGGCAACATTGGTCCGGTGGAACGGCGAGTCCCTGAAGACATGGACACTCCCGATCACATAGTCGTACCGGTGGCCCGCGAGATGCTTGCGGATCTCGGGCTCGTGGGCCTGGTCGTAGGTGATCTCGACCCCGAACCGGATGGCAACCCCGTGCCCGGCCCAGCGCTCGGCGGCCTCCCGGACGGTTCGCTCCCGCTGGGCGAAGGTCGTGTAGGAGAAGGCCGGCGTGCCAGGCACGAAGTCGACGTGATCGGTGACAGCGATCTCGGCGATCCCCCGCGCGACCGCTTCGGCGGCGTAATCGTCAATCGGGACGTCGGCGTCGGGAGAGAGATCGGTGTGGACGTGGGCGTCGAGCGGCAGGTCGCGGGCCTGGGCGGGAACGGGCTCCGCGGCGTCCGGCACCTGCGCGGACCGGTCCGTCACCCGCCGATCAGGCCCAGTTCATGGCCGACGGTCGAGAATGCCTCGAGCGCCCGGTCCAGCTGGGCATCGGCGTGGGCGGCGGTCACGATCGTCCGGATCCGGGCCTTGTCGATCGCCACCGTCGGGAAGACGACCGGCTGGGCGAAGACGCCCTCCTCGAACAGCCGCTGGCTGAACCGGCCGGCGGTATCGGGGTCGCCCATCATCACCGGCGTGATTGGCGTCTCGGACCGCCCGGTGTCGAAGCCGAGCCGGGTCAGCTCCGCCTTGAAGCGCCGGGTGTTCGCCCAGAGGCGCTCGTGGAGTTCGGGCTCGTCCTGCATGATCCGGATGGCCTCGCGGCAGGCCGCGACGACCGCCGGCGGATGAGATGTCGAGAAGAGGAAGGGCCGGGCCCGCTGGACGAGGATGTCGCGCAGGTCCTGCGAGCCCGCGACATAACCGCCGAGCGCGCCGACGGCCTTGCTGAGCGTCCCGACCTGGATCGCGACCCGGCCGTGCAAACCGAAGTGGTCGACCGTGCCGCGGCCGTCGCGACCGAGGACGCCCGAGGCGTGGGCGTCGTCGATGAAGACCGCGGCGTTGGCCCGCTCCGCGGCCTCGACGATCCCTGGCAGCGGTGCGATGTCGCCGTCCATCGAGAAGACTCCGTCGGTCACGACGAGGATCAGGCGGTAGGGCAGGCCTGTCCCCTCGCGACCCTTCTCGACCGCTTCGTCGAGGATCTCGCTCAGATGCCCGACGTCGCCGTGGCGGTAGATCTTCCGGGGCGCCTTCGACAGGCGCATCCCGTCGATGATCGAGGCGTGGTTGAGCTCGTCGCTCACGATCAGGTCCTGCTCGCCGGTGATCGCCGGAATCACCCCGGTGTTGGCGCTGAAGCCGGACTGGAACGTCAGGGTCGCGGCGGTGCCCTTGAAGTCGGCGAGCTCGCGCTCGAGCTCCTCGTGGATGACCATCGTCCCGGCGATCGTCCGGACCGCGCCTGAGCCCGCGCCGTAGTCGCGGATCGCCTGGATCGCCGCCTCCTTGATCCGCGGGTGATGGGTCAGCCCGAGGTAATCGTTCGAGGCAAGACTGATCTGGCGCTCCTCGTCGACCGACACGATGGGCCCCTGGGCCGACGACATGACCCGGAGCGGTCGGTACAGATGACGGGAGCGAAGGTCGTCGAGCTCCTCGCCGAGAAAGGCAAGCGGGTCCGGCCGGGGATCGTTCGTCGTCATCGGGTGAGGAACCTCAGGCTGTCCAGTCCATGATCACCTTGCCGGAATCGCCACCCCGGGCCGCAGCAAAGGCCGCCTCGTGGTCGCGGAACGAGAAGCGGTGGGTGATCGCCGGCCGGATGTCGAGCCCCGACTGGAGCATGACCGACATCTTGTACCAGGTCTCGTACATCTCCCGGCCGTAGATGCCGCGCAGGGTCAGTTGGTTGAAGACGACCTGGCTGACGTCGATCGGGATCTCGGCCGTCGGGATGCCCAGGATGGCCATGCCGCCACCGTGGGCCATGTGGGCGAGGGCATCGCGCAGGGCGGCGGCGTTGCCGGACATCTCGAGGACGACATCGAAGCCCTCGACCATCCCGATCTCGGCCTGGAGGTCGGCCAGGGTCCGCGCCCGCGGATCGATGACGTGGGTCGCGCCCATCCGCGTCGCGAGCTGGCGCCGGAAATCGTTCGGTTCGCTGACGACGACGTAGCGGGCGCCGGCGTGGCGGGCGACGGCCGCAGCCATCAACCCGATCGGGCCGGCCCCGACGATCAGGACGTCCTCGCCGAGGACCGCGAAGCTCAGTGCGGTGTGGACCGCGTTTCCGAACGGATCGAAGATCGCGGCGACCTCCTCATCGATCCCGGGCCAGTGGTGCCAGACATTCGTGACCGGCAGGACGACCTGCTCGGCGAACGCGCCGTCACGGTTCACGCCAAGCCCGACCGTCTTCGCGCAGAGGTGCCAGCGGCCGGCTCGGCAGTGGCGGCAGTGGCCGCAGACGACGTGGCCTTCGCCGCTGACGACGTCTCCGATCGCGAGGTCCGTCACGTTGCTACCGATCTCGAGGACGTCACCCATGAACTCGTGGCCGACGACGAGAGGAGTCCTGATCGTGCGCGCCGCCCACGGATCCCACGACTCGATGTGGAGATCCGTGCCGCAGATGCCCGTCTTGCGAACGCCGATCCGGACGTCGTTGATCCCGATCAGGGGTTCGGGGACGTCGGTCAGCTCGAGACCCGGGCCGGGAGCGGTCTTGACGAGGGCGCGCATCAGGCCTTCAGTGTGGCGGGTCAGGCGGAATGTCGCGCGCTCAGGCCCGCCTGGGGGCGCGAGCGCGGAGGACGTCTCGCTCAGCCTGGATCCGGAGCCGGAGGAGGACGTCCCAGTCCGCCTGCGGCACGTCCAACCGATTCAGGGCCGAATCGATCTCGACGAGGTCCGCCATCGCCTTGCGCGGCGCCCGGCCCGATGCCGCGACGGCTTGGATCCGGTCCTCGAGCTTCTGCGATTCGGCGCTGGTCGTGAGGTGCGCCGCGGTCGTGGCCACCTTGGTCATGAGAACTGCCCGGGCGGCGATCCGTGCAGACGGCGTCCCCCGGATCGCGATGTCCGAGGGAAACACGGCAACCTCCAGATCGGGCCGGCGAAGCTCGACGAGGCGATCGGGCACGAGGCCCTCCACGTCGTGGGCCGCAATGAGCCCGAGCAGCTTGCCGGGGATGGCGAAGATGGCGGGGGCCGGGTGGAGGGTGGTCTCAACGTGGTCGTCCGCGAGGGCCGACCGGACGTCATCGACGAGCTGGTCGTAGGCGCCGGGCTTCACGACGATCGGGATGTGGGCGTCGGACCAGCCGCGCCGGACGTTGCCGACCGTCCGGAAGAGGCCGACCGCGGGGAGCAGGCTGCCCAGGCCGACGATGAGCAAGGTGAGGGGATAACCGCGCAGGACCTGGCCGAAGATCGCCGCACCTTTCGGCCGCTGTCCGTCTTCGGCGACAAAGCACCCGGCGAGGCCGACGAAGGCAGGCAGGAGGACGAGGCCGGCGAGGATCAGGGCGCGGAGCAGCGCCAGCCCGATGGAGCTGGCAAACGGCGTCGACGAGCGGAGGAACGCGCCGACCGCTGGGATCAGCGCCGCCAGGGCAAGCAGGGCCCAGACGAGCGACGCGCCCATCATCAGGTCGAGATACTTCCGATGGTCGGCCGGGACGTTGCCGTAGAGCAGGCTGCTCGCCCAGCCAAGGGAGCTCGTGAGGACCTTGCCGACGGCCCGCCCGATGAACCCGACGAGCGAGACGAGGGTCGTCACGGCCTTGGCCTCGGTGCCGCGATCACCCGCAGCGCCTTCGGCCGGATCGAGACCGTGATCGGGGTCCGCCCAATGACGCTGCCGTCGGTCTCGACCAGCTGCCGCGGCTTCGAGGTGACGGTGACCTCGCGCGCCCGTGCCCGGAACACGCGGCCACCGCCGGTTTCGCCAAGATCCCGCTGGACGATCGCGTCGAGGCCAGCCCGGAGTCCCTCGATCGGACCCGATGCGCGGACGACGATGACGTCGAGCAGGCCATCGTCGGGAATGACGCGGCGGCGGGGCTCGACCAGCGAGCCGATTCGCCCGAAGTTCGCGATGAATACCTGGGCAGCCTCGGTCTTCGTCGTCTCGCCGTCGATCGTGATCTCGTGCTGGACGTCGCGCATCTTGCGCCCCTCGCGGACGGCGCTCGCGAAATAGGCGAGCTTGCCCCAGCGCCGCTTCTGGGACGGATCGGTCGCGTCCATCACGACCGCGTCGAAGCCGACTCCGCAGGCGACCGCGAAATCCTTGGCGGTGCCGTCGATCGATACCCGGCCGAGGTCGATCTCGCGCACCTCGCCCACGATCAGCACCCCGACCGCCTTCTTCAGGTCCTTCGGGATGTCGAGGTTGCCGGCAAGCAGGTTGCCGGTGCCTTTTGGAATGATCCCAAGGGCCGTTGTCGACTTGGCGATCCCGTTGACGACCTGGAAGACGGCACCGTCGCCGCCGACCGCGACGACGATGTCGACATGGTCCTTGGCCGCCGCCCGGGCGCGCTTCCGCAGGTCCTTCTTGTGGACCACGACTGCGCCCTCGACATGCCAGCCGGCGGCCTCGAGGAGCGCCGTCGTCTCGGCGACCGCCTCGTCGATATTGCGTCCCTTGCGGTGCCGGCCGAGGACCAGGGCGCGGGTCATGACCGACCGGCCGGTGGCGACGCCACGGTTGCCGGCTCGTCCTGCGGGCCACTCCAGAAGCGGGCGAGGGGCTTGCTCCTGAAGGCAGCCAGCGTGATCAGGAGCCAGCTGGTCCCCGCGAGCACGCCGCCGAGGACATCGGTGAAGTAGTGATAGCCGAGGTAGATCCGGCTGACCCCGACGAACGTGCACAGGACGATCGCGGCGATCAGGGCGATCGTCCCGCGGCGGCGGCCGCTGATCGACCAGGCGATGATCGCGAGCCCGAGGTAGAACGCAACCGAGTTCATCGTGTGGCCGCTGGGGAAGCTGTAGTCCGGCAGGACGTGGGCCCAGGGCACCTGTGGCCGCGGTCGCTGGAAGAAGAGCTTCATCGCCGCGTTGATCAGGAGGCTGCCGCCGCTGGCGACCGTGAGGAAGGTCGCCGCGCCGGGCCGGCCGATCCGCACCAGGACGACGATCGCAAGGGCGAAGAGCGGGATGAGCCAGACGCTCGAGCCGGCGAAGGTCGCAGCGTTCATGACCGCGTCAAGTGGCGGCGACGCCGCCGCGTGGAGGAACGGCGTCGCGATCTGATCGAGGGTGTAGATCTCCTGGGCCCGGATGCCCTCGGCCAGGGTGCCGAGAACCACGAGGCAGCCGATCAGCGCGAAGAACCCGGTGAACAGCAGGATCGACGCTGCCGGCGCGGGCGGACCGACCGGAACCGGGAGCGGTCCGGCGCTCGTCCGGTCGACAGGAAGACGGGGCTCCCCGTCGGCGGTCCGCTCCGGATCGGTGTGGCGGGTCGGTCGGCTGAGGTCGTCGGTCATCGATCGGTCGGCAAGTCCCGGACGAGGTCGGCGGTCGATGCCGGCTCGGCGCGCGTGCCGAAGGCCGACGCGGCCGCTCAGGCCCGGTCCGCTCCTGTGCCGCTCCTGGAATGGCTCGCCGCAGTCTGGTCAAGCCGATGATGGGTGAGGATTCCGTAGAGACCCAGGACGCCAATTCCGCCGAAGGCCGACGCGAGCACGTCGCTCGGATAATGGGCGCTCAGCGCGACCCGGGCGACGCCGACCAGGCACACGTCGACGACGACCGCGACGACGACGAGGCCCTTCAGGAGCATCGGCCACCGGCTCCGGACGCAGCGGATCGCGAGAATCCCGAAGATCGTCAGCGCCTCGAGGACATGGCCGGACGGAAAGCTGTAGACGACGCCCGGGATGTTCGGGTCCGTGCCCGACGGCCGCGGCCGGGCGACGAGTTGCTTGACCCCCTCGCTGCCGGCAGTGACCGCGATCAGGACGAGCGCAACGAGAACTGCCTCGCGCCTGCGCTTCGTGAAGAACAGGACGAGGACCAGCCCGACGCCGATCACGATCAGGGGGATGTTCGCCGACTCGGAGATCACCCGCCACAGGGTCGCGTAGCCCTGCCAGCCCTGGGCGGAGTGGAGGAGCGGCTGGTCGAAGCCGAAGACTCCCTGGTTGAGGAGAAAGACGGTCGCGGTCACGAAGGCACCAAGGCCGACGACGGCCATCAGGACCCAGCCGATCGCGGCCAGGTCGAGGCGGTCGCGACTGGCGCTCGGGGTCGCGGCAAGGCGTTCGGTTGACGGTGCGCTGCGGGTCATGAGCGGTGAGGATGGCGATCGCGGCTAGAGGCTGTGCATTCGTTCCGAAGCGGGAGATAACAAACGCACGGCAAGGGGCGCCCGCCGATTCTGGACCGCGCCAGCCTTCGCGGCTACTTCCGCGGGCCGGTGAGATCCTGTTCGGCCTCGATGGTCAGCAGCGGCCGATCCCGGGCGGCCTGGCGGTCCTCGGACTGCCGGGTCGAGCGTTCGATGACGAGACCGGCCGATCGGCCGTCGAACGTGAGCTCGGCGAGCTCGTTGCCAAAGTGGGGGCCGGTCGGGTGGTGCCAGTGGACCGGGAGCGACGGGACGCCGCTCAGGCGACTGATCCCCTTCATCACGACGCCGGCCGGCCGGCTCCAGCCGAAGCGGAACACGAGCTTCATCGCCCGGGGGATCGTGTTGTGAATCGGCGAGCAGGTGATCTGGAAGACCCGTGACGTCGTCCGATCCGGGAAGGTGGCCTCGGCGACATAGGCATGGTGGACGTCGCCCGACAGGACACAGATCGTTGCCGGCGGCGTCGCCCCGTGCTCGCCCCGCCCGATCCGTCCGAAGAGGTGGGCAAGGCGGTCGAAGGATGCGCGGAAAGCGGCCCAGTGTTCGAGGTCGGCGCCGCGCCGGAGCCACTCCCCAAACGCGCGGATGGGTCGCGGGCTCGTCGGCCGGGTCAGGGCCTCGTCCCACGATTCGACCTCGTGGAGGGCCCGTGGCAGCAGCCACGGCAGCGAGGTGACAACGACGAGATGGTCGTAATCGCCGTCCTCGACCTGGGCCTCGATCCACTCGAACTCGGGGTCGCTGATCATCGAGCGGTGGCCGTCGGCGAGGATCCGCCCGCAGCGGGAGTCGATGACGACGAGGCGGATCGGCCCGAGGTCGCGGCGGTATGACCACATCGTGCCCTTTGCCCCGTCTGCCTCCGCGTCGGCGTGCCGGGCGAACGGCCGGAGCACGGTCTCACCATCGGGTGCGGCTCGGACGGCCTGGTACGTCTCGTTGGCGGCGAGCAGGCGCGGCGAGAGGTTGCCGAGGTGCTGGTAGATCCAGTACGACATCAGGGCGCCGACGATCCGCTCGTCCCACCACGGCGTCGCCTGCATGTCGCGGCGCCATGCCTCGGACGTGTTCCAGTCGTCGCGCACGTCGTGGTCATCGAAGATCATCGAGGTCGGAACGGTGGAGAGGAGCCAGCGGATCGACGGCTCGGTCCAGGATTCGAGGTAGAGCTGGGTGTATTCCTCGAAATCGGCAACCTCGTTGCCCGGCGGGACCTCGGGATCGCGCCGAGCAGCGATGAACGTCCGCAGCACCGCCGACGTTTCGTCGGCGTACACCTGGTCACCGACGAGGAGCAGGGCGTGCGGCCATTCCTCATCGGGCCGGGTGGCCATCCGCTTGGCCCAGGCGTCGAGCACATCGGGATCGAGCCCGCGATGGTGGCCCCGATCGCCCGGCTCGCGGCAGGAGCCGAACAGGATCCGCAGCGGGCGTTCCCGGTCGATGGTCCGGATCCGACTGGCCGGAAAGGTCGAGCCATCGATGGGCCAGACGCACTGCCCATCGACGAAGACCTCGTACGGCATGGAGGAGCCGCCGTCGAGCCCCTCGACCACCACGATCGCGTAATGGTGACCGGCCACATGGAACGTCGTGGCGGCACTGGTCGTGGAGCCGGCCCGAACTTCGACCCGAGCGGCTCCGTCGAGCTCGACCCAGATGGTGGCGTCGTGCTCCCCGACGTGCCGGAGCAGCGGTCCGATCAGGAGGTTGGTCATCAGGCGTTCAGTGTGGATGGTCGGAGCTGGTCGCGCCGACGCCGTGCAGCCCACGCGCGATCGGCCTCGGCGTCAAACCGCTCGGGGGTCCTCGGTCCAGTCGACGACCGGGTTCTCGACAGAGCCGATCCCGTCGATCTCGCAGCGAACCCGGTCTCCCGGCTCGAGGAAGATCGGCGGGTCGCGGAAGACGCCGACACCCGACGGGGTGCCGGTCGCGATCACGTCGCCCGGCTCGAGCGTGATGTGCCGGGAGATGAACGCGACCAGTTCCGGGATCCCGAACAGCAGGTCCGCGGTCGAGCCGTCCTGCATCAGCTGCGGCTCGCCGGCGCCCCGCCGACCCGGACCAGGGATTCGCCAGCTCCGAAGGCGGAGGGCTGCCGAGGGATCGATCTCATCGGCGGTGACGAAGACGGGCCCCATCGGCAGGAACGTGTCGCTGCCCTTGGCCCGGAGCCACTGGCCGTCGCCCTTCTGATGTTCGGCCAGCGCCGGCTTGCTGCCCTGCCAGTCGCGGGCTGAGATGTCGTTGACGACGACATATCCGGCGACATGGTCCATGGCGCTCGCCTCCGTGACCCGTCGTGCCCGTCGCCCGATGACGACGCCGAGCTCGACCTCGAGATCCAGGGCATGGGTCCCCTCCGGCCGGACGATCGCCTCGCCGTCCGCGACGACGGCATTGCCGAACTTGGCGAAGAGGAGCGGCCAGTCCGGCGCCTCGCGCCCGGCGCCCTCCGCAACGTGGTCGCGATAGTTCAGCCCGACGCAGACGATCTTCAGCGGGTCGAGTGGGGCCAGCCGGCGAACGCTCTCGAAGGGGAGACCAGCGGCCCCGGCGAGCTCGTTCGCTTTGCGACGCAGGCTAGTGAGCCCACCATCCTCGAGCAGCGCTGCATCGAGCGACCGGGCCGGGAGCGGAATCAGCCGATCGCCGACCAGCGCGCCGAGCGTCTGGCCGTCGCCGGGAGCGTCGAACGAAACGAGGCGCATCTGGCGCCGCCCCTCAGCTCGGGGCGATCAGCTCGGCGCCGCGGACGGCTCCGGGCTGGCGCTCGGGGCGATCGACGGCGCAACGGACGACTCGACGGACGCCGCCGGGATCGAGGCGGCCGGCGAGCCGCTCGCGGCCGGCGAGGAGCTCGACGCGGGCGTGCACTGCTTCTCGGGCGGGGTGATCAGAGCACCGGTCGAATCGACCCGCTCGGCCTCGGCCAGGTAGAAGCGCGTGACGAGGGCCGGATCCCAGGTGTCGAGATAGAAGACACGATCCCAGACGAGCGCGGCGAACGGATGGGGCATGTCATCGAAGCGGGCAATCACGGGCGACAGGGCCCCGGCCGGGATCTTGCAGATCGGGCTTGCCGGGAAGGTGGCGGCGTAGTCCTTGAATGCCTGCTGGCCCGTCGCGGTCGCGCCGGACGAGTCGTTCCGGTAGAGCACGACCATCCCGCCGTGCTCGAGGTTGTGGATCCAGTTGGACGGACCCATCTTGTCCTCCGGCTTGTAGACCCGCGGCGGGATCGGGCCCAGCGTGCCCGGCAGGTTGTAATGGGTGCCCGAGGCCGGCGGGCAGTACAGGTAGCGCTGGGGCGGTGTGACGCTATGGCTGTTGCCCATGTCGTCTTCGAAGAACCCGAGCTGGGTGGTCGAGCTCGGGTCGACCGGCGGGGTCGCGGCCGGAGCGAACTGGCTGCCGCACGTGTACGCGGCAGACGTTGCCCCGATGAAGACGTAGCCGACCGCGATGGTGACGATCGCGACCGCTGCGACGGCGACGATGGCGCTTCGGTAGCGCTCGAAGAAGGTTGGCTGCGGGCCGGGCCGGGCGCGCTCTCGCCGCCCCGCTCGGGCGCCGACACCCGTCGCCGGGCGACCGCCGCGGATGGTCGTCGTTGCCGCGCCGGTCGGCGTCGGACCCGCCGCGTCAGTTGCCGCCGGGTCGGTCGAGCCTGAGCCCGGCTGACGATCGCTGGCTCCGAGTCGACGGCTTTCGCGGGCCAGTCTGGCCGCGTGACGCGATTCCTTGCTCACGGTTCGATCGGTCCTCGAGTCGGTTCGGGTGGAGAGGCACGCGGCGCATCCATGCGCGCGTGCGCGCGGCGCCCAATGGCACGCGCAAGCCCGGCTAGGTTACCGTCAACCGCGGCCGGGTGTCGGTCGCGGGTTCCAGACGGCGATCACTCCTCGTTCAGGTACGCCCGGACCTCGTCGCGGAGCAGGCCCCGGAAGAGAAGCGCCGAGAGGGCCGCGAAGAAGATCGTCTGGGGGATCAGGCCGGCCGTCAACAGGTAGACCGTCAACGGCAAGGTCAGGCTCGCCAGCCCGAGAGCGAGCCCGCGCGCCGCCTGCTTGCGCTGGATGACCAGCGTCGTCGTGAAGATCGTGTAGGCGAGGAGGACCATGACGACGACGCCCGGCAGGCTGACCGGGGCGTTGATCGCCTGATCCACGACGTAGCGGAGCGACAGTCCGATCAGGGCGAGGATCGTGAGCGCGTAGACGAGGAAGAGGCGGAGACCGCCGGGCATCCCGAGGAATTGCTGGACCACGCGCGGATCGTGACACGGGACGCGCTGGAACGCACGGGAGACGCCGCAGCCGGAGCGGCTATCCTTGCCGACTCTTGGCCGACCTTCCGTTCAGCCCGCCCGACCCGTTCCGCGTCCCGCTTGCCGCCGCCCTCGACCGAGAGCGGAAGCTCGACCGCGCTCTCGATGCCCTCGGGCCCGTTGCCGCGCAGGAAGTCGTGCTGATCGGTGGGGGGCCTCGGGAAACGGCGCACTGGCGCGGGACAGGCGCCCAGGTCACTCTCGTCGATTCGCTCCTCGACCCCGCCGGCGCCCTCCTCCCTGGCGCCTCCGCCGACATGATCCTCAGCTCCTGGACGGCGTTCCGCGGCGTCGACCCCGCGGAGCTCGCGGCTGCGGACCGCGTCCTCCGTCCCGCCGGCCGTCTCCTCATCGTTCACGATTACGGCCGCGACGATGTCTCGGGACTGCGTGGCGACCTGCCCGAATATGGGGCCTGGAGCCGGCGCAACGGTCCGTTCCTCGCGAACGGGTTCCGCGTCCGCGTCGTCCACTGCTTCTGGACGTTCGACTCGATCGAGGACGCCCAGGCGCTGCTGGCGGGCGCGTTCGGAGATGCCGGAGTTGCCTTCGGACGGGACCTCAAGCGACCCCGTCTGTCCTGGAATGTCGCGATCTACCACCGCACCCGCGGCGGCGAGGCGGGCGACGCGACGGCTTTCGATCCGGGCTGCGCTGCCGCGACCTAGCTTGTCCGGTTTTCCATCCGCGGCGGCGTTCAGGCGCCGGCCGCGGCCCACGCGACGCGATCATGGATCGCGCGGTACATCGCCTCGACGTCGTCGACCATCCGGGCGACGCTGAATCGCTGCTCCGCCACCGCCCGACAGGTCCATCGGTCGATCTCCCCGATCCGGCCGACAGCCGCGACCATCTCGTCGACGCCGTCCACGATGAACCCGGTCCGGCCGTGCTCGATCAGCTCGGGGACGCTCGCCCGACGGAAGCCGATCACGGGCGTCCCGGCGCTCAGGGCCTCGATCATCACGAGGCCGAACGGCTCGTCCCATTCGATCGGGAAGAGGAGGGCGTCGGCCCCGGCGAGCAACTCCCGCTTGGCTGGGCCGTCGACCTCGCCGATGAGGCGGATCCGGTCGTCGTCCACGAACGGCTCGATGGCGGCCTGCAGGTAGTCGGCATCGGCCGGATCGACCTTGCCGGCGAGCAGGAGGCGCCGCCCGGACCGCAGGGCGACGTCGATCGCGCGGTCCGCGCCCTTGGCCTGGTTGAACCGGCCCAGGAACAGGAGGTACCCCTCGGTCGGGACCGGCTCGAACCGGAAGGATCCGACATCGATCCCGTGGTGGATCGGCGGCAGGGCGCCGCGCGCCGGATAGGTCCGGGCGCTCGCAGCCGAGACCGCGTGATGGAACCAGGGATAGGCGTCCCAGATCGGCTGGGTCGCGGGGACGAACGCGTTGTGCATCGTCGAGACGACCGGGGTCCGCGAACCGGCGGCCAGCACGAGCCCCTCGATCCCGGCGTGGCTGTGGATCACATCGAAGGCTCCAGCGGCTGTCAGGAATGCAGCCTGGGCATTCGCCAGCTGGAGGTATTCGGCGTGGGCAACTCCGCTCGTCGATCCGCCGCCGTAGCGCATCGGGAACGGGGTGACGCTGCGAAGCTCGGCCGTCGTCACCGAATCGCCGCTGGCGAACAGGGTGACGTCGTGGCCCCGGGCGACGAGCTCCTCGGTGATGAGGTGGACGATGAGTTCGGTGCCGCCATAGGTGCGTGGGGGCACGCGCTCATATGTCGGCGCAAGTTGCGCGATCCGCATAGGACTCCCCCTGTGACGCGTCGATCGTAGCGGTCCTGCTAGTCTCCGCGCTGATGAGCGACCGACGACAGGGGCCCGGCCGGACGGAGGTGGCGGCCCGTGAACCGCGACGGGCGGGGCCTCGCCTCGGCCCGATCCCGATCACCGCGACCGGTGTCCTGATCGTGGTGGCGCTGGTCCTGTCGCTCGCCTACGTCGGCTACGCGATCAGCGTCCGTGACCCGTCGCAGATTCCCCTGCTCGCCTCCGGCCTGGTTGTCCTCGGTCTGGTCTTCGCCGCAATCGCCCTCGTCGGGGCGCGGGCTGCCTGGCGCTCGAGCATCCGCGGCAGTGACGCCCGGGCCTTCGGTCACGCCCTCATCGGTGGGCTCGCCTCGCTCGTTGCCGCCGGCTGTGTGTCCATGGCGGTGATCCTGTTCCTGGTCCAGAACCGCGGCTGAACTCGTCCCGGGCGAAGCGCGAATCCCGCGGCCCGCCCGGCTGCGACAGGGGGTCCTGCTACACTCGGCCCCGCCTCGCCCTCATCGTCTAGAGGCCTAGGACGCCACCCTTTCAAGGTGGAGATCAGGGGTTCGAATCCCCTTGGGGGCACTCCCGCTGTC
>JBBRCU010000046.1:0-21243 GCA_038204565.1 Candidatus Limnocylindrales bacterium
CACCAGTTCATCGGCTCGCTCGACGGCCGCGACGTCGCCGCCTCGGCGATGTTCACGCGCCGTCGGGTGGCGTGGCTCGGGGCCGGAACGGTCGTCGCCGAGGCCCGCGGCCGGGGGATCCAGCGCGCGCTGATCGCGGACCGGGTCCGGCGGGCCGCGGACGCCGGCTCGACGCGCGTCCTCGCGACGGCGGATCTGGACACGCCCTCGGCCGCCAATCTCGAGCGGCTGGCGATCCACCGGATCTGGACGCGTGGCCACCTGCGCGTCGACCCGCCGCTGCCCGCCGCCGACCTCGGCGGTCAGGCCCGCTCGTAGGCCGCGCGGAGCCAGCCGACGACCTCGTCGTCGATCGCCGCAGGCTCCTCGATCCAGACCGCATGGCTCGTCATCCCCTTGCTCGCCCGGAGCCGCTCGGTCGGCGGATCGCCGCGGAGGGCGATCCCGAGCTCGGCCCGTTTGGTCGAGGAGGGCGTGAAACAGGCGAAGCCCTTCGATCGGCGGATCATCACCATCGTCTGCTTCGGGGCGATCTCGACGTCGCCGCCGAATGCTTCGACGATCTCGATCAGGCGGTCGTAGATCGGGCGGAGGACCGCCTTCGGGCCGGCGAACAGGCCCTCGACGAGATCCGGCGCCGCCGTTCTGCCCCAGCCCCCGTGGAGCAACGCGAGGAGATTCGCGTAGCCATGGCCGAGGCCGTGCTCGGCCTTGAGGCGGGCGACGATCTCGCCGTGTTTGTCGGTTCCGAGCCCGCTGACGATCGTCCGCCACTCGCCGTACGGGCGACCGGTCGCCTTCTCCAGCCCGGCGATCCGGGCCAGCGCCTCGTCGCTCAATCCGCTCAGGTCGGCGGTCTGGCTCATCGTGTCCTCCTCGTCCTCATGGTCCACGAGAGTGCGACGATCGGCCAGCCACGGTCTCGACGTTTTCGCGGGCCGCGCGTGTCCATCCGGCCGGTAGGATGCCCCGGTGACCGATCTCATCCGCGTCGAACGCAGCGGCCCCAATGACGCCGTCGCCCGCGTGACCCTCGTACGGCCCGCGGTTCACAACGCGTTCAACGCAAGCCTGATCGCGGAGCTCCGGCGCACCTTCGCCGCACTTGCCCGCGAGGGTCCGACCGACCTCCGCGTCGTCGTCCTCGCCGGTGACGGGCCGTCGTTCTCGGCCGGCGCCGACATCGACTGGATGCGCGCCGCGATCCAGCTCGACGTCGAGGGCAACGAGCAGGACGCGATGGCCTTCGCCGACACGCTCGAGGCCATCGACACCTGCCCGGTCCCGGTGATCGCGCGGGTGCACGGCGCGGCCCTCGGCGGCGGCGCCGGCCTGTGCGCCGTCAGTGATCTCGTGATCGCTGAGGCGGGCGCGAAGTTCGGCTTCACCGAGACGCGCCTCGGGATCCTGCCGGCAGTCATCTCGCCCTTCGTCATCGCGAAGATCGGCGAGAGCCAGGCACGGGCACTGTTCCCCGGAGGTCGCCGGTTCGACGCGATCCGGGCCCAGCGGATCGGGCTCGTCCACGAGGTCGTCGAGGGCGCCGAGGCGCTCGACAGCGCAGTCGGCCAGGCCGTCGCCGATGTGCTCGCCTCGGGGCCGACCGCGGTCCGGGCGGCGAAAGCGATCGTCCGCGAGGTGCGCGGGCTGGGCCACGGCTCGACGAAGTGGCATACGGCGCGGGTGATCGCACGGCAGCGAGTGAGCGAAGAGGCCCAGGAAGGATTCCGGGCGTTCACCGAGAAACGCCGGCCGGCCTGGGCGCCAGACGGCGAGTGACCCGACCGCCTGGCTCGGACCGATTGGTCGCCTGTGTGGGGTGCCGGGGGCTGGTCCCCGATGAGGACGGGCCGATCCATCGCTACATGACCGCGTCTCCGGGCTGCTGGCGGATCTACACGGAGCTCGGCGCGGACTCGATGCCGGGCACGGCGCGCTCCGCGTTGATCGTCGACGCCTATGCGGTCACGCACCCAGGCGTCCCTGGACCGCAGTCGACGCCGTCGGTCTGGATCCACCTCGTGACCCTGTGCTTCACGCTCGAGCGCGGCTGGCCGCCGGATCAGGCGATCCGCCTCCGGCGCGTCGCGGCCGATGCGTTCGACCGGTGGCCGTGGCTCGAACGGCCAGAGTCGATGGGCGCCGTGACCAGCGTCGACGTCGCCCGGGCGATCGATGCCGGTGACGAGGGCGCGGCCGGCATCGTCACCGAAGCCTGGATCGAGGCCGTCTGGGATGCCTGGTCCGGACATCGCGCCGCCATCCGCGCCCGCACGGACGACCTGGCCGCGCGCTTCCCCTGATGGACGCCTTCCTCCTCTCCTTCGGGGTGATCTTCCTCGCCGAGCTCGGCGACAAGAGCCAGCTGATGGCCCTCGCGTTCGCGACGCGCTTTCCGGCGATCCCGGTCCTGATCGCCATCTCGATCGCGACAGCCGTCATCCATCTCGGGTCGGTGGTCCTCGGTGCGACGGTCGCCCTGGCGCTCCCCGCCAACGTCATCGCGATCGTGGCCGGGATCGCGTTCCTCGTCTTCGCGGCCTGGACGCTCCGCGGCGACGAGCTGGGCGAAGACGACGAGGCGCGAGCGCGCCGCGATGCCTCACGATCGGTGATCGTGACCGTCGGTACCGCGTTCTTCCTGGCCGAGCTCGGCGACAAGACGATGCTCGCGACGATCACCCTCGCGACGAACCACGGCGCCCTCGGGACATGGCTCGGCTCGACGGTCGGGATGGTCGCCGCCGACGCGATCGCCATCGGCGTGGGCAAGGCGCTCGGGACGCGGTTGCCGGAGCGGGCGATCCGGCTCGGGGCGGCTGTCGCGTTTGTCGTGTTCGGCCTGATCCTGATCTGGCAGGGGATCCAAGGCGGGTCCTGATCCGCGCCACATTGCCGGATCGTCGATTGAACGCGACAATCGCGCCAGACATGACGGATGAGCTCAGCCCGAGCGAGGCGGCTGCACGGATTGGGGCGACGACGCGGTCGGTCCAGCGCTGGATCGCCGCCGGCCGTCTTCCGGCGCGTCGAGTTGGTGGCCGGTGGCGTGTCGCGTCTGACGCGTTGGACGCGTTTGTGCGTGGCGGTGCGCCTGACGGCAAAGGATCGCCGAACCGCGAGACGGGCGGAGCCGCCATTCGCCGCCTCTTCATCGCCAACCGCGGCGAAATCGCAACGCGCATCCGACGAACCACCGATCGCCTGGGAATCGTCGCGATCGTCCCGGCGACCGAGGGACCGGATGCGCTCGACCTCCTCGACGTCGAGGCCGTCGTCGGAGCCGCGACCGCCGCCGGCACCGACGCGATCCACCCGGGGTTCGGCTTCCTCGCCGAGAACGCGGCCTTCGCCGATGCCGTGATCGCCGCCGGGATCCGCTGGATCGGACCGCCGCCCACCGCGATCCGGGCGATGGGCGACAAGGCGGCCGCCCGTCAGCTGGCCCGCCGGCTCGGCATTCCCACGATCGACGGCTACGACGGTGCCGACCAGGCCGACGAGACGCTGACGACGGCGGCGCGCGGGATCGGCTTCCCGATCCTGGTCAAGCCGGCCGCCGGTGGCGGCGGCAAGGGGATGCGCACGGTCCGCGTTGGCAGCGATCTGCTCGCGGAGCTCGCGGCGGCGCGGCGCGAGGCGCGAGCCGCCTTCGGCGACGACCGGCTCGTCCTCGAGCGATTCCTCCAGGGGCCGCGCCACGTCGAGGTCCAGGTCCTGTTCGACGCCCACGGGAATGGGGTCCAACTCGGTGAACGCGACTGCTCGTTGCAGCGGCGTCATCAGAAGGTCCTCGAGGAGTCTCCGTCGCCGGCGGTCCGGCCCGCGACCCGGCGGCGACTCACCGAGGCTGCTCTCGCCCTGGCCGCCGAGGTCGGCTACGTGAGCGCCGGGACCTGCGAGTTCCTCCTCGACGACGCCGGCGGGATGTTCTTCCTCGAGATGAACACCCGGCTCCAGGTCGAGCACCCGGTGACCGAGCTCGTGACCGGCCGAGACCTCGTCGCAGACCAGATCCGGATCGCCGCCGGCGAGCCGCTCGGGTTCGGCCAGGCCGACGTCCACCCTGCGGGCCACGCGATCGAGGTCCGCCTGTACGCCGAGGACGCGGAGGCGGGCTTCCTCCCCGCGACCGGGACGGTCATCGACGTTCGCTGGCCGTCGGGAGAGGGCGTTCGCGTGGACGCCGGGATCGCCGCCGGTGACGCCGTGGGCGGCCGGTTCGACCCGATGCTCGCAAAGGTCATCGCCCACGGCGCCGACCGGCGCGAGGCGCTCGGCCGGCTCACCGCTGCCCTCGACGAAACGGTGATTCTCGGGATGGTCACGAACCTTCGCTTCCTCCGCTGGCTCGTCCGGCGTCCGGAGGTCACTGGCGGCGAGGCGCGGATCGACACCCTCGATGAGATCTGGCGCCCTGGCGCCGGCCCGGCCGAGGAGTCCGCCATCCCGGACGAGGCCTGGAACGAAGCGGCGCGGCTGCTCGGTGCCGGCGGATGGCGGCTGAACGGGCCGAGCCGAGCCCGGATCGTGGCGGACGAAGGCAACGCGCGAGCGGTGGCCGTTGTCGCCGAATCCTCGCCCGTGCCACCGGCGGCGATCCGCGACGGCGACGCCGTCCACGTCGACATCGACGGCCGATCGGTGGCGTTCCGCGTGGCGCAGCCGCCCGACGTCGATCAAGCGGCGAAGGCGGCAGCGGCCCAGGCCCATGGCGGCGGTGCCTCGGAAATCGTCGCGCCGATGCCGGGCGCCGTGCTCGCCGTCCACGTTGGCGTCGGTGACGTGGTCGAGCCGGGTGACCCGATCGTCACTCTCGAGGCGATGAAGATGGAGCACGCCGTTGTCGCATCCAGGGCCGGAAGGGTGGCCGGGGTCGATGTCCGCGTCGGCGACCAGGTGGCCCGCGGCGCGTCGCTCGCGACGCTCGGCGACTGACGTCAGGCGACGGCGCGGACGCGCTACCCTCTTGCCGACAGGAGGACCGATGGCCAAAGACAAAAAGAAGAAGAAGGACTCCCCCGGTGGCGGCAAGACTCACGCCGGTGGGGGCAAGTCCGACGCCACCGACCGCAAGGCCCACGTCGCCGACAGCGGCCATCACGCCGCGAAGGCCCACGGCCGCGCCACCCTGGTCGACGACAGCTTGCCCGGGAATCGGCCAGAGCTGATGGCGCTTCACCGGGCCGCGCGAGCACGTCGCAATGAAGCGGTCCTCGGCTCCCCGGATTTTCGTGCTGCGGTCATGGACCTCGAACGGATCGAGATCCGGATCGCGGCGGTCGATCGGGCGGCCGATCCGCCGCTCGGCTGATCGCCCCCACGGTGACCGGCGCGGGCCGATGACCGGCGCGGCCCGATGAACGATGGCGCGCTCCCGCCCCGTGCCCGCGGGTCCAGGACGACCGACCACGTCCGGATCTACGAGGTCGGGCCGCGCGACGGGCTCCAGAACGAATCTCGACCGATCCCGCTCGCGACCAAGCTCCGCTATCTCGAGCTGCTTGCCGCCGCCGGCCTCCGGGAGATCGAGGCGACCTCGTTTGTGGCGCCGAGCGCGATCCCCCAGCTGGCCGACGCCGCTGAGCTGATGGCAGCGCTGCCGCGCCACGACGGCGTGCGCTACCCCGTGCTCGTCCCGAACAGCCGCGGGCTGGCCCGGGCGGAAGCGGCCGGTGTCGACGCGATCGCCGTCTTCACGGCTTCGTCGGACGCGTTCACCCGGCGCAACATCGGAATGACCGTCGACGAATCGCTCGCGGCCTTCGCCCCGGTCCTCGGCCGCGCGGCCGAGCTCGGCTGGTGGCGACGCGGCTACGTCTCGACGGCCTTCGGCTGCCCCTATTCCGGGGCCGTCGATCCGGCCCGCACGGTCCAGATCGCGGTCCGCCTGCTCGAGCTCGGAGTGGACGAGGTCTGCTTCGGCGACACGATCGGGGTCGGCGTCCCGCCCCAGGTCCGCGATCTCACGTCGCGGGCGGTCGATGCCGGGATCCCGCTCGGTCAGATCGCCTTCCACTTCCACGACACCCGCGGGACGGCGCTCGCCAACGTGACGGCCGCGATGTCCGCCGGGATCCGCTGCTTCGACGCCTCGACCGGCGGCACGGGTGGCTGTCCGTATGCCCCGGGGGCGGCCGGCAACCTCGCCACCGAGGACCTCGTCTACCTGCTCGACGCCATCGGGCTGGACCACGGCGTGTCGCTCGAGCGGGTGCTCGCGGCCGCCAGGTTCATCGCCGCAGCGCTCGGCAGGCCGCTCGCCACGAAGGTCGGCCAGGCCGGCGGCTGGGATGCCCGAACCGGCGGGGCGACCTGGCGAGACTGACCTTCGACCGACCGATGCAAGCATCGAGCGGAGTTCTTGGTATCGTGCGCCCACGATGAATGGGGTCGTGCTCGTCCTGAACCAGAACTACGAGCCGCTGAACGTCTGCAACCTGCCGCGGGCGTTCCGACTCGTGTTCGGCGAGAAGGCCGAGGTCATCGAGTACGACCACCAGGTCATCCGGACGCCACGGACCGAGTTCCATGCGCCGTCTGTGATCCGCCTCCAGTACCAGGTCCGGCGGCCGCGGCCGCGGGTCAAGCTGAGCCGTCGCGAGATCTTCGCCCGCGACCGCCACACCTGCCAGTACTGCGGCCGGCAGGGCCACGACCTGACCCTGGATCACATCGTCCCGCGCCACCGCGGCGGCGGCCATTCCTGGGAGAACCTCGTCACGGCCTGCAAGTCCTGCAACCACCGCAAGGGCGGCAAGACCGTCGAGGAGGCGCGTTTCCGGCTGACTCGGCCGCCCTCCGAGCCGCGCAACGATGTCTACTCGATGTTCACGCCCTATCTGGCCGACGCCCACAACGAGGCCTGGCGGACGTACCTCTTCCTCGGCCGGAACTGAGCGATCCGCTGACGCCCGGCGCGACCACCGAGGCCGACGGGCGGATCGCAGCGGCGGTCCCGGACGCAGTCGTCGGGATCCTCACCGCCCTCTGGGGGGCGGGGCATGCCGCGTATGTCGTCGGCGGGGCGCTGCGCGACGTCGTCGCCGGCCGAGACGGCCACGATTGGGACTTCGCCACGTCGGCCCTGCCCGAGCAGACCGCCGCGCTGTTCGCGGATGCCGTGTACGAGAACGCGTTCGGGACCGTCGCCGTCCGGGCGGCCGGCGGGGCGTACCAGATCACGACGTTCCGCAGCGATCACGACTACGCCGACTTCCGACGGCCGCATCGGGTCGAGTTCGGGATGTCCCTCGAGGCCGATCTTGCCCGCCGTGACTTCACGATGAACGCCCTGGCGTGGGGCGCGTCGCCGGTTCGTGACGGCGGGCCAGCGCGAACCACGCCGCCAAAACCGGCGCCCACGCTCGTGGATCCATACGACGGGATCGCAGACATCGCGGCAGGCGTGATCCGGGCGGTCGGCGAGCCGCGGCTGCGGTTCGAGGAAGACGCCCTTCGGATCGTCCGCGCGATCCGGTTCGCCGCGACCTCCGGCTGGACGATCGAGCCGGCGACATTGGCGGCAATCCGGGAGACCGCGCCGCTCGTCGGCCATCTTTCGGGCGAGCGGATCGCCATGGAGCTGGAGCGGATTCTTGCCGCCGAGCACCCGTCGGTCGGGCTGCTGCTACTCGCAGACACCGGTGTCCTCGCCGCCATCTCGCCCGAGCTGGCCGCGCAGCGCGGGATCGCCCAGAACAAGATCCCGGACGAGGACCTGTGGGATCACACTGTTCGGACCGTCGATGCTGCAGACAACCACACGATCGTTCGTTTGGCGGCGCTTGTGCACGACATCGGGAAGCCGGCAACGGCGGCGGACGGGCACTTCCATCACCACGAGGCGGTCGGGGCGGACCTCGCCGACACGGTTCTCGAGCGGCTCCACGTTCCGAACGCCACCCGGACGCGGGTCGTCCACCTCGTCCGTCATCACATGTTCCGCTACGAGCCCTCGTGGGGCGATCCCGCCGTCCGGCGCTTTCTCGCCAAGGTCGGGCCAGAAGCGATCGAGCAGCTGTTTGCGCTGCGCGAGGCGGACAACGTCGGCAGCGGCGTGCCGCGCGACGCCGACGGCCTCGACGCGTTCCGGGCCCGCATCGCCGCGGAACTCGCGGCCGGACCGATCCTCGACCGCTCGGCGCTCGCCGTCGACGGGTCGGACCTGATGGCCGAGCTCGGAATCCCGTCCGGACCGGAGCTCGGGCGGATCCTGAATGGGCTGTTCGAGCGGGTCGTCGACAAGCCGAGCCTGAACGACCGTGGACATCTCCTCGAGCTCGCCCGGTCGATGACGGCACGGGCCGCATCGCCCGGTCGCGCCGGTCCGACCAGAAGTGAAAGCGAAGGTGGCGCCATGGAACACCCCGGCAGCGGGCCTGCCCGGAACCCCGATCGAGCGGCATCCGAGCTCTCGGTCCAGCTCTATACGGTGCGCGCGGCGATGACGGCCGATGTCGGTGCGGCCATCGCCCGCCTCGCGGCGATCGGGTTCCGCCGGATCGAGCCGTACGACCTCCTGACCTGGCACGCCCGCCTTGGCCCGGCCATGAGCAATCTCGGCCTCGTTGCCCCGACGACGCACGCCGGCCTCCTCGGCGGCGATCCCGACGCGGTCCTCGATGCGGCCGCCGACCTCCGGATCGAGACCGTGATCCAGCCCTGGACCGACCCCACCCGCTGGCAGACCGAGCAGGATGTCGGCGCGATCGCCGACGCGCTGAACGCGGTCTCGGTGGCCGCCGCGAGCCGCGGCCTCCGCGTCGGCTACCACAATCATCACTTCGAGCTCGTCTCGCAGATCGGTGGACGTCACGCGCTCGAGTGGTTCGCCGATCGCCTCGACCCCGCGGTCGTGCTTGAGGTCGACACCTATTGGGCCCACGCCGGTGGCGCCGATGTGCCCGCCCTCCTCGAACGCCTCGGCGGTCGGGTCGCTGCGCTCCACATCAAGGACGGCGACGGCAGCCTCGACACCACCCGCCAGGTCGCGGTCGGCTCGGGGACGCTGCCGATCCGGGCGATCGTTGCGGCCGCGCCGGCGGCCCTCCGCGTGGTCGAGCTCGATGACACCTCGGGCGATCTGTTCGATGCCCTTGCCGCGAGCCGGGCGTTCCTGCTCGCGGCTGTGGAGGAGGAACGATGACCGGCAGCGGACGAGTCGGGGTCGGAATCATCGGCGCCGGCGTCATCAGCGACACGTATCTCGAGAACCTCGCCAGCTTCCCGGACGTCGCCGTCCTCGCGATCGGCGACCTCCGGCGCGAGGCGGCTCAGGCGAAGGCCGCGCAACATGGCGTCGCGGTCGGCGGCGACACGTCCGTCGTCCTCGACCACCCCGCCGTCGAGATCGTCGTCAACCTCACGGTCCCGGTGGCCCATGCCGAAGTGGCGGGGCGGGCGATCGCTGCCGGCAAGCATGTCTGGAACGAGAAGCCGCTCGCCCTCGATCGCGACTCTGCACGGGACCTGCTCGCGGCCGCGGCGGCGGCGGGCGTCCGCGTCGGTTGCGCGCCGGACACGTTTCTCGGCGTCGGGCTCCAGACCGTCCGCCGGCTGATCGCCGATGGGGCGATCGGCGCGCCGCTGACCGCCCTCGCGCTCCTTCAGTCCCCGGGACCCGACGCCTGGCACCCGAATCCAGCCTTCCTCTTCCAGGCCGGAGCCGGCCCCCTGTTCGACCTCGGGCCGTACTACCTGACCGCGCTCGTCCAGGTCCTCGGGCCTGTGGCATCGGTCGCGGCGACCGCCTCGACGGCGCGCGGCGAGCGGACGATCGGGACGGGGCCGCGGGCCGGCGAGACCTTTGCCGTGACCGTACCCAGCCACGTCGGCGCCCTCCTTCGGTTCAGCGGCGGCGCCTCCGCCCAGGCGATCTTCTCGTTCGAGTCGGCCCTGCCGCGGATCCTGCTCGAGGTCACCGGCCGCGATGGGACGCTGATCCTCCCGGATCCGAACGGCTTCGACGGCGAGATCCGGATCCGGCGGGCCGGCGCGGCCGCGACCGAGATGGTGGCGACGACCAAGGCGACGTCGACGCGGGGGACCGGCGTGCTCGACATGGCCCGGGCGATCCGTGCGGGCCGGCCCCACCGTGCCGACGGCGCGCTCGCGTTCCACGTCCTCGACGTGATGAGCGCGATCAGCGAGGCCGCGGCGGCGGATTCCGTGGTGTTCGTGGAGAGCACCGTCCGCGTCCCGTCGCCGCTTCCGGACGACTGGGATCCGACCGAGGCAACCCTCGGCGCCGGATCTGGGCGATGATCAGCAGATGATCGAGATGATGCTGGAGGCGGAGCGGGCGATGGGCTTCGGCCTGATCGACAACGCCGAGCGCCTCTACGCCCAGGTCGTCGCCGCAGACCCCCGCAACTCGATCGCGGTCACCGGTCTCGCCCGCGTTGCGCTCGAGCGAGGAGACCAGCGCGGCGCGTACACGTTCGCCCGGCGCGCCCTCGCGATCGACCCCGACAATCCGGTGGCGGGCCATCTCGCCCATCGGATGGCCGAGCAGCTCCAGATCCACGGTGAGGAAGTTCCGCCGGACGAGGCGCCCATCCCTTCCGCGCCTGGCCCGGTGCCCGCTTCGGCGGCAGTCGCCGGTGACGCTGCCCGTGACGCCGCCGCGCCGGTGTCGCCTGATTCTCCCGGGATCCTTGGTCGCTTCCTGCGTCGGCGCCGATGAACGCGTCGGGCCGCATCTCGATTCGGAGGCCCCGATGCGCATCCTGGTGACCGGCGGCGCCGGTTATGTCGGCTCGGTCTCGGTCGAACGGCTCGTCGGGGCCGGCCACGAGGTCGTCATCCTCGATGACCTGACGACCGGCCACCGCGAGTCCGTGCCCGCGGCCGTTTCGCTCGAGGTCGGCAGCTACGCCGATCCGGATCTCATGGCCCGCCTGCTCGAGCGCGTCCAGGTCGACGCGATCCTCCATTGCGCAGCACGGTCCCTCGTGGGCGAGTCGGTTCGCGACCCGTCGCGCTACTACCGGGACAACGTGGCCGGCGGGATCGTCCTGCTCGAGGCCGCCCGCCAGGCAGGTGTCGGCCGGATCGTGTTCAGCTCGACCGCGGCCGTCTACGGGGTTCCCGACGCCACCCCGATCGCCGAAGATGCCCCGCTTCGCCCGATCAACACCTACGGCGAGACGAAGCGCACGTTCGAGGGCGCCCTCCGCTTCTTCGGCGAGGCATACGGGCTACGGAGCGTGTCGCTGCGCTATTTCAACGTGGCGGGCGCGACCGAACGGGATGGCGAGCTCCACGATCCGGAGACCCACCTGATCCCGAATGTCCTGCGGGCGGCCGAAACGGGCCAGCCGATCACGCTCTTCGGCGACGACTACCCGACGCCGGACGGGACCTGCATCCGCGACTACATCCACGTCGCCGATCTCGCCGACGCCCATCTCGCGGCCCTCGAGGCAACCGCGCCCGGCGACACCCGGACCGACGCTCCCCTCGTCTGCAATCTCGGGATCGGCGCCGGGTTCAGCGTTCGCCAGGTGATCGATGCCGCAGCGGTCGTGGTTGGCCGCTCGATCCCCGCGACGACCGGGCCCCGCCGCGTTGGCGACCCTCCGGTTCTTGTCGCCGCGGCCGATCGAGCCCGGGCGGTCCTCGGTTGGACGGCGGCGCGGCCGACCCTCGAGGAGATGATCGGCTCGGCCTGGGCGTGGCGGCGCGGCCACCTCGACCCGAGCGGGGCGCGCATCGGGTAGTCCGGTCCGATGTGGCTAGCCCTTCGATCGCTGCCGGAAGGCAAGCCCGTTGAGGATGAGCACGACCCCCGTGCCGGTGCTGATCAGGATGCCGATCACGGTCGTCGGTTCGACGGTCTCGGCTGCCGAGATGAGCAGGTAGACGCGGAGCGCGTTCCAGGCCAGCGCCGCGATCCCGAACACCAGCGAAAGCCACATGATCGGCCGCACCCAGGGCCCCGGGCTTCCGTCCGGGATCATCAGCGTGGCTCGAGCGGTGCGGACGCCGGCGCGAGGCGCTCGGGCGGGGCGATCGGTTCACCGGCTTCGCCGGATCCCGCCCACGTGTCAGACACGGGCTGGATCAGCCGATAGCCGATGACCATCGTGACGAGCAGGGTCAGCACCGCCAGCTGATAGGCGCCGACCTTGAACGTGTCCAACAGCACGAAGAGCGTCACCCCGTAGAGCATCTGCCCGATGACCTGCGAGCCCTTGCCGACGAGGCCATACAGCCCGAAGAACTCGCCAAGCCGCTCCGGCGGCGAGAGGTGAACCATGAACACCCGGTCCGCCACCTGGACACCGCCGAGGCCGCTGCCAAGGATCGCCCCAGCGATCAGAAAGGCAACGAAGCCGAGCGGCCCGTCCACCCCGAGCGAGATCGCGCCAAGGACGAGGCCGATCGCCCACGAACCGAGGACGGTCATCAGCGTCCGCTTCGGGCCCCAGGCATCGACGAGTCGGCCCCAGCCGAAGCTGGCGAGGACCGCGACGACCGTCAGGCTGAGGAGGACGATCTGGGCGGTCGACTCGGACAGGCCCTTGGCATAGACCGTGACCACCGTCATGACGACGATGATCGTGTTCACCGCGTCCGAGTAGAAGAACCGCCCGAGCAGGAACCGGCCGAGGCCGGGCACCGCGCGAGCGTGCTCGATGGTGGTCCGGAGCTGCGACCACGAGCCGGTGACGTCGGAACGCGTGATCCGGCCGACACTGCCCTGCTCGTGGACGACCACGAAGATCGGCACGGCGAAGACGGCGAACAGGATCGCGGCGACGAGGAAGCGGCCCTCGATCGGGACCTTGAAGAGGATCAGCAGGAGCCCGACAAAGATCGTGCCGCAGTACCCGACGGCAACGCCGATCCCGCTCAGCCGCCCCCGAGCCGCCGGCAGGCTCACCGTCTTGAGCGTCGCGTCGTAGTAGATGAGCGCCGCCTGGTAGCCAAAATTCGCGACGGCGAAGAGGGCGATCCCGACGACCGCCGGGCTCGGCCCGATGAACGCGGTCGGCACGATGCACAGAGCGGTGAAGAAGAGGAGGAACGGCAGGCGCCGGCCGCCGCGGTCGCTCAGGGCGCCGAGGATCGGCGACACGATCGCGTTGAGGGCGACGCTGACTGCCACCGCAATCGAGACGACGAGATTGCCGTCACGCTCGCCGAATCGGCCGGCATCGGTGGCCCAGAGCCCGATCGCCGTCGAGACGACCGCGTACGAGAAGATCGTGTTGGCGAAGTCGTACAGGGCCCAGGCGGCCGGCTCGGCGGAATGTCCGGTCGGGCTGAGCGCGCCGAGGCCTCGCGCCGATCGCGGGGACGGGTGCTCGCTGGCCGCCATCGCGGGATCATAGGCGGGAGGGATCCGTTCGGTTCGACGGATCCGCGCCCGGCCGGATTGCCGTCGCCGGTGAGCGATCCGGCCGGATCCACGCGTATCATCGGTCGATGCTCGCGTTCGACCGTGTTTCCGCCGCCGCGTGGCGTCCACAGCTGTTCGGCGACAAGCGCGCCGCGACGATCGCCGACCCGATCATCGAGCCGCTGTGGACCGGACCGCGGGTGGTTGCGTTCGTCGACGGCCGGTCGGTCCGGTTCACCGCCGTGGACGGCGTCGTGGTCGAGGAGAACGGGGTCGACAACCTCCCGGAGGTGATCGCCGCGCTTGCCGACGCGGTCGGCGGCGGCACCGCCGCGTTCGACGCGTTCCTGACGCCGGAGCCGATCCAGGCGCCGACGGAGATCGCGGCCCGCGAGTCGGTGACCGTCCAGAAGCCGGGCCAGGCGATGACCCAGATGGTGTTCGGCTCGCGGGGTGACCGGAAGGAACGTCTCCTGGCACGCAAGGTCGAGGCCCGCCAGCGAACGGTTGACGGGGCGGCGGACCGCCTCGCCCTGGTCGCCGTCGACCTGATCTGGCTCGACGACGAGTCCCTCTGCGACGTCCCACTCCTCGAGCGGAAGCGGATCCTGGAGTCCGTCCTGCCCGAGAGCGACCTCATCCGGGTCGGCGTCCACGTCAAGCCTCCGATCGACACGTGGCTCGGATCGTGGCGCGCGTTCGGCTTTCATCGGCTGGCGTACAAGGCCGCCAACAGCCGCTACGTGCCGGGCCACAAGAATCAGGAGTGGGCCCAGGCCGAGATTCCACCCCGCTGAGGTCCGGCGGAACGGGATCGCCAGGGGATCACAAGCTGCGCCAGCGCACCCGCGTCGGCGGTGGCGGTCGGTCAGTGGTACGGTCTGACGGTGCCTGCCCAAGGACTGACCGCATCTGTCCGCGAAGAGATCGCCCGGCTCGGGCACGCGGACATCATGGTCGGCATCCCCAGCTTCAAGAACGCCGCGACGATCGGCTATGTCGTGCGCGCCGCCCAGGCCGGGCTCGTCCAGTACTTCCCGGATCTCAAGCCCGTCCTCGTCAACAGCGACGCCGGCTCACCCGACGGCACGGGCCGCGTCGTCGTCGAGACCGAGCCGCCCGACTATGTCGAGCAGATCCTCCTGACCCGGCCGACGAACAAGCTCTCGCGGGTCAGCCTGACCTATCCCGAGATCGATGGCGTCGGCGGCAAGGGCGCGGCGCTCCGAACGATCTTCGAGATCGCCGCGGCCCTCGAGGTCCAGGCCCTCGTCGTCGTCGACAGCGACCTGCGCTCGATCATCCCCGAGTGGATCGAGCTTCTCGCCGGGCCGATCCTCAAGGGCGGCTACGACTATGTCGCGCCGCTCTATGCCCGCTACAAGTACGACGGCACGATCACGAACACGGTCACCTATCCCCTGACCCGGGCTCTGTACGGGAACCGGATCCGCCAGCCGATCGGTGGCGACTTCGGGGTCAGCGGGGACCTCGTCAAGCACTACCTGACGCTCGATGACTGGACCGCCGACATCAGCAAGTTCGGGATCGACATCTGGATGACGACCTCGGCGCTGACCGGTGGCTTCGCGGTTTGCCAGGCGCGGCTCGGGGCGAAGGTCCACGACCCCAAGGATCCCGGCGCCGACCTCGGGCCGATGTTCCGCCAGGTCGTCGGAACGATTCTCCGGCTGGCCGCGACCCACCCCGCCAACTGGCTCGACATCAAGGGCAGCCACGACATCCCGGCCTACGGCTTCGAGCGGATCATCGACCCGCCGCCCCTCGAGGTGAACACGCTCCGTTTGCTCACCGAGTTCCACAGCGGCTCGCTGACCCTTGTCGACACCTGGCGCCGGATGTTCGCTCCGCAGAACCTCGAGACGGTCCTCGTCCTTGCCGAGGAGGCTGGCAGGCTCGTCGACGCGGCGCGGGCCCGGCTCGGGATCGCCGGCGACGGCTCGTCGACGAACGCGACGACTCTCGAGATGGCCGAGGCCCTCTCGGCGTTCCAGTTCTCGGACGACCTGTGGGCCCGCCTCATCTACGACCTCATCATCTGTGCCCGTTCCGAGGACCCGCCGATCGAGAACCTCGTCGCGGCCCTGGTCCCGATCTACTTCGGGCGGGTCGGGAGCTTCGTCATCGAGAACCGCTATCAGACGACGGAGCAGACCGAAGACCGGGTCGAGCGCCAGGCCCGCGAGTTCGAGTTGCTCAAGCCCTACCTCGTCGACCGCTGGAAGGCGGCCGTCG
The DNA here is from genome assembly GCA_038204565.1 of Candidatus Limnocylindrales bacterium. Classification (GTDB taxonomy): domain Bacteria; phylum Chloroflexota; class Limnocylindria; order Limnocylindrales; family CSP1-4; genus CF-46. Next base: position 15,605 of record JBBRCU010000046.1, read on the forward strand.
TGTCCGAGGAGTCGGCCCGAAAGGCCCGCCCGGCCACCCCGTCGAGCCCAGGCAAGGGTCGCGCAGCCGGGTCTGGCGGCAGCGCCGGGGCGAACGGGTCCGCCCGCCCAGCGGCCGCGAAGGCCGGGACCGCGAAGCGTCGCCGGTCCGCGGAGCCAAACCCGTGAACGCGGCCGCCCGCGGTCCGTTGCCCGCCCGGATTCTCATTCCCGTCGCCAATCCCGCGACCGCCGAGGAGCTGATCCGCCTCGGCGCCGCCCTGCTCGACCCGCGGGCCGGCGAGCTGACGGCGCTCGGCATCGTCGAGGTTCCCGAGGGGATGCCCCTCAGCGAAGGCGCGACCCGGGCCCGCCACGCCCGGCGCCTCCTCCAGCGGGTCCTCGATTTCGCCCCCGACGGGACGACGATCCACCCGATCGTGCGGATCGGCCGGCATGCGGCGGAGGGCATCATCGAGGCCTCGGCAGAGCAGGAGGCTGACCTGATCATCTTTGGCTGGGGCGGCAAGGCGCCGGCGGGGCGCGAGGGCGGGACGGTGATCTCGCCGACGATCGACGAGGTCGTCCGCGACGCGCCGGCCGACATCGCCGTCGTCAAGCAGCGTGGCAGCAAGGAGATCCGGCGGATCGTCGTGCCCGTCCGCGGCGGCCCGCACGCCGAGCTCGCGGTCCGCTACGCCGATGCGATCGCCCGCCGCAACGACGCGCTCGTCAGCGTCCTCCATTTCGTCCCGCCCGGCATCACCCAGGCCGTCCGAGCCCAGGCGGAGCACGCCCTCGGCCAGTTCGTCCGGCAGCACCTGAAGGGCCGCGCCGAGGGCCTCGTCCGAGAGGCCACGAACGTCCGCAACGCGATCCTGAAGGAGGCCGAGCAGGCCGATCTCGTCGTGATGGGCGCCTCGGCCCAACCTTCCGGAACCGACGGCGAGACCTACCTCTTCGGCGCCCTGCCCGAGGCGATCGCGACCCGCGCCAAGCCGAGCGTGATCGTCGTGAAGACCCGCGAGCTGATCGGCCGGGCGACGTTCGAGCAGCTCGCATCTCGCGCCGAGACCCTCGCCGCAGCCGATCGGGCGGCCGAGGAGGCACGAGCCGTTCCGGTCCGCGTCGAGCGCTGGTTTGCCGAGTCGAACTTTCACCACTCCGAGTTCGACGACCTCCGCCGGCTCGTCCAGCTCAAGGAGAAGCAGGGCGTCAGCGTCTCGCTGGTCCTGCCGACCCTCAACGAGGAGGAGACGGTCGGGCCGATCGTCCGCCGGGCGATGCGCGAGATGATGGGCCGGGTGCCGCTGATCGACGAGATCCTGGTGATCGACTCGGCCTCGACCGACCGGACCCGCGAGATCGCCGAAGCCGAAGGCGCCCGCGTCATCCAGCATTCCGACGTCCTGACTCGCTACGGTTCGTTCGTCGGCAAGGGCGAGGCGCTCTGGAAGTCGGTCTACGAGACGAGCGGCGACATCATCGTCTGGGCCGACACGGACGTCCGGAACTGGCATCCGCGGATGGTCTACGGGACGCTCGGGCCGCTCCTCCACGAGCCGCGTCTCCAGTACGTGAAGGGCTATTACCAGCGCCCGATCGTCGAGGGCGGGGTCCTCAAGGAAGGCGGCGGCGGCCGCGTCACCGAGCTTGTCGCCCGACCGCTGATCAATCTCTTCTACCCGGAGCTGTCGGGAATGATCCAGCCGCTCTCGGGCGAGTACGCAGGCCGCCGGTCGCTCCTCGAATCGATCCCGTTCTTCACTGGCTACGCGGTCGAGATCGGCCACCTGATCGACGCCGCCGAGCGGGTCGGGATCGAGGGCCTCGGCCAGGTCGACCTCGAGCGACGAGTCCACCGTAACCAGGAGCTCGAGGGCCTGTCGCGGATGTCGTTCGTGATCCTCCAGGCCGTGATGAAGCGGCTCGAGGAGCGGCGCAAGGCGCGCCTGTTCGCGGAGCTCGGGTCGACGATGAAGCTGCCGCGCTCCGGCCGAGGCAAGCTGTCGCTCGAGGTGATCGAGCTCGCCGACCAGGAACGCCCGCCGATGATCCGGATCCCGGAATATCTCGAACGGCGGCAGGGAACCGACGGCTTGAACGGCTCGGCCGGGCACGCCGGGCTCCTCGCCGACGACCCCGAACCCGTCCGGCGGTGACGAACGCCGCGGTTCGCGGCCGGCCGCTGACCGTCCTGATCGCACCGGATTCGTTCAAGGGTTCGCTGACCTCCGTCGAGGTCGCCCGGGCGCTCGCGGCCGGTTGGGCCCGGGCCCGGCCCACCGACGAGATCCTGCTGGCGCCACTGGCCGACGGCGGCGAGGGAACCCTCGTCGCGATCGAGGCGGCCGGTGGCTGGAGCTGGGAGGTCGCCGACGCGACCGACCCGATCGGCCGGGCCATCTCCGCCCGCTGGCTCCGCTCCGACGATGGCAACGGCGCGATCGTCGAGATGGCCGCGGCCTCGGGTCTGTCGCGGCTGGCCGCGACCGAGCTCGATCCGCTCGGGGCGACGACCCGCGGCACCGGCGAGATCATCCTTGCCGCGCTCGATGCCGGGGTCCGGGAGATCACCCTCGGGATCGGCGGCAGCGCCACGAACGACGGCGGCGCCGGGATCCTGCGCGCGCTGGGAGCCTCGGTCAGCGCCGCGCCCGACGATCCCGCGGTCGTCGATCTCGCCGGTCTCGATCCACGGCTCGCCAGCACGAAGTTCCGGATCGCGTGCGACGTCTCGAACCCGCTTCTCGGCGAACGCGGCGCGGCCGCCACGTACGGCCCGCAGAAGGGGGCCACGCCCGCCGATGTTGCGGAACTCGACCGGCGGCTCGGTCGCTACGCGGACGCCCTCGAGGCCGCGGCCGGGCGACACGAGCGCGAAACGCCGGGCGCAGGTGCCGCCGGCGGGACGGGGTTCGGCCTTCTCTGCCTGACGGATCGCTTCGCCTCGCTTGAGCTCGTCCCTGGCGTCGATGTGGTCATGTCAGCCGCGGATTTCGACGGGAAGCTCGGGCGGGCCGATCTCGTGATCACCGGCGAGGGCCGGATCGACGCCCAGACCGCCTTCGGCAAGACGGCGCTCGGGGTCGCCCGGCGGGCTGCCGAGGCGGGCGTCTCCTGCATCGCCGTCGGCGGCGGGGTCGAGCCCGCCGGAATCGAGGCACTCCGTCCGTTCGGCGTGATCGTCGTCCCGGTGGTCGAGCGGCCGCAGACCGTGGGCGAGGCCATGGCGGCGGGTGCGGAACCCCTCGAACGCTGCGGCGAGCGGATCGCCGGACTTGTCCTTGCCGGCGAGGAGATCACGATCGCGCGAGCCGGCAAGCCCGTTGCTCGGCCGTCGGCGATCGTCGAGCGCCCGAAGCGACGGGTGCCATGGACGGACAAGGGCCTGGTCATCAGCCACCCGGACGTTGACGATCCGCTTCCCGAATTCGACCCGGACTACCTGCATCCCGAGGACCCCATGCCGGACTTCCTGAAATGAAGGCCGTGATCGACGCCCACGCATTCATCTGGTGGGTTCTCGACATGCCAGACCTTTCGGAGGCTTGCCGCGAGGTGCTCGCCGACGGGACGAACGAGGTCTTCCCGAGCGCGACGAGCTCGGATGACGTCGAGTCGATCTGGTGAATGCCCGAGCGGCGAAAACGACAGCCGCGCGTCCGAAGGCTCCCGCGAAGAAGCGCAAGCGCGCCAAGCCGGATCCTGCGCTCGCCTGGGCACGGCGGCTCGCACGTTACCGGCCGGGCCTGCTCGACGACACCCTCGACGCGCTCCGCGACCTGTACGGTCCGCAGGTCTGGCGCCGCCAGCTGGACCCGACATCCCAACTGATCCTCACGATCCTGACCCAGAACAGCGCCGATATCAACGCGGAGAAGGCCTTCGGGGCGCTCCGGGCGGCCTATCCGTCGGACGGCGCCGTGGAGACCCACGAGCCCGGTGCCGGCTGGGGCGGGACCGGGCTGCCTCCCGGCGCGGCGCCGGACTGGATCGCGGTCGAGAACGCGCCGCTCGAAGAGTTGATCGACGTCATCCGGCCCGGCGGCCTCGCCCCGACCAAAGCCCCACGCCTCCAGGCGACCCTCCGCCGGATCCGCGAGGAGCGCGGCGACCACTCGCTCGAATTCCTCGGCGAGATGACCCCGATCGCCGCCCGCGACTGGCTGTCGTCGATCCCGGGGATCGGCAAGAAGACCGCGTCCGTGCTTCTGCTGTTCTGCTTCAATCAACCCCTGATGCCGGTCGACCGTCACGTCGAACGGGTGTCGAAGCGGATCGGACTGTTGCCCCCGAAAGCGCCGCTGGACCTCGCCCACGACCAGTTCATCGCGATGCTCGCCGGCACCCCTGAGCGGAGCTACGAAACCCACGTGCTGCTGATCCACCACGGCCGCGAGATCTGCCAGGCGCTCCGTCCGAAGCACGAGCTCTGCCCGATCCGCCACCGCTGCCGGATGGTCGACCCGAAGGCGCCCTGAACGTCGGCTCCCGCCCCGCGACCGGCCACGCGTCGTGATCGCCCCCGCGATCAATATTCACATCAATAGGCGTGAGCTGAAGCGAACTCGCGACGGGATCCGACGATTCCCGACCGCGCATACGCTCATTCGTCAGGAAGTGATCGCCTCCGCGATCACACGACGCGTCGACGGCGAGGTGCTGACTCGAGCAGCCGGACAGCGTCGATGTAGTCGACATATGGAGCCGGCGATCGTCGCCCGTCAGTCGTCGTCGTACGAAGCCAGATCACTCGACGTGAGTGCGGGTCGATCATCGCCAGGTACCGCTCGTGATTCCCGCCCGCCGTCCCGTCGATCAATTCGCGAAGCTCACCTGCCCGGCCCGGAAACGCGGCGGCGAACACCGCGCGGCTCCAGCTGATGCGATCGTCGTTCTCCTTCGACTGGAGGACCAGGAGGGCCGTGATGGTCTTCCGTGGATGCCAACCGAACCGCCGGGCGGCCGCCCACGCCTCGCGCTGGTACCAGTTCAGGGATCGCTCGATCGCGCCGACGTCGTGAAGCTCGGTCTTGAGCTCGATGATCAGGAGCATGCCCGAAGCCGGGTGGAACGCAAGGATATCGAGCCAGCCTCGCGATCGATCACCGCCGATCTCGACTTCCCGCTCGATCAACCAGCCGTCCGCCCGAAGACGACGATCGACGAAGGCCGAGCAGCGGGCATGGATTGCGTCCGATTGACGGCGGCCAAACCCGGTCGGAGGCTCGACACCCAACCAGTAGCGAATCCCGAGCGCGACCATCAGTCGATCAACATCTGAGAGCCGGAGGTCATTGACCTGCCGGCGCTCGATGCCCGATATGACCGACTGCGGAACGCCGGAACGACGACTGAGCTCGCGCTGGCTCCAGCCGACGAGGTCTCGACCCGTGCGAACGGCCATGGCAGCCGTATCGATGAGCTGGCGGTCGAGGTTGATCCGAGCCATGGCCAGGTTGTATCGAATGCCACTTATCGGGGGCCCAACCGGCCCGGCTCGCTCGGACAGGCGAGCGGCAAGCGGCGATCTCCCATGCGATCAAATCTCGACGAACGAGCGTGGCGCTCGCCGAGATCGCGCGGATCCTGCGCGATGGACCACCTCGTCACGCTCACTCGTGTCGAATTGATCTCCGGTGAGATCGCCAGCGCGGC
>JBBRCU010000047.1:0-19984 GCA_038204565.1 Candidatus Limnocylindrales bacterium
GTAGCCGAGGCGGACATCGAGCCAGGTCCGTCCGTGGAGGAACGCATCGGCGAGGTAGAAGAAGTCGCCGCGGGTGGCATCGAAATGCATGTCCGACAGCCAGTAGATCAATGCGGCGGCGATCGTCAGGGCGATCCCGAACCGCGCCGCGGGATCGAGTCGATCAGCCAGGCTGCTTCGGGTTCGATCCGCACCGATTTCCGCCGTCGGCGCCGTCACGATGGGCTCGTGAACGGGACCGCGAGACCCGGACCGGGCGCAGCCGACGGCGAGCGGTCTCGCCAGCCGACTCCCAGCAGCGCGACGAGGGTGAGCCAGAAGGTCGCGGGCTGGAGGACCGGCGGCAGCCCGAGCGGGACGAGCAGGACCGAGCTGGCAAGCGGAATGGCCACGGCCCACCATTGCCTTCGTTCGAGGAGCCAGGCAAGCGGCAGCAGCAACAGCATCGCGTAATGATCCCAGAGGATCGGCGAAAGGAGCTGGCTCGCCACCACGGCCACCAGGTAGGACGCATCCGGACGAAGCCGCCAGATCGCGAACAGGAGCGCCGCGACGGCTGCGGCGGAGCTGACGACCTGGATCGTCGCGGCCACCGGTGGCGCGGCCCCCATCTGGAACGCGACGGCGCCCGGCGTGAAGTTGTGAACGGTCGTGATCGGATCGGAGACCGTGCGGAGCAGCGTGAGGTAGTCGGGCCAGATCGCCGGCCCGCCCGCCACGGCCGTGGCCACGAGCGCCATGACGGCGAGGGCGGCCGCCCCGATCGCCACTGCCAGGAAGCGTCGCGTCAGGAATGCCCAGAGCAGGATGATCCCGGGCTGGACCTTCACCGCCGCCCCGAGCGCAGCCGACACTCCAAGGAAGAGGGGCCTGTCGGCCCAACGCCAGCCGATCGTGAACAAGAGGAGCAGGAACGGACCGACTTGGCCCAGCTTGAGGGCGTAGACCGTCGGCCACGACAGCGCCGCGAGGAGAACGCAGGCCCAACGCACGGTTCGCCCGACGGGCATCAGGGCGATCGCGGTGGCGAGTGCGGCGATCGACAGGGCCAACCAGACCCACGAAGCGACGTCACCCGGAAGCAGCGCCAACGGGAGCATCGCGATGGCGAACGGCGGCGGATAGAGGAACAGTCCGAAGCCACCGGCCGAGGCGACGGACATGTCGTACAGCGGACGCCCGTCTACGACGCGGGACGCGGCCGCGTGGTAAGCGAGGAAGTCATAGCCGAACGTCCCGGCAGCGGCCGCCGCCCAGATCACCAGGCCCGGAACGATGACCGCAGCCACGATTGCCAGCGGCGGCAGGAGCATGGCCAGAGGTCCGGATCGCCGCGCCGGGCGCGCGCCCGGCGCGTCAGCCGTCGTCGCCGCGCTCCGTCAGGTCGGCCGCAGCATCGCGCCGCGGCAGGCTCGGGACAGATTCCACTCGACGGTGGATCAGGGGGATCCGCAAGAGGTCCCATGCGACCCGAATGGCGAGTCCCAGGCTTGCCCGCATCCGCGAGCCATGCCGATCGGACCAGCGAATCGGCACGACGGCGATCCGGTAGCCGCGCCGTCGGGCGAGGTAGATGACCTCGACATCGAACACGATGCTCGTGACCTGCTGTCGGGCGAACAGGTCACGCGCCGCCAAGCGGGTGAAGCCCTTGAACCCACATTGGGTGTCCTTGACGGGTCCGACGACCCAGATCGACGCCAGGAGATGGAACGCCTTGCCCAGCCAGCGGCGATAGACCGGCTGGCTCCGTCTCATATCGGAGCCATCCGGCTGAATCCGGCTGCCGAGCGCGACGTCATGGTCGGCGAGCGCACCCACGATCAATGGGAGCATGTCCGGCGGCGTGGCCATGTCCGCGTCGGTGAACACGATCAAGTCCGTCGAGGCGGCCAACATCCCTGCCCGGACCGCGGCTCCCTTGCCGGCGTGGTCGACAGTCATCACGGTGAGCTCGGGCGCCGACCCGTCGACCGGCGCCTGCGCCTCCGGCCGGGCGCGCACGAGGCCCGCCGTGCCATCGTGGCTTCCGTCGTCGACGACGAGGACCTCGATTCGCTCGGGGAGACCCGCTGAGCCCGGCGCGCCGTCGCGGGCGTCCACACCACGGCGATGGAGGTAGCCAAAGAGCTCGTCGAGAGCAGGCCCGATTCGATCGGCCTCGTCGAACGCCGGAAGAACCAAGGTCAGCGAAGGGGTCATCGAGCCAAGTCTACGGGCGACGGTTGCGACGAGTCGCGTCCCGGCGGCACATAGACCGGGCGCCTCTGGACCGTGCCGTTCAAGGCGACGTCGCGCTTCCAGTGATCTGGTCGGATGCGCTCGCGACGCTCCTCGGATGCGTCGCCGTCAGCCGGCGACCGGCTTCTATCGAGTGTCCGGCTCCAGCAACGGAGGGTAGCGCCGCTCTTGGCAACACCGTGGCTGAACGGGCCCGTACATAATGCCGGAGATGCTCAGATCCGAAGAGCCCAATGACCACCGCCTCCGTGCCTGAGCACCTCGGCCGTCGGGACGCCGTCTCCATCGCTTGGCTCGGACTGGTCGCCGTCGGCGTCCCGCTGTGGATGTCGGCGGCGGCTGGCGGGATCGGTTTTCCCAGCAATGATGATTGGGTCTACATGCGCGGTGCCCTGAGCCTGTTCCGAACGGGCGCCATCGACCTACCGGGGCACACAGCCGCGACCGTCGGTCAGCTCGCACTGGTACAGCCGCTGCTGTGGCTGACCGGCGGTGCCATGTGGGTCTTCATGGCCTTCGGGCTGGCCATGGGGCTGATCGCCGTGGTCTCGACGTACCTCCTGGCGCGTCGGTTCGTCGGCACAGGCTCGGCCGTGTTCGCGGCGGCGATGCTCCTCGCCTACCCCGGGCTGGCTCGACAGATGGCCACTTTCATGACCGATCTGCCCGCCTGCGCGCTCAGCACGCTGTGCCTGCTGCTCGGGGTCCGGTGGCTCCAGGGAGCCGGCGGACGCCTCACATTGATCGCTTCGGTCGGGATTGGGCTCCTGGCGGTCAGCATCCGGGAGTTCGTGATCGCGGCCCCCGTGGCCATCCTCGTCGCCGCGTGGGCCCGAAACCACGCCGACGAGCGGCGACTGCTCGCCGCTGCCTCTGCCACCTTCGCTCTGGGGATCGTGGTGATCGCCCTGATCGCGAGCTCGCTGCCTACCCGCGGCGCTCCCTCGACGTTCAGCCTGTCATTGACTGGGTACAGCGCGCCGGCGTTCATGACGCTCGCGGCCGGCCTGCTGCCGGCCATCGCGCTGGCCGTCGGCCGGCGGATCAAGGACCTCCAGGCGTCGCAGGTCGTAGCGGGCGCCGGCTTCGTGGCCATGGGGATGGTGTCGGTGCCGGACGGCCCCTTCCTCGGCTACATCTGGGCTCCCACGGGCGCGGTGAGCGACGCCTTGCTGAGCGGCGTCCGGGACCAGGTCATCCCGCCGCGCATCTGGGTGTTGTCCGAGCAGCTCGCGCTTGTCGCCTCTGTCCTCTTCGCAGCGCTGGTCCTGCGCTGGGGAGGCCGCCGCCTCGCCCATGTCGCCACGCCGGCAAGGGCCGCCGGCGTGGCAATGGAGATCGCACGCAGTCGCGAGGGGCCGCTCGTCCTGTTCCTGCTCGCGTATGCCGCTGGGCTGGCGGTCTTCGGCTCGTTCTTCCCCCTCTACGACCGTTATCTCTACCCGTTGATCCCGCCTGCGGCCGTACTGCTCTTGCATCCGGTCGGGACGCAGGCCCGGCACGTCCGGAGCGAAGCGTTTTCCCATGCCGCCCTCGCCTGGCTCGCGCTGTCCGCGATCCTCATCGCAGCCAACTCCTTCGCGTACGACGCGGCGCGCTACCGGGCGGGCGAGGTAGCGGTCACCCTCGGCTATTCTCCCGAGACCATCGACGTCGGCCCCGAGTGGGTAGAGTTCCACGCGAGCGGACAGGAGTCGGCGGGCATCCACAACTACGGCCTGACGGTCTATGACGACCGCTGGCCGTCGTTCCGTCCCTGCGCTGTCCTCTCCAACAGCCTCATGGACATCCCCGGTTTCCAGTTAATCCGCAAGGACCAGGCGGCCTATCTCAACTACCTGTTCTTCGGGGCGGCAGAGCCCCTGTACCTGTACGGCTCGATCAGCCCTGGTTGCCCGGCCCCACCGCAGGCACTGGGGGGCGCTCCGCCTCAGACCCACCCCATTGGCGCCTACACTGCGGCTCGGAGTTCGTGGTTCGGCACCATCCCAGTCGCGCTTGGCGCGCAGCGCCGGGGCCGTTGACCCGGCCCACGTGATGGCCCTTGGCCAGCACTCTTCCGATCCCGGACTGGCCCATCGGCCGATGAAGAGCCGCACGACGCGAGCGGGCCTGGTGCGTTGCGGGTGAGCCCGGCATTCGGTTCGGGAGCGCCCTTGGCCACGCGCCCGGTCCTTCGCGTTGGCGGCCGCTGCTGAGTTCCCCAGCGCGAGCCTGTGCGGCACGCCCTCGCCCGAGCTCAGCCGAGCGTCGCGCTCAGCCGAGCGTCGCGCGCGCGGCTCCCTTGAAGGTGGTCGGCAGCTGGACGACTCTCTACCAATCCTCCGCCGACAACGACTTCAGCGCGAACATCTCCGTCGCCCACCGAGCGGCGTCCGCTGATCCGCGTCGCCGCGATCAAGATGGGAGCTAGGAGCCAGGTTGGCGGCTGGGCGAAGGCGATCGTCACGATCGCGAAGGTCAGCCCGAGTAGGATCCAGAGCCGCCGTCGAACGGCCGGGCCTGCGGTCGCGCCACGGGCGAGGGCCGCGATTCCGAAAGGGATGAGCGCCGCAAAGTGGTGGAACCAGGTCACCGGCAGGACGATGAACGATGCCGTGGCCGCCCAGGTCAGGCTCTCGAGAGGATCGTCGACGCGGATCGCCGCGGTGACCGCGACGAGGAGCGCCGTGGCCAGGACGGCGAGCTGTAGCGGCCCGACGGCGGCGGGCCCGAGACCCAGCATCATTACGACCTGGACCCCAGGCCCGAGGTTCCGGTTGTCGAGCAGGTCGACCGATATCCCCGCCCGCAACACCGTCACGTAGTCGATCCACGACTGAATCCCGCCGACCGCGAGGCTGAGCCCGAAGGCGGCGGCCACGGCCACGGCCGAGACCGCCGCGATCCGCCAGCTTCGCGGGATCGCACGTCGATTCGATTCGCGGCCCTCGCCGCGGCGCCATTCGACGAGCCCGCGAGCGAGGAGCCACAGGCCGAGGACAGCCGGGTGAAGCTTCACGATGGAGGCGAGGGCGAGGGCCAGCCCGCCGACGACGACCCAGCCGTCGGAATCCCCGTCTCGGTCGCGAACGACGGCGAGGAGGACCAGGCCATATAGAGCCGGGAAGAAGATGTCGACGTTGCCGAACAGCATCCCGACCGTGTACGGGAACCAGAACGGAAGCAAGGCCGCCATGGGCAGGACCGTGGCCCGGCCGATCGCCCTGCTGCCGAATGTCGTCGCGGTTGCCCGACCGACGACGATGGCCGCGAGCGACGCAATGGCCACCGTGATCGCGAAGATCGCCACGGACGGGAGGGATGCGAAGAGCGAGAAAACCTGGGCCACGACCGGGGGATACGAGTAGAAGAGATCGGCGATGTCGACGGAGCGGCCGGCCAGCATCGCCGTGTCGTACGGGGAGATGCCCGCCGCGACATCCCGCCCCCCGGCGATCAAGAGCTCCAGATCGAACCCGGCGGAGGGCGGCGTGTTCCGATACATCTGCGACATCAAGGCCGCGAACGCGAGCCAGCCGAAGAGCCCGCCCGTCAGGAGGATCATCCGCACCATCGATGGCTGGCGGAGGCGGTGGATGGCCGTCACCGAGGCTCGCCTCGCGTCGCGAGTGAAATGCCGGTCGGATCCAGCCTCGCGCGCCCCTTGCCCGGACCGCCGAGGCAGGCGAGGAGCTTCATGAGGTTGTAGGAGAAGACGCGTGGCGGAGTCAGGACCGCCAGGCAGACCGCCGCCGCCCATCCCTGACGCGAGTGAGCAAATCGGAACGCAACGGCTACCTCGATGGCGACGACCACTGCCCAGACGAGCGGAGAAAACACGAAGGGCGACAGGTTTCCTTCCGATCCCACCTCGGACGCGACCTGGCGAGGGCCAAGCGTTCCGGGAAACGCCCAGGTGTTGGCTGGTTCCAGAATGAACTGCACCAGCACCAGTCCGGCCGTCCAGAGGATGAGCCGTCCAAGGTGCTGCCAGTCCCGGCGCGCCAGCCTGTAGATGCCGACTGCAGGCGGGAAGATCTTGCGGATCCCGATCCGCAAGAGAGTCAGTCCGAGGGAACCGACCAGGATCCTCTCCCAGACGGCCGCTGCGAACTCGAACGGAAGCAGCGCCAGCGGGCGGAACAGGATCGCCAAGAGCCGCGGGTAGATTCGAGTGCCGGGCGGATATAGCGGCTGACGGGCATTCAGGCTCGCCGCCGCGTCGTAGTAGACGTGGATGTCCGTGAGCGGGTCGTGAGACATGTGGAACAGGAACATCCTGATCCCTCCGAGCGCCCAGAGGACGGCGATCCCGACCCATAACCACCGCAGCGCGCCGCCGCGCCGCATCACTGCAGTCGTTGGCGCGATTGCTCGCAGGACCAACCAGCGGCGGCGACCGAGCTCCATGACTGGGAGTCTACGTACCGGAGACGCCCACCTGACGCCCGCTGCGGGTCCGATCCTGATAGCCCGTTCGTACCGGTCGGAAGGGCCGGGACCCGGTGCTACGCTGCACCGGCCGTGCGGACCCCCCTCGCCCTGTACCTGCTCGCCCTCGTGGGCCGGCTCGTCCTGATCGCGATCCACCCGGACCCGGCGTATCCGGACTCGTATTACTACGCGGACGTCGCCCGGTCGCTCGCAACCGGCCATGGATTCAGTGTCGATTTCGTCTGGATCTTCGCCGAGGTCGGCGGGAAGATCCCGGCCATCCCGACTCTGCCGATCCCATCCAACGCCCACTGGATGCCGCTGGCGTCGCTCGTCCAGGTGCCGTTCCTCGTGATCTTCGGGGCGACCAATGCCTTCGCCGCGGCCATTCCGTTCGCGCTGAGCGGCGCGCTCGCCGCTCCGCTCGCGTGGGCCATCGGCCGGGAGGCCGGGGCAGGCCGCCTCGTCTCGGCCGGCGCGGGCGTCCTGACGGCGTTCCCGGCCCTCAGCTTCCCGTTCATGGCCCAGACGGACAACTTCTCGCTCTACCAGCCACTGATCGCCGGCGCCCTGCTCCTCGGGGCCCGCGGACTGAAGGGCCATCCCCGGTCGTTCGCCCTCGCTGGCCTGCTGGTCGGGATCGCGACCCTCGCTCGCAACGACGGGGTGCTGGCGGGCGGCGTCCTCGGGTTGGCGTTCCTCTGGGACCGCTGGCGGGCGTGGCGCTCGGGCGGGTCCCGGCTGCCAGCGATCCCGCTCTGGTCGGCGGTCGCCTGCGCCGGGCTGTTCGCGCTCGTCATGGCTCCGTGGATCGCCCGCCAGCTCGCGGTCTTCGGCTCGATCTCGCCGTCGTCGGCGTCCGGAAAGGTGCTCTTCATTCGGTCGATCGAGGAGTGGAACCAGATCTCGACGCCGGCGACGCTCGATCATCTCCTCGGCATCGGGATCGGGCCGCTGCTCCTGACCAGGATCGGCGGGCTCGTCGCCGCGGCCGGGATCTTCACGACCCTCATCGGCGCCGGGCTCCTGATCCCGCCGCTGCTCGTCGGCGGCTGGCAGCGCCGCCGGTCGGTCGACTTCGGGCCGTTCTTCGGCTACGCCCTCGCGCTCTTTGCCTTCTCGGCGATCGTGTCGGCGGTCCACGTTCCCGGTGGAACCTTCATCCACTCCGCCGTCGCGCTCGCGCCGCACGGCTACGTGCTCGTCCTCGAGGGCGTGGCCGCGATCGTCGCGTGGATCGCGGCCCACCGCCGAGCCTGGAACCGCGAGGCAGCGACCCGGGTGTTCGTCGGAGCGACGGTCGCGTTCGCGGTTCTCGCGGCAGCGTTCGGGACGCTGGCGGTCGACGCCGGCTGGAACGTCAAGCGCGACAACCGCCTGACCCTGACCGCAGCCCTCGGCCTCGCCGGCGTCGCCGCCGACGACCGGCTGATGACGATCGACGCATCGGGCTTCGAATACGTCACCGGCCGCGGTGGAGTCGTCACGACGAACGACCCGCTTCCGGTCGAGCTCCAGATCGCGACGGCCTATCGGATTTCCTGGCTCGTGCTCGAGCGGGACGAGATCGCGACCTCGATGGCCCCGGTCCTGCGCGGCGAGGAGCGCCCGCCGTGGATCGGCGCCCCCGTCTTCCAGCTGGCGGCCAAAGACGGCGGGCCGCCGCGGATCGCGCTCTACCCGATCTGCCTGAGCCCGGCCGATCCGCGCTGCACCGTCGTCGCGAAGGCCGTCCGATGAGCCGCCGCGAGACGATCCTGACTGCAGTCACGCTGTTCGCGATCGCCGTCGTCTTCCGGGCCGCGACGGCATCGGTGGTCGTCTTCCCGATCCCCGAGGACACCGCCTACTACGTCTCGGTCTCGAAGCATCTCGTCGAGGGCCGTGGCCTTGTCGCCGATGCCATCTGGAGCTACCAGACGCCGCCGCTCGTGTTCCCCCGGCCGGCGTTCGAGGTCTGGCTGCCCCTGCCTTCCTACCTGATGGCGCTCCCGATGCTCGTGCTGGGAACGAGCTTCCACGCCGCCCAGGTCATGCCGATCCTCGTCGGAGCGCTCGTTCCGGTCCTCGCCTGGCGCATCGCGGCGGACGTCGCCGCGGAGCAGGGCCTCCCCCGCGGCCGGGCCCGCACGCTCGCGGTCGGCAGCGGGCTGACGTGTGCGGTCTACCTCCCGCTCCTGCTGCACTCGACGCTCCCCGACTCGACGATGCTCTTCGCCGCGCTCGCCCTCGGGGCCTGCCTGCTGATGACTCGTCTTGCCGCCGGCGAAACGGCGCCGCGTTGGACCGACCGTCGGCTGATCGGGCTCGGCATCCTCATCGGGCTGGCCGCCCTGACCCGCAACGAGGCAGTCTGGCTCGGGCTCGCCTGGGTGGTGATCGGGTGGACAGCCTTGCCGGCGACGCGTCGCGAACGCCTCGTCGCGATCGGTGTTCCGGCGCTGATCGCCGGACTCGTCTTCGCGCCGTGGGCGATCCGCGACTGGCAGGTGTTCGGCAACCCGCTCCCGGGCCAGGCCCTCGCGAACGCCCTCTCGGTGACCGGGTTCGACATCTTTGCCTGGCAGGATCCGCCGACGCTGGCGCGCTACCTGGCCGTCGGCCCGGCCCGCCTCCTCGACATGCGGGTCGAGGGCATCGGCCACAACCTGCTGACGGTGCTGCTCGTGCCCGGCGCGCCGCTCTCGCTCATCGGCCTGGCCGCCCTGCCGCTCGTCTTCCGGCTCCGCTCGCTTCGTCCGGTCATCCTGGTCGGCGGGATCACGTTCCTCGTCACGAGCCTGGTGTTCCCGGTCGCGACGACATGGGGGACGTTCCTCCACGCCGCGGGTCCGATCCACGTCCTGCTCGTCATCGCGGCGCTGGTCGGGCTGGACCGCCTGATCGCCGCGGTCGGCCGTCGACGGGGCTGGACCAACCCGGTGGCCTGGCTCGCCCCCGCCTTGACCGTCAGCAGCGCCATCCTGTTCACGGCCGTCCTCTTCCCGTCATTCGGCGGCAACTCGCGGGCGATCGAGGGGCGCTATGAGGCACTCAACAAGCAGATGTCCGCGGCCGGCATGCCGCTGGGCACGCTCGGGCCGGTGGTCACGGACTTCCCGATCTGGCTCGCCGCCGCGACCGATGTCGACGCCCTCGCCCTGCCGGCCGAATCGCCGGCCAGCGTCGCCGACCTTGCCCGGACTTTCGGGGCGCGAATGCTGATCGTCAGCGGCGAGGATCACGGTGGCTGGCCGGGTGTGCTCAGCAGCGGTGCGCCGGGCAGCGGGTGCTTCATCCCCGTCGACATCGGGACGCCGGCCGACGCCAACGCGGCCCACGCGTTGATGGGAACGCGCGTCTACCGGATCGCCTGTCCGTGACCGGCCCGTATACTCCGGGGCGAATGGACGTGGCCCGGTCCAGTGACGACATCCGAACCGTCCGCGACGCGCGGATCGACGGTCTCCGCGCGGAAGCGTCGGAGGCGGTCGGTTACAGCGCGAACACCCTGCGGACGGTCGGCCAGCGCTACCGCACGGCGTATGCCGACGAGTTCGGGCGCTGGCAGGCCCTTCGCGACGAGCTCGACGCGATCGAGCGCGGCCGGCCCCCATCACCCGGCCATGCCGCCGCGGACGCAGGCCCCGACGCCGCGGCCGATGACTCCGCCGCCGAAGCGGCCGAGGCCGGCGCCGAGGACGCTCGCGTCCGGGCCCTCCGGTCCGACGTCGACGCCGTCGGACGCGAGCTTGGCCGGCAACAGACGGAGCTTGCCAAGCTCGAGATCGCGCTGCGCAACCTCGAATCGACCTGGCTGTTCCTCGAGCGCGGCGATGCGAGCCTCGTCAGCGACGGCGAGCGGCTCCCGACCGACGTCCAGATGCGGATCGTCGAGGCCCAGGAATCGGAGCGCTCGCGCCTCGCCCAGGAGGTCCACGATGGCCCGGCCCAGACGCTGTCCAATGCGATCTTCCAGGTCGAGTACATCGAGCGGGTGATCGACACCGACAGCCGCGCCGCCCGGACCGAGCTCCGCTTCCTGCGTGACCTCCTCCGGCGCGAGCTCGGTTCGGTCCGGACGTTCATCAGCCAGCTCCGCCCGCCCGTTCTCGACGAGCTGGGCCTCGACGGCGCCATCTCCGACGCGATCGGCCGGACGACGGCGCTCACGGGTCTGGCGATCAGCGCCGACCTGGGCGCCCCGCCGGAGCGCCTCAGCGGTACCCAGCAGACGGTCGTCCTGCGCGTCCTGCAGGAAGCACTGCAGAATGTACGCAAGCACGGCGCGGCATCGGCCGTCACGGTCGCGACCGCGATCGACGAGCAGAACTGGGTCCTGACGGTCCGCGACGATGGTCGCGGCTTCGATATCGGAGCGGTCGCCGCCCGCGGTCGGCGCAACTTCGGCCTCCAATTCATGCGTGAGCGCGCGGAACTGATCAATGCCTCGTTCGAGGTCCATTCCCGACCGGACGCAGGGACGCTCGTCCGGCTCGCGATCCCGTTGGGAGAAGAGGAGACCAACTCATGAGCTATGCGGGACAGGAACGCCGGCGCGGCGGCCCCGACCGACGGGGCGATGGAGATCGGACGCGAATCCTCATCGTCGACGACCACGCCCTGTTTCGGGTCGGGATCGCCAACATCCTCGGTAGGGAACCCGACTTCGAGATCGTCGGCGAAGCGGACGACAGCCGGACGGCGATTGACCGGGCCCTCGAGACGTCGCCGGACATCATCCTCATGGACCTCTCGTTGCCGGCTCCCGGCGGGATCGAGACGACCCAGCGGGTCAAGCGCGAGCTGCCCTCGACCGGGATCATCGTCCTCGCCGCGTCCGAGGACGAGGACGCCCTGTTCGACTCGATCAAGGCGGGCGCCGCAGCGTTCATCCTCAAGGATGTCGGGCCGGACGACCTCGTCACGATCATCCGGCGGGTCGTCAACGGCGAGTACCTGATCAACGACAAGGTGTTCTCGAAGCCGGCGGTCGCGTCGCGGGTCCTCAAGGAGTTCCGCGAGCTGGCGGTCTACGGCCAGGAGGCCGCGCCGATCTTCGCCCCGCTGTCTCCGCGCGAGGTCGAGATCCTCGACAACATCGCCCAGGGCATGACCAACAAGCAAGTCGCCTATGCCCTGTCGATCAGCGAACAGACCGTCAAGAACCACATGAGCTCGATCCTCCGGAAGCTGTCGGTCAACGACCGGACCCAGGCCGTCGTCTACGCGATGCGCCAGGGCTGGATCCGGATGCCCGAGGACTGATCGGCAACCCGGTGACTTCGACCCCGCGCGACACTCCCGCCGGACCTGCTCAGGTCGGCGATCTTGCCAGCCGCCTGCTGACGGACATCAGCAGGCTCGACGGCGAGCTGACCGAGATCGAGATGCTCGTTGCCCAGGCCCAGTCCGAGGCGACGCGCCATGAACAGCGCCGGCTCCAGACGACGGAGAAGCTCGCGAATGCCGTGAACCTCCCGCCGGCGGACCTGGCGACACTGAATGCCCAGCTGGTGTCGCTGACCCGGCGGGCAGCGGTGATGGAAGCCCAGGTCGATGTCCTCGAGGGCAAGCGCCGGACCCTGGCCCGATTCCGCGACAGCCTCCTCGGCCTGGCCGACGCATACGGCGACGTCGTTGTGGCCGAACCCGGTCACGGAGCCGGCGGGCCAGCCCACGCGGCGGCACCGCAGCTGGCCGCGGGCGAAGGCCCCGGGTCGCCGATGTCGCGGATCGTCCTGAATGCCCAGGAGGATCTCCGCCGCGAGATCGCCCGCGCGATGCATGACGGGCCGGCCCAGAGCCTGACCAACATCGTCCTCCAGGCGCAGATCGTGGAGCGGCTCCTCGGCCGCGATCCCGGCGGCGCCCGTGGCGAGCTGCAGCTCCTGATCTCGATGGTCCAGCAGACCCTCGACGCGACGAAGTCGTTCATCTTCGACGTCCGCCCGATGGTCCTCGACGATCTCGGGCTCGTCCCGACCCTCCGCCGGGCCGCCCGGGAGCGCGGGCGGCGCGTCGGAATCTCGGTCGAGTTCGACTCGGTTGGCGCGGATCGCCGGATCGAGGTCGATCTCGAGAGCAGCCTTTTCCGGATCATCGACGAGGCGTTGTCGGGCTACCTCGCGGGCCGGCCCGACCGGATCGCGATCCGGCTCGAGTGGTCGGAGGACGCGGTCGATGCGCATATCAGCGCGGATCGGGACCCGACCAGGCAGATGGCCGATGCCGACCACGAGGTCGCCGCAGCGGCGAAAGCCTCGGAGAGTTCGGCCAAGGACCTGCCGCCGGCGCTCGAATCGATGATGGCCGACCGCCGGGAGCGGGCCGCGGCGAAGTCGGTATCGGCGCGCGCGGCGGCGATCGTCGCCCTGCCGGTCTCGACGTGGCGGGAGATCCAGCAGCGGGCCACGACGACGGGGATCAGCGCCGAGCTGAGCGAGGGCGGTGGCACGCTCCACGTCCGGGCCGAGCTCGGCGCGACCGACGCCGGCAGCGAGGACGGCAGCGGTGGCGATCCGTCCTGACGTGTGGTTCGTCATCCGCGCGCTCACGGCCGCCGTGGTTCGTGCCCGCGGCCGCGCGCGCGGCCAGGGTCTGGTGGAGTACGGCCTGATCCTGTCCCTCTCGACCGCGCTCGCCGTCGTCCTGCTGGTGCTCTTTGGAGGGACCGTCAGCGCGGTCCTCAAGGCCGTCGGCGACGCGATCGATGCCGCCTCCTAGATCCCGTTCTCTCGGCGCGTGCTCAGGCCTCGACCGGCTGATGTCGTGAGGTCGGATCCGGATCGATTCCGAGGTCCACGTCGGCAAGTCGCCGCAGGCGGGTCGCGAGCAGGAGCGCCGCGCCGTACAGGGCAAGCACGACGATCAGGAGGGCCTGGTATCCAAGGATCAACGCGAGGTATTCCAGGCTGCCTCCGGCGACCGCCCCCAGCAGGTTCGAGGCAAACGCCATGTCAGCAGTGCGGGTGTCCCGGAATGAGGAGGCGAACACGAGGTTCGCAAAGAACACCGGCGCGAAGGTCAGGACGACCGCCACCAGGTAGCGCAGCCATGGCGGGTCGATCAGGAGCGCAACCGGCGGCACCGCGAGGTTGAGGAGGAGAACGGACCCGAGCGCGAAATATAGCCAGCGGCTCCACCGCCCACGGAGCCGGCTGCTGACCGCGATGGACGCGAGGACACTCGCGAGGATCGCGAAGAAGACAAGTGAATTGACGATCCAGGTCGTCCCGAAGAGGAGACTGAATACGGCGATGCTGCGCGTCTCCAGGAGGAGGAATGCCATTCCGAGAACGAAGAAGTGGGGGCTGAATCGGCGCATCGAGATCCGCCGCCTGCGGGCCGTGACGGCCACCGCCAGGACCGCGAGAGCGAGCACGATCGCGAGCGCGATCAGATAGAACGACGCGATCTCGGGTTCCTGGAGGTAGAGGAACGGCCAGTCGTCTGTCGCGGGGGCGGGCACGGCGCTGGAACCGATCGGATCGACGCGGTCGCCGGGTGGCGGCTGGCCGTTGAGGGCGGTGATCGCCGGCCCGATCGCGAGGACCGCGCCGGCCCCGCTGCCGCTCGGGAATAACCGCGCGATGGGAGCACTACCGAAGCTCGCCGTCAGCATCCCGCCGATCTTGTCGACGAGCCATGGCTCTCGGTAGTAGTTGTAGAGCACGAACGCGCCGTCGGGAGCCAGGTGATCGCGGACCTCGTCGAAGGCCTGCTTTGTGAAGATGTACGACTCGAGCCGGAGGTTGGCGGTGTTGCTGACCAGGGCGAGCGAGTCCGTCACGGCGTAGATCACGAGGTCGTACCGTGCCGTGGTCGTCCTCAGGAAAGCTCTGCCGTCCTGGTTTGTAGCGGTGACTCGAGGATCGTCGTAGGGCCGGCTCGGGTTCAGCGTCCGGCCGATGTCGAGGATGACCGGATCGATCTCGACAGCGTCCACGTGCGTCGCGCCGCGGGTCAGGGCGACCGCGGTGTCGTTCCCGGCGCCGGCGCCGATGATCAGGACGCGCGACCACGACCGCCCCGGAAACCAGCGGTCGAGCTGCGTGTAGAACGCATATGGGGTATGGGCCGGGTCCAGAAAGAAACCCTGGTGAGGCACGCCGTTCGCGCTGATCCCGATCGCATCGGCCGCCCGGGAGATGGTGATCCGCTGGTATGGGGACCACAGGTCGCCGAGGGCGGCAGCATGGACGACGACGCCGACCATGCACGCCGAGGTGACGAGCGACCAGGCACTCACGCCGCGTCCCAGCGCCGTCGCTGCGAGCAGGATAGCGGCGACCGCGAACCACGCGACCGGCGTGGTCCCGAGCGCCGACAGCCCGGAGAAGAGGACGATGCCGATCATCGAGCCCATGACATCGACTGCGTAAGCGCGGAGCGGCGGCATCGATCGGAACAACGGCCCGAGCGGCAGAGCGATTGCCGCCATGACCGCCGCCGTCAGCCCGACGACCACCGGCAGGACCAGGTAGTTCGCATCGGCGCCGCGGGCTTGGTCGTTCAGTCCGAAGTAGATGTCCGAGGGCGAGCTGAACGTCAGGGTCAGCTGTGCCCGGGCAACGATTGCGACAACGGCGAACAGGAGCAGCGGGAAGATCGGGACCCGCGGATTCCATCCACCGCCGCCCGCGATGACGCCGATCCCGATCCCGAGGAAGCTCCCGATGAGCAGGAAGTTGCTGAAGTAACCGACGTACACGACATTGGCGGGGATCCAGCGGATCAGGAGGAGTTCGACGAAGAGGACGGTGGTGCTGGTCAGCAGGAGCCGGGCGGTGGGCGTCCCCAGGGCCGGCACGATCGGCCGCGCACTCCGCGCCCCCGGAATATCCAGTGTGGTCACGTCGATTCGACCCTCCCCGATCAGCGTGCTCTACGAATCGGCGCCCACTGGGGCGCGTCGAGCGCTGAGCATGCGCCACTCTCGGCGGCAGCAGGTTGGTACCAATGGGCTAGTGCGGTCTCGTGGTCACCTCTGCAATGATGACGAAGCCCTCGATCGGGGGTGGGTACTCATCCAGGAGGCATGCCGCAATGGCACTCATTCACCAGTTCCTCGCCGCCATTCATCGGGACGACGAGGAAGGCCAGGGACTCGCGGAGTACGCGCTGATCCTCGCCCTCATCGCGATCGTCGCGATCATCGCCCTCATCTTCCTGGGCGGCCAGGTCAGCAAGATCCTCAGCACGGTCGGCAACTCGGTCTAGCCGGTTCGCAGGAAACTGCAAACAAACGACCGCCGGATCTCCGGCGGTCGTTTCGATTCAACGTGCATGGAGGCAACGGGCATGCCTCCGTTCGTATTGACACCCTCCGGATGGGCACGTAAGGTGGCGACCGCCGCCGGCCGTGCCGGGGAGCTTCCACGGAAAGGAGGAACCAGTCTTCATGCTTCATGCTCTCATCGCTTCTTTTCGTCGGGACGAGGAAGGCCAGGGTCTCGCGGAGTACGCGCTGATCCTCGCCCTGATCGCGATCGTCGCGATCATCGCCCTCATCTTCCTGGGCGGCCAGGTCAGCAAGATCCTCAGCACCGTCGGCAACTCGGTCTAGTCACCGATTTCGGCTGAACACCGAGGGCCGCCGGGTCGTCAGACCCGGCGGCCTTTGACGTTCATGGCGTCCGCGCACCGGCGGTTCCTTCGTCCTATTGACAGGCCTGTCGCAGGGCCTACCGTTCGATCACGGGGTTTCCAGCGGAGATCCCTCGACGACCTCATCTCGGTCCGGTGAAAGGAGGTGACTCATGAACATCCGGTCCGCCATCGCCCGCTTCCTCGCAAACGTCCGCAAGGACGAAGAGGATGGACAAGGGCTCGCGGAATATGCACTCATCCTTGCTCTCATTGCCATCGTCGCCATCGTGGCTCTTATCTTCCTT
Source organism: Candidatus Limnocylindrales bacterium (assembly GCA_038204565.1). Taxonomy (GTDB): domain Bacteria; phylum Chloroflexota; class Limnocylindria; order Limnocylindrales; family CSP1-4; genus CF-46. Next base: position 16,533 of record JBBRCU010000047.1, read on the forward strand.
GGCAGTCAGATCAGCGACAAGCTCAGCACCATTGGCAGCCAGCTGAAATCGGTCAGCGGCTGACCCGTCCGACGACGGAACTCCAGACGGCCCGCCCGGCTCGCCGGACGGGCCGTTTGCTTTGCCCGCAGCGCTTGTTGCGAGTCCAGTCCGGTGTGGTGCGAATCCCCCTGAGTCGGTTGCGGCGACCTTGCCAAGCGCATTGCGTCGAGCGTGATTTCCTCCTGAATCCTCCCAATGGTCCTAGCCCATTGGTATAGTCGCGCGGCCTCAGCCCGGTGCTACAGTGTTGCCACCTGTCACACGACTCGGGGAGACATAACTTGAAGCGTTCCAATCGACTCGTCCTGCTCGTCGGGGTGTTCCTGGCGGTGGTCGCGTTCGTCGCCGTGATCCTGCTCACGCAGCAGCCGCCAGGCGGGGGCAGCGGCGGTACGCCGGCCGTGCCGACCGTCCTGCCGACCGTCATCGCCACGAAGGACATTCCCCTCGGCGCGACGGTCACCGCGGACATGTTGACCACGCAGGACCTCAAGATCGACACCGAGCGCAAGGCGACCGCGTTTCAGGCGATCAATCCGCTGATCGGCCAGATCGCGCGTCGTCCGATCATCACCGGCGCCCAGCTCGAGGCGGCCGACTTCGACACCTCGACCACGGGCTGCGGCACGATCGACGTGCCGGCCGGCAAGCGGGCGATGTCCGTCCAGGTCGACCAGGTCTCCGGCGTCGGCACCGTGATCAACGCGGGTGACTTCGTCGACTCGGTCATTGGCTTCACGGGCGACAAGTTCCCGGTCGTCACCCTCAACCCGACCGACAACTCGATCACCGTCGTCGCCGGCCTGAACGGCACGAGCGTCAAGCTCCTCATCGAGGGCATGCAGGTCCTCTGCCGCCAGCTCCCGCCGCCGCCCGCCGCGGCGGATGGCCAGCCGGCCCCCTCGAGCGGCACGACATCACTCAATGGCCAGCAGGAGATCGTGATCCTCGCGGTCACCCCGTCCCAGGCCGAGATCCTCAAGTTCTCCCAGCTCGACGGCTCGATCACCCTCGTCCTGCGGGCCCGCGCCGACTTCATCGACGCCAACGGCAACCCGATCGACTCCCCGCCGAGCGGCTCCGAGGGCATCACCCTCAAGAAGCTCACCACCGACTTCGCCGTTCCGATCCCGGAGCTCGTCGAAGCCATCCTGCCGGCCCAGGCCCGGCCCACCACGAAGCCGTAACGAACCGAGGCGAACCGGTCGCCAACGCGACCTGGACCCCGATCCTGGCCTCGCGACGGGCGCGACGGACCTCCGGTCCCGCGCCCGTCCGACACTCCGGGGCTCGGCGCCTCGACCATCGAACCGTCAACAAGACCTGCCGGAACCACTGACCAATGACCGACCAGATCCGCGTCCTGATCGTGGACGACATCGCCGAGACTCGCGACCACCTGACGAAGCTCCTCGGGTTCGAGAGCGACATCGAGGTCGTCGGGGCCGCCGCGTCGGGCAGCGAGGCGCTGACGATGGCCGCGTCGATGCTTCCGGATGTCGTCCTGATGGACATCAACATGCCGGACATGGACGGGATCACCGCGACCGAGAAGCTCTCGTCGCAGGTGCCGACCGCGTCGGTCGTGATGATGTCGGTCCAGGGTGAGGCCGACTACCTCCGTCGCTCGATGCTCGCCGGCGCCCGCGAATTCCTCGTCAAGCCGTTCAGCAGTGACGAGCTCACCGCGTCGATCCGGCAGGTCTACACCCGCGAGCGTGACAAGCAGAGCCGGATGAGCGCGATGCCGGGAGCGGCGGGCGGGACGTCAGGGACAGTCGCCGCGGCCGAGGACCACGAGCACGACGGCCGGATCGTGGCCCTCTTCAGCCCGAAGGGCGGCGTCGGCCGGACGACGGTTGCGGTCAACCTCGCGGTCGCCGCAGCGACCGAGCTCGGCAAGTCGGTCGTCCTGATGGACGGCTCCTTCCAGTTCGGCGATGTCGGGGTGCTGCTCAACCTGAACCCCAAGAACAAGTCGATCGCGGACCTCATTCCCGAGCTGGAAGCGGGTGAGCTCGAGTCGATCGACACGTTCGTCATCAACCATTCCGCCGGGATCCGCGTCCTGCTCGCCCCGCCCTCGCCGGAGATGGCCGAGCTGATCACCCCGTCGGGCGTGCGCAAGGTCCTCGATGCCCTGCGCCGGACCAACGACCTCGTCATCGTCGACTGCACCTCGTGGTTCAACGAGACGACGCTCGCGATCCTCGACGCGGCCGACACGATCCTCACGATGCTCAGCCTCGAGATCACGAGCATCAAGAACATGCGGCTCTTCCTCGAGGTCGGCGACCAGCTCGGCTACGAGCCGAACAAGATCAAGCTCGTCCTCAATCGGGCCGATTCGAGCCTCGGGATCCGCGTCGCCGACGTGGAGAGCTCGATCGGCCGCAAGGTCGACCACACGATCGTCAGCGACGGTCGGTCCGTCGTGTACGCCCTCAACCGGGGCGTGCCGTTCTTCCTTTCCAACCGGGAGGCACAGGTCTCCCAGGACATCCTCCGGCTGGCCCAGGCGGTTGCCGGAGAGCGAGCGTCGAGCCCAGGCGAAGCCACTCGCAAGACAGCCCAGAAGAAGTCCATGTTCTCATTCCGATGATCACCGTCGGTAGCGAGCCTCGCGGCGCAAAAAGGGGTCAGATGCCATGTCACTGCTGAAGCGGATCGAGAGTGCTCGGCCGGGAGCCGGTCCCGCCGGGCCGTCCTCGCCGGGGTTGCCGGCCGTCCCGCCTCCGGGCGCCGGAGGCCCACCGACTGCGACGCCGGCGCAGCGGCTGATGACCCAGGCTCCGGTTCGGGAGTCCTTCCGCGACGTCAAGTTCCGGATCCAGAGCCGGGTCATCCAGGATCTCGACCCGAAGCTCGACCTGTCGAACCAGGTCGAGGTCCGACGGCAGATCGAGGAGATCTTCGGCAAGGTCATCGACGAGGAAGGCCTGGCCCTGACCCGCGCCGAGCGCGTCCGGATGCTCGAGCAGATCACCGACGAGATCATCGGCCTCGGGCCGCTCGAGCCGCTCCTTCGCGACGAGTCGATCTCGGAGGTCATGGTCAACGGCCCGCGCCAGGTCTACATCGAGCGGTCGGGCAAGCTGGAGCTCACGAACGTCGTCTTCCAGAACGACGACCACGTCATGCGGATCATCGACCGGATCATCGCCCCGATCGGTCGCCGCGTTGACGAGTCGTCGCCGATGGTCGACGCCCGCCTGACCGACGGCTCCCGGGTCAACGCGATCATTCCGCCCCTGTCGCTCGTCGGGCCGGTCATCACGATCCGGAAGTTCTCGGCCAGCCCGTTCACGACCGACGACCTCGTCCGATTCGGGACGTCGACGCCCGACATGTTCGACTTCCTCCGGGCCTGCGTCGAGGCGCGCCTGAACATCTTCGTGTCCGGTGGCACC
>JBBRCU010000048.1:0-19684 GCA_038204565.1 Candidatus Limnocylindrales bacterium
CGTCGCGTGGAGGGGTCGGACCGAATGGACCCCGAGATCCGTGAAGATCTGGCGGTAGCGCTCACCCGCTTCGGTCCCGAGGCTCGACGCCGTCGAGATCACCACGACGGTTGCATCGCGGCCGCCCGCGAGCGCGACGAACCGGTTGAGGATGACCCGATCCCGGATCTTGTCCTCCGCCCCGCCGATGATGATGACGGTGCCGTCGGTCACCTACGCGCGCGCTCCTCGTCTCGGATCGCCGAAGGATAGCGTGGGATGCAACCTGACGATCCGCCCGGCGCGTGGGGGGATGTTGCGGTTCGGTCGCCACGACGGGTTCGCGTCGCCTGTCTGCCAGAATGCCCGCGCATGATGAGGGACGGCGACGCCGATTTCGGAATGGCAGCGGCGGTGGAACCAGAGTTGCCGCCGACCGTGCCCCAGCGCGGCCGTCCGCGACCGTCGAGTCCCTCTCGACGCGGCCGACCGAGGATCATGTGAACGGACGAAGCTCGAGCCCCACGTCGGGCGTCGTTCGCTCGACCGATGTGCGGCCGCAGCGACGGCGCGCGGCGGTCCTCCGTCGTGCCCTCCGCCACCAGGTTCGCCGCCTCCACGATCGTCGCCGGATCCTCGCGATGGCGCTGTTGATCGTCACCTTCGGGTGCCTGGCCGCGGCTCTCGTGGCCCGAGGAGAGCCGGCCGGCGCGGACGCCCGAGCGTATTGGGCGGCAGTCCGGATCTGGCTCGGCGGCGGCGATCCCTATCGTCCGACCGGCCCCTTCCTGCCGTACGTCTACGCGCCGTGGATGCTCCCGCTGTTCGCGCCGTGGGCCCTCATGCCGTGGGACGTCGCGTGGTACGTCTGGCGTGGGGGGACCGTCCTCATTCTGCTCTGGACGATCCACTGGGCCTACAGCCGGCAACCACTGCAAACCGCGATCCTCGTCGCCCTGCTCGGGTTCCCCTTCGGTGCGAACCTCGACACGGGCAACATCAACCTGCCCCTGACCCTGCTCCTGTGGGGCGCCCAGTTCAGCGGACCGCGGCTGGCGGGCGCTCTCTGGGCAGTCGCGAGCTGGATGAAATGGGTCCCGGTCGTGTTCCTGTTCGTGCTTCGCCCGCGAGCGCGCCTGTGGGGCCTGCTGTTCCTGGCGGTGTCAGTCCTCCTGAGCCTGGCGACGCTGCCCGGGACCATCGCCCAGCTCGAGGCACTGGTGAGCTTCGGGCGGCGCCCGATCCGGCTCGACTACATCGTGTTCCTGTGGGCTCTGGTCCCACTCGTGTGGCGCAGCCGCGACCCGTTCGGGTGGGTCCGCCGCGCTTGGTGGGGAGCCCGCCTCGATTCGCTGCGGGCCGAGCGGCGATCCCCGATGCGCCGGGTCCGGGGCTGGCTCGGCCTGCCCCACGGATCTCCCAGCGATCGGCAGGTCCAGGCGGCCGAACCGATCGGATCCGACGCCGACTGAGGGGCCGTCTTCGACTCAGGCGACGGCTGCGGCCTCGCCCCGGCTGGCCGACCGACGATCCGGCTCGACGACCGGCCGGAGGCAGATCATCGCCACGACGTAGTAACAGGCCCCGAGAAGATATGCGGCGCGCGGTCCGGTGCCTTCGCCGAACACCCCGTTCACGAAGTCGAGCGTGAGCCCGCCGGTCATCACCGCAAAGACCGTGGACGAGCTCGTGGCGACGTTCGAGAGGCCCATGTATCGGCCCGAATTTGCCCGCGGGATGATGTCCGTGATCAGGGCCCAGTCGACCGCGAGGAATGTGCCCGCCGACGCCCCGAAGAGGAAGGCGCCGAGATAGAGCCACGCCACCGACGGCGCGAACGCGGCGATCAGAAGCCCGGAGGCGCCGACGACACAACTGGCGTAGATGACGGGTTTGCGCCCGATCCGGTCGGACATCCGGGCGCTCGGGACGATGGCGATCAGGTTCGCGATCACGACGACGACGAGGAGCACGGTGTTCGTCGCGTTGGCCTCCTTCTCGAGGAGGTTGTGCGTCTGCTTCAGGTAGGTGATGACGAGGTTGACGAGCATCGCGCCGCCCATCAGGAAGAACAGGCGCGACACGACAAGCCAGACATACGAGCGCTCGCGGAGGATGTCGGTGGCCCAGGCCGACTTCGCGATCGTGGTCCAGGAGCGGCCCTCCCGCTCGAGCGGTGGCAGGCCCGGGCTGACCCGGACGACAACGGCAACCATCGTGATCAGCTCGACGATCGCGACCGCGGCGATAGCGAACGCCATCTGGTTGAACGCGACCGCGATCGTCACGAGCAGGAAGCCGGTCACATTTCCGAGGATCTGCATCAGGCCGACGAGGGCGCTCGCCATCCCCACCTGGCGTTCGGCGATGAGGTCTGGCACGTAGCCCTGGAATGGGCCACGGGCGATGTTCGTGCTGATCGCCAGCAGTGACACGAATACGCCAAGGATCAGGACGTTGTTGGCGAGCGCGATGCCGGCAAGGAACACGAGATCGAGGAGCGAGCCGAACACGATGAAGGGCTTGCGCCGGCCCCAGCGGCTCACGGTGTAATCGCTGATCGCACCGACTGTCGGCTGGATGAGAATCGAGAGGAATGCCACCGGGATCGACAGAAGGGTGAGGGTCCGGCCCACCTCCGACGCGGCCGCGAACCCGTCGTAGTTCAGGCGGTTCTGGGTGAAGACCCCGACCGCGCCATCGATGGCGGTCAGGCCGAGCCAATAGAGCGAGATTCTGACCAGGTGGCCGATGGGAAGTTCCGTCGTCGGGCGCCGCCCGACCGCGGCCATTGCGCCGTCGCCGGTCGACCGCACACGCACCAGATCCGTCACGTCCACCCTCCGCTCCCCCGAACGTGCCCTGAGTTCTAGCGTACGACGCCCGCCGGAGCCGATTGTTGCGATGGCGTCGCCTCAGTCCGAGACAGGCGCACCTGATGCGTCGAGGGCGACCGCGACGCCCGGCTTCACCACGCGGCGCTCCGTCGCGTCCGGGGCCGCAAGCTGGAAGAGGGAGCGATCGATCGAATAGAGCGCCGTCGACACGATGCCGATCCGTCCGACGCGGAACGAGAAGACCGGGTTCTCGGTGTTGCCAGCGTAGTGGACCACCGCGCCGCCGCCGCCGAGGACCGCCAGGTTGGCCTGGCCGCCGAAGGTCTGGTGGAGGGTCCGGAGCGCCGTTGCGGGAGTGGGGCACCCGTCCCAGGCGTCCTCCAGCCAGCGTGCGCCCACTTCGGTATCCGCGCGGCCCGTGATCCTGCCTTCGGCGTGGTACTGGTGCCGGGCCGCACGGACGTGACGCAGGTCGCCATTGTGGCTGAACGCGAACCGTCCGGCCGGGTCGGCAAATGGCTGGGTGTCCGCGAGCCGGTGCGTCGACAACTTCGAGGGACGGCGGAGGTGGACCAGGACGCTCGTCGTTTCGATCGCGCCCACGACGCCGGCCGCCGGATCGTCGCGGAAGGCGCGGACGTCGCGGTGGCAGGCGATGCCGCCCGCGGCGGTCAGCCAGGCGGCGCCCCAGCCGAATCCAGCCATGCCGAACCGCTCGAGGCGCTCGGTGAACGGCCAGAGTTCATCCAGTCGGAACGGCTCGCTTGCTCGCGCGACGTAGTGCTCGCACATCGGCGGCGATCATACGCGGGTCCGTGGCCGGATCCGGGGTTGCGTGAACGTTCGACCGAGAGGCATCGTCAGGTCCAAGGGAGGATGGATGCAGCCCGCGCCAGGCCTACCGCCTGGCGACCGTCACTTTCGGCAGTGCGGTGGACGCGGAGGATGCCGTGGCCGACGCCGCCCTCGCGGCGTGGCGCGGCCGGACCGGACGGCGCGAGGCAGATCGGTTCGAGGCCTGGTTCGGGCGCATCGTCGTGAATGTCTGCCGGGATCGGCTGCGGGCGCGGCCACGTCGACCGGTGGCCGAGCTGCCATCCTCGGAGGTCGGCCGAAGCGCCGACCGGCCGCCCGACTTCCGGGATGGTGTTCATGACAGGGACACGATGAGCCGGGCATTCGAGACGCTGGAGGCGGACGAACGGATCGTCCTGGTCCTGCGGTTCTGGAACGACCTGAGGGTCGAGGAGATCGCCGAGCGAGTCGGCATTCCGGCCGGGGCCGTCAAGTCCCGGCTGCACAACGCAACGGACCGGCTGCGATCCGCCTTGACAATCCAGGGAGGCAAGGCGAATCTCGCGATCCTGGGCCTCGCCGGCACCTGTGCCACCTCGAGCCCGGCTCGGAGCGACGCGACGTCCGAGGAGATATTCGAAGTCGTCCCGATCGTCTACGAACAGCTGACGATCTGGCACTCCCTGTCGTTCGGCCTGCCCTACCCGGTGGTCGTCACCATGGGCCGTCGCCCCTGATCGGCGCCCGTTCAGTGGGCCTGGGCCAACTTCCGGATCGTGGCCTCGTACTCCGGGAAGTACCGGGCGATATCCGTCAGCTCGAACGAAGGCAGGATCAGCTGCGGGGATTCGCGCTCGAGCAGGAACGCGAACGACGCCCTGACGAGGGCTGTCGGATCCGCGGCATCGGGCGCCAGGCGTTCGAGGTCGGACGCCGCGACAAGAACGACGTGGCTCGAGACGTCGATGCCGTCTTCATGCACGGTCACCGAGCATGTCCAGCCGTCGGTTCGGCCGCCTTCACATTGGACGGCGATTGCCGCCATCGCCCGTCCCTTCTCCGCCCTGACAGGCGGGACACCAATACGTCGTCCGCTGGATCCCGATGTCCGACGGAGCCGACCGCACGAGCGTGCCACAGGTCCGACATGGTCGACCGGCCCGCCCGTAAACCCACATGGGTGACCGGCCCGTGCGGGTCGCGACGCTCGCCCGGAGCAGCGCACCCGCGCGCGCCAGCAGGCGGTCGAGATCGGCGTCGACGAGCTCGGCGACCGGTGCCCACGGATCGATCCGCTCGTGGAACAGCGTCTCGTTGCGCCAGATGTTGCCGATCCCGGCGACCACCCGCTGGTCGAGGAGGGCCGCGGAGATCGTCATTGACGCCCGGCCAGGGTCCCGCAGCCGGCGGCGCGCCTCACCAGCTTCGTCCCGACCCCAGCCGGGCGCCAGGAGATCGGGGCCGAGCCGGGCGAGCGTCGGGTGGAGGGCCTCTGCCCGGCTCTCGAACAACTCGATCACGGGGGCGTCGAAGCAGACCGCGACGGTGCCGGGGACCTCGATCACCAGTCGGGCACGGCCGGCCGGCCGGCGCCATGGCTCGCCGGGCCGATAGCGGTGCCATGACCCGGTCATCTTGAGATGAGTCCGGATCTCGAGCCCGTTGTCGAAGCGGATCAGGAGGTTCTTGCCGACCGCCTCGACGCCCGTTATCGTGGCGCCAACGATCCTCGCCACCTGCGGACCGCCGGGCCTGACCCGAGCCGCGCTGACCGTCCGGCCGACCAGGTGCGGGGCCAGCCCCCGGGCGGTCCGGAGGAGCGTGTCGCCTTCGGGCATCCGGGTCAGTCGAGCCGATTCGGCGTCCGGCGGAATGGCGAAGCCGGCGTTCGCGACTGCCCGGACGGGATGCCCGGGGCGCGGCCGGCAGGCCGTAACGCGAGACCGCGGTATCCTGGAACGAAGCCCGCCTTGACCAGTCGATCCCGGAATCCGGAAGTGGCGACCGCCTCGCCGTCGACCTTGGTGATCACGAGCTCGCGCATCCGACCGTCGTCGACGAGCGCTCCAAGGGCGCGGGCAGCCGTCTCGCCGACGTCCGGATCGTCGGCCGGGGGCAGCACCTGGATCGACCCGCCACCCCGGTCGAGGTAGAGCGCCGCGACGCCGTCGACGAGGACGACGTAGGCGCCGGCGGCGCGCTGGAGGGATCGTCGGTCGTCGTCGCCACGGCGCGGCCAGGCGATCGCGGCGCCATACGGATTGGCCGGATCGGCGGCAGCGAGCAGGTGGACCGCGCGATCGGCCGCGTCACGCCCTGGCTCGCGGGCGGAGCGCAGTCGCTCGATCGCGCCCGCAAGGGCGAACTGGGCCGCGCCGAGGCCGTCGATGAAATAGCCGCGGCGGATCCGTCCGGCATCCTCGAGCGCGCGAAGGATCGGGTAGACCGCCGAGAAGCCACCGTCGACCCCCTCACCGGCCACCGCCTCGCGGGTCACGATTCCATGCCGATCGAGCAGGGCAAGGGCAATCGCGTGGAGCCGCTCGGTCGGCGAACTCGTGGGCGCCGCCACGAGCGACCAGCGGCCTGCCGCCTCGGGCGGGCCGAGGGCAGTGAGCCGGCCCGGGCCGCGCCGGCGCAGGCCGCGGTCCGTCCGTTTCCAGCGCAGCGCCCGGAGCGGAGCGAACGTGTCGTTGGTGACCTCGCCCGCCCAGACGAGGTCCCACAGCGCGTCGAGGACGTCGCGATCAGGTCCGCCGCCGGCCGCCGCGAACAACTCTCGGTAGAACGAGGCCCCGCGGGCGGCGAGGTGCGCCCGGATCGCCTCGTGACGCGCGCCCGCCGGACGCTCGGCCGCGTCGGGCGACGCCGCCGCCAGAAGGAGCTCGCGACCGGGCCGAACGAGCGCGATCCGGCCGTCGTCGCGGCCGAGGCTCCCCCGACCGACCCACGCCACCTCGCCCAGGGCACCGAGCTCATCGAGGAGACGCGGCTGGTATCCGGGCACGCGCGCCGGCAGGATGTCGCGTTCGAGGACCGAGGCCGGGAGCGCGACACCGGCCAGCTGATCGACGACCTGGGCGAGGCGCTCGAGCGCCGCATTCTGGCGCAATGGAGCCGCCGCCTCGCCGACTGTGGCCACGCCGTGCCAGGCGGGAAGGAATCGGGCGAAGGCCGCCGGATCGACCGGCTCGACTTCCTTGCGGAGCCGGGCCAGGGACCGCCGCCGGAGCAGTCTCAGGACGTCCGGGTCGATCCAGTCGCGTTCCGCGCCACCGGGCCGGAATTCTCCGCGGAGAATCGTTCCGGTGGCGAGGAGCCGGTTCAGGGCATCCCCGACGACGCCGATCGGCAAACCCCAGCGACCGGCGGGCTCGGGCGTGAGGAACGGACCGTGGGTCCTGGCGAACCGGGCGAGCAGCCCGTCCAGCGCTCCGGCGGCCGGGCCGAGGAATGCGGCCGGCACGCCGGTCGGCGGCGACACACCGACGCCGTCGCGATAGCGGGCGACATCCTCGATGGCGATCCAGCGGTCGTCGCCCGCGATCCGAGCCGCGACCGCCCGGCGTGACGCGATCAACTCCGTCAGCCAGGTGTGACCGACTGCCGAACCACCGTCGCAGCGGGCCGCGATCTCGTCGGCCGAGAGGTCGCCGAGGCGGCGCAGGACGTCGTGGAGCTGGTCCGCGGTCGTCGCCTGCCGATCCTTCGTGAGCACCTGAAGCGACAGCTCGAGATCTGCCAGCGCCTCGGGATCGAGCAGCTCGCGGAGCTCCTCCTGACCGAGCAGCTCGCGCAGGAGGTCCCGGTCCAGGGTGAGGGCGCCGGCCCGCCGCTCGGCCAGTGGCGCGTCGCCGTCGTACATATAGGCCGCGACGTAGTCGAACAGGAGCGAGCTCGCGAACGGGCTGGCCTTCGGCAGCTCGACGCTGTGGATCGCGATTTCACGCCGGGCGACACCGCCGAGGACCTCGCGCAGTGCGGGTAGATCGAAGACGTCCGAGAGGACCTCGCGATACGTCTCGACGAGGATCGGGAAGCTGCCATAGCGGGACGCGACCGCGAGCAGGTCGGCCGCCCGCTGGCGCTGCTGCCAGAGCGGCGTCCGCGTGCCGGGGCGGCGGCGTGGCAGGAGCAGTGCCCGGGCCGCGTTCTCGCGGAAGCGCGAGGCAAACAGGGCAGACGAAGCAACCTGGCCAACGACGATGTCCTCGACCTCATCCGCGTCGGGGAACAGCAGCTTCTCGGCGATGGCGACGCCGTCGTCGCCGTCCGGCAGGCGGATCGCGATCCCGTCGTCGGACCAGATCGTCCGGACCTCGGCACTGAGCCGTTCACCCAGGCGGGCCTCGAGGGCGAGCGACCACGGGGCGTGGACCCGGCCACCGAACGGCGTCAGCAGGACCATCCGCCAGTCGCCCAGCTCGTCGCGGAAGCGCTGGACGACGATCCGCTTGTCGGTCGGAAGTGCGCCGGTCGCCGCGCGCTCGTCCTCGAGATACGCGACGAGGTTCTCGGCAGCCCAGGCATCGAGGTCGTGATGCTCGCGCAGGCGTCCGACCATGGCCGCCCGGCCCCGCGCCCCGCGGCCAAGGTCCGCCTCCGCTTCGCCGACGAACGCTCCGAGCGCCCGGCCCAGCTCGATCGGCCGACCGACGGCGTCGCCATGCCAGAATGGGAGCTTGCCCGGGACGCCCGGCGCGGGTGACACCGTGACCCGGTCGTGTGAGATCTCCTCGATCCGCCAGCTGCTCGCCCCGAGCGTGATCACCTCCCCGGTCCGGCTCTCGTAGACCATCTCCTCGTCGAGCTCGCCAACCCGCCGCCCAGGCGTTCCGGCCTCGCCGACCATGAACACGCCGAACAATCCGCGGTCGGGGATCGTGCCGCCGCTCGTCACCGCGACCACCCGGGCGTCGCGGCGGCCCGCGATCACATCCGTCGCCCGATCCCAGGTGACGCGCGGTTTCAGCTCGGCGAACTCGTCGCTGGGATAGGCCCCGCTGAGCATCCCGAGGACGCCCTCGAGGACCTCCCGGCTGAGGGTCTCGTAGGGCGTCGCGCGGTTCACGGTCGCGAGGAGCTGGTCCACGGTCCAGTTGTCCATCACGGTCATCGCCACGAGCTGCTGGGCGAGGACGTCCAGCGGATTGCGCGGGATCTGGGTCGCCTCGATCGCGCCCTCGTGCATCCGCCGCGTGACGACCGCAGCCTCGAGCAGATCGCCACGGTATTTCGGGAAGATCACGCCCTTGCTCGGCGCCCCGACCTGGTGCCCGGCCCGGCCGACCCGCTGCAGGCCACGGGCCACCGATGTCGGACTCTCGACCTGGATGACGAGATCGACCGCACCCATGTCGATGCCCAGCTCGAGGCTGCTCGTGGCAACGATCGCGGGACTGCGACCCGCCTTGAGGTCTTCCTCGATCTGGAGCCGCTGCTCCCGGGCGACGGACCCATGGTGGGCTCGGACGAGGTCCTGCCCGGCCAGCTCGTTGAGCCGCTGGGCGAGCCGCTCGGACAGGCGCCGGCTGTTCGTGAAGACGATGGTGCTGCGGTGTTCGCGGATCAGTTCGAGAATCCGGGGATGGATGGCCGGCCAGATGCTGACGCGCGCCTCGGGGGCGGTAGCGGGCCCGCCCGGCTGCTGGTCGAGCGGCAGCAACTCACCGGGTTCCGTCATGTCCTCGATCGGAACGATGACCTGCAGATCGAGCGCCTTGCGGCCCCCGGCATCGACGATTGCCACCTCGCGGCCCGGCCCGGCACCGCCCAGGAAGCGGGCGATGAGCCCGAGCGGGCGCTGGGTGGCCGACAGGCCGATCCGCTGCGGCGGACGATACCCCTCCTGTTCGGCCACGAGGTGATCGAGCCGCTCGAGGCTGAGCGCGAGGTGGGCACCCCGCTTCGATCCGGCGATCGCGTGGACCTCGTCGACGATCACATGCTCGACGCCGCGGAGGACGTCGCGAGCCTGGCTCGTCAGCATGAGGTAGAGCGATTCCGGGGTCGTGATCAGGATGTCCGGCGGGTGGCGGGCGATCGAACGCCGCTCCTCGGCCGGCGTGTCGCCGGTCCGGCTCGCGACGGTGATGTCGGGTGCCGGCTCGCCGAGGCGGGCGGCGGCGAGGGCGATCCCGGCCAGAGGCGCCCGGAGATTGCGCTCGACGTCGTAGGTGAGGGCCTTGAGCGGGCTCACGTACAGGACGCGGATGGTGCCGGGGTCCTGGCGAGTCGAGGGCGGGCGGGGCGGCCGGGCCGCGAGCCGATCCAGCGTCCACAGGAACGCCGCCAGCGTCTTGCCGCTGCCCGTCGGGGCGTGGATCAGGGTGTGCTTGCCCTGGGCGATCGCGGCCCAGCCCTCAGCCTGGGCCTGCGTCGGCGCGGCGAACGAGCTCTCGAACCAGGCCCGGACAGCCGGCGAGAACGGCGCCAGCGGGTCAGCGTCGGCCGCGGTCGCGAGCGGGTCCGAGGGCGGGATCGACACGGTGGCCACGGGAGATCGGAGTATAGGGGGCCTCGTCATTTCGACCACCCGTTCGAATTCGTTGTGAAGACTTGGCAGGTCGTGCCCTTCGGCCCCCCAACGACGGGCCGATGGACTCCGCCGACGTCAAAGGCAACGGGCGGACCATCTGGCCAGAGATCGAACCGCTGCATCCCGGCCACGCGGCTGGTGGCGGCTCAATCAGATGGAGAGACGCGATGTCCACCTACCGCCGTTATGTGACCGTTCTCGGCGTCATCGCCGCGGTCATCCTGTTTGCGATGGAGAACCCCTGGTTCTCGATCGAGCCCGGCAGCGCGTTGCGCCCAATCGCGACGATCGCCTTCTGGGCACTCTTCCTCATCGTGATCGTCCTGATGTTCCAGGACCGCAAGAGCGAGGGCAACGAGGAGGTCCAGATCGAGGGACCGGCCTTCACCCGCTACCTGTTCTCGAACAAGGCCGCCGGACTCTTCTGGCTGCCGATTCGGCTATTCCTCGGCTTCTCGTGGGTCGAGGCAAGCTGGCACAAGCTGACCGGTGGTGGCTGGATCACCGACGGTGGCTCCGCGCTGGCGGGCTACTGGACCGGCGCGGTCAAGGTCGACCCGACCACGGCCAAGGGTCCGATCTCGTTCGAGTGGTATCGCGACTTCATCAACTTCCTGCTCCAGGGCCATCATCAGACATGGTTCGCCTGGATCGTCGCCTTCGGTGAGCTCGCGGTCGGGATCGGCCTCCTCGTCGGAGCGCTCGTCGGAGTCGCCGCGTTCTTCGGGGCCCTGATGAACATGAGCTTCCTGCTCGCAGGCTCCGCGTCAACCAACCCGGTCCTGTTCACGATGGCCATCGGGCTGATGCTCGCCTGGAAGGTCGCCGGCTACTACGGCGTCGACCGCTACCTCCTGCCGATGCTCGGCACGCCGTGGCGGGCAAAAGTCTCGACCGCGCGACCGCTCGCGCCCAGTCCAGCGCCGAGCTGAACCGAACAGCAGCCAGACGAAAGACCCGGGCCATCGGCCCGGGTCTTTCGATTCCGTCTCGTCAAACGCGCCGGACCGCCTCGCGCAGCAGCGGAATGACGGTCGAGCGGACGCCAGCGACAGTCCGCTCGATCTCCCGAACGATTCCCGGCTCGGTCGGGATTGGCGCGTCATCGAAGGTCCGCGGCAGCGGTGCCTGGCCATGACGCTGGGCCTCCGCCGTCCAGTGCTCCCGCCATGCCTCGGGCGTCTCGGACGGAGTGTCGCGGTGGGCGGCCGCCAGCCAGACGAGGGCCCAGGTTCGGGGCACCACTCGATAGGCGTCGTAGCCGCCACCGCCGGTCGAGAGCCAGCGGCCGCCGGCATGTTCGTGAGCGAGGTCATGAACGAGGCGGGCGGCCGCTCCCATCGCGGTCACCGTGTTGGCGAGGTGCGCGAGCGGGTCCCAGAGGTGGCTGTCGGCGCCGTGTTGCGAGACGACGATGTCTGGCCGGAACTCGGCCGCCAGCTCCGGCAGGAGCGACGTGACGGTCGCGAGCCAGGCGCCGTCACCGGTATCGGGCGGGAGCGGGACATTGACGATGGTCCCGGCCGCGGCGCCCTCGCCGACCTCATCAGCGAAGCCGGTCCCAGGGAACAGGTACCGCCCGCTCTCGTGGAACGACACCGTGAGCACCCCCGGATCCGCAGCGTGGATCATCTGGACGCCGTCGCCGTGATGGACGTCGAGGTCGGCATAGAGGACGCGCAGGCCGTCGAGCCGGGCACGGGCGATTGCGAGGGCCGGATCGTCGTAGATGCAGAAGCCCGATGCCCGGGCCGGCATCGCATGGTGAAGCCCGCCGCCGGGGTGGAATGCATGGTCGACCTCGCCGCGGAGGATCGCCTCGATCGCGCGGAGTGAGCCACCGGCAACCGCGGCCGCCGCATCGTGCATCCCGTGAAACGGCGGATCGTCGCCGCCGACCCCGATCCCGGCCTCCGGCTCCATCCAGCCGTGATCGATCTCCGAAAAGCGACGGACGACGTCGAGGTAGCGGCGGGTGTGGCCCAGCAGCAACTCGGCGTCGGTTGCCGGCTCGGGCGCGAGGCCGGGCTCCGCGCCGACGGCGCGCAGCAGGTCGATCCCCGGCCCGAACCGGCGTGGTGTCAGCGGGTGCGCCGGGCCGAAGTCGTAGTCGAGCGAGCGGGGGCCGTAGACGAGCAGCGGCAGGTCGGACATGAGTGGCACGATAGCGGCGATGGAACGGGTCTACACCACGCCCCTTCTCGACAAGCTCGGCGTCCGCCCGGGGATGCGCGTCGCCATTGTCGGCGAGATCCACGACGAACCGCCGGAGCGATTCGACTTCGAAAGCGAACTCCAGGGGCGGACGAGTGACATCGCCGTGGGCCGCCCGAAGCCCGACACGGATGTCGTCCTGTTCGCCGCCGACAGCGCGGCGGAGCTCGCAGGGCTCGCGGGAATCCGGCCGCGGATCCGCCCGAATGGGGCGATCTGGGTCGTGTCACGCAAGGGCCGGGCGGCGACTCTCCGGGATGTCGAGGTCATCGCGGCTGCTCGCGAGCACGGACTCGTCGACAACAAGGTCGTCTCTTTCTCGCCGACGCGGACGGCCCTCAGACTGGTCATCCCGGTCGCCCTCCGGCCGAAGGGCTGAGGCGAGTACCATCCGGCCATGGGTTCGGACGTCATCGTTGCGCTCATCATCGTGCTGATCCTCGTCCTGATCTGGCGCGGCCCGAAGACGCTGCCGCGGATCGGGCAGGCGCTCGGTCGCGGCGTCCGGGATGCGAAGACCGAGGCCGCGAAGCTCCGCGACGACGGCAAGCCTGGCGATCCGCCCGCCTGACGTTCCGCCCGATGCGGATCGCCCGAGGTGCGCTCATCCATCGCGAAGCGGAGCCTGTGGCGGGCGCGGCCGGTACCCTGACCGAGTGAACGATGCCATCCTGCCGGACGTCGAGGTCCTCCTCGAACGGCCCGGCCCCGGACCTCACCGGACGACGATCCCGGTCGGAACTTCCTCCGTCCAGACCTTGGCCGACTTGCCGCCACGGCGTGACCGGCTGCTCTTCGTCGGGCTCAACCCGTCGCCGGTCAGCGTCGAGGCCGGCCACTACTTCCAGGGACGACTCGGACAACTGTTCTGGCGGCGGCTGATGACCGCCGAGATCCTCGCACCCAACACGGACATCGCGAGCGCCGACGACGCCCTGATGGCCGCCGGCCACGGATTGACCGACCTCTTCAAGGTTCCGACGCCCCGCGACGAGGCGAGCGACGCGACGCTCCGGGCGGGCGTGGGTCCACTCTGGCAGAAGGTCGCGATCTGGCGGCCGGCCGCAGTGGTGTTCGTGTACAAGCGAGCAGCAGAGATCGCCGCTGCCCGATCGCTGGCGGAGCCATGGGGCAAGCTCGAGGGCGTTGCCCTGTCCGGACGGCCGTGCTTCCTGATGCCGGGGCCCTACGCCCCCAAGGCAGAGGTCGCCGCGGCGCTCAACTTCCTGCGGAACCTGGGCGCGTCACTCCCCCGCTAGTTCGGGTCGGCCGTTCCAGCGAGAGCCGCCCGGACCCGAGAGCGTCGAGCCGAACGCGCAGCTCGACATCCGCGGGCAGGCGCTCACCCTCGGCGAGTTCGACCGTCGGGTACGGCAGGTACCGACCGCCGCCCGGGGCAACGAAGATCGGGACCTCGAGCGGGATCGCGAGCGCCTCGGCTCCCGCGGCGTGGTCCGGATCGGTCCCGGTCAGGACGATCGCCCGGATCGCGCCGGCCCGCCGGGCGACCGCGGCACGGATCGCGTCGATCGCCGCGTCCGACGCATCGCCCGGGTCTACCAGGACGACGTCGCGGCCGCCGATCAGCGATGTCTCGCAGCGGCGGCCCGGGAGACCGCCGGCCGATCCGAGCGTGAACCGGACCTCGCCCGGTTCTTCCAGCCCGATCGTCGGCGGCTGGGCGAACCCGATGGCCAGCCGTTCGGCGACCTCGGCCGCCGACCCGGCTCTCGTCTGGAGCAACCGCTGAAGCACGCTCGTCGTCGGGACCCACATCTGGATCGCCCCGTCGGCGACGTGATCGAGAGCGTCGGCCGGGGTGAGCCAGGCATGCTCATCGACCTCATCCGCGGCGAAGGCGGGCTCGGCCCCCGAGGGCAGGTCCGCGACGAAAAACCACGTCGAGAATCGGCGCGGCATGAAGGCCGGCGTCGTCCAGTGCGCGATGGGCGCGAGTAGATCCGTCCTGAGCCGAATGCCCCGGCCGTCGAGCGCGTCGGGGAGACTGGGCCCTCGGTCCTCCCCGGACCAGGGACCGCTGAGCGCGGCGACGCCGACCGAGTCTTCCCCGACCTCGGCGAGCAGGATGCCCGCCTCCTCGTTGAGCTCCCGGATCGCCGCCACGTGGAGGGCCAGCGCGTCGCCGGGGGCAAGATTCCCCCCGAGGCTGGAGGCCGCGTCGGCCGCCGAGCGCCTCGAGACGGCCGAGATCCGCGGGTCCGCGTCCGCAGGGTCGACCCGGCCTCCGGGGAAGACATGGAGGTTCGGGCCGAACGCCATCGTCGGCGGCCGGCGGGTGAGCAGGACCTCCGGTCCGCCCGGCCCGGGCCGGAGGAGCACGACCGTCGCCGCGGGCAGGACCGGAACGATGGCAGCGGCTGGAATCGCAGGCTCGTCCGTCAACGCGGCGCGGTCGATCGGGCGTTGGCGACCGTTGGCGGCGGTGGGACGGCAAGCTGCGCCATGAGCGCCGCGGGATCCGTCACCGGCAGCCGACACGCGAACCCCCGGCAGACGTAGGCGGTCGCCCGGCCATCGATCGCGATCCGGTCCGCCAGGAGCGGCACGACGGACGACGCCGGATCGGGATGAACCGCGACCACGAGATCGGATCGGCCGCCTTGTCGAGCCGTTGCCAGCAGCGCCTGCGTGGCCGGATCGGACGGATCACCGACGATGGCGAGCTCGACGATCCCGGCCACCGCAAGCTCGGCCGCCGACAGCCAGTTCGCGAAGCCGGTCGGATAGCGCTCGAGGTAGGGCGTCACGGTCGCGAGCGCCCGCTCCGCGGCGGCGCGATACCGGTCGTCGCCCGTCAGCGCCCCGAGACGGAGCAGGACGCGCGTCGCCATCGAGCCACCGGCCGGCGTTGCGTTGTCCTGGGGGTCCCTGGGCCGGGTGACCAGCGTCTCGTGATCGTCGGCCGTGTCGAAGAACCCGCCGGCCGGATCGGCGAACCGCGCGAGGATCACGTCCGCGAGCTCGCGAGCCGTGACGAACCAGCGCTCGTCGAACGTCGCCTCGTACAGGGCGAGCAGGCCGTCGGCGAGGTCAGCGTAGTCCTCGAGGACCCCCTCCGCCGCTGCCCGTCCAGCCTTCCACGAGCGACCGATTCGCCCGTCCGGTCGGCGCAGCCCCGCCAGGATCGCATCGGCCGCTTCAGTCGCCGCCGCGCGGTAGCGTTCTGCGGCAGGCGACCGCAGCACCCGCGCGGCATCAGCGAAGGCCGCGATCGCGAGCCCGTTCCACGCCCCGATCGCCTTGTCGTCGCGAGTGGGCTGCGGCCGCTCCGCGCGCACATCGAGCAGCCGCGCCCTGGCCCGCGCCAGCTGCGCTTCGCGCTCCGGGTTGACGACCCCGTCGTCGCCGGCGGCCGGCTGGAGCCGCGACAGGATCGTCCGGCCCTCCCAGTTGCCATCGTCGCGCACCCCGTAGGTGGCGCTGAACAGCGGAGCGTCGTCACCGAGGATCGAGCGGATCTCGGCGGCCGTCCAGGTGAAGGTCGCGCCCTCGACCCCACCGGTATCGGCATCCTGGCTCGCGGCAAAGGTTCCGTCGTCGCGGCGAAGCTCGCGGAGGAGGTACTCGAGCACTCCTTCGGCGACCTGGCGGTAGTGGTCGATGCCGAGAACGGCCCAGGCGTGGAGGTACATCCGGGCGAGCTGGGCGTTGTCGTAGAGCATCTGCTCGAAGTGCGGCACGAGCCAGATCGGATCGGTGGCGTAGCGGTGAAAGCCACCGCCGAGCTGGTCGTGGATCCCGCCGTCAGCCATCCGATCGAGCGTGTAGCGGACCATCGTCCGCGATCGGCCGTCGCCGGCCGCAATCCGGGCAAGGAGAAAGTCGAGAGTCATCGGCTGGGGGAACTTTGGGGCGCCGCCCCACGATCCATTGAGGCTGTCGAACCGCGACTGCAGCGCATCGACGGTGCCTGCCAGGAGCTTCGCCGTCGGGGCCCGGCCGTCGGTCGGCAGCTGGCTCTGGGCGACGAGGTTCTCGACGAGGCGCTGGCCGGTAGCGACAACGTCCAATCGCTGCTCGCGCCAGGCCCGGGCCGCGCCGGCAAGGACGTCACGGAACGCCGGCAGCCCGTGATGGGGCTGGGGCGGGAAGTACGTCCCGCCGTAGAACGGCTGCCCGCCCGGCGTCAGGAAGACGCTCATCGGCCAGCCGCCCTGGCCGGTCAGTGCCTGGACCGCGCCCATGTAGACCTGGTCGAGGTCGGGCCGCTCCTCACGGTCGACCTTGATCGCGACGAAGTCCCGGTTCAGGTCCGCAGCCGTGGCCGCGTCCTCGAAGCTCTCGCGCTCCATCACATGGCACCAGTGACAGGCTGCGTAGCCGATCGAGAGAAAGATCGGGCGGTCCTCGGTCCGCGCGCGGTCGAGCGCCTCCGGCCCCCACGGGTACCAGTCGACCGGATTGTGGGCGTGCTGGAGGAGGTACGGGCTGGTCTCGCCGGCGAGTCGATTGGGCATGGCGGCATGGTAGGGCCGGCCGGCGATCAGGCGGGGCGGCGGGCCTCGGCGCGGAGCTGCGCAAGGTAGGCCGAGGCGCCCGAGTAGTCGGGCCACGTCGGACGTCGCTCAGCGCCATACGGAGCTGGTGCCTCGGAAAGCCGATGGTCCGCCGCCCCGACGACCGGTAGACCACGCGATCCAGCGGCCGCGAGGAGAGCGCGATCCGCGGTGTACAGACGGGCGTCGACCAACTCCGCGAGAACCAGGTAGCTCGAGTCGTACGTCGTCAAGCCGAACCGTTCGGCTCGATCGATCGCAAGGAGCGCCATTGCACGATCGACCTGAACGGTCTCGATACCGAGGTCGTCCAATTGGTGGATCGCCTCGATGACCGACCGGCCGTCGAAATGGTGGCGCCGCAGCAGGCTGTTCGAGAGCTCAAGCCAGAACAGCGAAGGCACGCGAATGGCCGTTTCCGAGACTTCCCAGGCTCGAAGCCGATCCTTGACGTCTTCGAGGCCGCTCTGACGGAGAAGGAACGTGAGCGCGACCGATGCGTCGAGAACGATGCCGCGGGTCATTCTGTTGCTGCCTTGCCCACGGATCGAACCGCCTCCTCAATTTGATCGGTTCGCCGCTCGCGTCCCTCGGCAAGCCACTCGGCCTCGGTCAATCCGTCATTCGGGGCCAGATCCTCGCGAGCCAATCGTTGGCTGAGTTCGTCAAGCCGATCGAGCGCGGCAAGGGACCGCGCAATCCGAGCTTCCTTGTCCTCGTCGAAACGGCGGCCGTCCTCGGGCGAGACCAGCCAGGCGATCGGCCGGTGGTCGCGCTCGATGAGGATCCGCTCACCGGCGGATGCGGCGTCGAGGATCTCACCGAGGCGTTTGCGCATATCGGTCGGCGTCACGACTCTCATGGTGATTCATGATGCCGAGCCATCATGGGTCCGTCAACGGCGCCCCGGTCATGGTCTGGCAACGTCAGGACGCTCTCGTTACTGGCTCGACCACGGGACCCGGCCGCGTGCCGCCCAGGCCCGCGCGGTCACCGTGAACGGCTCGTCGCGGAGCCGATCGCGGCACAGGTCGCGAAGTCGCGCCTGCCGGTCGGGCTCAAGCCCGGCGGTATAGCTGCCGGCCGGTCCGACGCCAAGGGTGAACGGCTCCCACCACTCCTCGAACGTCGGATGCACGACGCTCACCGACAGCACGGTGTCCTCGATCTCGTGGAGGCCGGCGGCGGCAAACACTTCCGCCAGATGGCCTTCACGCGCCCCGGCCAGCTCGGATTCGTCGCGGGCGTCCGGATCGAGCGTCCGGACCGCGTCCCAGAACACGCCGAGCGGCCCCTGGCCGCCGGCATGGTCCCAGACACACGAGGCGACGGTCCCGCCCGGACGGGCGACCCGGGCCATCTCGGCGAGGCCCGCCACGGGGTCCGTCATGAAATGCACGACGAGCTGGGCGATCACCGCGTCGAACGACTGGTCGGGAAAGGGAAGGTGCTCCGCTGACGCACGGGCGACGGTCACGTCCGGCAGTCGCTCGCGAATCGCCTCGACGAAGGGCCCGGACGGGTCGACAGCAGACACCCGCCCAACCCCTACGCGCCGGACGAGCTCGCTCGTCAGCGCCCCCGGGCCACACCCGACATCGAGAACCCATTGGCCTTCGACGACGTTTGCGAACGACGCGAGCTCAGGCGCGAGCGGCGTGGAATAGCGGCCCATGAAGCGGTCGTACGCGTCAGCCGCGACGGAGAAGCTCATCGGCGGAGTCTGACGCATCGCCCACCGGACCGCCCATCGAACCGCCGATCGGACCGAACGGGTACGCTCCGGCGATGCGATACGGACTGTGCCTTCCGAACTTCACCTCCCTCGGTTCGACCGCCGCGATCAACGCCGCCGCAGACGCCGCCGACCGGCTCAACTGGGAGGCCGTCTGGACGACCGACCACGTCCTGATCGATCGCAGCCCCGGCGGAGCCGACTACCGGATCAACTTCGACGCGATCGAGACGCTGGCGTGGGTCGGCGCCCGCCATCCCGGGCTCAAGCTCGGGACGAGCGTCCTCGTCGTGCCCCAGCGCAATGCCGTGATCCTGGCCAAGGAGCTCGCGACCCTTGACGCGTTGTCCTCCGGACGGGTGATTGCGGGCGTCGGCGTCGGCTGGAACGAGGCGGAGTTCGCCAACCTCGACGCAGCCGATCGGTTCCACGCGCGGGGCGCCTATCTCGATGAGACGATCGAGCTGTGGCGGCATCTCTGGTCCGGGTCGGGCGAACCCTTCGCGGGCCGGTTCCATCCGCTCGACGACTACATCTTCGGGCCGCTTCCCGCCCAGCGATCGGCGCTCCCGATCTGGATCGGCGGCCAGGCCTCGGCCGCGCTCGAGCGGGTCGGCCGGGTCGCGGATGGCTACCACTCGTCGGCAACGGGGCCGGAGACGTACGCGAAGCGGCTGCCGACCATTCGTGCGGCCGCGCTGGCCGCGGGTCGCCCGATGCCACTGCTGTCTGCCCGGGTGCGGGTCGCGTTCGACGAGGCCCCTGACAGCCAGACCGCGACGGGCTATGCGATGCGCGGCTCCGCCGACGACCTCCGGGCGGAAGTCGAGAAATGGGCCGACCTGGGCGTCGAGCACCTGGCGCTCTTCTTCCGCGCCGACTCCGCCGAGGCCTTCGTCGCGGCCGCCGAGCGGTTCGACCGCGAGGTCGTCAACGCGTAGGGATGTCACCCGCCGACCTCGCGACCCTGTCGCTCCTGGAACCTGTTCAGGGCAATTGCCCCGACGGCCATCCGTGTCAGGTTGACCAGTCGATGGGCAGCCGCCGTTGCGACCGCGGCGAGTACGTC
>JBBRCU010000049.1:0-19604 GCA_038204565.1 Candidatus Limnocylindrales bacterium
GAGCGGGCCCGGCGGCTGTTCCTGGGCGCCGAGGCGAAGGCCGCCGGTCGAGGTGGGCAGGCGGCGGTGGCCCGGGCGACGGGGGCGTCGGTGACGACGATCCGGCGTGGTCTCGGCGATCTGCTCGATGGGGCGTTCCCAGCAGGCCGCGTGCGGCGTCCGGGTGGCGGCCGCAAGCGGACGGTGGAGCGGGACCCCACCATCCTCGCCGATCTCGAGGCGCTCATCGAGCCCGGCACCCGGGGCGACCCCGAGTCCCCCCTGCGCTGGACGACCAGGAGCGTCCGCAATCTCGCCGACGACTTTGGGCGGATGGGGCACAGCGCGAGCCACCAGCTGGTCAGCGAGCTGTACGCCGAGCGGGTGGCGGTGACGTCGCAGGACGAGATCGGCGAGCTCGCCGAGTCGTTCAACACGATGGCGGACTTCCTCGAGGCGACCGAGCGGCGTCGCCTCGAGCTGGTCGGCGACGTGGCGCACGAGCTCCGGACTCTCCTCGCCACGCTTGACGGCTATCTCGAGGGACTTGAAGACGGGATCATCCAGCCCGGGGAGGCCACGTGGACGCTCCTGCGCGGCGAGACCTCACGTCTGACGAGGATCGTCAACGATCTCCAGGAGCTGTGGCGGGCGGAGGCTCGCCAGCTGTCCCTGTCGCCTGAGACCGTCGATGTCCGGAGCGAGCTCCGAGCCGCCGCCGAGCGCTTCGCCACCGAGGCCCAGGAGCATGGCATCGAGATTCGAACCGACATCGGGCAAGGGCCGCTCACGGTGCGCGCGGATGCGGAGCGTCTCCGACAGGTCGTCGACAACTTTCTCAGCAACGCGATCCGCTACTCGCACCGGGATGGTGTCGTGACCATCGCCGCCGGGCGTGAGCGAGACGAGGTCGCGATCAGCGTGATGGACCATGGCCTGGGTCTGACCCCTGATCAGCTCGAGCACGTCTTCGAGCGGTTCTATCGGGTCGACCCATCCCGGTCGCGAGCCCTCGGCGGCTCGGGGATCGGCCTGGCCATTGCTCGCGCACTCGCTGTGGCGATGGGCGGCCGGGTCGACGCCCGGAGCGAGGGGGAAGGCCGAGGCGCCACCTTCCGGGTGAGGCTGCCAGGCGCGTAGCCGGAAGCGAACGGGGCCGCGGGCCCGGGTTCGCTTCCCCTTCGTCGGCGAAG
This sequence comes from Candidatus Limnocylindrales bacterium, assembly GCA_038204565.1. Taxonomy (GTDB): domain Bacteria; phylum Chloroflexota; class Limnocylindria; order Limnocylindrales; family CSP1-4; genus CF-46. The sequence goes on from JBBRCU010000049.1 coordinate 1,173, forward strand.
TCTTGTCGACCGGAGCCGAGGGTCAGTGTTCCGTCCCAGACATGTCGCCGCCCTCGCCCATGGGGACCGGGATGGCGATCTCCCTGGCGGCCGCTGGCGCAGGCTGGATCGCTGAAAAGCTGATCCCGTTCGGACCATCGCCGCTGGAGATGGTCTTGACGACCGTGCGGGCTGCGATGTCGAGGACCGCGACGTTGTCGCCGTAGATGTTCGAGATGTAGGCAAAGCGGCTCCCAGGATCGATCACGATCCCGTGTGCCCCCTGGCCGGTTTCGACCGTGCCGACGACGGCGAACGTGGCGGTGTCGATGATCGACACGGTCGTCGATGGCTTGCCCTCGGTTCCCTGGTTCGCCGCCAGGACGTAGCGATTGTCCGGAGTCACGAACACCTGGATCGGGCCGACGCCGACCGGGACCTTCCCGACGAGGGTGCCTGTCCCGACATCGACCTTGCCGACCGCGTTCTCCGCGTTCAGCGAGAAGTAGACGAATGTGCCATCGGGCGAGAAGGCGACCTGCACGGGCTTCTGACCGACCTCGATGTCCGTCACCTTCGTGTTCGTCGCAGTGTCGATGACGCTGAGTGTCGTGCCCTTGGCGTTCGCGACGTAGACCCACTTGCCGTCGGGGCTCGGACGCAGCCCGTGCGGGTATGCGCCAACTGGCACCGTCGCCACTGCCTTCATGGTCGCCACGTCGATGACGCTCACGGTGTCGTCCGACCCGTTCGTCGCGTAAGCCATCTTGCCATCCGGGCTGACCACGATGTGGGCCGGAGCCTTGCCTGTCGGGATCGCTCCATGGACCGAGTAGGTCGCGGCGTCGATCATGACAGCCATCGATTCGTGGCCGCTGACCACCCAGACGCTCTTCCCGTCGGGAGCGACCTGAAGGTTGTGCGGACCCTCGATGCCGGTGAGTGTCGTGACGGGCTCGTTGGTCGCGGCGTCGATCACCGTGACGCTGTTCCCGTACTCGTTGGCGACCCAGACCGTACCGCTCCCCGCGGCGGCTACAGGCGTCGTGGACGGCGTCGCAGTTGATCGACTGAAGGCAACTACGCCCGTAATGATGACGACGACCGCGGCGACGCCAAGGGACGCAACCACGCGATTCTTCGAAATCATGACTCTCCTTTACGTTCGAATTGGGTGTGGCCGAAACACGTACTGACTTAGTACGAGTTTGGGGGCGCCCGATAAGCGCGAGATGAGACAGGCCTGAAGGTCGGGTGAGGATCTCGGGGTGGCCGTCAGGTCAGCGCAAGCAAACGCCCTTGTTGATCGGCCGACATCAGCTCTCAGCCGTGCGGGTATCCGGGATCCAGCGGCTGGGGTCGTCGCGGAAGGTATCGGCACATGTTGATTCGCAGAAGTAGTAAACGTGGCCTGCGTATTCGACGGCAACGGCCGACTCAGGTTCGACCTGCATCCCGCAGACGGGATCGCTCGCGGTCGTGGACGTCATCGTCAGTTCTCCTCGATTCGGCATGTCACGGACGCTCATCGAGGGTGACCTGAGGGGCTGAGGGCCAGGTGAACGAGGGCCGAGATTGCCATTGGCCCACTCTCCCGCCCGTCAGATGTTCTTCATCGGATCTTGAAGTAGACGCACATGGCCACTTGATCCGCGCGTCCGATCATCCGGAGTGTCGGAGCCGACCCTGGCTTGGACACGAAGGAGAAGACAACCGTGATGACGGGCTTTGAGTTGGGAATGGGCCTCGGCGGCTCGCTCTGGATGATCCTCGGGGTCGTCCTCGTCGTGGTGGTCGTGTGGGTCATGGTCACGGCATTCACCAGTCGGGACAGGCTCGCAGCTGACGACACGACGCAAATCCTGAAGGCGCGCTTCGCGCGCGCAGAGGTCACGCAAGCGGAATACGAGCAGGCTCGCCGCCTCCTCGGGATCTAGTCGAAGGAGACACACGATGGCATCGAAGCGAATTGGGATCTTGGCCGGAAGCGCACTGGCCGGCGCGCTCTTGCTCGGGACCGCGGGGCTGGTTCTGGCCCAGGACCCGGCAGCCTTACCGACCGCGAGTCCATCCTGGGGCTCGGGAATGATGGGCGGCTCGGGAATGATGGGCGGCCAGATGGGTTCCGCCACGTTGACGCCCGATCAGATGGAGAAGATGCAGTCGCTCAATGACCAGATGGTCGCGACCGGAACCTGCGATCCGGAACAGATGCAGCAGTTCCACGGGCGGCTTCAGTCGGGCAACTGAACCATAGATCCCGCGCGAAGCGCCGATCGGGGCCGGTCGGCGCTTTACGTTTCCGCGCGCCATTCAGGAGGACGAGTGATGTCCAGCTACACGTTCACGGTTGCTCTGCCGCAACCGATCGACGAGATCCGCACCCGCGTTGAGTTGGCCCTGAAGGAAGAAGGCTTCGGTGTGCTGACCGAGATCGATGTCGCAGCGACCCTCAAGGCCAAGCTCGGTCTCGACCGTAACCCGTACCTGATCCTCGGCGCGGGCGACCCGCGGCTGGCTGCGCAGGCGCTCGAAATTGATCCGTCGATCGGCGCGCTCCTGCCATGCAACGTCGTCCTTCGCGAGTCCCATCGCCGAGGCACGATCGTTGAGATCGTCAACCCGGACGCGACCCTCGGGATCGCCGACTTAGTTGCGTTAGCGCCGCTCGCCGCCGAGGCCCCCGAGCGTCTTCGGCGGGTCCTCGACACCCTTGTCGCCGGGCCCTGGGTCGACATCGGGGCCTGAAGATGGTCGATCCTCAGCCCAGACTCACCGGGCTCTCAGCTGATGCCGACATGGTTTCGCCCATGAAAGCCTCGCGCGCGCTCCTCGCCATGCTCGCCGTCATCGTCGTGGCGGTGGCCGGCTGCTCATCGTCGACTCCGGCTGCTTCGGCACCTTCGGCCTCGTCCACAAACGCGAGCGGCCAGCGGACCCAGACGAGCGACGGTGGCCAGGTGACGGTCGTCGTCGCCTGGGTCGGACCCGCGGCCGGTGCGGTCTTCGACGTGCGGCTCGACACGCACTCGGTCGATCTCGATGCTCTTGAGCTCGCGAATGCGACCCTCAGGAACGACCGCGGCGAGACGATGACGGCGCGCCCATGGACGGCACCCAAGGGTGGCCACCACCGCGAGGGATCGCTGACATTCGACGGCGACGGGCCGGCCTTCTTCGCGGGAGCGAGCTGGATCGAACTGGTGATGACGGGCGTCGGTGACTTGCCAACGCGCATGCTGCGCTGGGAGGTCGGCTCGTGACGGCCCCCGCCCGTACTCCGCTGCCGATTTCGCCCATTCGCCCGCGGTCCACCGCAGCTGGCATCCTCGGCGCGGCCGCCCTCCTCGGCCTGTACCTCGGCATCATCAGCCTTGCCCAGGGTGCCGAGCACGCCCTTGCGCAGCTCGCGGCTGACGCGCCGTTCGTCGGTCTCATTGCGGCCGGCTTCGGGACCCAGATTGCCCTGTTCATCGAGCTTCGCGCCGTTGACCGACATCACCGGGCCGCTGCTGCGGTCACGGCGGCCGGTACCGGAACGAGCGCCGCGGCGATGCTCGCCTGCTGCGCCCATCACCTCGTCGACCTCCTGCCGCTCGTGGGGATGTCGGCGGCGGCCGTATTCCTGAACGCCTACAAGACGCCGCTCTTCATCGTGGGCATCGGAATGAACGCGATTGGGATCATCGTCATCGCCCGGCAGCTTCACCGGGCTCGGCGGGCGTGCGCGGTCGTCGCCGGCGCCGATTCCTCCCTCGTCGAACCAGCGGCCGGCTGACTCGCTGCGTTTCCAGCCGGGCCGGTCCGCGGGCCGGGGTTTCCCTGTCCGTTGACATCCAAGCCAGGGCGCTCGCGATCTGGCCCAGGCTCGACCGCAAGAAGCTAGCTCGAACATGCGGCGAGCCGAGGCGCGTGGCTCGTCTCGTGGAGCGGAGGACGGCTCTTTCACAGGACTCCATCTCAGGATTCTCGACGGGCGGTCGTCGGCGGATGAATAGGCTGAGCGGCTGATCCACGCCCGCGAGAGGGCTTGTGGCTCGGGCGAATGCAGGCGACGCGCGCCCGCCGGGAGGCAGTGGACGTCGATCATCAACAGAGCCCGCCAAGTCTCAGGTCTCGTTCAGCCGTGCCTCAGTCTCCGCGGGGCGCGGCTCGAGTGGCAGCTCGCCCGCCTGGCCAGGCCATCGGACGCCCGCCGACGCCGGTGCCGCCGGCATCGGGAGGTGCCGGGCGACCTTGCGCGCTTGGGTCCCGCACCACCGCAGCCAGGATGGCGGATCGGGATCCGGATGAGCTGCCTGTGTTCCATGTCCCAACAGTCAGCCCATTCCTGAGCGTCCAATGAAGGCGTCATGGGACTTGAGGCGCGAGGCTGACCGGCGTCACAGCCCGGCCGGCTGATCCCGCGGGTCGGGCCGGAGGACGGCCCGGACGATCAGTGCAACACGGTCGCCGAGGTGAATGCCTGGACGAGGGGTTCCGCGGCGACGCCGGTGAGGATCAGGATCCCGGCGGCGAGGATCGTGGTCCAGATTGGACCTCGCGCGAGCGTTGGCATCGGCCCAGCGGGAACGCCGAAGGTGGCTGGGGCGATCACCCGCACGTAGTAGAAGATCGACACGACCGTGTTCACCGCGGCGACCACGGCGAGCCACGCATAGCCGGCCTGGATCGCGACGAGAAACAGCAGCAGCTTGGCCACGAACCCCGACAACGGCGGCACGCCGATGAAGGACAGGAAGCTCAAGGCGAGGGAGCCCGTGAGCCACGGCTGGGCCCGCCCAAGGCCCTCATAGTCGCCGAGTGCGGTTCGCCCTCGCAGCGCGACGACCGTCCCGAACGCCGCGAAGTTGGCAGGCACGTAGGCGGCAAGGAAGAAGAGCAGGGCCGTCACTGCGAGATCGCTCCGGCCGAGGGCGACGATCGCCATGAGGCCGTATCCGGTCTGCGACACGGCGGACCAGCCGAGCAGCCGCCGCACGTCGTCCTGCCACAGGCAGGCGAGGTTGCCAAGCGTCATCGTCGTCGCCGCGAGGACGGCGATCAGCGGCGCCCACGCCATCGTGGCTGCAGGGAGCACCAGGACGAACCGTGCGAGAAAGATGAACGCGCCGACCTTCGGGACCGCAGTCAGGAAGGCGGCCACCGGCGCCGGGGCACCCTGGGCGACATCGGGAACCCACGGATGGATGGGCACGGCGCCCAGCTTGAAGGTGAGCCCGATGACGACCAGGGCGACGCCGGTGACGAGCGCCGGGCCCGAGGCGCTCGCCAGGCCGGTCGAGAGTGCGGAGAGCGTCGTGCCTCCGGCCAGGCCGAACAGGAGTGCCACCCCCATCAGCGTGGCCGAGTTGGCCAATGCGCCGAGCAGGTAGTACTTCATCGCCGCCTCGGCCGACGCTGACGAGCGGCGGTGATAGCCCGCGAGGACAAAGCCCGTCCCCGACGAGAGCAGCATCGCGACGACGAACTCCTTGAGGTCGGTCGCACCGGCGAGGAGTACCGCCCCGAGCGCCGAGTACAGCAGCAGCGTGTAGTACTCCCCGTGGCGCGGGTCCTTCGCGAACCACGGCATGGACAGCGCGATGGTGGCGGCGGTCGCGCCGAGGATGACAAGGCGCCCGATGGCGGCCATGTCATCGCGCGCATAGGTGCCGAAGAACGTCAGGGTCTGGGCGTCGCCGAGCATCCCGAGGGTGAGGGCTGCCGCCACGGCGGTGGTGATCAGGGCGATCCAGGCGGCACAATGCTGCCGGCTCCGTGGGGCCAGGACTGCGAACAGGAGGACGATCACCCCGCCGGCGACGATCGTTGCCTCCGGCAGGATGTCACCGAGGGAGGCGACCATCGATTCGCCCTGGTTCACGCGACCGCCTCGCAGCTGGCCGTGCGTCGTCTGCGGGTCACGGCCGGCCGACGAACGGACCGGCGAAGGAGTCGACGACGCCGAGGAGCCAGGCCGGGGCGACACCGATGAGAACGACGACCGCCCCCAGGAGGCCGAGGCCGGCGACCTCGCGCCGGTGGAGGTCGGGGAACTCCGTCCAGCGCTCCGGCAGCGATCCAAGGAACAGGCGGCCCAGCATCCGCAGGAAGATCCCCGCCGTGAGGACGATTCCCACGAGCGCGAGGGCGGCGAGCCAGGGATAGACGGCCAGGGTGCCCGCGAAGATCTGGACCTCCGCGACGAAGCCCGCGAGGCCCGGCAGCCCGAGACTGGCAAAGGCCATCAGCCCGGTCAGGGCCGTGAGCAGGCGTGCCCGGGTCAGCAGGCCACCGTAGGCATCGATCTCGTAGGTCCCGCCACGAGTGAGGATCGATCCGCTGATGAGGAACAACGCCCCCGTGATGAGCCCGTGCGCGACCATCTCGACGGTGGCGCCGGTCAGGGCGATCGCCCGGGCGGCCTCCTGGCCGGTCACGGCGGCGCCGGCGGCCGCGAGCCCGAGCATGACGTAGCCCATGTGGTTGACGCTGGTGTAGGCGACGAGCCGCTTGAGGTTCGTCTGCGCGAGCGCGACCAGGGCGCCGTACAGGATGGAGATCACGGCCATGACCCCGATCAGGAGCGAGAACTGTGCCCAGACCTCGGGCAGCATGCTCATGAGGATCCGCACGAAGCCATAGGTGCCCATCTTGAGCAGCACGCCCGCCAGGATGGCCGAGGCCGGCCCCGGTGCGTCGACGTGGGCTGGAGGCAGCCAGGTATGCAGGGGCACGATCGGGGTCTTGATGGCGAACCCCACGAAGAAGCCCCAGAAGACGAGCACGGCATATGTGCCGGCACCCGCAAGGGGCTGTTGGCGGATGATCTCGGCCATGTCGAACGTTCGGGGCGAGGTGGTCAGGTACAGGCCGAGAATGGCGAGCAGCAGGGGCAAGGAGCCGGCGAACGTGTAGAGGAAGAACTTGAGTGCCGACCGTTGTGCGTCGCCGTGACCCCAGGCGCCGATCAGGAAGTACATGGCCACGAGCGAGACATCCCAGAACACGAAGAACAGGAACAGGTCGAGCGCCAGGAACAGGCCGATCGAGACACCCTCGAGGAAGAGCAGCAGGGCGAAATACGCGAGCGGACGACCCCGCAGGTCGACGGGGTAGGCGATCGCCACGACGAACAGGAGCGCCGTCATCGCGGCCAGGGGCAGCGACAGCCCGTCGATCCCCACCCGGTAGGCGATGCCGAGCGTCGGGATCCAGGGCGCCGCCTCCACCTGTTCGAACCCGCCGGTGCCCCGGAAGCCGAGCCAGGCTGCAGCGAGGATCGCCAACGGCACGGCGGCAACGATCGTGGCCACGATGGCGAGACGCCTCGGGTGCGCGCCCAGGCCGCGATCCCGCGGCAGCAGGGCGAGGATCGCGGCGGCGATGAGGGGGACGAAGATGGCGGCGGTCAGCACGGTGTGGCTCCTGGGTTGGGGTGCGTCACCGGCTGACGGCCAGGATCGCCGCGATCGCGACGACCCCGACTGACCCGATCACGAAGTAGTGGTGGGTAAGGCCGGTCTGCAGGCGACGGCTCTGGTGACCGGCCAGACCAACGCCGCGGCCGGTCGCCTCGACCGCCTCGTCCACGCCGCGATCGTCGACGGTGCGCGCGGCGTCTGCCGTCACCAGCGCGAAGGCGGCGCCGGCCCGGACGGCGTCATCGATCACGACCTCGACCCGTCCGGCAGCCATGGCCGACATGAGTCGCGCGAACCGCGCCGTCGCCCGGACCCCGGCGTCGATGATCCGGTCGTCAGCCCTGGCGAGCGCCGCGGAGAGCCCCAGGGTCGGGCGGACGACTGCCGCCGTCGTCAGACGCGGCAGGCCGAGCCAGTTCTCGAGCGCGGGGCGCCGTGCGTCCCCGATGCCGATCGAGAGCAGCCGGCCGGTGCGGGTGAGGCCAGCGAGCACGAGCGCGCCGGCGATGATCGTGACCAGCGCGGCGACGAACTCCCAGGCGGCACCCGCAGCAAGCGTGCCGCGCGTCAAGTCCTCGACCCGGGCGGCGGCCGCCGGGAGCCACAGGACCGACAAGCCGATCGTGGCCGAGGCGAGGACGAGCAGCGCCGCGAGCTCGACGCGTCCGGGCCGACGGACCTGCCTGTCGGGGTCACCCGCGCCGAAGGCGAGCAGCTGAAACCGGCCGGCATAGACCACGCCCAGGAGACCGGCCACGAGCGTGGCGATGGCCAGTGGCCGGGACGCCTCGACGGCGGCCGACACGATCGCCTCCTTGCTCCAGGCCGCGCCGAGTGGGGGTACGCCGGCGAGCGCGAGCGCTCCGACCCCGCTGGCCACCGCCACCGCAGGCAGGATCCGGCCCAGCCGAAACCGGCCCAGATCGGCCGTTCCCACGGCATGGATGGCAACGCCCGCGGCGAGGAACAGCAACGACTTGAACGCGGCGTGGGTGACCAGCTGCGCCCCTGCCGCCGCCGTTGAGCCGGCACCGATGGCCACGAACATCAGGCCGTACTGGGCCGACGTCGACGCGGCGAGCACGCGCTTGGCGTGGGTGCCGACACTGGCGACCACGCCGCCCGCGAGGGCGGTCACGATCCCCACCACGGCGATGCTGGGCAGGAACCACGGCACCGGCGCCAGGGCGGGAGCCAGGCGGATGAGCAGGTAGGCGCCGGCCGCGACCAGGGTGGCCGAGTGGAGGAGGGCCGACACCGGGGTCGGGCCGGCCATCGCGGCGAACAACCACGGGCTGAAGGGCACCTGGGCAGACTTGGCGGCCGCCGCCAGCAGGATGCCGCCGGCGATGATCTCGCGCCACGGCGATCCGGCGCTGGGAATGCCCGCGAACGCGAATGCCCCGGTCCCGGCCAAGGTGGCGCCCGCGGCCACGTAGAGCCCGAGATCGCCCAGACGCGTGGTCAGGAACGCCTGGGTGGCCGACTTGCCGTTCGCGGGGTCGTGCCACCCATGCCCGATCAGCGCCCACGAGGTTGCGCCCACCAGCTCCCAGCCGATGAGCAGGGTCACGAAGTCCCCCGCGACCAGCAGCAGCAGCATCGCGGCCACGAAGGTCAGCATCAGGGCGAGGAGTCGGGTTCGCCCGTCGGTCTCGGTGGTCGCTGCGTACGCGACGATCGGCGTCGCGATGGCCGGCACGAGCACGACCATCACCCGGCCGAATCCCGCGACGCCAAGGGACAGCTCGATGGCGGGGCTCCAGGCGATCCTGGTCGCCGGTTCGGTGAGGGCGGCCCCGATGGCGATCCCGAGCGTGACCAGCAGCGAGCCGACGGCGACCGGTCCCACGAGGCCCGCCCGCCGGCGCAGGAGCACGACCAGCACTGCCGCGACGAGCGGTGCCAGGGGGAGAACGAGCGGGTTCATCCCTTGAGACGCCGGAGCTTCTCGGTGATGTCGGCCCGGCGGACGCGGTAGACCCCCGTGATGAGGGCGAACCCGAGGGCCATCTCGACGGCCATCACCGTCATGAAGACCACGCCCAGCATCTGGCCTTCCGGGTTCCCGCCCGCCGCGCGGGACCACAGGACCACCAGGGCCAGCAGCGAGCCATTGATCATCAGCTCGATACCCATCATCAGCATCACGAACGACTGCTGGCTCAGCGCGCCGTAGACGCCGATGCCGAACAGGGCCGCGGCCACGATCAGGACGGCCTCCGTCGTCACGCGGTCGCCTCCTCGTCCGGCTGGAGCGGTGGCTCGCTGGAGCCATCCTCTGCCGAGCCGTACCGTCCCCGAGCTCCGGCGATCGCGACCGCCCCGATCATGGTCGCGAGCAGCGTGACCCCGGCCGTCTGGAACACGAGCATCGAGTTGCCGAGCAGCTCCCGGCCAAGCTGCGCGGTGGCGAGGGACGGGTCGGGAGCGGGGGTGTTCGGGAAGCCGCCGAACAGGCCGACCGCCGCGAGGGCGAGGAAGGCGACGACCCCTGCGATGGCCGCCACCCGATCCTGGTGGACCATGACCATCGGGTTGAGCCCGGCCGGATTCATCATGTACATGACCATCACGATCGCCATGACGAGCATCTCGCCGGCCATCATCAGAATGAGCACCATCCCGAGGAACTCGGCGCCGAGCAGGACCATGATCCCGCCCACCGCGGCGAACGACGCGAGCAGGTAGAACGCCGCGCGGACCATCGAATCGGTGCGGAAGACCCTGTAGCCGGTGACGATCGCGAGCACGGCAAAGACCACAAAGGCGGCATCGACGAGAACCGGGTCCATCACAACAGGAACGCTCCCGAGATGAACACATTCAGGAGAGCAAGAGGGACCAGCGCCACCCACGCCACCAGGACAAACTGTCCGATCCGGATGCGCGCAAACAGGTGCCCGACCGCCACGATGATCGCGAGGAGCAGCAGGGTCTTCACGATGACCCACACCGGTCCGGGCAACACGGGACCCTGGTACCCGCCGAGGAAGGCTGAGGCCCCCATCGCCGCCACGGCCACGAGCATCGCGGTGCGGGCTCCCGCCCAGAGGAGCCGGGCGATCCCGGCGTCCTCGGCCGAGGTCCCCCCGGCAAGATCATGGCCGTCAGGGAGGTTGAGCGGTCCCCAGAAGGTGACCGCAAGGCCCGCCACGAGGTAGAGCGGCAGTCCGAGTGGCTGCCGGACGACGTTCCAGAGCGGTGCCTGGGCGTCGACGATCCGCACGAGCGAGAGCGACTCGGCCGGCAGCGTCGTGGCAAGCATCGCGAGCAGGAACGGGATCTGGAACGACAGCGCCTGGGCGCCATATCGGTACGCCCCGTGCAGGGGAAGGACGGCGTTCGGCGACCACCCGTGGAGGAAGACCGCGATCATGACGAACGCGATGGCCGCGGAGAAGACCACGAAACCGGTTTCGGGGTTCGCCGGGGCGATGCCGGGTGCCAGCGGCAACATGGCGAGCGCGAGCGCCGCAAGCGCTGCGAGGAGGGCTGGCGCCAGCGCCCAGCCGGGCCCGTCGGGTCGCTCGGTCGTCGTTCGCGACGTCACGATCGAGAGCGCGGCACCAGCGATCGGCGCGGCGAGCGTTCGCCGCCACGAGCCGGAGCGCCCGGCGACCGCCGCTCCAACCCAGCGGTCTGCGACCGAGACCACGAAGCCCCCGGAGACCACCAGCAACCCTACCGTTCCGATGGCAACCGGCGCACTCATCGCCTCGCTCACGCGGCCGCCTCGGGGTGGAGGGTCGTGGCGGACCAGCACTCGTCGAGGTCCAGGTCGAGACTGACGAGTGAGGCGACGGCATCCCCCCACTCCAGCCCGTGGAGCAGCTCCGGGAGAACGGCAATCGCCCGCTGGGTCGGCGCATCGCCGATCGCGAGACGGCCCCTTGGGCTCTCGACGACACCGGTGACCGTCGTATGAGCCCCACCCGCGCGAGCCGCCAGGTCGAGGCTCCGCGCCGCCTCCTCCAGTCGGAGCCTCCAGCGCGAAGCGGCGTCGTCACCCGCCGCCAGGATCGGCTCGAAGCCGAGTGCGAGGTAGGCCGGATCGTCGAGGCGGGCGTCCTGGGCGTGGCCGGCGGCGCGCGAAACGGGACCCAGGGCGAGACCGTCGAGGACGGCTGCCAGGCGGCCGCGGGCGGGGGGGAGCGACCAGCGGTAGGCGCCGGTCCGGGCGACGATCCCGGCGAACCGGCGAACCTCTGCGGCCATGCCCGGTTCCACGACCCTGGCCAGCCGGAGCGCGCGCAGGCCGAGTGCCGGCAATCCCTGGGTGCGGAGGGCGTCGGAGAGCCAACGAAGGTGGTCACGCGCCCGTTCCAGCTCCAGCTCGGTGATCGGCACAGCCTGGTGCAGGGCACGCGCGAAGGGCGTCGTTCCAGCGTCGAGACCGGTGGCGCCGGTTGCCACGCTGGCGACGGTCGCCTCGAGGAGCACGTCCCCCGCGACCCGCAGGTCGAGCACCAGCCCGGCCGGCAGAGGGGCGAAGAAGGGGCCGAGCCACGTGGGCAGGACGTCGAGGCGGAGCCCGTCGCGATCGGGTCCAACCTCGGCCATGGGCCGCCCATACGGTGCTCCGCCGGTCATTCCGGTGCCGCCCTGCCCGTAGGGTCCCACCCCGCGCCACGAGGCCGGGGCCTCGTCCGGCAGAATCGGCTCCTCAGTGGGTCGTGTCCCAAGGATGAGCTCGGCGAAGACGGATCGGACTGCGGACACCGGATCGGACGAAGCCTCGACCGGGATGGAACCCGGGATCTTGAGCCCGGCCGCGTCGGTGGCCCACTGGACCGTCGCGCGGGGATGGGGCAGGGCGTCGTGGACACGGGCGAGGGCCTCGGCATGCTCCGGCGCGATGCCCCCGGCGACGAGGAGGACGTTGGCGGCACGGGGCGTGTCGACGAGCTGGAGCGCGTCCACCAGCCGCAGGTCCTGGACACCCCTCCTCGCGCCGGCCCCGGCGATCGCATACACGGGTGTGGGCGCGCCCGCGGCGAGCCGGCGCAGGAGCGACCTCACGTCCAGTCGAGGGCGCGCTCGCGCCATGCGTAGAGGACGCCGAGCAGCAGGATCGCGATGAACATCGCCATCTCGATCATGGCCACGATGCCCTCGGCAACGAAGACGACGGCCCACGGGTACATGAAGACCATCTCCATGTCGAATGCCAGGAAGACGAGCGCCATCGGGTAGTAGCGCGCGTGGTAGCGACTCCAGGCGTGGACTTGCGGAGCGCGTCCACCCGTGAAGGGAACGCGCTCCGGAGCGGTGGCCTCGGGCCCTCGGCTCCGGCCTGCGTACCGCCACGAGGCAAGCACGGCGAGGAGCGCCGCGAGCATGACGGCGGTGGCGACGGCCAGCGGGCCGAGGGCAACCACGGTGGGTTCGCTACACGTAGTCTTCCGGTGACTCCCGGAAGCTGTCCGCGCAGTCCTGGCTGCAGAAGTAGTACGTCTTGCCGTCGTGCTCGATGGTCGCCACGGCGTCGGACGGCCGGATCTTCATCTGGCACACGGGGTCCAGGACCACCTGCTCGTTCTCGGTCACGGTTCGGGCTCCTTGCTGTGCTTGGGGCGCCGGACGACGGCCCGGCGCCGTTGCGGAGGATGCGGCACCGACCTGAGTGCCGCCTGAGCCTACGATAGGCGTGCAAGCCGATTCGCGACGGCTCAGGTGGCGTGGAGTCGACGGACCGCCCGACGCGCGGCGTGGCGGTCGTCGGAATCACAGGCTGCCTTCACGCTGGGCTCATTCGCACACGAGACCCTGCTGCGGTGCACGTCGACGACTGGCCACCAGGAGGCGGCGAACGTGCCGAGACTCCGGCATCGGACGTCCGCGCAACGAGGTGACTGATGAGTGGCGACGACTTCGGCGGTGGACTGTGGCTCCTCGTCGTGTTCGATTCGGTCCTGTTCATCGCCTTCGCCGCGGCGTTCTTCCGGCCACGGACAGGACGCGACTGGCGCGTCATGGGCGCCTACTCCGCATTCATCATCGCGCTCTTCACCGAGATGTACGGGTTCCCGCTGACGATCTACCTGCTGTCGGGCTGGCGCTTGGAACTACCCTCCCCGGCGTTGGTGCCGACCCATGCCGGTGGCCATCTGCTCAACGATCTGATCTCGTGGACGGGGCGACCCGCACTTCAGCCCATTCCATCTCGCGAGCTACGGATCAAGTTCTCATCAAGGCTGCGCAGGGTGTGATGGGCCTGCGGCCAGCTCCGCGGCTCATCCACAGGAACTGGCACGTGCATCGGCTCAAGCCCCATCGAGACCGCGAGGCCGCGTGGGACCCACCTCTCGCTCTCGATGCGGTCAGACCCGCGGCAGGCGATCGAGAAGGTGGAGCTCCAGCGCCGATCGTCATCGCGCCGGACCTCAAGAGAGCGTTGCACGAACCCGGACGCTCACCCTCGTGCCACCACCAGGTCGAGCACCGATATCAAGGCTGCCGCGAGCCAGGCGCACGCGCTCCTGGATCCCCAAGATGCCGAGCTTGCCGCCAGCGAGCAGTGTGGTCGCACTCGGAACGGTGCCGATCCCCCGACCGTCATCTGCGATGGTGAGGGCCGTGCCGTCGGGCTCATAGGCCAGGGAGACGTCCACCGAGCCCGCCGCGCTGTGCCGCTCGGCATTGTGCAGGCTCTCCTGGGCAACGCGCAGCAGGAGGAGCTCGGCGTCCTGGGGGAGCGCCCGCCCCTGACCGATCACCGCGAATCGCACCTGCATGCCCGACCGGCGCGCTAACGCCGAGGCTTCCGAACGGAGCGCGGCCACGAGCCCCAGGTCATCGAGGATCGGCGGCCGCAGGGCACGGCTGAGGCGCCGCAGCTCAGCTGCAGTCTCATCGATGATTACCCGGGCATCCTCCAGGACATCTTCGTCGTCGGCGTCCTCATCGAGCGCGTCGAGCTTCCTCGAGAGCAACACCAGCGACTGGAGGGGGCCGTCGTGCAACTCGTACGCCATGCGCCGGCGCTCCTCCTCGCGCGCAGCGATCGCGTGTCGCGCGTACCCCTCGAGACCCTGCTCGCGCTCGTGCTGCAGGGTGACGTCCCGGAACATCACCTGGGAACCCCCTCCTTCCCCCTCGCCGGTCAAGGGCGCCGTGCCGACCGCCTGAACCCACACGGGCGATCCTCCCGCCGCGGAGCGAAGCGGCCGCGGGCCGCTGTCCGTGTCCCCTGAGATGAGATCCTTGGCGAGGTCGGGTCCCACGGTGTCCGACAACGGCTGGCCCCTCATGGCCTCGAGACGCTGGTCGAGGAGGCGCGCGGCGGCGGCGTTCGCCTCATCGATCCGCCCGTCGTCGTCGACGACCAGGACCGCGTCCGCTGCGTGGTCATAGAGCGACCGGTAGCGACGTTCCGACGCCAGTCGTGCCGCTTCGCGTGCCTCGGCATCCTCTCGCGCGTCACGCTCATGGTCCACCGCGAGCCCGACGAACGCGCCGATCGCGACCAGGATGGCGCTCTGCCACAGGATCCCGATGCGCTCGGGGCCATCGTGAAAGAACACAAGGTTGGGCACGGTGACCACGACGGACCAGACGGCCGTGGGAACCGACCCGCGTGCTCCGAACTTGAGCGCCGCGTAGACGACGGGCACGAAGAACAGCGAACTTGGCACGAAATACAGCGCCTCGGGAAAAAGGCCGGTGCCGTTCAGCTCCACCACCGTGTGGACGACGGCAATAACGAACGTCAGGAACTGCACCGCCCAGAACGCGCGTTGGCGCACCGGCGGGAGCCGGACACCTTCTCCCATTGGCGATGCGGGCGTCAGATGGGCGAGAACGGCCGTCGGCCACCGCCCGACGCGGCTCATCGCGAGTCAGCCTCACCCTCGGGGGTGATCCAGCGGCGAGCGGCCGCGTGCATGACTGCTTCCGTGCGGGTCGTCACGCCGAAGCGGTTGTAGATGCTCGTGAGGTGCGCCTCGACCGTTCGGGGGCTCGTCCCGAGCTCGACCGCGATGTCCTTGGTCCGCAGGCCGCGTGCCGCGAGGCGCAGGACCTCGATCTCGCGAGCGGTCGGCTCGTCCGCAGCGGGGCCATCGCGTCGGCGCATGGCACGTCGCGCTACCCGAGCATCCATCACGACCTGGCCCTGTGCAACGGCATGGATCGCCGCCACGACCTCGTGGCCATGCGCCGACTTCAGCAGGTAGCCGCTCGCACCGGCATCGAAAGCCGCCGCTACGTAATCCTCCTCATCGTACGCACTGAGGATCAGGATCAGGGCGTCCGGACGCTCGGCGATCATGCGCCGCGTCGCCTCGATCCCATTGATGACGGGCAGGTGAAGATCAAGCAGCACGACGTCAGGCTGGAGCCTTGACGCGAGCGTCACGACCTCGGCGCCGTCGGCGGCCTCGCCGACGACCTCGATCATGGGGTCGGCCTCGACGATCCTTCTCGTCCCCTCGCGCACGACGGCGTGGTCTTCGGCGAGCAGGACACGTACCAACGTCATCCGGACCTCCTGTCCAGCGACTGTACCAGCGCTGCAGGGATCGGCGACTCCGGGCAGCCCGCAGCCGGATCTGCGGATATCCGCACGATACGGCGCGGGATCACCGGATGCGGCCACGACGTCGGTACGAGACGATTCGGACCGACGGGTCGACCGATCACGCAAGGGAAGTCGCGGCGAGCGAACGTTCGCGGCCCTCGCAACGGACGACGCAATACCTGATGTCGCTATCGTCGCGCCTCCCTTGCGCGCGCCGGAGGGACGCGAACCTGAAGAGAGGATCTCTCAATGTACGCACGTTTCAAGGTCATCGGACTGGCGCTCGTTGTCGCCGGCATCGTGTTCGTCGGCGTCGGCGGCTACACCTTCGCGAAGACCCAGGAGGGCGCCAAGTCGCTCCAGGCCTTCAGCGCCGCCCAGAACGTCACCCTCAGCTACAACGACCAGGGCCAGCTCACCGACCGCGGCAAGCCCGAGGGCGCGGCGGCGATCATAAGCCTCCTCAGCAACGACTGGGGCTACGCGGTCAACACGGCCGACCTCAACCCCAATGACCCGGTCGTCAACACCGCCTCCGAGTACATGTTCCAGATGGCCACGGTGGCGTACCACACCCTCAACGGCACGCAGACCGTCGTCCTCACCGAGCCGGCCGAGTACAACGGCAAGACCTTCGCCGCCGGCAGCTACGACGTCCCTGTCGCGGGTCGCTATTGGTCCGGGTTCGACCGGCTCGATCCGCTCGACGGCCCGGCCCGCGGCCAGGCCTGGACCGGCACGGCCCACGCTCTCATCGCAGAGCTCGGCGTCGGCAGCGTGACCGCCTCCGCGCTCCAGATGGGACTCGGCATCGCCGCCATCGCCGCGGCCCTGGGGCTCACCCTGGTCCTGATGGGCGTCGGCGTCATCTGGGCGGCCCGGCCTGCGCTCGCTACCGAGCGCGCCACGGCATCGGCCGGTGTCCGTACCGCACAGCCCGCCATCGCCTGATCCCGTGCGGGCCGCAACCCCGGGGGCAACGTCGACATGCGTCACCCGTCTCGACACCGAATGACCCGGAGGCGTGATAGGCCTCCCGGATCACGCCGAACGCCTGAGCCGCAGGGGCCCCGCCTCTGCGGCTCAGCCACACCATTGGACGCATCGCGTTCAGATCGCGGGACCACGCGCGGCTGTGGCCGCAGGACCGGGGTTGACACGAAGGAGGTCGCCACCATCCTGGAAGCTGACAGCTGAGACGACCGACCGTCTGCCTCGATCGTCCGAGTGAGCGCGTCGATACGGGTCACGGCCGCGAGCTCGTCGATCCCACCAGCGGCGCGAGTTCGCCCGCACTCATCGAATCTGCAGGTCCGCCTCATCAGGTCCTCATCGACCCGTGCTCCACTGGTGGCATGACGAACACCGTTCCGTGGCACCACGCGGGCGCCAGGACGCACTCCCAGGGCACGACGCTCGCCGCCCCGGATCCCGTCAGGCGGCTCCCGGACGCGCTCGACATCCTCACCGCACGGATGCGGGAGGCGATGGTGGAGCGCCGGGCCGGACCGCCGGGCGGGGATCGCTACCGCCGTGCCGACGAGCGCGTCGCGTACCTCAACGAGCTGTACGGCCTCCTCCAGCGACGCATGGAGGTCCCGGCCGAGATCTGGCTCCTCGACGGCGACCGAGCGTCGGTCAGTGGCCGGCGGTCACATCGGGGGAATCGGCGATGACCGCCCTGGAACGCCCGTCCGCGTCGTGCACCGGGGATCTCCAGCGTGTCCGTCTCGCGGGCGGAGTCCTGCTGGCCGACGGGTTGCTGCGGATCGGCGGGCGTGGCGCCTCGGTCCCGCGACTTCCGGGGCCCGGCAACCGATGGCTCGGCGGTCTCGAGGTCGCGCTCGGCCTGGTGCTGCTCGACCGGGCCCCGCTCGATCCCGTGGCCCTCTACCGGGTCGGCGCGCCCGCCTACGACAAGCTGAGCCCCCTTTGGCGGGGCCGGTTGTACCGCGGTGCGCTCGACGCGTTCGACGCCGGGGTCAGGGCCGCGCTGCCGGCCGGCGGAGATGTCCTCGATCTCGGCTGCGGGACCGGGGCGGTGCTCGAGCGGCTCACCGCGCTCGGCATACGCTTCGGCACCTACACCGGGGTTGACGCATCGTCCGCCATGCTCGCCCGTGCGCGAGCCAAGGTGGGCCATCTTCCCGGCACCAACTTCAAGCGACTCGACCTGCGGACGGACGCACTACCCGAAGGCCCGTTCGATCTCATCGTGTCGGCCTGGGCGCTTGAGCACCTCGAGGATCCGGCGGCCGTCGTGGCGTCGGCTCGCGCCCGTCTCCGCCCGGAGGGCAGGATCGTCCTGTTCTTCGAATGCGAGACTCGGTCACCTCGGGGGACGACGCTCCGGAGGCTCTGGCGCTTCTTCGGCGCCCCCCTAGTGTCCAGTAGCCAGACCAGATCCTGGCCCGGGCTCGTACTACTCCAGCGCTTTCGGACGGTCGGGCCGGACGTCGCCGTCGCCACGCTCACCGCCGCGCCCCCCGCGGTCGCCAGCTCGGGGCGTGCGGGGCCGTGAGGCAC
>JBBRCU010000050.1:0-19142 GCA_038204565.1 Candidatus Limnocylindrales bacterium
GCGTCGCTGCCGCGCTGCTTGCAGCTCTGGCCGACGCCACGCCCGGCGCGAGACTCCTCCGGCCGACGGCCTGACCGAACTTGGCGGCGGGCTTCAGCCCTCGCCGGGGCCCGCGATCCTGAGATCGGGCCCGCCATCGTCAGCCGCGACGATCGGGCCTGCCCGGCGCACGGATTCCGGCACGCCATCGGCATAGGCCGCAAAATTCGCGGCGAACATCCGGGCGAGAGCCGCGGCCTGGCGGTCGTAGGCGGCGCCGTCGGACCATGTGGCCCGCGGGACGAGTACCACGGCCGGGACCTCCGGACAGCTCGTCGGGACCTCGACGCGGAAGATCGGGTCGATGGCCGTGGGCACGTCGTCGAGGCGGCCGTCGAGTGCCGCTCGGACCATCGAGCGGGTGTGGTCGATGTCCATCCGCTTGCCGGTGCCGTACGGTCCGCCGGTCCAGCCGGTGTTCACCAGCCACGCCCGAACGTTGTACTGGGCGAGGCGCTCGGCCAGCATCGCCGCGTACTCGCCCGGATGGCGGGGCATGAACGGGGCGCCGAAGCACGCGCTGAACGTGGCCTGGGGCTCCTTGACCCCGATCTCGGTCCCGGCCAGCTTCGCCGTGTAGCCGCTGATGAAGTGGTACTGGGCCTGGTCGGCCGTCAACCGGCTGATCGGCGGCAGGACGCCGAACGCGTCGGCCGTCAGGAGGACGATGTTCGTGGGCTGGCCGGCCATGCCGGTCGGATCGGCATTACCGATGAAGCCGAGCGGGTACGCGCCGCGGGTGTTTTCGGTGAAGCGCTCGGAGTCGAGATCCAGCTCACGGGTGACAGGATCGAGGTCGACGTTCTCCAGGACCGTCCCGAAGCGGCGCGTCGTCTGGAAGATGTCCGGCTCGTACATCGGGCTGAGGCGAATCGTCTTGGCGTAGCACCCGCCTTCGAAGTTGAAGACGCCGTCGACGCCCCAGCCATGCTCGTCGTCACCGATCAGGCTCCGTTCGGGATCGGCAGAGAGGGTCGTCTTGCCGGTTCCGCTGAGTCCAAAGAAGACGACGGATTCGCCGTCCTTGCCGACGTTCGCCGCGGAGTGCATCGGCAGGACACCCTCGTCGGGCATCAGGTAGTTCATCACGGTGAACGCCGACTTCTTGATCTCGCCGGCGTACTCGGTCCCGACGATGATGACCTCCATCGCCGCAAGATTGACGAGGATCGCCGTCGCCGTCCGGGTCCCCTCGGTCGCCGGATCGGCCTGGAACGACGGCACGTCGATGATCGTGAAGTTCGGGGCGAAGGCCGCCACGTCCTCGGTCGGTGGCCGGCGGAACAGGTTCCGGGCAAAGATGCTCGCCCAGGCCGTCTCCGTATAGACGCGGAGACTCCGGCGGTGGGCGGGATCGGCGCCGATGAAGCAGTCTTGGGCATAGACCGGGCGATCGGCGAGGTAAGCGACGAGGCGGGCCCGGAGACGGTCGTAGTGCTCGAGCGCGATCGGCCGGTTGACGTCGCCCCACCAGATCTTCGCCGCCGAGCCGGGCTCGCGGACGATGAACTTGTCCTGCGGCGAGCGGCCGGTGTGCTTGCCGGTGCGGACGACGAGTGGGCCGTCGGCAGCGATCAGGCCCTCGCCGGCACGGACCGCGTCCTCGTACAGCTCGGCGGTCGGCAGGTTGGCCCGGACGATCCGCCCGAGGGCCGGAGACGGGCCTGACGCTGCCGTGGTCGGGCGGGTGCTGGACTGGGTCATCTGCTCGGACTCCTGCGCGCGGGCGATCACTCTCGATCGACCGGCCGCGCGTGGCTCGCGGGCTCCGGCGCCGTCACGGCGCGCAGGGCGGGGCGAGGAAGTCGGCTTCCGCAGTCGCTATTCGGGGCATCGTAGCGCAACCGGGCTGCAACCTGTCCGCAACCCGAAGGTCCTGCGACACGACAGCTGTGTGTCAGTTGCCGATCGAATCCTCACGGCGGTGCGTCGCGGCGAGGCCGCCGAGGGCGAACGCCTCAAGCTGATCCGGCGTCGCTTCGGCGACACGGGCGCGGGTCGTCGCCCGCAGCGTCGCGCTGCGGATTCCGCCCTCGAGCGCGGCCCGCTCGCCGACGATCGCGCCCGGGCCGATCTCGGCGACCTCTTTGCCGTCAACCTCGACGAGGAACATGCCGTCGAGGATGAGGTACACCTGCGTCGCCGCATCGCCCTGCATGGTGAGCATCTCTCCGGGCTCGACCATCCGGATCGTGGGCTTGGCACCGCCGTGCATGATCGAGCCGGACAACTGCCGTTCGATCTCGGACTCGACCGCGCTGACGACCGCCGGTGAGTCCGACGTGCCCCATGGCGTGTGATCGCCGTACGACTCGTTGAACCAGGTCGTGAAGTCGACCAGCCCGGACTTCTGGACGAGCACTCCGTCGCGGTCGTAGATCCAGTGCCGCGGAAACGGGCTGGCGCCGACGAGCTGGTGGCTGCTCGACCCATCGAGGTTGATCGTCAGCTCGAGCGTCGTCCACGCGAGCGAGGGCCAGAACTGGACGAAGGGCTTGCGGGCAACCGGCCGCGGTGTCGGGATGCCCATCCGTCCGCCAACCGTCTGGACGAAGCGGACCGACGTCGGGCCGACCTCGGGATCCTGCTGGATATCCGGCATATGGAGCGCCGGAAAGCGGATCGCGGCCGGTCCGATGCGAACCGTCGTCGCCCCGATGTGGCCGCCGCCGAGATAGCCCTGGCCGACGATCTGTCCGTCCTCGAGCTCGATGTACGCGCGGAGCTCGTTCGCCTCGCGGAAGCGATCGGTCTTCCGCAGCTCCTCGAGGTCGATCAGCCGATCGGGCGGCGGCTGATCGTAGTGGGTGACACCCAGCTCGAAGGGGATCTTCGACAGCCCCTCGATCGCCTCCGACGGGATCCAGGAGACGGCGATGACGCTCGATTCGTGGCGGGTGCGTGCCATGGCGATGCCCTCGTGAAGGTTCCCCGGGTCCCGAGATCATGGGCCACCGGAAGCCCAATTGTCACGGATGACCGGACTTCGCATGAGGTCCGAGCCCGGCGACGGAGCGCTCGGGTCAACCTGGCGGATCGAGGGCCGGCCCGGGTCCGGATGCGGATCGAAGTTTCGGGCCTGCAGCGACGGTCAGGCCTGGTCGAGGGCGTTCGCTAGGTCGCGAATCAGGTCGTCGACGTGCTCGATCCCGACCGACAACCGGACGAGGGCCGGGTCGACCTCGAGCGGCGAGCCGGCAACCGAGGCGTGAGTCATGGTGGCCGGGATCTCGATGAGCGACTCCACGCCGCCGAGCGATTCGGCGAGCGTGAACAGACGCGTTGCCTCGGCGATCGCGACGGCCCTGTCCGAGGCGGCCCTCGCGCCATGCCCATCGCCGGAGGTCCCGCCGGGGCCGCCGGGGCGCGGGATGAACGAGACCATCCCGCCACCGCCGCGCATCTGGCGACCCGGACCGACGAGCGCAGCGGCCGGGTGGGCGTGTGGCCCGTCGTCGAGGCCGGGGTAAAAGACCCGCGCGATGTCGTCTCGCGAACTGAGGAACCGCGCGATCGCTGTGGCGTTCGACACGTGCCGCTCGACACGGAGGTGGAGCGTTCGCAGCCCGCGCAGGACGAGGAAGCAGTCGAGCGGGCCGGGCACGCCACCCATCGCGTTCTGCAGGAAATGGAGCCGCTCGGCGATCGCCTCGTCGTGGGTGACGGCGATCCCGAGGATCGTGTCCGAGTGGCCGCCGAGGTATTTGGTCGCCGAATGGAACACGATATCGGCGCCCAGCTCGAGCGGGTTCTGGAGGGCCGGCGAGGCGAACGTGTTGTCGACGACCAGGAGGGGCCGCTCGATCCCGGTCTGGGCCGCGCGATCGCGGATCGTCGCCGCGGCGGACGCGATGTCGGTGACCTTGAGGTTCGGGTTCGACGGGCTCTCGAACCAGACGAGCCGCGTGGTCGCGGTCAGCTGTTCCCACAGGACGTCAGGCCCGGCCGAGAGGTCCACGAAGCGCGCCTGACCTACGCCGCTCGGACGGTGGACCCGCTCGAGGTAGCGATACGTCCCGCCGTAGACGTCATCGCCGACGAGGATCTCCTCCCCGCTGGCCGCCAACTGGGCGATGGCCGCCGTGGCCGCCGATCCGCTCGCGAAGGCGATCCCATGGCGGCCCTTCTCGAGGGCGGCGACGGCCCGCTCGAGCCGGTCGCGGGTGGGATTGATGCTCCGGGCGTAGTCGTGGCCCCGGCGCGGCCGGTTGACGCCGTCCTGGGCGTAGGTCGAGGTCTGATAGATCGGCGGGGAGACCGCTCCGGTGGTCTCGTCGGGCTCGGCGCCGGCGTGGACGGCGATCGTGTCGAAGGCGTCAGGGGGATCGACGTCCGGGGGATCGGTCGGGCTCATCGACCCCATGATGTCATCGATTCGCCGCTGCGTGAGTCGTCACGCGACTCAATTCGCGTGTGGGCGCTCACGGCACCGTCCCAATCGCGACCGAGCCCCACACGGCGACATCTGTTCTGAGTCGTGACCTGACTCAGTTCCACAACCCTGTCCCGGTCGAGTGCGCCGACCGCGTTTTCGATCCGCGAGCCGAGAGCCGAATTTGGTCGAAGATTTGGTGCACGACCACGGACCAGTCAGCGGCGGGATAGATGCGAGACGTACTCGAGCAGGTCGAGCTTGGTGACGACCCCGGCAGGCGCCTCGGCCCGGATCGCGACCAGGGCGGAGACCCCGCCGCTCAGGAGGGCGAACGCCTCGTCGAGCGTCGCCGACGCGTCGACCATGGGTAGCGGCGCCTCCATGACCTCGCCGACCGTCCGCTCCACGATCGACGGGTCGCGGTACGCCCGGTCCAGGAGCGCCTTCTCGCTGATCGAGCCGACGATCCCGACGACGGCATCGCCCTCGGCGTCCTCGGACACCGGCATCTGGCTGATCCCGTACTCCTGGAGCGTCTCGATCGCCGCTCCGACTCGCTCGCTCGTCCGGGCCACGACGACCGACGGCCGGCCCGGCTCGACGTGGCGGTGGGCGAGGAGATCGGCGACGCGGATCAGCCCGCCGGTCGTCGCCAGGAGCCCGTTCACCCGCATCCACTCGTCGTTGTACACCTTGGACAGATAGCTCCGGCCGCTGTCGGGCAGGAGGACGACGATCACCTTGCCGGCGCCCTGACCCGTTGCGACGAGTTCGCGGGCGACGGTCAGGGCAGCCACGAGCGCCGTCCCGCACGAGCCGCCGGCCAGGATCCCCTCCTCGCGGGTGAGCCGGCGGGCGGCAGCGAACGAATCGCGGTCGCTCACGCGAACCCAGCGATCGACGACCGCCGGGTCGTAGGTCCCGGGCAGGAAGTCCTCGCCGATCCCCTCGGTCAGGTATGGCCGGGCGACGTCGCCGGACAGGACGCTGCCCTCAGGATCCGCGCCGACGATCACGAGGTCCGGGTTCTGGGCCCTTAGGTAGTGCCCGACGCCCGAGATCGTGCCGCCAGTCCCGACACTGGCCACGAAATGGGTCAGCTGGCCGGCGGTCTGCTCCCAGATCTCGGGGCCGGTCGTCCGCTCATGGGCCAGCGGATTCTCCAGGTTCCAGTACTGGTCCGGCTTGAACGCACCGGGGATGTCGCGGGCGAGGCGCGCCGCCACCGAGTAGTAGGACTCCGGCGATTCCGGGTCGACGTTGGTCGGGCACAGAACGACCTCCGCGCCGTACGCCCGGAGGAGGGCCTGCTTCTCCGTCGACTGCTTGTCGGCCATGACGAAGATGCAGCGATAGCCTTTGAGCGCAGCCGCGATCGCCAGGCCATGACCGGTGTTGCCGGACGTCGGCTCGATGATCGTCCCGCCCGGCTTCAGAAGCCCCGCTCGCTCGGCCGCCTCGATCATCGGCAGGCCGATCCGGTCCTTGACCGAGCCGCCGGGATTGAGCATCTCGAGCTTGGCCAGGATCAGCGGCTGGGCGTCGGCCGGGCCGAGTTCGCGGGTGACCCGGCTCAGGCGGACGAGTGGGGTCCGGCCGACCAGGTCGAGAATGGTTTCGGAGTACTGCATGTGGCCGAGGATACCGGGTGAGCCGGGCGGGTCAGCGGCTCCTCTCCCCGGTCACGTCCGCCGCGAGCCGGTCGCGGACGATCCCTTCGGTTGCCGAGCGCGCTTCGGCGTGGCCGGTCACGGCCTGGACGAACACCGAGCGCTCCAGGCTGAAGAGGACCACCGGCTCGATCGCCCGGACCGATGCGGTCCGCGGAACGTTCCGGATCAGGGCGATCTCGCCAAAGCCGGCGCCGGGTCCGAGGACCCGGACGACCCGTCCATCGACCTCGACCTCGGTCGTCCCGCGGTCGATCACGTAGAACCGGTCGCCGCGATCGCCCTCACGGATGATCAGTTCACCCTCGGCGGCTCGAAGGGTGCCGAGATTGGCCGACAGCCGCTCGATGGTCGGCGGTGGCAACGCCGCGAACATCGGCAGGGCCCGGAGGAGGCGGAGCTCGCGGACGTGGATGACGGAGTGGTCGTCGGCCGCGCCGAGCCCGCGCCAGCTGATCAGAACCGCGATCGGCAGCCACAGGCCCGTGACGACGAGCGCCGGGCGGACGCCCAACAGGGCGATCAACAACGGGACCGCGATCGAGCCGACCGCGAGCATCGCGTCGTGGAGTCCCTCGAGCGCACCGAAGATGCCGCCGAGGGCGTGGTCCGGGGCAACGCGCTGGAGCATCGTCCGACCCGCGATGTCCATCAGGCTCCGGCCGACCCCGGCGACCACGAACAGGGCGATCGCCGCGGCAGCGCTCGGGAACGCGCCGATGATCGCGAGCGGCAGACTCCACAAGAGGAGCCCGATCGCGAGTGGCACCGCCAGCCGGCTGCGCCCGACCAGCAGCGCAGCCGACGCGGCGCCAAGCAGTCCGCCGGCCCCGACCGCTGATCCGAGCAGCCCGACGCCACGGTCGCCGAGCTGGAGGAGCTCGAGGGCGAGGACGACCGCGATCACGTCGATGGCGCCCTCGATCACGCTCCCGGCCGCGATCAGGAGCACGACCGTCCGCGCCCCCTTGTGGCGTCCCAGGATCCGGATCCCTTCGATCAGCCCGACCGCCCCGGCCTCGACTTCGACCACCTCCGGCCCGTCCCTGACGTCAGACTCGGCGCCGGACGCCTGAGCCGCCGCGGCAGCAGCAGATCCGCCGTCGGGCTGGTGCGGATCGAGACCGACCGGCCTTGCAATCGCCGGTCGCTCGACCGTGGAACGCTCCGTCTGGACCCCGCTGACAAGGACCGCGGAGAGCGCGCACACCGTTGCGGTGACGACGAACACGGCGCCGGGACCGGCCTCGGCGAGCAGCAGCCCGGCCAGCGCGGGAGCGATGAGGATCCCGAGGGTCTGCATCGTGCCGCTGGCGACATTCGCGCTCGTCAGCTCCTCGGGCGTCCGGGCGAGCGACGGCAGGATCGAGCCATGGGCCGGCCGGGTCAGGGTCACGGCGAGCGTCGAGACAGCGGCGAGGCCGTAGACGACCAGCACCGGGGCGTCGACCGCCAGGGCGACGACCACCCATCCCATCGCCAGCGCCTGGAGCAGATAGGACGCAAGGAGCATCCGCTCCCGTGGGTAGCGGTCACCGATCCCGGAGAGGATCGGGCCGAGCGCGGCGGACGGGGCCAGCTGGATCAGGGCGACGAGCCCACTGGCCGTCGCACCGCCCCGATCGAAGGCATAGACGAGCATCGCGATCCAGGTCGCCCACTCGCCGATCGTGAAACCGCCATAGGCGATGACGACCCGCAGGATCGACCGGTTCGCCGCGAGCGTCCGGATCGCCGCGAGCGTCCGGATCGCCGCGCCGATGCCCGGTGCAGCGGGCAGCGGGCGCGCCGGCCCGAGCTCCCGGGGCGTCACGTGATCGGACGGTGCGGGGCTGGGGTTCGGACCGTCGATCATCGCGGACCGGCCCGTCCGAACGCTGGATCGAGCTCGACGAAGGCGACGGGGTCGACCTCGCTCGGGCCGGCTCTGGCGCAGGCAGTGACGATGCGTGCCACCCACAGCTCGACCCGCCGGAGCGGTGCGCTCCGGAGGACGGTCCGGACGACTCCGAGCCTGCTGCGCATTCCGGCCAGCATTGCATGTGGCGATCGTCGTGCCGTCTCCGAATTCGCCGCGCGCGACATCGCCGCCAGCCTCAGCCGGGTCCGGCGTCGTCCGTGGGCTCGTCGCTCGCAGGCGTGTCCTGACGGTCCAGGCGGCCCGGCCGCAGGAAGAGCCAGGTCAGACGCCGGCGGCCGCGCCGCGGGTGGCTCGGCGGATCGACGGTCTGCGGCCAGATCGCGGCGGCGACCGGACCAAGGACGGCCTCGAGACCCGTACTCAGCTGCCGCGCCAGTTCGAGCTCCTCTCGCGAGCCCGGAACGGGCCGGACGCCATCCCAGCCGGCGCCGAGGAGGGCGGCGACGGTGGTCGGCGGCAGCACCCGCGACGCCATCCGCCGGCCGATGTAGAGCTCCTCCGTGCCGGCCATCGCAAACGGCACGATCGGAGCGTCGGTCCGTAGCGCGATCACTGCCCAACCGATCCGGAACGGTCCGATCCGCCCGGACGGCCCGCTGATCGTGCCTTCCGGCATCTGGGCGAACACCCCGCCATTGGCGATTACCGCCCGCGCCGATGCGACGTGCTGATCCACGCCGATTCCGCCCCGCCACACCGGCAGGAGGCCGCCGAGCCGATGAATGAGGACCTCGCGCCAACGAGCGGTGAAGGTCGACGGCGCGCTGCCGAGGAACCACGTCCGCGGTTCGACCGGCAGGGCATGGACGACCAGGAACGGATCCATCCAGCCGCGATGGGCGGCTCCGACGATCAGGTAGCCACCAGCCGGGAGGTGCTCCTGACCGGCGGTCTCGATCCGGAACCGGAACAGGCCGAACAGGATGAAACGGGCCAGGAGCCGGACGAGGCGGTACAGGATCGATGCCCGGCTCTCCGGTGTTCGCCCGAGCCACACCAGACCCTCGACGGCGCCGCCACGGGCAGCGGCCAGCGCCTGCGGCGCGACCCGGCCGGGCGGCGGCCGACGGCGCCGGGCGGGCGGGCCGCCGCCGTCGGCGGTCATGTCAGAACGATGCGGGGGCGGCCGGTCCGTCGGGCGAGACGTCGGCCGCGGGTGCGGTATCCGCGGTCGGGTCGGCGGCAGCGCCTATTTCATGGTCTGCGTCGTCGCCGCCGTCAGCACCCGAGTCGTCCGCCACGTCGGCGTTGTCGTCCCAGAAGTCGTCCTCGGCCTCGTCGACGGTCGGTGTCGAGGCGCGCTCCGGAATCAGGTCGGCGGCTGTCGCGGCGGGCCGACCCGGACCGTGGCGATAGAGCAGCCCGAGGATCCCGAACAGGATGAACCCGATCGTCACGATCTGGGCCGTCGGGATCCCGAAGAACGTCCAGTTACCGGTCCGCAGCCCCTCCAGGGCAAACCGGGTCAGGCCGTACCAGATGAAGAAGATCAGGAGGAGATCGCCGGAAACGAGCCGCGACCCACGGCGGCGGGCCAGCCACAGAAGGACGAGCGCGCCCACGATCCCGGACACCGACTCATACAGGAAGAGCGGCTGGAAGTGGGTCGTCGCGATCGGGTAGGTCGTGAGATCGGTGAATGCGCCGACCCGGTGGGCCGCGTCGATCTTGATGCCCCACGGCAGCGTCGTCGGCGGGCCGTACAGCTCCTGGTTGAAGAAGTTGCCCCAGCGGCCGATCGCCTGCATGACGAACAGGCCCGGCGCAACGACATCGGCCCAGCGCCAGAACGACTGCTGGTTGCGGCGGATGTAGAGCCATGCCGCGACCGTGCCGACGACGATCCCGCCGGGCACCCCGAGGCCGGTGAACCCGGCGAACGAGTACGACCCGTCACTGTTGACCGTGAGCGGCAGGATCGCCGTGATCGGGTGATCCTTGTAGAGTTGCCACTGGTCGATGACGTGGTACAGCCGGCCGCCGATCAGGGCAGCGATCGCGACGATGATCATCCCGGTCCCGAGGAGGGTCTCGTCCAGGCCGCGGTAGCGGGCCTCGCGGACGATCACCCAGTACACGGCCGCGAGGCCGGCGGCATAGGCGATTCCGTACCAGTACACCGGGAAGCCGAGGATCCGGATGAAGACGGGATCCGGCGTGAGGTCGATCATCCGCGGAAGTGTACGGTCCCGACGGGGTCTGTCGTGGGTGGACGACGCTGGCGGCGGGGGGATCGGTCGCGGCGGGCGTGGCCGGGCGCGGCCTCGGGGCCGATCCCTGTACTCTCGCGACGTGAACGCCGAATTCAACTGGTGGCTGCTGATCGTGGGCCTGGTCGTTGGCGCGGGGCTCGTCTGGCTCGTCATCGCCGATACCCGGAGGCGCGAGGCGGACGTCGCCGATGGCGAGCGCGAGGGCGAGGCTCGCTGGATCGCGTCGGCGATGGGCGATGCCGGTCGGTCCGTCACTGACGACGACGTCCTCGACGTCCTCCGGCTGCACGCCGCGTACCTGGCGGCAAGCCCGCCCGACGACGCGTCGGACGATGCCCTCGACCACCGAGCCGAAGTCTCCGGTCCGCCCGGGCCAGCCATCGAACGGGATGCAGACCAGGCCGAGCGCTGGGCGATGGCCCACCCGATCGCCCCGGATCAGCCCGACCCCGAGGGCAGCGAGGCCTGAGTCACCCCCGGAGGTCCGACCGCGACGATCAGTCGCTGACGAGGATGCTGTCGCCGGCGCCGGAACCGTTGATGTCGACGAGCGACACGCCGAACCGGGAATCCGGCGCTGCGCCCGCGACCGCCGGGACCTTTCCGACCCAATAGGCGATGCTCCCGCCAAAGAACATCTTGCCGATTCGCGTCCGGACGCCGGCGGTCTCGATCCAGCAGCCGTATTCCTTCCCGGGAGCGGGCGGAGCCAGCTGGTCGGCGACGATGACGAGCTCGGTCGACGACGGCGAGTAGATGAGGCTGGCGCTCGTGGCAGCGCCGCTTGCCGATGCAAGCTGGAGCCGGCGGACGTCGGTCTGCGCATCGACCCGGAGGGTCCAGCGGGTGACGTCACCGAGGGCCTCGATCTCGGCCGACAGAGTGCTCGCCCGCGACTCGCTGTTCGCATTGACAAGGAGAACGGTACCGCTGACCGCGACGATCAGCGCCGCAGCCATCGCGGCCAGCCAGCCCAGCCGATTGCGCCGGACACGGCCGCCGCTGGCTCGCAATGCGGCAGGACCGGCGCCGGCCTCGGGCCGCGGAGGCAACGGGATCGGCTGGTACGGGTCGGCCGGGGTCGGCGCCAGGACAGCCGTGGCGATGGCGCCCGCCGCGCCGCCTTCGACTCCGCTCGAGGCGCCTCGCGGCCGACCGACGGCGGCCACGTAGGCCAGCGTCCGCGCGCGGAGCTCGGGCGGTGGTACGGCCCGGATCGCCGGCCCGATCACCGCGACCGACCGCTCCAGCCGGTCAAGCTCCTCGGTGCAGTCCGGGCAACCCGCCAGATGGCCGGCGACGATCGACGCCGCCGGTGTGTCGCCTGCCATCAGCCGATCGAGGCCGCCGGGCTCGATCGCTGCGTCGTCGAGAAGCTCGCGCACCTCGCTGTGGTCCATCGCTCCCATCATCGTTCCAATCCATCGTGGACCGGCACCGCCAGCGGCACCGGCGCCGCTCCCGGGCCGAGCTCCTCAGCCAGGGCTTCCCTCAATCGCAGGAGGGCCCGCCGCGTCCTCGTCTTCACCGTCCCGAGCGGCCATCCGAGCCGCTCCGCAATCTCTGTCTGGGTCAGATCCTCGCGATACGCCAGGACGATCGCCGTCCGTTCCTCGTCCGGCAGCTCCGCCAGGGCGTCCCGGAGGATCCCCTGCAGCTCCGCCGCCGCGAGCTCACCTTCCGGGCCGCGCCCGACGGCCGCCCCGCCGATGACGGTCCCGGCCGAGACGAGCCTGTCGAGGGCCGCCCCGGCCTGCTCGTCCTCGCCGGCTGCCGACGAGAGCGGAATCAGGTTTGGTCTTCGGCCCGCCGCCCGCAATCGGTCGACCGTGCGGTTGCGGGCAATCGTGTGGAGCCAGGCGGCAAGCGAGCCGAGCGCCGGGTTGAACAGCTCGGCCCGGTTCCAGAGGGCGAGAAATGTCTCCTGGACGACCTCCTCGGCGACCTGCCGATCGGATGTCAGCCGGCTGGCCGCAGCGAAGACCGCGTCGACATACCGGTCATACAGATCGCCCAGGGCGGCCTCCGATCCTGCCGCGACCTCGCGGACGAGGGCAGCATCGTCGGCCGGCAGACGACCTCCAGTCACCGTTACGCCCCGCCCGGCTCGTCGGTTTCGATCGGGAGGTGGAGCGGTCGCCGTTCAAACCCACTGGAGAACACCACATCAGTCTCGGTCGAGAAGACGTGCGGGGTCGACTGGACCAGCCGGAGGACCCGCTCAAGATCGCGGGTGTCGCGGGCACGGACCTTGATCAGGTAGTCGGCCTCACCGCTGATGTGATGGCACTCCTCGATCTCGGGGATCACGGCGAGCGCGTCGGTCATGTCGTGGGCCACGGTCCCGGGCGCCTGGGTCACCCACGAGAAGGCGAGGATGTCGTAGCCCACGGCGCGGGGGTCCACGACCGCGCCGAAGCCGGTGATGATCCGGCGGGCCTCGAGCTTCTTGACCCGCTCGTGGGCGGAGGCGCCGCTCATCCCGACCTCGCTGCCGAGATCGGCATAGGCGATCCGCCCATCGCGCTGGAGCACGTCGAGGATCCGGGCGTCATTCGGACTGATTCGTTCGGATGGGGCCATCTAGTACCAATTCGTCAGGTGGATCAGTTGTGATACCGCGATCTGTCAGGTATGATGCCCTAGAAGACAACTTTGATCGTCGGTCCGCCGCAGACAAGCGGTGGGAGCTGGTCCCGGACCGGGCTCCGCGGCGATCACGCAGCGGAGGACGCACGATGTTCGCAATCGGACTCGGGTTCCTGGTGCTGTTCTCGGCGATCAGTGTTCTGCTCGGTGACGAGGATTCGCACCACTCCTCGGACCCTCGCGACACGCTCGCGATCTGGGCCCGCGTCAGCGCTCGCTGACGACGGCTCGATAGCCTACCAAACAAGGCCCCGGACACCGTTCCGGGGCCTTGTTCTGGTTGGTCGTCGGAACGCTCTCGCGATCACCACTCACCGGCCCGATGCCGGCCGAGGCCGGCGAGTCGGCCCGCCGGCAGGTGCGCTTCGAGGCAGGTGACACCTTCGGGTCCGACCATTGCGGCATGGCGGGTCCCGGCCGGAAGCTCCAGTCGGTCGCCTCGGCCAAGCTCGACGGTCTCGCCGCGATCCGGCAGCGCGAAGGCGATCGAGCCCGCGCCGACGACGATCACTTTGTCGTAGCCGTGCTCGTGGGCGCCGTAGCGGTCACCCGGCCCATTCGACCAGGGCGAGGCGTCCAGTCCCTCGGCTCGCAGACGGGCCGCGCCATCGAGCATCGGCCTAACCGGCGACGGACACGCCGATCGCGGTGCCCACGACGAACGTGACGATTGCGGCTGCGGCCCCGATCACGACCTGGCGGGCGCCGGAGAACAGGACGCTTCGCCCGGTCAGGAGACTGACCCCGGATCCCACTGCGAAGAGCGCCACGAGGCTCAGCCCGATCGCCCCGACGAAGGCCCCGACCCCGCCTCCCAGGAGATACGGCAGGACCGGGACGAACGCCCCAACCGCGAATGCGACAAACGAGCCGAATGCCGCACCGAACGGTGATCCCAGCTCGTCCGGGTCCAGCCCGAGCTCCTCCCGGATCAGCTGCTCGAGGGCGCGCTCGGGGTCCTCGAACAGGCGTTGCGCGATCGCCTTCGCCTCGTCGGTCGGGAAGCCCTTGGCCCGGTAGAGGGCGGCCATCTCTGCCTCCTCCTCCTCGGGCATCGCCTCCATCTCGGCCCGCTCCAGGGCGATCTGGCGCTCGAACAGCTCGCGCTGGCTCTGCATCGAGATGTACTCGCCGGCGGCCATGCTGAACGCCCCGGCGAGGAGGCCGGCGATCCCGGCAAGGAGGATGAAATGGCCGGCGGTGGCGGTCGACCCGGATGCCCCGGCGACGCCCATGACCAGGGCCAGGTTCGAGACGAGGCCATCGCTCACCCCGAAGATCACCGCCCGGAGGGTCCCGGACCGGCCTGAACGGTGCCAGCGTTCGCGTTCCGCGATGTCGCGGTCGGGGTGGTAGCCGGGGTTCTTCAGCTTGCGCCAGATCTCCGCATGCTCGCGCTCGTCGGCGGCGATCGCCTCGATCTCGGGCGTCGCGTCCTGGCCCTCATACATCTCCTCTTCGTCGCCCTCGAGGGCGGTCACGAGATCGCTGACGGCCTTCGTCCCGAACAGCCGAGCGAGCAGGATGATCACGCCGACGCGTGGGCGAGGCCGGGTCGGCGCGGCTGGGACCGCGACTCCGGCGTCGCGGAGCTTGCCTGCCCAGACCTCGGCGTGACGGCGCTCGTTGGCGGCGATCCGATGAAACGCGTCGGCGCGCTGGGGATCCTTCTCGATCGACGCGAGCGCCTCGTAGAGGAGGATCGCGTCGCGCTCCAGGCGGAGATTGGCAAGGCTCTGGACGGGATCGGGGATCATGGCCGAATCCTACCCGGCGCTAGACTCCGGACGATGACGAGCCGGGATGGGTCCTCGCTCCGGTACCTGACGGCGGCCGATGTCGTCGCGGCGATGCCACCGCTGGCCGAGCGCCTCCGGCTCGCCGAGCGGACGCTGACCGCACTGGTCGACCATGCCGAGCTCCCGCCAAAGATCGGCGTCCACCCGCGTCCGGACGATTCCTTCGCCCATGCCATGCCGGCCTACCTGCGCGGTGCCGATCCAGGCGGCTCTGAAGACCTCCTCGGGATCAAGTGGATCGCGGGCTTTCCTGCCAACCGTCGCCACGACCAGCCGGCGATCCACGGGCTCGTCGTGCTCAGCGATCCGGGCAGCGGCGTCCCGTTGGCGATCCTCGACGCCGGCCCGATCACGGCCGAGCGGACTGCCGCCATCAGCGGCGTGGCGATCGCCCGGTTCGCTCCGGACACCGGCGGACGCGCGCCACGGGTCGCGATCCTCGGGGCGGGGGTCCAGGGTCGCAGCCACCTGGCGGTCCTCGGCCAGGTCTTGCCCGGCCTCGGGTTGACCGTGTTCGACCGCCATCCGGACCGGGCCACCGCGCTGGCGGCCGCCGCTGAGCAGACGCCCGGCATCGAATCCGCCCGCTCGGCTTCGACCGCTCGCGACGCAACCGGGGCGGCGGACGTCGTCGTCACGACCGCGTCGTTCGCGCCGAGCGACCTCCGCCAGAGCCTCACCGACGACTGCCTGACCCGCGACGCGCTCGTGGTCGCCGTCGACTATGCGACGTACGTCGCAGCCTCGGTCGCGCGAAACGCGAACCTGTTCCTCGTCGACCATCGCGAGCAGTTCCTCGCGAACCGCGACGCCGGCAACTTCGACGGGTATCCCGAGCCGACGGCGACCCTTGGCGAGGCCCTGATC
The DNA here is from genome assembly GCA_038204565.1 of Candidatus Limnocylindrales bacterium. Classification (GTDB taxonomy): domain Bacteria; phylum Chloroflexota; class Limnocylindria; order Limnocylindrales; family CSP1-4; genus CF-46. Next base: position 15,534 of record JBBRCU010000050.1, read on the forward strand.
GCAGGCACCGAGCGACCGGAGGGTCGTGTCCTCGTGACCCATCTCGGCGTCGGCCTCGCCGATCTCGTGTTCGGCGACGCGATCCTGCGGCTGGCTGTCGCCCGCGGTCTCGGGACCGTCCTCTCGCGTTGATCGCCGGAGCGCTGGCGTAGCGCGATGGCGCGACGCCAGTCCCACGGCGCGCCGCCTGCGCGAGCGGCGTGACGGGTCAACGCCAAGCGCCCACACTGCCCGAGCCCGGCCCGTCGGGCCTGAATAGCAGCAGCCACCGCTGAGGGATCGACGTGCATCGACTGTTCGGGTGGATCCGCCGGCTCCTGGGGATCGTCGTCATCCTGCTCGTGGTGGTGGTCGCCGCGACGACGGCCCTGATCGGGACGCTCACCCTGCGCGGCTTCCCGACGACCCACGGAGCCCTCCCGATCAGCGGGCTGGATGCGGCTGTCCGGGTCGCCCGCGACGCGGCCGGGATCGCCTGGATCGAGGCCGACACGAGCCACGACCTGTTCCTGGCCCAGGGCTACGTCCACGCCCAGGAGCGAATGTGGCAGATGGAGGTCTGGCGCCACATCTCGGCGGGCCGCCTCTCCGAGCTGTTCGGGCCGAGCACGCTGCCCGAGGACAAGTTCATCCGGACGCTCGGCTGGCGCCAGGCCGCCGAGCGCGATCTCGCGGCGCTGTCTCCGGACGCGCTCGCGGCCGTCGACGCATACGCGGCCGGGGTGAACGACTGGATCGCCGACCACGACGGGTCGTTGGCCCTGCCGTTCGTCTTGACCGGTCTCAAGGCCGGACTGCCCGGCGGCCTCGGCGGCTACAAGCTCGAGAAGTGGACCGGGGTCGACACCCTGGCCTGGCAGAAGGTCCAGGCCTGGCAGCTCGGTGGGAACTTCGACAGCGAGATCTTCCGGATGCTGGCCGACGCGAGGCTCGGCGACCCGGCCCGCACCGACGAACTGTTTCCCGCCTACGACTCGCTGATGCCGGTGATCACGCCGAGCGGCCTCAAGGGCTCCGGCGGCGCCGGCAGCAAAGCGGCGCCAATCACCGCCGCCGCGGCCGATCCGGTCGTCAGCGCTGCGCCCGCTGCGGCCGGGTCGGCGAGCGGCCCGATCGGCGACCCGGCGGCGTGGCGCGATGTCGCCGCCGCGAGTGGCCGGATCCTCGAGATCGCCGGGCTCGACGGGGGCGTCGGGATCGCGGGCGACCACCAGGTCGGCTCGAACGACTTCGTGATCGGGCCGTCGAAGACGAAGACCAGGACCGCGCTCCTGGCCAATGATCCGCACCTCGGAATCGGGATGCCCTCGGTCTGGTACATGAACGGCCTCCGCTGCCGGGCGGTCACGAAGGACTGCCCATACGACGTCGCCGGCGTGTCGTTCCCGGGCGTGCCCGGCGTCGTCCTGGGCCACAACGCAAAGATCGCGTGGGGCGCGACGAACGTCGATCCCGATGTCGAGGATCTGTTCACGATCGACCCCGACCCGGCCAACCCGGCCAACTACCTCGTCGCCGGCGAGTCGGTCCCATTCGAGGTCCGTCATGAGGTCATCAAGGTCGCCGGCGGCAGCGACCTCGCGCTCGACGTCCGGACGACCCGCGACGGCCCGATCGTCACCGATGTCGACAGCCGACTCAAGGGCGCCCCGCTGCTCGCCCTGCGCTGGACGGGGATCGACGCCGTCGATGGCACGTTCGAGGCGATCTTCCACCTGAACACCGCCTCGAATTTCGACGATTTCCACGCCGCCTTCAAGACTTATGGCGCGCCGTCGCAGAACTTCGTCTATGCCGATACGGCGGGCCACATCGGCTACGTGCTGCCGGGCAGGATCCCGATCCGCGCCGACCCGACCGATCACGGCGACCGGGTCCGCTCCGGCAGCGACGGCCTGCACGACTGGACCGGCACGATCCCGACCGAGGACCTGCCGTGGCAGCTCGACCCGGCCGGCGGAATGATCGTGACCGCAAACAACGCCGCGGTCGACGCGAACTACCCGTACTTCATCGCCCGGGAATGGGATCCCGGCTACCGGGCAAAGCGGATCACGGATCTGCTGAACGCGGCAGCCGCCACGGGCGGGGTCACGACCGACACGCTCCGCGCCATCCAGTTCGACAGCCGGGTGCTGCGGGCCGAACGGGTCGTCCCGGCAATCACCGGTGCAAAGCCGTCGACGCAGGACGGCGCGTTGCTGGCCCAGCGGATCGCCGACTGGTCGACGTTCGACTGTCCGATCGACGGCCCCGCCAGCCTCGGCTGCGCCGCCTACCTTGCCTTCGAGTACCACCTCGTCCGCGGCCTGCTCGACGACGACCTCGGCGACCTCGCCCGCGAATATGTCGGCGGCGGCGCGTCGTGGCAGGCGACGATCGCTCTCCTCGGCCAGCCGAACTCGCCGTGGTGGGACGACAAGACCACGATCGACAAGGTGGAGACCCGCGACGACATCGTTGCGGCCGCGCTCGATGAGGCCGGTCGGGAGCTGCACGCCGCGTATGGCGATCCGGGCAAATGGACCTGGGGCACGATCCACCAGGCGAAGTTCAGCGAGGCGACGCTCGGCTCGTCTGGGATCGCTCCGCTCGAGTGGTACTTCGACAAGGGTCCCTTCCCGGCGCCGGGGGCGGCCGGTGCGGTGAACAACACCTACTACCGGCCGTCGCGGGCCTACCCGGACCCGAATGACCCGACGTACAAGCCGGTCGGGATCGACGGCGTCTTCGCCGTCACCAACCTGCCCTCGTACCGGTTCTCGATCGACATGGCCGATCTCGACACCGGCCAGATCGTCCAGACGACCGGCCAGAGCGGCAACCCGTTCGACAAGCACTATGGCGATCTGATCGGCGACTGGCTGACCGGGCAGACCGTCCCGCTTCCGTTCAGCCTCTCGGCAATCAGCGCGGCGACGGCCGAGACGCTCAACCTGGTGCCGCAGGCCGGCCCGTGAGACTAGGGCCGACGCCTCGAGTGGGATCCTGGAACGCGCTGGCTGCCGTTGTCGCAGGTCTCCTGCTCTTGCAGAATGCCGGATGTGCCGCTCCTCAGCCGACGCCGGACCCAACGCGAGTCGTCCATGTGCTGAACGAGTCCTCGCGTGCGGTCATGGTCTCGACGAGCTCATTGCTCGCGGCCACGGGCTCGACCTCAGCCGCCCGTCCCTGCGGCGGAGAGCTGACCCTGGCACTGACGTCGATCGACTTCCAGGATGACGGCCGGCTGATGGTGTTCCTCGGCGTCGACCCGAGTGGGTCGTTCGATGCGGATTTGGCCACGACACGCGGAGACCCGGCGGCGATGACCGGGACGTATCAGACCTCATTGATCTGGTCGGACGGAACCCTCGCCGATCGGTTGCCGGCGTCGATCACCGTGCTCCCCGACCTGACCGTGACGCTCGGACCGGCTTCGACGTCGCAGGTCCAGCCCCCTTGCCTCGCCTCCCCCTGACGCCGAAGCGGCTATTGCTCGCTGATCGGGAGTGGGCCGTCGGGGACTTCGATGATCACCCGGCCGGCCTCTATCACGACGGGGTAGATCTCGAGCGGCAACTCGGCCGGCGGGTCGATCGCCTCGCCGCTCGTGAGGTCGAAGCGCGA
>JBBRCU010000051.1:0-18163 GCA_038204565.1 Candidatus Limnocylindrales bacterium
CCGCGCGAGCGGCAGGACGATCTCGACGAGGGCCCGGACCTTCGAGCGGCCGTCGAGCCAGGCCGCCTCCTCGAGATGGCGCGGGATCGAGTCGAAGAAGCCCTTCATCAGCCAGATCAGGAACGGCAGCTCGATCGCGGCGTGGATCAGGATCAGCCCGAGATAGCTGTTGCGCAGTCCGAGCTGCCGGGCGAGGCCGTAGATCGGGACCATCGTCGCCGAGATCGGCATCGTCTGGAGAAGGAGCACGGCGTAAGTGATCCAGTCCTTGCGGCGCAGGTCGAGCCGCGACAGGGAGTACCCGGCGAGGGACACCGTGACGACGACGAGGATCATCGTCGCGACCGCGACGAACACGCTGTTGCCGAGGACCCGCGCGAAGTCATGCTCGGTGAAGATCCGGACGAAGTTCATGATCGTCGGCTCGACCGGGAACTGGATGTAGGCGGTCGCCTTCGCGTCAAACGCGGCGCTCAGCAGCCACACGAATGGGACGAGGAAGAAAGCGCTCACCACAAGGAACGTCAGGTGGATGACGATCCACTCGAGCGGGCCTGCCCGCGCCTTCGGGCGCGGCGCTGGCGCGATCGCCCGGGCGGCGAGCCGGTCCGTCACGAACCGGTCCGTCACGAACCGGTCCGTCGTGAGCTCGGTCCCGGTCAATGCGGTCATGCCCGAGCCCTCGACCAGCGCAGGAACACGATCGCGAAGCCCAGGTTGAGCGTGAGCATGACCACCGCGATCGTCGATCCATAGCCGACCGCGTGGTTCTGGAACGCCTCGTGGAACGCGTACAACGCGATCACCTCGGTCTGGAATGCGGGGCCGCCGTTGGTGAGCGTCTGGATGAGGATGAACGTCCCGAAAGTGGCCATCGTGACCGACAGGAGGGTCAGGGCGGCGATCGGGCGGAGGATCGGCAGGGTGTGGTCCCAGAACCGCCGGACGGCACCGGCGCCGTCGACCCGAGCAGCCTCGTAGATGTCGCTCGGGATCGTCCGGAGCGCGCCGAGGAAGATCAGCATCGTGAACGCCGTGCCGCGCCACGTGTTCGCGATGATCACCGCCAGCATCGGGCCCTGGCCGAGCCAGTTCACCGGTTGCGCGCCCAGGACGTGGAGACCCGTGTTGAGCGAGCCGCTATAGAAGTCGAACATCGCGACCCACAGGAAGCCCGCAATGATCGTCGGGTTGACCCACGCGAGCAGGACCGCCGCGTAGACGAAGTTCGAGGCGAGGAAGCCCCGCCGCTGGGCGTGGTCGAGCAGGAGCGCCAGGAGCAGCCCCAGCACGAACTGGCCGATGATCGCCGACCCGATGACGAAAATCACCGAGTTGAAGATCACCTTGCCAAAGTCCGGGTCGCTGAACAGCCGGAAGTAGTTGTCGAGCCCCACGAACCGCGGGTTGGCGGCATCGATGCCGACCAGCGCGCGGTTCGTGAAGCTCGATCCGAGGGCCCACAGGGCAGGCCCCACAAAGAAGAGCGCGAGCAGGAACGCCGCCGGGCTGAGCCCGGCGAGGTACAGCCGGTTGCGGGCCAGCCTCCCGCGTCGCACGACTGCCACTAGAGCGAGGTGACCTTGTCGGCGCCGAGCGCCTGGGTAAGGTCGTCGGTGTAACGCTTGGCCGCGTCGTCCGGGCTGAGCTCACCGGCGGCCACGCGGGCGGTCGCCTTCTGGATCGCCTCGATGACCTTCGAGTAGCCTGGGTCGGGCGCGGTGAACTTGGCCTTGGCGAGGGCGGCCGTCGAGTCGACAAGGTATTTGCTCGACTTGAACTCGGCCACATCGGCCGCGTCCTTGCGAGCCACCGGGTGGGGATCCTCGGCGTTGAGCTTGCCGACGATCTCGGCGGTATTCATGGCCTTGATGAACTCCCAGGCAGCCTGCTTGTTGGCGCTCCGCGAGCTGATGTACCAGCAGGTGCCCGGGCCGCCGATCGTGAACGACGGGCCGCCGCTCTCGGTCGGATGGAGGAGATAGCCGACGTTCTGCTCGGTCGCCGCCTTGTCCTTGGTTTCCCAGCCGCCGTAGACCCAGCCGCCTTCGAAGAGCAGCGCGAGCTGGCCGTTGCCGAGCTTCTCGCGCATGGCGGTCCATGGCTTCGTCGAGGTCAGGATCTCCTTCGGGCTGAGGCCGTCATATGCCTTCTGGTAGTAGGCCATGACCTTGCGCGTGGCCGGGCTGTCGCCGATCCACTTACCGTTCGCGTCCTGGAGCTCGCCGCCGTACGCCCACAGGAGCGGGACGAAGGCGTGGTCGGCCGTGCCGCTCGAGCCGGCCGGTCCGGCGTACAGGGCGTACGGCAGGACGTTGGCCTCGTTGGCACTCTTGACTGCGGTCGCGGCGTCGAGGATCCCCTGGACGTTGGCGGGCTGCCAGTCGGCGGGCAGGCCCGCCTTCGAGAGATCGTCCTTTCGGTAGTAGAGCCAGCGCATGTCGAGGCCGTACGGGATCGCCCAGACGCTGCCGTGGTAGGTCACGCCGCTCTTGACCGCGTCCGGGTACTGGCTCCAGTCGGGCCACTGCTTGAGGTAGTCGTCAAGCGGCTCGATGTAGCTCGCGTCAGCGAGTTCGCCGATCGAGCTGCCCCCGACGTGGAAGACGTCGGGTCCGGTGCCGCTGTCGAGGGCGAGCAAGAGCTTCGTGTAGAAGTCGTCGTCGCCGACCTTCTGGAGATCGATCTTCACGTCGGCGGCGGAGAACTGCGCCTTGACCGCGGCGGCCGCCTGCTCGACGTACTTCGGCTTCAGGCCGGCCTCGTCGGGATACGACACGTTGATCGTGCCTGAGATCGCACTGCCGCTCGGCAATGGTCCACCGCTGCTCCCGCCGGCCGGCGCGCTGCCGGCGGGGGGTGCAGAGGTCGCGACTGCCGCGGGATTGCAGGCGGCGACGACGGCCGTCGCCGCGGTCAGCTGCAGGAAGCGCCGGCGCGAGACGGCCTGCCTGACGAACTCATCCATGGAACATCCTCCTCGGGCGGGGCGGTCCCCGCCGTTCTGTGGCGTGACACCCGTGACATGTGGTGCGAACGCCGGCCATCACATGGCGGTGTTCGCGCATCGATCCGGGCTGGTCGACTCCTTATTCATCGTCCTCATGCACGATCCTCACCCAGTCTCCTCCTCCTGCGAACTCAGGAAATCCCGTCGGCGGCGACCACGGCAGCTTCGAACGCCTCCTTTGACAGGCCTTTCTGGCGCGGCCCGGCCGGCGCTGGCGCAGCCAACGAACGCGTCGCGTAGGTCGTCGCCGATGCGAGGCTCTCGGCGAGCGGCCGGCCGCGCAGGTCGGACCAGATGAACGCCGCCGCGAAGAGATCCCCGGCCCCGACCGTGTCGGGAGCTTCGACCGCGACGGCGTCGACGCTCAGGACCTCGCCGTCGGGCAGCGCCGCGACGGCCCCGTCTGCGCCGCGGGTCACGATCACCGGACAGCCGCGCGTCGAAAGCAGCTGGGCGGCATCGATGGCATCGGACCCGTGCGTCAGATTGCTCGCCTCGCGCTCGTTCAGGATGACCGCCCGAAGGTCGGCCCAGCACTCGGCGCTGCGTCGGAGTAAAACCTCGATCTGGGGATCGCCGACGACGCCGTAGAGCCACGGGCCCCTCGGCATGCCGTCGGGGATTGGCAGATTCGTGACAACGGCTCGCGGCGCCAGCTCGGCGATCGCGGACACATCGATCGGCACGTCGGGATGGACCGTGACAAAGGCGCGCTCTCCGTCGACCGGAAGCGCCACGGAAACCGGCGTTGCTGGCGTTGGCGGGCCGATCCACGGGATCCCGGCATCGGCCATGAGCTCCTGGAGGAAGCGTCCCGCGGTGTCGGTCCCGACCGGTGAACAGACCACGGCATCGAGGCCGAGCCGGCGGAGGGCAAAGGCGACGTTGGCCATCGCGCCGGGCACGATCGCGAGCTCCCGGGCGAGTGTTTCCTCGCCCGCGCTCGGGATCTGGGGCAGGCCCCGGAAGATCAGGTCGAGGAACGGCGAGCCGGCGCAGACGACGTCGACGGTCATTGCCTGCCTGCGGTCATCGCATGGTCCCGGCGAGCGCGGGCTGACGGTCGAGGTGGCGGGCGAGAATCCGCTTGGCGACGTCGGCCGAGCCGACGAGCGGATGGAGGGCCAGGGCGCGGACCGCCTGCCGGCGCGAGCCAGACAGAGCGGCGTCGATGGCTGCCCGCTCCGCGGCCCGTACGGCGAGGATCAAGGCCTGGGCGGAGAGCGGCACCGCGCCGATCGCGACCGGGACGACGCCGCCCCGGCTGACGACACACGGCACCTCGACGACCGCTGCCTCATCGAGGAACGGCAGGCTCGAGCGGTTGGCGACATTCAGGATCATCACCGCCTGGCCCCCGGCGTTCATCGCGTCGACCAGGTCGAGCGAAAGCCGGCCGTAGCCGCCGGTCTCGCGGGCGGCCGCGACATCGTGCATCTGATCGTCGCGTCCGCTCCAGGCCTCTTCCATGTAGCTCCCCTCGCGCTCGGCGAGGCTCGTCTCCCAGTCGTGAAGGGCTGCGGCCGGGGTGCCGGCTCCGGCGTAGAACGCATCCTGCTGGCGCTGCAGGAACTCGGCCCGGACGCGGCCCGCCTGCATGCCGGCGAGCGCCTCGGGCGCGAAGTCGTAGTAGTAGAGGTATTCGTTCGGGATCATCCCGACCGACCGCAGCCAGTCCGACCCGAACAGGCGCCCCTCCTCGAAGCTCGACAGGCGCCCTTCGTCCACGAGAAGCTCGGGCAGGAGATCGCGACCGTGGTCGAGCACGCCGCGCAGCCAGCCGAGATGATTGATCCCGAAGTAGTCGAACCAGAGAGCGTCCGGATCACGATCGAGGGCGACGGCGACGCGCCGGCAGAGGGCCTGGGGTGCGTCGCAGATCCCGATCACGCGATCACCCAGGACCCGCCTTGCGGCCTCCGTGACGAGACCGACCGGGTTCGTGAAGTTGATGAAGGTCGCATCGGGCGCTCGGCGGTCGACGACCTCCGCGATCCGGGTCACGACCGGCACGGTCCGGAGCGCGAACGTGATTCCGCCGGCGCCGGTCGTCTCCTGGCCGATCACGCCTTCGGCAAGAGCCGCGGTCTCGTCGAGCAGCCGACCCGGGATGCCGCCGACACGGACCGCACAATAGACGACGTCGGCGCCGTCGACGGCCTCCTCGAGGCTGGTCGTCGTGGTGACCGCGATCCGGCTCCCGAACACCTCGTCGATCCCGGCCAGGACGGCCCCGATCCGGTCGAGCCGGCCCTGGTCGACGTCATACAATACGACCGCGTCGTAGCGGGTCCGCGTGCTCCCCTCGGCCAGCGCTCGGTAGATCGCGGGGGTCCGGAAACCGCCTCCTCCGAGCAGGGTGAGCTTCATGCTTAGAGTGAACCAAGAGTGAACCAGTTTTGTCAACCCCGTTCACGATCAACTCGTCGGACCGATGCAGGTGGAAGTGAGCTGGCCCACGTCCGCGTGATGCGCAGGCTCCAGGCCGACATCGCGACCGGGCGCCTGACGCCGGGCCAGCGGCTCGCATCGGAGCGCGAGCTCGGTGAACGGTTCGCGGTCGCGAGGAACACGCTGCGCCGGGCCCTGGCCGATCTGGCCACCCGCGGCCTGATCGAGTCGCGAGATCGATCGGGCTGGTTCGTGAACGGTCGGGCCGTCACCATCGAGACGGTCAGTGGACCGCAGGGCCTGACCGAGTGGGCGGCGATCCGCGGGCTGACCGTCTCGTCGGAGGTCTGCAATGCGAGGGTCCGGCCGGCCAGGGAGCTGGAGGCACGAACGCTGCGAATCCCGCTCGGCAGCGAGATCTTCGAGCTCGAACGGGTCCGAATCGTGGAGGGGACGCCGCTCTCTCTCGACCTGTCGATCCTCGTCCCGACATTGATCCCGACCCTCGTTGGCGAGGACTTCTCGGGGCGCTCTCTATACCAGACGCTCCGCGAACGGAACGGCATCGAGCCCTCGCGCGCCGAGTGCCTGCTCCAGGCCATCACCACTGATGCCCGGACGGCCGGACTCCTCGGCCTGACCGAGGGCGACCCGCTGCTGGAACTGTCGGAGACGGTCTTCGACCACTATGGCGAGCCCTTCGAGTACGGCCGGCACCTCAACCGCGGCGATCGATACGCGTTCCGGACGACCGTCGTCGCCGGTGGTGTCTGGGAAGGTCCCAATCCCTGACTTGCCGCAAAGGATGACGCCTGCTCGCGCGTTCTTCAGTGCAGGTGCGTTGCTATGGCGCCCCCGGACGGATTCGAACCGCCGACGCCGGCCTTAGGACGGCCGCGCTCTATCCACTGAGCTACGGGGGCGCGGACTCCATCGTAGCGCGGTGCTCGGACTGTGCTCGGGCGGCCCGGGCTTCGGTCATCCGTATCCGAGGCAAGCGGTCGGCAGGACCGTTGGACGATTCGGCCCGCCCAAAGCTCAAGGATCGGACTGCCTGAGCGTCGCCGGTAGGGAACGTGAGGCGCCGTGCTGGCCCGTCGTGGGGCGGCTCCCCTAGCCGATCCCGACCTGGAGGATCCCGATCATCCGGTGGTAGTGCGTCACGAACGTGTCCTGGTGGATGACCCGCCCGGTGGCGTCGCGGACGGTTCGGGTCACGACGACATCCTTGCCATCGACGGGCCATTCCGTTCGCAACGTCTGGCCCGCGGAAAGGCTCGTCGTCTTGACGGTTGAATCCGCACCGGCGACCACGTTGCTGACCTGCGGCCGGCTCAGGGAAACGGTCCGCCCGTTCGGAACCGACCAGATCTCGTAGCGGACGATCCCGGGCGACGCATAGCCGCGGATCAGGATCGCATTCGGCGTGTCGTTCCGGAAGCGCATCGTCTGGCTGCCCGAGACCGTGGCGTCGAGGCCCAGTGGATAGCGGGTGATGTAGTACCAATGCGACTCGCGGGCGAGAATCTCGAAGCCGCTCCGGAGCGCTGCGTTGAACAGGGTCGTCGATGCTGCGCAGATCCCACCCGCGAGCGCCTTGCCCTCGACCGAATGACCGCCGACGATCGCCCCGCCCAGCTTGTAGCCGGTCCGGAGGCTGACCTCACCGAGGTTCGCCCAGAAGTCGAACACCGCGCCCGGCGCGACGACCGAGCCGTTGAGGACCCGGGTGGGGACGGTGATGTTGGCCCCGAAGCCGTTGTGCGCCGCGACCTGGTAGTAGGTGGTCCAACTGCCGAGCATGACCATCAGCGGCGCGGCCTTCGCGGCCTCCTGGGTCGTCCGCTTGGGGGCGATGGTCGTGACGGCGAGATTGACCGGCGGCGCGGCCGTGGCGGCGACGAAGCGGGTCTCGAGCGCGGAGGCGATCGCCTGGACGCTCGCCGGGACGTCGAGCGCCCGGCCGCTGCGGTCGGCCATCGAACCGACGATCCGGCCGCGCTTGTCGCGCAGGAATTCGGCGTCGCGAACGGGTCGGGCGATGGTCTTCGCGATCGACTTGAGGACGGCAGGGATCGCGGTCCGGTCGATGATCGGCCGATAGACACCGTCGACCCAACTGAACGAGATCCACGGCCGGATCTTCCACGACCCGATGTCCCAGCTCCTTCCGCCAGCAGTCACGGTCATCTTGGCCGCGACCTTGGCCGCGGCAACCCGGACGCTGTCCGCCTGATCCGTGTTGAGGGCCGGCGACACGATCTCGATCGGCGCCTGGACGATTGCACCGGCACGGGTCGCCGGGTCGCGCATCAACCGGTCGAGATCGGCCATGGTCGCGGTCGCGTCGAGCCGCAGACCGTTGACCGACGGGAGGACGACGAAGGCGCTTGTCGCCGGAACGACGGACGCGTCGATCGCGGTCCGGGCCGTTCGGTCGACGAAGGCGGCAACGAGGGCCGCCGCGCGGTCGTGCTCGTACCCCAGGCGCAGGTCGATGGCCTCGGGATGCATCCGAAGACGGATCGCCGCGATCGTTTCGTCGAACCAGGTGCCGCCGCGGCCGCGCGACAGGGCGTCGCCGACCATGCCGTCGATGTCGGGGGTGCGGGCGACGTCCGCGAAGGCGACGGTCGTCGAGCCCGCCGAGGAATGGATCGCGATGGCTCCGGCGGACAGATCCGCGAGCCGCGTCCGGAGAGCTGTCCGCGCCTCATCGGCTGTCAGCCCACCGACGTCGACGCCCGCGACGCTGACTCCCGGCAGAATTCGCCCGATCTCAGACTCGTGGAAGGCGGCGAGCCCAGCGAGCACTGCGCCCACGCCGGCGGCTGCGGTGAGGGCGAACACGATCGCCAGGAGGAACCGCCGACCGGGGCGCATCCCCGACCTGGTGCGTCCGAAATCCAAGGTCTCTTCAGAAACGGCCATCGCCCGACATCCCCTCGCGGTGACCGATGGCCCGGCCATCGACGGCCCGCATCATCGGCTGTGCCGGACCCCGACGTCCAGTGGGCACCATTCGTGACACCACCCGCTCGAGCCGCGGTCCCTGCCGACGGGCCTGCGCGACTCCTCCCTCTAGAATGCGACAGCGATGACGACCCTGGTTCCCGACCTGTTCCTCTACACCCGCGCGGGCTGTCACCTGTGCGACGAGACGCGCGCCATCGTCCAGACCCTGCTCGAGGACCGTGCCGCGCTCGGCCGACGGACGGCCGCCCTTCGGGAACGCGACATCACGGCCGATCCGGCGTGGGAGCGGCAGTACTTCACGACGATCCCTGTCGTCGAGTTTGCCGGCCGCCGGCTCGAGCTGGCGACCTCGCCTGCCAAGCTCCGCCGCTTCCTCGACGAAGCGCTCGATGGCCGTCTCGCATGAGCACGCCGTTCCCCGCTGCCAGTCTCGCCGCCGGGTGACCCGATGAGCGCCGACAACCTGACGATCCTTGTCGCCCTGGCCGCCGGCCTGCTGAGCTTCCTCAGCCCGTGCGTCCTGCCGCTCGTCCCGGCCTATCTTGGCCAGCTCACGGCCGTCGCCGTCGCCGAAGCGAATCGGCCGGGTCCCGGTCGTGCGGTTGACGGAACGCTGTCCGGCGCCCGGATCGGCCCATCACGCTGGACTGCATTCCGCCACGCGCTCGCCTACGTCGCGGGGTTCGGGGCGGTGTTCACCCTGCTCGGGGTGACCGCGACGTTCTTCGCTGCCGGCTTCTCGGCATGGATGCCCGTCCTCCGCCAGGTCGGCGGCGTGATCCTCGTCCTGCTTGGCCTGAACCTCGCGGGCATCCTCCGGATCCCGGCGTTCGACCGCAACTGGCGCCCACTCGACGCCGGAGCTTCCGCATCGGTCGCCTCGTCGACGGGGACGATGGCCTTCGCCCCGGCCGGCGGCCCCGGGCTCGGTGACCGGCTGGGCGGCCGGATCGTCAGCAGCCGCGGGGGTTGGCTTGCGAGCTTTGGACTCGGCGCGATCTTCGCGATCGGCTGGACGCCATGCATCGGGGTCATCCTCGGTGGGATCCTCGGCCTTGCCTCATCATCGGCGACCGCCGGTCAGGGAACGATCCTGCTGCTCGCCTACACGGCCGGGCTCGGTCTGCCGTTCCTGGCGATTGCCCTCGTCTACGACCGGGCCCCGGCCCTGCTCCGCCCGCTCGTTCGGCACGGACGCGCGGTGTCGATCATCGGTGGGCTGCTCGTCGTCGCGATCGGGTTCGCGATGATCTTCAACCTCCTCGCCCTCCTCCCCCAGTACGTCCCGTTCAACAGCGCGATCTGACCGCTTCGTGACGGATCGACCGGAGTTCACCCATCGCCGCCCCCGGCGCGGCCTGATCGGCCCGTTCGGCGGGCGACAACTTCTTGGTGGGGCAATCGTGCTCGTCGTCGTCGGGGTCGTGCTCGTCGTCATCACGACGCCCCTCGGCTCGGCCACGCCAATTGGGCCGTCCGACCCGCAGGCCACGCCATTCGTCCTCGGCGCCGCGCCGGCGAACGGACTCAAGGTCGGCGACGTGCCGCCCGAGCTGACGATCACGGCGCCGAACCGCCAGCCGGCGGCCCTGACCGATCTCGACGGGAAGCCGGTCCAGCTGGGCGATCTCCGCGGCAAGGTCGTGTGGCTCAACTTCTGGGCGTCGTGGTGCCCACCCTGCCAGTCGGAGACGCCGGTCCTCCGCGACATGGCCGACCGCTATCGCGACCGCGGCCTGGCCGTCGTCGGGATCAGCGTCCAGGAGACCAGCCCCGACAACGTCGCCGCGTACGCCACGAAATACCAGCTCGGCTACACGATCGCGGCTGATTCGACCGGCGAAGTCTTCCGGAGCTATCGCCTGTATGCGTTGCCGACGCAGTTCTTCCTCGGACCAGAAGGGGCGATTCGCTCGATCGTGGCCGGGCCGATGACGGATGCCCGCGCCACAGCCCAGATCGAAGCACTGCTGCCGAGCGGGGGCGCACCACTCCCGACGCCGAGTGCGAGTCCCGGCGCGGCCGAGCCGGTCGGCGGGTTCGGGACGCCGATCCCCGGGCCATCCGCATCGTCGGCGCCCTGATCCCGAGCAGACAGGAAGGAGCGGCCGCCGGGCACGAAGAAGCCGGCCCGCACGAGGCGGCCGGCTGATGTTCGACGGGAGAAGAAGCAGACGGACCGCCGAGGCGGCATCAATGCCGGCTCCGTGACCGTTCGGCCTCCCGCCGTCTGGTCTACGCGTCGCCGGACTCAGGTTTCGTTGTCCGGCGGTCCGTCTGTCTGGATCCAATCTAGGCCGCACCACACCGCACCGATATCTGCCAGAAGTCAGGAAACATCCAGGACTCATGACACGGACGGGACAGGTCAATCGACGCGGTTCGCCGCGGAGGGCCTACTCGGCCTCATAGCGGAAGCGATCTCCGTCGCGGACGAGCCGCCCGACCGGGTGATCGCGCTCGTGTGACAGGACGATGGTCCACGCCTCGTCCGCGGCTCGCGCGAAGAGGGACGCCTTGACCACGACCGATTCGAGCGGGAAGTCGTCGAACGCGGTGACCCAGCGTGGATTGGCACTCCACGGGCGCATGGCCAGGTCGCCGAAGAACGCGAGCGGGGCGGCGCCCGGCGCCCGGATGACGACGGCCTGATGCCCCGCCGAGTGGCCTCCGGTCGGGATGACCGTCACCCCGGGCAGCAACTCCCGCTCACCGTCGGCCCAACCCGCCGCCCCCCACTCGCGGACCAGCCGCAGCTCCGGCTGGACGTAGCTCGCGACGAGCCGCGGGTTGTCGCCGAGAGCGATCTCCCACTCCGCCCGCTGGGCGACGATCGTCGCGTTGGGGAACGCCCGGGAGCCATCCGCCGCGAGCAGGCCGCCGGCATGGTCGAAGTGGAGGTGACTCATCGCGACGACATCGACGCTGGCGGGATCGAACCCGGCCGCGTCGAGCGCAGGCACGATCCACGGGCCGGCGTAGCCCCGCATCGCTCGATCGTGGCCGTCGAGCCGATCGCCGATCCCGGTCTCGACGAGGACGCGTCCGGCGGGCGTCTCGACCAGGAGGCAGTTGAGGGCCTGCAGGAGGCGGTTCTCGCCGTCGAGCTCGTCGTGCGCCCAGCGCTCCCAGAGAAGTTTCGGGACCGGCCCGAACAGCGCCCCGGCGTCCGATCGGAACGTCCCGGCCTGGACGATCGCCACCGCCACCCCACCACCGAGGTCACGCCGCCAATCGACCGCGTCGTTCAGCCTCGTGGCCCGACCTTCGCGTCAGGCTCCGGATTCGCGGAAGGTGCCGTCTTCGCGGCGGTGAAATCGCGGTGGAACGCCGAAGCGGTCGGCTCGGATTGGCCCTGGTACTTCGAGCCGAGCGATGGTGATCCATACGGCCGCTCGACCGGGCTCGACATCTTGAAGAACGAGATCTGGCCGATCTTCATCCCGAAATAGAGCGCGATCGGCAGGTTCGCGACATTCGACAGTTCGAGCGTCAGGTTGCCCTTCCAGCCGGGATCGACATAGCCCGCGGTCGAGTGGATCAGCAGCCCGAGTCGGCCAAGCGACGACTTTCCTTCGAGCCGGGCCACGAGGTCATTCGGGAGCTCGACCCATTCGAGTGTCTGGCCAAGCACGAATTCGCCCGGGTGCAGGACGAACGCCTCGTCGTCGGCGACCGTGAGCATCTCCGTGAGGTCCGGCTGCGGCGCCCGGACATCGATGAACGGATAGCGGTTGTTGCGGAACACCCGGAACGATCGGTCGAGGTGGAGATCGACCGACGATGGCTGCAGATCCGCGGCGTCGTACGGTCGGATGACGACGTCACCCGCCTCGAGCGCGGCCCGGATGTCGCGGTCGGAAAGGACGCTCATCGGCCCGCCTTGCCGGATTTGCCGGCCTTGCCGGATTTGCCGGCCTTGGCGCTGCCTGGTCGGACGTCGATCGCGATCGTGTCGTCGCCTCGCTCCGCGTACAGGCTGTCGACCTCACGCTTGAGAGCCTCCAGGTCGTCGAAGCTCTGGTACACGCTGGCGAAGCGGATGTAGCCGATCTGGTCGAGCTCGCGGAGCTTGGCCATGGCGAGCGCGCCGACGCGGAACGAGTCGACCTCGGTGGTGCCCTTTGAGCGGAGCTCCGCCTCGATCTCGTCGGCGGCCTTGTCGGCCGCATCGTCGGGCACGGGCCGCCGGGTCAGCGCCTTCCGGAGGCCCGAGGCGAGCTTCTCGCGATCGAACTCCTGGCGGCCGCCATCACGCTTGACGATGACGAGCCGGGCCGCTTCGACCCGCTCATAGGTCGTGAACCGGGTCGCGCAGGCCGAGCATTCGCGGCGGCGCCGGATCGTCGCTGAGTCATCGAGATCGCGCGAATCGACCACCCGCGTCTCGCGCTCACCGCAATGTGGACAGCGCATTCCGGCTCCACGTCTCCCAGCGAGTCGTACCACTACCACTTGTGGTGTGCGGCGATGATACCACTACATAGCGGGTTCTTTGGGCAGAACCCGAGGCCCCGCCAGCGATCGATTCCGGGAGACGCTCAGGCGTTGTGTCGCTGGAACCGGCTCGCGTCGTCGGTCGGCGAGAGGTCCTTCGCGAGCTTCGCCTGACGGGCGATCGCCTCGCGAGCATGGAGAACGTTCAAGTAGCCGCGCTTGATCGCGGTCTGCGCCTCGATCTCGCGTCCGCCGGACCGCGCAGTTGCCTGGATCGCCCGACCATGCTCGATCATTTCCAGAGCGCGCGCCGAGCGCCCCAGGGCCGCGACGAGCTCGTCCCGGACGGCGATCCCGTCGGCCGGCGGATGGAAGCCGCGTGCTTCGTCGGCATACCGCCCCACCGCGTCGAGTGACGCGCTCAGGTCGTCCGCGATCTGGTCCGGCCCGAGCTGGCCGCGTCGAACCGCGTCGATCCGGACGCAGATCTCGCCGAGCGAGGTCTCGACGCGAGCGGCCAGGTCGCCGGTCTGCCGCCGGAAGCGCTCGACGTCGCGAGTCGTCGCAATGAACCGGCCGGCACGACGCAGGACAAGGACGAACAAGGTCATCAGGATGACGAAGGCGAGGACCGGCAGGACGAGCAACGGGTGCACGTCGTCGTCCAGTCCCCGTCGAGCCGGTTCCGTCTGCCCGCCGCCTCAGCCGGCCCGGGCGCGGAGGGCGGCGAGGAGGGCGGGGGCGACCTCGAACAGGTCACCGATGACGACGACGTCGGCAAACTCGGCGATCGGCGCGTCGGGATCACGGTTGATGGCGACGATTGTGCCCGCGGTCTGCATTCCGACCTTGTGCTGGATGGCCCCGGAAATGCCGAGGGCGAGGTACAGCGCCGGCTTGACGATCTTGCCCGTCTGGCCGATCTGCTGGGCATACGGAATCCAACCCGAGTCGACGGCCGCGCGAGTGGCGCCGACCGCTCCACCGAGGGCCTCCGCGAGATCGTTGACGACCTTGAACCCGTCCGGTCCGCCGACCCCGCGACCGCCGGCGACGATGATTCGGGCCTCCTCGATCGGAGCGGCGACGCCGGCGGCCTCGACGCGATCGACGATCCGGACCAGCGGCAGATCAAGCTCCCCGAAGATGTTGCCGGCTTCGACGGACCCGGGTGCTGCCGCCGGCTCCGCCGTCACGACGTTCGGGCGGACGGTCACGATCCCGCGCTCCTCGGTCAGCCGGCTCGTCGTCGTGAGCTTGCCGCCGAAGACGCTCATCTGGACGACCGGACCGTCATCCCAGGTCACGCCGACGGCGTTCACGAGGACGCCCCAGCCCGTCAGCGCGGAGACGACCCCAGCGACGTCACGGCCCTCGGGGCCGGCTCCGGTCAGGAGGAAGGCGGGCTGCTCGCGCTCGATCAACCCTGCGAGCCGCTGGCCAACGATCGTGCCGGCGGCATGATCCGCGGTCGCGGGCTCGGTCAGGGCCAGGACCCGCGGCACGAATCGGGCGAGTTCTGCCGCCGCGGCAGCGGGGTCCGCCCCGACGACGACCCCGACAACCTGCCGACCAGCGGTCTCGCCGACGGTGCGGGCGAGCGTCGCGACCTCGGTGCTGATCTTGGCCAGACTGCCGTCCGCCGCGAGCTCGCCGTGAACCCAGATCGCGTCGCCGGGCATCAGATGATCCTCCGCTCGGCGAGGAACTCGACGACCAGGCGGGCGGCCTCGTCGGCGGGCTCGCGGATCACCCGCGTCGCGGCCCGTGGCGACGGCGCCTCGGAGCCGACCACGCGCGAGGTCGCGGCTGCGCCGCCGACCGGCCCGGCTCCAACTGCGACGTCCACCAGGGTCTTCGTCTCGAGCGTCTTCGAGCGGGCGGCCATGATCCCCTTCAGCGACGGATAACGCGGCTCGCCGAGGGCCTGGGTCGCGACGATGAGGGCCGGCAGTGGCGCCTCGAGGACCTCGTACCCGGTTGGGCTGATCCGGTGGACGCGGACCGTCCGGGCGGCCGGATCGGGCTCGATCTTCGCGGCGTAGGACAGGTACGGCAGGCCGAGAAGGGTCGCGATCCCGGCCGGGACGACGCCGGCGCCGCCGTCGGAGCTGTCGGCACCGGCGAGGACCAGGTCGTACTCCATGTCAGCCAGCGCACCGGCGAGGACCCGCGCGGTCGAGAGCGTGTCCGACCCGCCAAGCTGTTCGTCTGTCACGAGCGTGCCGCTGGCGGCGCCCATCGCGAGCGCCTTGCGCATCGTCTCGGGCGCCCCCGGCCCGGCCATCGAGACGAGAACCACCTCGCCGCCGTGGGCCTCGGCCAGCTTGAGCGCGGCCTCCAGCGCGTATTCGTCATTCGCGTTGACAACGGCAGGGATGGCAGCTCGGTCCAGCCGCCAGTCGTCGGGACGGAGCCGCTCGCCGCCGGACGCAGTGTCCGGAACAGGCTTGACGAGAACGACGATTCGCATTCGCTCGCGGTCTCCGTTCATTCAGTGGGTGGTGGGCGGCAGGAGCGTTGTTGCGGCTGGGTGGGCAGTGGCCGTCAGGACGGACGGTCAGCGGTGGGCCGTGAGTGCCCGAGCGATCACGAGTCGCTGGATCTGCTGGGTTCCCTCGTAGATCTGGGTGATCTTGGCGTCCCGCATCATCCGCTCGACCGGGAACTCGTCGATGTAGCCGTACCCGCCGAGCACCTGGACGGCGTCCGTCGTCACGCGCATCGCCGTATCGCCGGCGACGAGTTTACACATCGCCGACCAGCGGCTGGCGTCCGACGCCCCGGCATCGATCTCGGTCGCGGCCTTGTAGAGGAGCTGCCGGGCGGCCTCGGTCTGGGCGTCCATGTCGGCGAGCATCGCCTGGATCATCTGGAACTCGGCGATCGGCTTGCCGAATTGCTTGCGGTCGCTGGCATACGCGGCCGCCACCTCGAGGGCGCCCTGGGCGATCCCGACGGCCTGGGCCGCGATCCCGGGCCGGCTCCGGTCCAATGTCCGCATCGCGATCGAAAACCCTTCGCCCACGGCTCCGACGCGGTTGGCGTCCGGGATCCGGACATCACGGAATCCGAGCTCGGCGGTGGGCGATCCGCGGATGCCCATCTTGTGCTCGACCCGCTCGACGCTGAACCCGGGCATGTCCTTCTCGACGATGAAGCAGGTCAGCCGCTCGTGGCGCGGGACGTCATCGCCGTCGGCCGTCACCGCGAAGACCGCGATCAGGTCGGCGACGCTGCCCTGGCTGATGAACCGTTTCGACCCGTTCAGAATCCAGTCGGCGCCGTCCGCGTCGCCATCGCGGCGAGCGCGGGTCCGGGCTGCGGCGACGTCGGAGCCGGCCTCGGCCTCGGTCAGGGCGAAGGCGATCAGCAGGCGGCCGGCGGCGAGATCCGGGAACCAGCGAGCCTTCTGCTCGTCGGTGCCGGCAAGCAGGAGTGGCAGCGAGGCCAGCTCCTGGACGGCCAGGATGAGGCCGCTCGTCGCGCAGACCCGGCTGATCTGCTCGACCGCCAGGCAGACCGTGAGCAGGTCGCCGCCGAGGCCACCGTATTCCTCGGGGAACGGCAGGCTCAGGACGTCGTGGCTGGCGAGCAGCTCCTTGACATCCCACGGGAACTCGGCGGTCCGGTCGATCTCCGCCGCCCGCGGCGCGATCCGCTCATCCGCCAGGATCCGGATTGCGTCACGGAGCGCGGCCTGATCCTCGGACAGGCGGTAGGTCACGCTCGGTCGGGACTCCTGAGCAGACGACGAGCTGGCCATTGGCCAAGCCTATCAGCGGGTGGTCGGATCCGGCGACGACCCTGCACTGAAGCAGTAGGCTGGTGCGAACGCGGCGAGCCGGGCACGGGGGCCGGGCTCCAGCCGCCGAGGACTCGTCATGGACCAGACGACCCAGCTCCTGATCCTCGTCGGCGCCGCGCTGATCGGGATCGCCGCGATGCTCCTGATCATGCGCCGCCACAGTGTCGAGCGCGAGGCAGCCAGTCGCGACAACCCGTATGCCACCTCCAGCGAAGGCCAGAAGCGTTGCCCGAACTGTGGCTCGTACAACTCCTGGACCGACCGCAACTGCGTGAGCTGCGGGAAGAAGTTGCCGGGCTGAGGCGCTGCCGGGCTGAGGCGCCGGCGCAAGCTGCCACGCTGAGGCTCGGGCTGAGCTGCCGGGCCCAGGTCATCGCCGGCGTCGTCCCTCACGTTGGGTCCCGTCGCGACAGCGCCGCGACCGCGTCGGCGTAGCCGCGATAGCGGGGGCGCGTCGACGTCGCGAGCGCGACTTCCAGGCCCACGGACCGTTGCGGCCTCGGCCCATGGCTGAGCGGATCGAACAGGACGAATGTGCTCGTGACGTCGCGGTCGGGTGGCGAGCCCGTCCACCAGGCGGCGAACCCGGTCGGATCGTCGGGGCACACGGCCCGGAAGGTCTCGGATCGGATCCGGACATCGTGAAGCACGTCGCTCGACCACAGCCCGGCAATCACGTTTGTGACACTCATGAAACCGCCGCGAAGTCCGAGCCGATCGGCAGTCACGCCGGGCAGGTAGCGGCGCTTCGCGTTGTAGCTTCCGATCGCCTCCTGAATGTTCGGGAACCGTGTCCGATTCTCGACATGAAGGAGCGCCCGACGAAAGAGATCCCAGACCACCACGTCTCCGCGGCCGGCAAACTGGAAATGCTGGTAGGGCTCGTCGATACCGAGCCCGAAGCCGAGCCGCGTGAATTGGGCGGCCTCGGCCTCGCCCATTGCTGCATGAACCGGGTCTTCCGCCCGCGCGGTCGTCGCCCGGGCGCGCGGATCCACGAGGTCGAGGCGAAGTTCGAGATCGAGCGCCAGCCCGAGCGCAGCGTATGTCTCGAGGGCGGCCGGACGTCCGTGTTCGATGGCATGGATTCCGGACGCTGACACGCCGGCCCGGAGGGCAAGCTCACGGAGCGACCATCTGCGGCGGCGGCGCGCGTCGGCGATCGTGATGCCGAGATGCGCAGCGAGCCGGAGGGCAACGTGGTCGGGCGTGGATCGAGACGGCATTCTCTCCACAGTGAACAGCTCGGCGCTCACTCGCGGCTCACTCGCCGCCCAATCCCCGCCCAATCTCGGCTCACCGCCCGTGTTGTCGCCGTAAATCGCCCAGCGGGCGCCACTCGAGCCCCGGTTCCAGCCGAATC
Source organism: Candidatus Limnocylindrales bacterium (assembly GCA_038204565.1). Taxonomy (GTDB): domain Bacteria; phylum Chloroflexota; class Limnocylindria; order Limnocylindrales; family CSP1-4; genus CF-46. Next base: position 17,986 of record JBBRCU010000051.1, read on the forward strand.
GATCCGTTTGTCAGCTTTCCGAGGCTCGCATCTCGATCGGTCACGTCCCTAGGGTTGGTGTAACAGCGGAGCGGCCGTGAACGAAGACGGCCACCGCGTCATCCTCGCGTCGTTGGAAGTGAGAAACCGACGACACGGAGAACACCACGATGGCCGAGGACAGGATGGCGCTGCTCGA
>JBBRCU010000052.1:0-17599 GCA_038204565.1 Candidatus Limnocylindrales bacterium
CACTCGTGAGCGAGATCGCTCCGGTCCGCATCAACGGTGTCGCCCCGGGGCGGGTCGCAACCAGCCGCATCGCCCAACTGGACGAGAAGCGTGCACGCGACAGCGGCACGTCTGTCGCCGAGGTCGAGCGTCAGACCATCGCCCGAATCCCGCTGGGCCGATACGGGGATCCGGCGGAGGTCGGACGGTTGGGAGCCTTCATCCTCTCCCCGGCAGCGTCCTACCTGAACGGCGCCATCATTCCGATTGACGGTGGAATGGTGAAGGCCCTGCCCTGAATGGCTTCCGTACTCGCGGCCGTGACCATCGGACAGAGCCCCAGGCCGGACCTCCTCGAGCAGGTCCGCGCGCGGCTGCCCAACGACGTCCGGGTGATCGAGGTCGGCGCATTGGATCTGGTCGCCGATGAACGACGCATGCTGCTGCGCCGCGGACCAGATCGGCAGTCCGCGGGCTATCCCCTCACGACTCAGCTGCACGACGGCACCCTCGTGACGCTTGACGAAGAGGAGCTCGCACCCCTTGTGCAGGCCGCCATCGATCGAGGAGAGGAGGCGGGCGCTGGGCTGACGCTGCTGCTGTGCGCGGGCGGCTTCCTCAGAGCAACGGCCCAGGGCCCGCTGGTTCGGCCATTCGACGCGGCAATCGAGGAGCTGAGATCGATGGGCGCCCGCCGGCTCGCAGTGGTTGTCCCGTTCGAGGCCCAGGCACGAGCCGCACACGCGAAGTTCGTGGGCATGGGATTCGCCCCGATCACGATCGTTGGCGACCCGGCGACCCTGGACCCATCCTCGATCGTCGCCGACGCCATCGTGCTCGACTACGTCGGTCACCCGTCCGCCTCCGTCGACGCCCTTCGCCGCCGGGTGCGAATTCCGGTGCTGGACCTCGGCGAGTGTGGCGCTGCGACCGCCGCAGGCCTTCTCGCCCACGATGCCGGGAACCCTCCCCCGAGAGTGTCATGACCGCAACCGACCAGCTGCGCGGCGTCTGGAGCATCCTGCCAACCCCGTTCAACGACGACGGAAGCCTGGACGAGATGAGCGTTCGGTCGCTCGTGGATTTCGCGATCGGCACCGGCGTCGATGGCCTCACAGTCCTCGGTGTCATGGGCGAGGTCACGAAGCTGTCGGACGACGAGCGGACGCTCGTCCTCGCGACGGCACTGTCACAGGCCGCGGGTCGCGTACCGGTCTGTGCGGGCATCAGTCATGCCGCGACGGATCGCGCCGTTGCCTTTGCCCGGGAAGCCGAAGACCTCGGCGCCCACTCGGTGATGCTCGCCCCGCCGACGCTTGCCCGACCCAACGACGACGCAGTCAAGACCCACTACAACACGGTCGCCGCCGCAACGAGCCTGCCGATCGTGGTCCAGGACCACCCCACGAGTTCGGGCGTCTGGATGAGCACGCGACTGCTCGGTTCGCTGGCCGCGGACGTCTCGACGTGTCGCGTCGTCAAGCTCGAGGAAGAGCCGTCGCCGCCAAAGATCCGGCGCCTGCTCGCGGAGGCCGAGGGCGTGACGGTTCTGGGGGGCCTCGGAGCGATCATGCTCATCGAGGAGCTTCGTGCCGGTGCCATGGGGACGATGACCGGCTTCGGCTTCCCCGAGGTGCTCGTGGAGATCGTCGGGCGTTGGTTCGCCGGCGACACCGACGGCGCGCGAGCCAGCTTCGACCGTGCCGTGCCGCTCATCCGGTTCGAGACGCAGCCCATCCTCAGCCTGGCGATCCGGAAGGAGATCTACCGGCGGCGGGGCGCGATGAAGTCGGCTCACGTGCGGGCGCCCGGCGGAGCGCTCGATCCGGGAACGCTCGCCGACCTGGACGACCTGCTCGCCCGGCTCGACCTGCCCGCCTGAGATGGAGGTCGAGCTCACGATCACGGGCGGAACCGTGGTGCTGCCAGAGGGACGCCGCCGCGTCGGCATTGCCGTCGACGCGGGCCGCATCGTGGCCATCGCCCCGGACGAGGACCTGCCCCAGTCCCGGGAGACGATCGACGTCACGGGACTGCATGTCCTTCCCGGCGTCATCGACACGCACACGCACGCCCGAGACCCCAGCGTCGACGCGCGAGAGGACTTTGCGTCCGCCACCGCGGCTGCCGCTGCGGGCGGGGTCACGACGATCCTGGAGATGCCCATCTCGACCCCGTCGGTGCACTCCGCTCAGACCTTCGAACGGCGCGTCGAGATCGTCTCGCCGAAGGCGCATGTGGATTTCGGGCTCTACGGCGGTGCCGCCGGCGACAATCTTGACGAGATCGAAGGGCTCGCGGCGGCCGGCGTCGTTGGCTACAAGACGTTCCGGACTCCCCTCCCCGTCGGTCGCGAGCGGGAGTTCGTCGGGCTGTGCGCCCCAAACGCGGCTGACTACTTCGCCGCCCTCCAACGCGTCGCGGCCACGGGCCTGATCGCGGCGGTCCACGCCGAGGATGCGGAGTTGCTTGCCACGAACCAGCGGCGATTGCAGGCCGCAGGAGATCGCAGGCCGATGAGCCACGCACGCTGGCGACCGGAGGTGGTCGAGGTCTCGTCGGTCGCCCAGTCGATCGAACTCGCGACGGCGGCCGGCGCACGGCTCCAGATCGCGCATTGCTCGACCCCTGCCGCCGTCCGCCTCGCCACGAGCGCCCGCCAGGCTGCGTCCATCACCGTCGAGACCTGCCCCCACTACCTGTTCCTGACCGAAGCCGATATCGACCGTTACGGTCCGTTCGCCAAGATCAATCCGGCGCTCCGTTCCGAGGCGACCGTCGAGGGCCTGTGGGCGTCGCTGGTCCGCGGTGAAATCGACGTCATCGGCTCCGACCATTCGCCGTTTCTGGTTGCGGAGAAGGCACCGTTCGGGGATGACATGTGGGGAGCCCTGCCCGGCGCACCGGGGCTCGAGGCGCTCCTGCCGCTGATGGTCACCGCCGTGGCCGACGGCCGCCTCACGCTCGAGCAGATGGTCGCTGTCACCAGCACGAACGCAGCCCGCCTCTTCGGCCTGCGAGACAAGGGCCTGATCCGTCCTGGAGCGGACGCCGACTTCGCGATCGTCGACCTGGCGCATCGCGGGACCATCGACACCGGGAAATGGCTGACGCGCTCACGCGGGACGGCCGCAGTCTGGGACGGCCGACCCGTGCGGGGCCGCGTCGAGACGACGATCGTCCGGGGCCGGGTCGTTGTCCGCGGCGGCGCCCTCGTCGGCGAGCGCGGCTGGGGCAGGCTGGTCCGGCCCTCCACCTGAACGAGCGGCAGACGGACACGGAACATACGTTTCGTCAACCAGAGCGCTTGACGGCTCGACCGGGCCTCGCCCAAGTTCGCCCCGGCCTGCCGGGCCGTCAGAACTCGCGCGGCCGCTGGTGAGCATCAACCGCGCCGGTGAAATGGTGCCTGCGCATCTCGGCGCGGCTGCTGAAGGCCGTCCACGGCGTTCCGAACGCGACGAGCTTCGCCTTCGGGCGGACCAAAAGGCTGTCGGCGATCATCGGCCTAGACTGGATGCGGGAGGTCGCACCATGACGATCGCCCCACGAAAGGAGGGGCTGCGATGACCAGTCCCCGCACGACCGGCGTCTGGATCTCGGCCGACTCGGCCACGATGTTGCGCTGGAGCCCTGAGCTCACCGTCCGCCACCGCATCGACTCGACGGTCCCTGGCCGGCACCGCTCAACCGGACGACCGCCGACCGAAGAGCACCCGGGCAGCGAAGGCCATCGGGACGAACACATGCGAGCCTTCTTCGTTCAGATCATTCAAGCGCTGCCGGTCGACGACGATCTGCTGCTGGTAGGCGACGGCGGGGTCGTCGAGCACTTCGCGGAATACGTTCGCGGCGACGACCGGACGCGAAGCCAGAAGCGACGGATCGAGGTCGAGAAGAGCGGTCCGATGAGCCAACGCCAGCTGCTCGCCCGGATCCGCACCTTCGCCGGATCTCCGGCCAAGCGCCGCCTGCCGCGCTGAAGGCCCCTGAGAAGCAGCGCGTGCCGAGGACCGGCCCGATCGACCCCTGTGATTCGTGACGTTCGGCACGCTGATATCTCAGCGATTGGTGAGATGTTCCTTGGGTGACCAGCACTGACCTTCCCGTCCTCCCGGCGCCGCGTCTCGATCTTCCCGCGCCCGACGTACGGGACGCCGTCGCCTCGGCCGCTCTCCTCGCCGATCCGATCCGGGCCGGGATCCTCCGCCTCCTGGCGGACGGCCCGCACTGCGTCTGCGAGATGGCGGCTGCGCTCGGAGCCCGCGAGAACAATGTCAGCAACCACCTCGCCCGGATGCGCGAGGCGGGGCTGGTGCGCGCCAGCCGGCATACCGTCAATGCCCGGTTCCAGTACTACGAGCGCGACGACCTGGCGGTCGCGACGGCTCGGGCAGCGCTCCTCGAGGTCCTTCGATGACGACGGTCGTCGCGCATCGAATCCACCCGTTGATCTGGCTCAACGTCAGCGTCGGGGCGGTGCTCTGGCTCGTCGCCTGGATCGTCAACCTGCCGGCCTCGGAGTGGCTCGCCTACGGGCTCCTGCATCTCGAGCGTGGCTCGCAGGTCGGTGACGCCGTCGCCTTCTTCCTCTTCGACGTCCCCAAGGTCCTGTTGCTGCTGGCCGGAATTGTCACGCTCGTCTCCTTCCTCCGCTCCTTCGTTTCGCCCGAGCGCGTCCGTCGGGTGCTCGCCGGCCGAGGCGTCCTGCCGGGAACCATGGCCGCTGCCGGCTTCGGGGTGGTCACGCCGTTCTGCTCGTGCAGCGCGGTCCCGCTGTTCATCGGCTTCGTCGAGGCCGGCGTCCCCCTCGGGGTCACGTTCGCGTTCCTCGTCGCCTCGCCGATGGTCAACGAGGTCGCGATCGTCCTGCTCTGGGGCCTGTTCGGACCCGGTGTCGCCCTGCTGTACATGGCCGCGGGCCTGACCGTCGCCGTGCTGGCCGGCCTCCTGATCGATCGTCTCCGTCTCGAGCGGTACGTCGAGGATTACGTCTGGAAGATCCGCGCGGGAGCGGGCGTTCTCGACGTCCGCCCGACGCTAGAGGAGCGGGTCCGGGATGCCTGGCGATCGACGCTCGACATCGTCCGGCGGGTCCTGCCCTTCGTCGTTGCCGGCATCGCGGTCGGCGCCCTCATCCACGGCTTCGTCCCGACCGATCTCGTCGTCTCAGTCGGTGGCCGGGGCAACCCGCTCGCCGTCCCGGCGCTCGTCGTCCTCGGCGTGCCGCTCTACAGCAACGCCGCGGGGACCATCCCGATCGTCGAGGCCCTCCTCGGCAAGGGTCTGCCGCTGGGCTCGGCTCTCGCGTTCATGATGGCCGTAACCGCGCTCTCCGTGCCCGAGCTGGTCATCCTGCGGCGGGTCATGAAGCCTCGCCTCATCGCCGTCTTTGTCGGCACCGTCGCGACGGGGATCCTTCTCGTCGGCTACGGCTTCAACCTGTTCATCGCCTGAAACAAAGGGGAACGCAATGCATGTCATCGAAGTCCTCGGCCCCGGCTGTCACAACTGCGAATCCACCGAGAAGGTGGTTCGCGAAGTCGTCGACGCCGCCGGCCTGACCGCCGACATTCGCCACGTGACTGATTACGCCGAGATCGCCTCGCGTGGCGTCATGTCCACGCCGGCCCTGGCCATCGACGGAGTGGTCGTCCTCGCGGGCCGGGTTCCGACCCGGGTCCAGGTCGCCGATTGGCTCGGAATCGCCTGATGCGCGCCACCAGCCGCTATCTCGGCGGCAAACGGTTCGAGACCGAAGTCGGCAGCCAGCGGATCACGACCGACCATACCGGTGCCGGTCCGACACCGCCCGATTTCTTCGTCACCTCGATCGCCGCCTGCGTCGGCATCTACGTCGCCGATTACTGCAACAGGGTGGGCCTCGATACCAGGGACCTCACGGTCGACCTCGAGTATGCGAAGGACGCGGCGCGAATGTTTGATTTCTCGGTCCGGGTCCGCCTGCCCCACGCTGACCTCGGGGCTCGGATGGGGGCCGTCCAGCGGGTGGCCGAATCATGCTTCGTTCACCAGACGATCCGGACCTTCGCCGACTGCCCGATCATGATCGAGGGAGCTGCCACCGCGGCTGCGTGATCGCCGCGGCAGGTCGGCAGAACCCTGCCGTGCCTTCCGACTGTTGTATTCGACCCCGGCTCGCCAACGGTAGAGTCGTGCTCGCTGATCGGCGTTCGGTGCTCGGATCAGAGTGAGTTGCCGATGGCTTTCAGTTCCTCGCGTCGCTGCGGCGTGACCTCGGGATAGGCCATCTTGAGATCATTGAACACGTCGAGGAGGATCTGGGCGACGATCAACCGGGCGTTCTTCTTGTCATCGGCCGGCACGACGTACCAGGGTGCGTGACGCGTGCTCGTCGCGCCCAGGCACTCTTCGTACCGCTCGCTGTACTGCTTCCAGTACTTCCGTTCACTCGCGTCCGCCATGCTGAACTTCCAGTTCTTGTCGGGATTGTCGATGCGCGCCAGGAAGCGTTGGCGCTGCTCATCCTTCGAGAGGTGCAGGAACACTTTCACCACCCGAGTGCCGTTCCGGTGGAGGTGAGCCTCCAGCTCCACGATTGACCGAAAGCGGTCCGCCCAGATGCTCTTCAGGTCGGCCAAGTCGGGAGGAAGTCGTTGACCTTGGAGCAGCTCCGGATGAACGCGAACGACCAGCACCTCCTCGTAGTAGGAACGATTGAAGACGCGGATCCGCCCCCGTTCGGGCAGCAGGCGCTCGGCGCGCCAGAGGAAGTCGTGCTCGAGCTCGTTGGGAGTGGGCTGTTTGAAGCTCGACACATCGCAGCCCTGCGGATTGATGCCTGACATGACGTGCCGGATGGCGCCGTCCTTGCCGGCCGCGTCCATACCCTGGAAGATCACGAGCAGGGCGTAGCGGTTGGACGCGTAGTGGAGGCGCTGGAGCGAGCTCAGCGCCTTCACCTGGGAACGCAAGTCCTTCCGATACCGCTTCTTCGACTTGTAGTAGCGGTCCACTTTCGTCGGCCACTTGTCGAGGTCGACGGTCTCGCCCGGTCCCACCCGGAAGTCATCCGACTGGATCGACATCTGTCTCCTTCGATCACGTCGTTTGGGCATCGCGCTGCGCATCGGGAGCGACGTCAGATCCTCGCTTGGTTTGGACGACGCCCATCCGCCGTTCCGGCGCCCGGGCAGTGTGACCGAATGAGCGCGACACCGATCGAGTGGGCCGGGGTTTGGCCGAGCGTCACCCAACGCCCGGATCTCGACCGGCTCCGCCCGCGACCGAAGACTTACCCGCTGAGCCTGTGGTAGGGATAGCCAGTGAACGGCGGAACGAAGGGGCCCACATACCCGTAGTAGGGGTACAGGTTGAAGAAGTAGGTGGCATCGTCGGCCGCGAGCTCCGGGTCGTACGTGGGAGCCCCGGCCACGTGCTCGCGGGTATGGCTGATGTGGACCTCCTGATCGGTGATCCGGGTGATTGCCTCGACCGGGATCAGGGACTTCGTTTGGCCGAGGCCAAGGAACCCGCCCGAGGCGACTTCCATGAAGCGGACCTTGCCTGCGTCCGCGTCGACCAGCAGGCCGTCGATCTTGCCGAGGTCCCGACCGTCGACGTCCTTGACCATCCGCCCCCGGATGTCCTCGTCGTCGCTCGAGACGGTCTCGCCCAGGTCGCGCAGCTTGCGGAGGGTGGCTTCCGGGGCGGCGTCCTCGGCAGGGACGTCGATGTTCTTGGCAGTCATGCGGACAACCTTTCTGGGCGCGATGACGGTGCTCGAATCGTCCGCCGGCCGCGTTGACCTCAGGCGAACGCCGAGTGCTCTCGGCCCGGCGAGGCCGGGCTGCCGATGCGCGTGACCGGCGACGTTCCCTCTCATCCCCATTGTCCGCTTCGAGCGCCGATTCGTCATGACGGCCTGTCACTCGCCCGCGCCGAGCGCGCCGCCGGCCCGGAGGGGCACGACGGCGATGCACGGCCGGGGCGATCATCGGAGCGTCGTATGCTGCGACGCGACTCGTCCGCACGGGTATGGCAATGACCTCGCTTCGTCTCTCTGCGTTTCTGGACCGGCTTCGGTCGCGCCTCTGGTTCATCCCGGGAACGTTGGCGATCGGTTCGGCTCTCCTCTCGTTTGCCCTGACCGGCCTCGATCGGCTCGTCGACCCGTCGGTCGCGAGCAACCTGAACGGCATCCTGTTCTCCGGTGGACCCGACAGCGCCCGGCTGGTCCTGTCCACGATCGCCGCGGCGATGCTCACGTTCACCGGTCTCGTCTTCACGGTGACGATGCTCGTGCTGCAGCTGGCGAGTGCTCAGCTCTCGCCGCGCGTCATGCGCACGTTCCTGCGCGATCGCGTGAACCAGGTCGTGCTCGGACTCTTCATCGCGACGTTCCTCTACGCGCTGCTCGTGCTCCGCGATATCCGTTCCCCGGCAGACGGGCCGCCGTTCGTGCCAGCGATCGCGGTGACCGTTGCATACCTGCTGGTCCTCGCGTCCGTCGGGCTGTTCGTGGCCTATATCCACCACATGGCGCAGGCCATTCGGGCGACGACCGTGCTGCGCAGCGTGGGCGATGAGACGCGTGAGGCGATCCGGCGGCTCTATCCCGAGGGTGTCGCCGAGGAGCCGTCGACAGCGGTGCCGACGCTGCCTGAGCGCCCGGCGGACGCAGTCGCGGTCCGCGACCACGCGCCGGGCGTCATCACCTCGGTTGACGAGGAGGCGCTGGTTCACCTGGCCACCCAGCATGCGATCAGCGTCGAGCTCCTGCACATGGTTGGCGACTTCGTCCCGACGGGGGCGCCGCTCCTTCGAGTCTGGCGACGGCCGGGCAAGGGAGACGGGCAGGTCGACGAGACCGACGGGGCCCAGCTGCCGCTCAAGGCGCTGGCGCGAGCGGTCCAGATCGGCACGGAACGGACGATGACCCAGGACGCTGCGTTCGGTTTCCGGCAGATCGTCGACATTGCCGAGCGGGCGCTGTCGCCCGGCACCAACGACCCGACGACCGCAGTCCAGGCACTCGACGAAATCCACGATCTGCTGCGGCGGATCGCTGGGCGCAGCATTCCCTCGCCGATGCGGCTGGCCGACGACGGATCGGTGCTGCTCCGCATGCCTCGACCAGATTGGGGCGACTACGTGAGCCTGGCGCTTGATGAGATCCGCCTGTTCGGCGCCGGCTCGATCCAGGTCGCCCGGCGCCTGCGTTACCTCCTGCTCGACCTCAAGGACGCCACTGCAAGCTTCCGCCAGACCCCGATCACCCGGCAGCTCGACCTGCTCGACGCAGCATTGGAGTCGAGCTACGAGTTCGCCGAGGATCGGCGAGCCGCGGCAGAGCCGAGCCCGTCGGGCCAGGGCCCCGGAAAAGCGCCGACCCAGGCCCCAATGAGCGAGGGGGATCAAGCCGGGGCCTCACCAACGACCGTCTGACTCGCCTTGTCAGCTGCGCCCGCGGTCGGTCTATCCTTCGATCCGAGAATTGCACAGGAGGCCCAACGGATGGATCCACAACGCGCTCGCCAGCTCGTCGCTCGCGAGCGCCAGCAGATCGAGAGCGCCCTCGCCGGCCACAGCGGCGACGCGGACGCCCTCGCCGAGCTCGAGTCTCAGCAGGCCGGCGAAACAGATGCCGGCGACGAGCTGACGACGAAGATGACGGACAACGCCCTCGAGACTGATCTCCGGGAGCGGCTGGTCGCCGTCGAGCGAGCCGAGGCACGCATTGCGGCCGGCACCTTCGGGCGATCGATCGAGAGCGGTGCCGCCATTCCCGACGAGCGCCTCGAGGTGTATCCGCTCGCTGAGCGGACCGTCGAGGAGCAGCGCCTGATCGAGCAGGGTTGAGCCTGACGGCCAAACCTCACATGATGGTCCTCCTGACTGAGGCGCCGGACAGCGGCTGGGGACCCGCCTGCGACGCGAGCACCAACGGGAAGCTCATCGCGGCGGCGCTCGCCCACCTGGCGGCCCTGCGGACGGCGCCCGGTTGTGATCCGCCCGATCGACGGGCCGCGGCCGGTGCGCCCTCGGATCACATCGGCAACGCCGGGGTTGTTCGCCGGGACGGATTCGATAGGAGGCTGCAACGTTCACAGGCTCCGGGCGCGGACGCGCCGACAACCCGGCCGGACTACGGTGGAACGATGGTCCGATTCCTGCTCGCGATGTCGATCGTGCTCGTGAGCGCGGCCGGCTGCTCCTCCGGCTCTGACGCCTCGAATGCCTGCACGAACGCCTTCAGTGATTCCGCGCCGAGAGCGGGCCCCCCGAACGGTGCCTCGCCCCTCGACGATGCCGTGCGAAAGTGCCGGGATCTGGCCGCGTGGAGGGACGCCTGGACGCAAGTGCCCGATGCACATCCGGGGCTCCAGGACCCGCTGGGTTATCTGGGGCAGCGCTGCGCGGTGGAAAACCTGGCCGGAACAGAGCTCTGTCGAGACCTTGCCGCCGCCCGTTGATCGCGGGTCCGGACGCGCGGCTCGCTCTCGGCCGCGGGGACGATCGCGCCGCTGAATTTGCACGATGACCATGAGCGCGCCAACCTGGGCCGTGTGAGCGACGACCGACATTTGAGTCGCCGCAGGATGAATCGGCCCGCAAATGTTCGGGATCGTCCACCGCTCCCGATCCGAAGCCGTCCACAACCCGGAGGTACCCCTGGCCGATGGCATCAGCGCAGCCCGGCATCTTCGCCCTCGGGACCACGTCGCACACCTATCTCGAGCTCGACCTGATCGCCGGCGCCGACCCGGCGGCGGCCGTCGCCTTGGTCGCCGACCTGCGTGAGCCGCGGACCACCATCCGCGGCGTCAACCTCGTCGCCGGGTTCCGGCCGGAGCTCTGGGCGCAGGTCGCGCCGGATGCGGCGCCTTCTGGCGTCGCGGACTTCAACGCTCCCGTGGTCGGGCCGTCCGGCTACACACTGCCGGCCACCCAGCACGACGTCGTCATCTGGCTGACCGGCGCGACCTACGACGTCGTGTTCGATCTCGCCCGTGGCACGACGCCGCGGCGTGGGAACGCCCTGCCGGTCGCGGCCCAGGAGGACGTGATCGGCCGGCGCAAGGCCGACAGCGTTGAGCTTGACCCGCGACCGCCGGCGTCGCACGTCGCCCGGACCGACCAGGACGCGTTCGGGAAGATCTTCCGGCGGAACATCGGCTATGGCTCGATCGGCCGGCACGGGACGATCTTCGTCGGCCCCTGCGCGGACCAGCGGATCCTCGCCGCGATGCTCACCAGCATGGTCGGATCCGGTGACGGCCCGGCCGATCACCTGACCGCTTCACCCGGGCGCTGACGGGCGCCTACTACGTGGTTCCGCCGGCCGATCGCCTGGCGGCATTCGGCGTCGAACGCCGAGCTTGACGGGGGGCAGGGCGGGGGCGGGTCGCGGCGGCGGACGGCCATCTGGGTCGCAGACGGGCCCAATCTCAGGCCGGCGCCGGCTCCGCCAGCAGCTCGCGGATCACTGCCTCCGAGCCGTCGTAGTCACCTTCGCCGAAGTGGACGTGGCGGATCGTGCCGGCCTTGTCGACGAAGTAGAAGGCCGGCCAGTAGCTGTTGCGGTAGGCATTCCAGGTCGCGTAGGTCGGATCGAACGCGACCGGGAACCGGACGTCAGCCTTGGCCACGGCATCGCGGACATTGGCGATGTCGCGCTCGAACGAGAGCTCCGGCGTGTGGACGCCGAGGACGACGAAGCCCTCCCCCGCATAGCGGTCGTACCAGGCTTTCACGTACGGCTGGACGTGGATGCAGTTGATGCAGCCGAACGTCCAGAAGTGGACGAGGACGACCTTGCCGCGGAGTGCTGCGAGGGTCGTCGGGTCGCTGTTGATCCAGGCAGTGATCCCGGTCAGCTCCGGCGCCGGGCCGAGGTTCTCGAGTGGGACGGAGTCGGTCTGGGCCGCGGCACTCGGGCGGAGCACGGTGAGATCCTCCTGGACGGCGGGCTGCTGCTCGATGGCGAAGAGGGCGGACCCGAGCTCCGCGGGCAGCGCCGCCGTGAGGCCGGCCTGGAGCGGAACATCGAGCCCGGTCAGGACGACGGCCGAGGTCAGGGCCATCGCGATCCCGAAGCCGCGTCTGGCCCGCACAGCCCGGCGTGGATCGACCGAGCGCGTGGCTCGCCGGCCCCAACGGGCGATCGCTGTCAGTGGGATCACGGCCCCGGCGACATAGGCTGCCGCGATCACCACGGCCAGTGGGCTCGGGCCCGAAACGACCGCGGCGGCGATCACCGCAGCCATGATTGGCCCGACACACGGCGCCCAGATCAGCCCGATCCCGGCTCCAATCCCCAGCCCGCCCAGGAAGTCACCCCGGGGGCGTGCCGCCGTCACCCCGCGGCCGCCCACAGCGCGCTCCTGGACTGGCGCGAGGAGACGATCGACGATCCGCCCGAGCCGTGGCCAGGCCAGGCTGAGGCCGACCAGCCCGAGCACGATCGCGGCACCGATCCGGACCAGGTCCGTGGTCACCCCAAGGCTCGCGAGGAGCGCCGCAAAGACGACCGTCACCGCGACGAAGGCGGCGCCGAACCCGATGAAGATCCCGGCGATCCGGCGCTGACCACCGCCGCTGGCCCCGCCGAGGACCAGCGGGATGACCGGCAGAGTGCAGGGCGCGAGGATCGTGAGGAGGCCCGCGACGAAGGCGAAGCCGAGGACGAGCACGAGCGATTACGGCGCCGTGGACTGGGAGGCCATCATCGCGTCGGATGGGGCCGCGGAGTGCTCCATCATCGCATCGGACGGGGAGGCCATCATCGCGTCGGATGGGGCCGCGGAGTGCTCCATCATCGCGTCGGACGGGGAGGCCATCATCGCGTCCGACGGGGCGGTGGACGGCGGGGCAGATGCACCCGGGCTGGTGCAGGCGGCGAGCGAACCAGCGCTTGCCAGGGCGACGACGAGGAGGCCGGCTCGGCCAAATGCGGTAAGACGGGTCATGCGTGGACTCCGATGGCGGGGGGAAACGCCACGAAGCGTGGCCGCCGCCAATGACGTGCCAATGACGGTTCGATGACGACGGGCGATCGATCGACCTGCCCCGAAACGAAGAAGCGGCCCCGTCGCCGGGGCCGCTTCGTCCGCTGCGGAGGTCGGGCTACGGGGTCGTGACCCGGTCCTGCGGGCCCGGCCCGAGGTTCGGGTTCGCTCCGAGATATCCGACGAGCGCATCGACATCGAAGCCCGGGAGGTAGACCCGGCCGGTGCCGGCCTTGAACCCCGCGAAGCTTTCCCGCCGTCGGCGAGGAAGCCGCCGGCCGGTGATCCGCCCCTAGATCGGGCGCGTCTCGCCCATCCGGACGAGGACGACGAGGCCGGACAAGGCGGTCAATCCGGCGATGACCCCGACGGCGAACGGGATGCCGGCGCGGTCGGCAATCAGGCCCGCGACGACGGCGCCGACCGCGAAGCCCAGATCGCGCCAGAGCCGGTACACCCCGATTGCCGCCCCGCGCCAGGCGGGCTCGGCGACGTCGGCGACTGCGGCGAGCAGCGTGGGATAGACCATCGCCGTGCCGAGACCGAGGATCGCCGCCGCGAGCAGCCACGCCTCGAACGTAGAGGCAATGGCGATCCACCCGATCGCAACCGCCTGGAGGAGGAGCCCGGCGACGATCAACCGCTTCCGCCCGATCCGGTCCGACAGGGTGCCCATGGCGATCTGGCCGAGGCCCCAGACGGCCGGGTAGGTCGCGGCGAGGACGCCGATGGCGCCGACAGCCAGACCGTGAGACGCATAGAGGAGCGGCAACAGCCCCCAGGCCATCCCGTCATTGAGGTTGTTGACCAGGCCGGCCTGGGCCGCCGCCGACAAGGACCGGTCGCGGAACGAGGTCCGGACGAACACGGACCGCCACGGCAGGCTCGCCGCCCCTCCGGCCTCGAGGCGGGCGTGGTCGCGAGTCTCGTGGACGAACAGGACGGACGCGCCGAGACCCAACCCGGCGTACGCCAGGCCGAGGAGGAAGGGCGCCGGCCGCAGGCCCGCCTGGGCGGCGATGAACCCGGTCGCGAGGGCCGTCACCGCGACGGCCCCGTAGCCGGCGGCCTCGTTCAGGCCCATGGCGAGCCCGCGCCGGGCAGGGCCGACAAGGTCGATCTTCATGATCACGGTGCTCGACCAGGCAAGGCCCTGGTTCACCCCGAGGAGGGCGTTCGCCAGGATCACCCAGCTCCACGCCGGCGCCCAGATCAGGAGGAGCGGGACGGGCAGCCCGAAGAGCCAGCCGGCGACGAGCACCGGCTTCCGACCATACCGGTCGGCAAAGGCCCCCGCGGCGAGGTTGGCCAGGGCTTTGGACACGCCGAAGGCGACCACGAAGGTGAGGATGACGGTGAACCCGGTCAGCCCGAAGACCTCGTCCGCGAGGAGCGGTAGGACCGTCCGTTCCTGGCCGATCATCCCGCCGACGAGGCCATTCACGCCGACCAGCAGCGCGAACTGGCCGGCGTTCGCCCGAAGTCCGAAGCGGAGCGGGGCGGTTGAGGGGGAAGTCACCCGGCCATTTGTCACGCTTGCTCGAGGTGGAATGGCGCTCCCCGGCCGCGGCCGGCGCGCCAGGGCCAGACGCGCCCGTCCAGCATGATGTTGAGGATGGCCACGTCCATCCATCCAGTGTGCCACCGGCGGCGACCCGCGAGACGGCGCGTCCAGCCCGGCCCGAGCCGCGCAATCGGCCTGAATGGCCCACCGCCAGCCGCCATTCAGCACGGTCACGGCAGGGGGCCTCTCGTTATGGTCGTGACGGAGGTCCTTGATGACCAGCGCCACTCCGATCGAACGCACCGCCGCCCGGATCGCGGCGAGAGACCCCGTGTCCGGGTTCCTGCCACTCGAGATCGCGGCGGATCGGTGCAAGGGGTGCGCCCTCTGCATCGACGTCTGCCCGCAGCACGTCCTCGAGCTGGACACGGCCCATGTCAACCGGCTCGGCTACCACCCGGTCCGACTGACCGATGCGGCCGCCTGCACCAGTTGCGCGAAGTGCGCCCGGATCTGCCCCGACGCGGTCTACAGCGTCTTCGTCCGCCCGAAAGAGGCCTGACGTGTCCAGCACCCTGAGCCCGGCGTCCACTGACGTCGCCCCCGCCGCCGGCCCTGCGGCTCCCCTCCGCCCGGACCTGATGAAGGGCAATGAGGCGATGGCCGAGGCGGCGATCGCGGCCGGTTGCGACGCCTACTTCGGCTATCCCATCACGCCCCAGGCGGAGCTTCTCGAGACGATGGCGAAGCGAATGCCGGAGCTCGGGCGCGTCTTTGTCCAGGCGGAGAGCGAGCTCGGCGCGATCAACATGGGCCTCGGTGCCGCGGCCACCGGCGCGCGTGTCCTCGTCTCCTCATCGAGCCCTGGAATCAGCCTGATGGCCGAGGGCATGAGCTATCTCGCGGGCTCCGAGCTGCCGCTCGTCCTGATCAACGTGATGCGCGGCGGGCCCGGCCTCGGAAGCATCGGCCCCTCGCAGTCCGACTACTTCCAGGCCACGAAGGGCCACGGTCACGGCGACTATCGCGTTCCCGTCCTCGCGCCCTCGACGATCGCCGAAGCGGTTGCCCTCATCGCCGACGCGTTCGAGATCGCGGAACGCTACCGCACCCCGGTCATGCTCCTGCCCGACGGCGTGATCGGCCAGGCGATGGAGCCGGTCCTGCCGACGTGGCGGCTCCAGCGGCGGATCGCGAACGACTGGGAGCTGACCGGTGCCGCCGGCCGGGCGCCGCGCGTCGTCCGCTCCCTCCACCTCCGGCCCGAGGATCTCGAGGCGCACAACCAGCGACTCCAGGCCAAGTACGCGACGATCGCCGAGCGCGAGGTCCGCTGGGCCACCGAGTCCCTCGAAGACGCCGAGATCGCGGTCGTCGCCTATGGGTCCGCCGCTCGCGTCGCCCAAACCGCCGTCGAGCAGGCCCGCGAGGCAGGGATGCCCGTCGGCCTCTTCCGGCCGATCTCGCTCTGGCCCTTCCCGAGCGCAGCCCTGGCCGAGCTGGCGCCGCGCGTGCGGGCGATCCTCGTGGTCGAGCTCTCCGCCGGCCAGATGATCGAGGACGTCCGCCTCGCGGTCGAGGGTCGCACCCCGGTGTTCTTCCACGGCCGGACCGGTGGGATGATCCCGATGCCCGGCGAGGTGCTCAGGGCCATCACCCGGACCTGGGCAATGACCGCTGCCCGGGCGGCCGCGGTCGTGCCTGGGGCCACGGATCTCGCGGGCAGTGAGCCCGACCCGCTCAGCTTGATCGAGCTCGCCACGTGGGTCCGGGTGGAGGGCCCGATCCCCACCCCGAAACCAGGCGCCGATCCCCGCGCGGCGGTCCTGGTCGGCGACCAGGGAGCACGTCGATGATCGAGAGCATTCCAGCAGCGCCGGCCCGCCGAACGATCTACCGGCCGCCCGAGTTGCTCGCGGATCGGCCGACCCACTACTGCCCCGGCTGCGGCCACGGCATCGTCCATCGCCTGATCGCGGAACTGCTCGAGGAACTTGACCTGGCGGACCGGACGATCGGCGTGGCCTCGGTCGGCTGCAGCGTCTTCGCCTACGACTACCTCGCGGTCGACTTCGTCGAATCGCCCCACGGCCGCGCACCTGCGGTCGCGACCGGCGTTCGACGGGCCCGGCCCGATGCGTTCGTCTTCACGTACCAGGGCGACGGCGACCTCGCCGCGATCGGCACTGCGGAGATCGTCCATGCCGCGGCCCGCGGCGAGAACATCAGCGTCGTCTTCGTCAACAACGGGATCTACGGGATGACCGGCGGCCAGATGGCCCCGACCACGCTCCTCGGGCAGAAGACCACCTCCAGCCCGGCCGGCCGAGATGCGTCGCTCATGGGCTTCCCCATCCCGATCACCGAGATGCTCGCCCTGCTCCCCGGCGTCGCCTACGCCGCCCGCGGCTCGATCGCCGATCCGGGCTGGATCGGCCGGACGAAGGCGATGCTCCGCCGCTCGTTCGAGCTCCAGGAGGCCGGCGCCGGCTTCTCGATCGTCGAGATCCTCTCGACCTGCCCGGTCGGCTGGGGTCTGACCCCGTCGGCATCGATGGCCCATGTCGCGAACGACGTGGCCGCCGTCTATCCGCCAGGTGTGCTCGTCGACCGGCCGAAGGCGGACGCGGACGTCGAGCGCGCCGCCGTCGCGGCCACGGCCGGCGCCGTCGCGGCCACGGCCGGGATCGCGGCCGGCGGCCAAACCGGCGGCTCCGGGTCCGCGACCGACCGAACCGGCGCGGAGGACTGACGATGCTCCAGGCGACGATCTTCAGCGGCTTCGGCGGGCAGGGAATCCTGTTCGCGGCACACGTCCTCGCGGAGGCCGCCGTCATCGAGGGCCGTCACGTGTCGTGGATGCCGTCCTACGGCCCGGAGATGCGGGGCGGGACTGCGTCATGCTCGGTGATCGTCTCGGATCGACCGATCGGCTCACCCATCGTCGACGTCGCCGATGCGGTCGTGGCGCTGAACCCTCCGTCCATGGCCCGCTTCGAGGGGCTGCTCGGGGCCGCCGGAGTCCTCGTCGTCAATGCCTCGCTGATCGAGGCGGAGCCGCGCCGGAAGGACGTGACCGTCGTCGCGGTCCCCTGCTCTGCCCTGGCCCGGGCCGCCGGCGACG
>JBBRCU010000053.1:0-17223 GCA_038204565.1 Candidatus Limnocylindrales bacterium
CTCGAGATAGCGCCCGATCCGGCCGTGGAGCATCGCCCGGACCGCGAACGGGAGGCTCTCGTAGGCAACCTCTTGAGTCGCAACGTGCTTGAACAACCAGGCTTGTTCCGCCGCGCGGTCGAGATTGACGAGGTCGGCCGCGCGGAGACCGGCCAGATGCGTCCCGACATCCTCGAGCGACCCCAGCTCCGGGTAGGCGCCCGGCAGGAGGGGCGCCTCGAACACGCGGCCGACGACGCTCGCCACCTTGAGGGTTCGTCGCTCCTCCTCGCCGACCGTGTCGATCCGCCCGAGGATCAGGCTGTGCAGGCTCTCCGGCAGCTCGACGGCGCTGACAGCTCGTTCGCTCGAGAGATCGACCCCCCGAGTCGCGACGAACGTAACGAGCTCCTCGATGTAAAACGGGTTGCCGCCGGAGCGCTCGGTGACGAGGTCGACGAGCGTGGCGCTCGCCTCGGTCTCCTCATCGACGACCTGGTGGAGCTTCGAGCGGATCAGGTCCGAGGCTTCTTCGCGGCCGAGGTGATCGAGCGTCGACTCCGCGAAGGACGGCAGCCGTTCGAGCCCGAGCCCGCCGCCGACCGAGGCAGCCGGGCGATACGCGAGGACGATCAGGATCGACAGGCTCGCGGCCGTGCGAGCGAGGCTCTCGAGGAGATCCCGCGACAGCTCGTCGATCCAGTGGCAGTCCTCGAGGACGATGACGATGGGCTCGGTCGTGGCTCGCCCGCGAAGGAGCTCGCCGAGAAGGTCCTCGAGCGAGGTCTTGCGGAGCTTCGCGTCGAACGCGGCCGTCAGGTCGTTGTCGGGGATGTCCAGCCCGAGCAATCCGCCAAGCAATGGGGCACGGGCGACGAGGTTCGGGTCGACGCCCGCGATCTCGGCTTCGACCTGTTCGAGCTGGGCTGCATCCGATGCGTCGTCATCCAGCCGCAGCAGGCGTCGCCAGATCTCGCGCCACACGAGATACGCGCTGTTCGACCCGAAGGACTGGCACTCGCCGAAGCCGACGAACACACCGCGTCTGCGGACGGAGCGGACGAACTCGGCGACGAGCCGGGACTTGCCCATCCCGGCTTCCGCCGCGATCGCGAAGACGCGCCCGTTACCCGCGCTCGCGTCGGCCAGGGCGTTCTCGAGCTGCTGCAGTTCGGCGGTCCGCCCGATGAGCGGAAGCTCGAACCGGAGCTTGCGGCGCGAGGCGCGCTCGAGTGAGCCGGTCAGGGCGTGGGCGACGACCGGAGCCGCCTTGCCCTTGAGCGTCAGGTCTGGGAGGGCCTCCCAGATGTAGGCATCTCCAGCCTCGGTCCGGACGTCATCGCTGACATAGATCGCGCCCTCGGGCGCTTTCGACATGAGGCGGGCCGCGAGATTGACCGCATCGCCCAGGCAGACAAATGTGCGCCGCATCCGGTGCCCATACGTCCCGCTTCGAAGCCGGCCGTGTCCGATCCCGATCTGGATCCCCGTCGCGTCCGAGGCGTGCTCGAGGTCCCGAAGTTCGAGCGCGGCCGCGGCTGCCCGGGCCGCGTCGTCCTCGTGGGCCGTCGGCGCCCCGAACACGCCGTAGAGGTACGCGCCTTTGTCGCCGAGGGTCAACTGGAGAACGTTCCCGCCGTAGCCGGCCATGATCTGCTGGGCGCGCTGGACGAAGGCATCGAGCTTGGCGATCGCCTCGTCGTCATCGTCGTAGTCGATCCCACCGAAGCGGAGGAAGACCGGATATGCCGGCCGCAGCTCCCCGAGGAACTCCCCGCGCCCGGTGCGGATGCGATCCCAGACCGCCGGCAGGAGCCAGGGCCGGACGAGTTCGTCTTCGAGCGGTGGCGGCTCGTCGGCCGGCTGGTCGGCGACCTCGACCGCGAGCGACTCGACCACGCCGAAATCGCCGTGAGCGCCGGGGTCGGTTCGGATCTCGCGGAGATGGACGCGGTCGCCGAGCGAGCGGACCGCCGACGGATCGAGGACGACCTCGCCCTTCTCCGCGTGGTGCTCGGTCTCGGCAAGGTCGTCGACGAGGCGACCGGCGAGGACGTCGATGAGCTGGATCGTCGGGTCGCCGACGACGAAGCGCCGCGCTGCGCCGACGGCCACTGCGACCTTCACCGCGAGGCGGACGATCGTCCCGTTCGGCGTCACGATCATCCCCGCCCGGTCCATCGCCTCCTGAATCGCGAGGGCGGCCGCGGTGGCCCGGAGCCCGTCGTCGCCGTCGAGCCAGCAGGTGATGGCGTCGCCCGAGAAGTAGATGACATCGCCGCCGTAACGATCGAGCTCGCCGATGACGGCATGGAAGACGCGATCGAGGTTGGCCGTCAGCTCCTCGGACCCGCGTTGCGATCCGAGCTCATTCGCGAGGGCCTCGGTCAGTGGGGTGAAGCCGGAGATGTCGGCGAACAGGGCGGAGCCGCGGACGCGGTCGGCCATCTCGATTCGATCCGCGAGCGCGTGCCTGCGGTCCCGCGCGATGTACGCCTCCGGCTGGTCGCGGACCTCCTCGGACGAGGTTTCGCCGCCGTCGGCGCTCGGCGCGACGGTCGTGGTTCCACCAGGCTCGCGAAGCTCGGCCATCGGACTCCCAGAACGGCCCCCGTCGGCTCCATCGTAGCGGCGGCTCCGCGGTGTGTCGTTCATGCGACTCGTGGGTGGTCGCGCAGGCGACAGGGCAAACCGTCGCGACCGCCACGACGGCCGCTGCTAGGATCGAGCGCGATGCCCACTCCTCCCTCGACCCAAGCGGGCCCGGCCACATGACCGGGCGCGTTTTCCGCCGCTCGCTCGATCCTGACGTTCCCGTAGCGGTCGCAGCCTTCGGCTCGACGATCCGTGACGCCACCGGCCGGGAGTACCTCGACGCCGCGGGCGGGGCGATCGTCGTCAACGTCGGCCATGGTCGTGCCTCAATCGGGCACGTCCTCGGCGAGCAGGCAACTCGCCTCTCGTACGCCCACGGGTCCGCTTTCACGACCGAGCCGATCGAGGCGTATGCCGCCGAGGTCGGGCCACTGCTGCCCGTCGACGATCCGGCCATCTATCCCGTCAGCGGCGGCTCCGAGGCGATCGAGACGGCCCTCAAGCTCGCCCGGGCCTACCATCTCGCCCGGGGCGAAGCGGACCGCCAGATCGTGTTCGCTCGCTGGGGCAGCTACCACGGCAACACCCTCGGCGCCCTGGACCTCTCGGGGCGGCGCCCGCTCCGCCGGCCGTACGAGGCCTGGCTCGGCCGGTTCCGCCACGTCTCCGCCGCCTACCCCTATCGCGGCAACGACCCGGACAGCCAGGCCCTCGCATCGGCCGATGACCTCGCGGCCGAGCTCGAGCGCGCTTTCTCCGCCGCGGAGCCGGGCAGTGTCGCGGCCTTCGTCGCCGAGCCGATCGTCGGCGCCACACTCGCCGCGGCCGTCCCGCCCGACGATTACTGGCCGAAGATCGCCGATGTCTGCCGCCGGCACGGCGTCCTGCTGATCGCCGACGAGGTGATGACCGGGTTCGGGCGGACCGGCCGCTGGTTCGGGATCGACCACTGGGGCGTCCGCCCGGACATCATCGTTGCAGCCAAGGGCGCGACGTCAGGCTACTGGCCGTTCGGGT
This sequence comes from Candidatus Limnocylindrales bacterium, assembly GCA_038204565.1. GTDB lineage: Bacteria > Chloroflexota > Limnocylindria > Limnocylindrales > CSP1-4 > CF-46. The sequence goes on from JBBRCU010000053.1 coordinate 3,592, forward strand.
TCGTCGCCGCCGCCGGAACGATCCATGACACGGTTGTCGGCCACGGCGGGTTCGTCCACGGTTTCACGTACTCGCACGCCCCCGCCGGCGCCGCGGTCGCCCGCGAGGTCCTCCGCATCCTGCGCGACGAGGACCTTGTCGAGGCGAGCCGGGTCAAAGGCGAGCGGCTTCGGACGCTCCTCGCGGATCGCATCGGCGACCACGAGCACGTCGGCGAGGTCCGCGGGCGGGGGCTGATGGTCGGGCTCGAGCTGGTCGCCGACCGGGCCTCGCGGCAGCCGTTCGCGCGAGCGGCTCGCCTGACCGAGTCGATCGTCCGACGGGCCCGCGATGGCGGGGTCCTCGTCTACTCCGGCACCGGCAACGCCAACGGGGTCGACGGCGACACGATCCTGCTCGGTCCGCCGTTCGTCGTCACCGACGCGGAGCTCGAGCGGATGGTCGGGACCGTGGCCGACGCGATCGAGGCCGCCTCGGTCCAGGCAGGGTCGCCTGCCATCGGCTGAACCGCGGGCGCGCTACGGACGGCGCCGCCTCGATCCTCAGCCGGTCAGCGGCTGCGACCCCGGACGAGCAGGAGCAGGCCGATCGCGACGAGGATGACCGGCCAGGCGAGATCGGCGACCTCCGGCCGGAATGCCTCGGAGCCGCCGATCAGGACAAGGATCGCGCCGTAGAGGGCCTGCCAGCCCGTGCCGCCGCCACGGGCCGCCCGGACTGCGGCCACGAAGAGGAACGCGAGCCCGAAGAAGAGCGTCCCCCAGCCGGCTCCGAGGGGCTGACCGAGTCCCTCGATCGTGCCCGGAAGGGCGAGCGCGGTGAGGAATGCACCGGCATACAACGGGACCGTGCCCCGGCCCATCGCCCACACCGCGAGGGATGCGAGCCCTGCCGCAAGGACGGCGACGTCGCCGAGTCGGCGGTACTCCGGCAGCATCCGCTCCACGAGGAGCAGGGCCCCGAAGACGACGAGGAAGACGCCGATCCACGGCAGCCCCGGGCGGCGATCCTCGTCCGGTCCCCAGCGCCACGCCCAGCCCCGGGCACCGGCGTCGCTCGGCACGTGTCGGTCGTTCATCGATCCCTCCGTCGACCGCGGCGGGGAGGAACTCCACGCCGTCGGTCCGAGCCCGAGTCTACGACCCCGCCAGACCCGTCGCCGGGCGCGCCTTCTCACCATCCTCGGCCGGGTCGATCGGCTGGTCGTCGGCGTGGCTGAACCCGAGCCGGTCGGCGAACCGGCCCATCGGACCCGGCGCCCACCAGTTCCAGCGACCGAGCAGGCGCATCGTCGCGGGGACGAGGAGGACCCGGATGATCGTGGCGTCGACGGCGACGGCGATCGCCATCCCGACGCCGATGCTCTTGATCGTGATGGACTGGGCGAGGGCAAACGCCGCGAACACGGTGACCATGATCAGGGCCGCGCCGGTGATGACCCCGGCGGTCTTCGCCAGGCCTTCGGCCACCGAGGCGGTGTTGTCGCCCGAGCGCCGGTAGGCCTCCTGGATCCGCGACAGGAGCAGGACCTCGTAGTCCATCGAGAGCCCGAACAGGATGCTGAACATGATGATCGGGTTGCCGGCCACGGTGAACCCGGGCGAGGTGAAGCCCAGGACGTTGGAAAGGTTGCCCTCCTGGAAGATCCAGACGAGCGCTCCGAAGCTGGCCGTGATCGAGAGGAGCGTCATCAGGATCGCCTTGGCCGGAATGACGACCGAGCCGAACAGGAGGAACAGGATCGCGCCGCTCGCAAAGAGGGTGACCGCGACCGCCCATGGCACGGTGTTGCCCTGGCTGACCATGAAGTCGTGGCCCTCCGCGGCGAGTCCACCGACCTGGGCCGTCACGCCGTCGACCTGGACCGCGCGGAGGGCCGGGATGACCGCGCCGCCGACCGGGCTGACCGGGTCGAGTGGGCTCACGGCGTCCAGACGAACCGTCGAGCCGCGGACATAGGCGTTCTTCATCGCGTCGCGCGCGGCGGCGAGCGCCGGGGTGAGCTGGGCCGCCGGCGCGGCATACAGCGCGGCGAGCTTCTCCGGGCCGAGGGCCGCGCCGGTCTGCGGATCGACGAGGCTGAACGGGCCCTCGATCCGGTCGATCCCATCCACGCTGCCGACAGCGGCCGAGAACCGGGTCAAACGGTCGATGTTTGCCGCCGCCAGCGGGTCACCGGCAACGGTCGCGAGGATCGCGATCGGCGATGTCTCGCCGGCCTGGAATTCGGTCGCGAGGGTGACCGCGGCGTCGCGGCTCTCGAGGCCGGCCGGCAGCGTGGCCGCGTTCGGGATCCCCTGGCTCAGACGCAGGAACGGCGTCCCGGCGAACAGGAGGATCAGGATCGCGGGCACGAGGAACGCGAGCGGGCGGGCCATCACCGCACGCGCGACGAGCTCCCAGCGGGACCGCTCGTCGCCGGCGCGCGCCGCGACCGGCCGCCCGAGACGCCGACGGATGGCCGCGAACAGCCCGCCGAGGCTCAGGGCGTTGACCCGCGGCCCGAGCATCCCGAGGACCGCCGGCAGGAAGGTGAGCGCGTAGAAGACCGACGAGGCGACGACGATCGACCCGCCGATCCCGAACGAGCGGAGCGCGGCCGGCTGGAACAGGAGCAGGCCCGACAGCCCGATGGCGACCGCGAGCCCAGAGAACGCGACGGCCTTGCCGCTCGTCGCGACCGTCGTCTCGACCGCCTCGGCGACCGTTCGCCCGCGCCGGAGCTCCTCCCGGAAGCGGCTGACCATGAACAGCGAATAGTCGATCGCGAGAGCCAGGCCGAGCATCGTGGCGACGTTCTGGACGTAGATCGAGAGCTCCGTCGTCTGGGCGACGAGGTAGACCCCGCCGAGCGTCGTCGGGATCGCCAGGGCGGCGACGAGAAGGGGCAGCCCGGCGGCAATGACGGACGCGAACACGGCCAGAAGGATCAGCAGGGCGAACGGCCCCGAAATCGTCTCCGCCTGGACGAGTTCCTTCTCGGACTGGCGGGCCTGGTCCTCGGTGAACGGTCCGACGCCGGCGAGTTTGAGGGTCGTGCCTGTGGGCGAATCGATCAGGGCCCGGATCCGGGGCATCTCATTGGCCGATTGCTCGTCGCTGATCGTGAGCCGGACGACGGCATACGCCGAGCGACCGTCGGTACTGAGGAAGCGCCCGTCCCGGGTCTGGGCATAGCCGATGACGCCGTCGGCGATCGGGTCGGCGGCGAGTCGGGCGAGCGAGGTCGCAATGGTCTGCTGGAATTCGGCCGATCCCGCCTGAGTCGTGGCGGTGCCCTCGAAGAGCGCCACGATGGAGCCCCGCCCGGCGCCGAACTCGTCGGCCAGCTGCGTCGCGACTGCCGCCGATTCCGAGTGCGGGTCCGTCCAGCCGCCCGAGGTCAGGGCGCCGGTGACGCGGGACGCCAGGCTCAGTGAGGCGAGGGCGAGGACCACCGTGATCACCGCGATCGGTCGGCGGAAGCGATAGACGAACGCGCCCCAACGGGAGAACAGCATCGGGATGCCCCTTCGGTCGTTGCGCCGACGACGTCGGCAGGGTGTCTGCGATTCGCCCAGGACCATAGAGAATGATCATTCGTTTTGTCAAGACTTGTTGTGCTTGAGCGGGATCGGTAGGCTAGGGGAGCAACCGTTCTTCTTGGAGCCTTCATGCCGCGCGTCACTGCCCAGCACGAACAGGCGGTCCGCGACCGGATCGTCCGAGCTTCTCTCGGTGTCTTTGCCGAGCACGGCTTCCATCGCGCGACGATGCAGGACATCGTCCGGGCCTCGGGCCTGTCGGTCGGCGCCATTTACACGTACTTCCGGAGCAAGTCCGATCTGATCCTCGCGGGCTGCGACCTGATCACCGACCAGGAGCTCGCCCAGATCGGCGAGCGGCTGGCCCGCGTGACCGGTTATCGCGATCGGGTCGCTGCGGCCATCGGCTACTGGTTCGACAACGTCGCCGTTGAGCAGTCGGCGGGCGGATCCGGCTTCCTTCTCCTTCAGGCCTGGGCCGAGGCCGACACCGATCCGGCGATCCGCGAGATGCTCCTGCGCCGTCGGCGCGAAACGGTGACTGCGGTGGTCCTGCTTCTCCAGGAGGGAGTGTTACGGGGTGAGCTGCCTGCGTGGCTCGACGTTGCGTCTGTATCCGCGGCCCTGTCCGCCCTCCTCGACGGGATGCTCATCCAGGCAGCCGAGGACGGCGCGGCATACCGCCGGGCGGATGCCGAGCGCCGGGTGCTCGCCCTGATCGAGACGCTTCTCGCGGCAACGGACGCCGCGCCACCGGAGCGGATCGAGGCCGCGCCCGCCGTGCCGTACGAATCCGTCCGGGTGGGCCGCGCCGCCTCCTGAGTTCCGTCAGCCCCGGCGTGGGTCGCGGCCCGCGGTCCGGGTCCGGTCCCGCGACCCCGGGAACCGTAGACTCGGCTGACCATGCCGTTCGTCCAGACCGTCCTCGGCCCGATCGACCCCGCCGACCTCGGCTGGGTCCTGCCCCACGAACATACGGCGATCGCCCTGTGGCACATCCCGACCCGCTGGGACTACTGGGAGCTTCGTCGCGACCGGCCCGTCATCGTCGAGGAGTTGACGGCCTTTCGGGCGGCCGGCGGCGGGACCCTCGTCGACCTGACCCTGGACGGCGTCGGCCGCGATCCGACCTGGCTCGCGGATCTCGCCCGAGCAACCGGCCTCCATCTCGTGATGGGCTCCGGTTGGTACCGCGGCGCGCATTACCCGGCCGAGGCCCTGATCGATCGCCGCACGGTCGACGACCTGGCCGACGTGATCGTCCGCGATGCGACGGTCGGGGTGGGGGAGAGCGGGATCCGGGCCGGGATCATCGGCGAGATCGGGACGGACAAGCCGTGGCTGTCGGCCCAGGAGGAGCGGGTCCATCGGGCGGCGGCGCGTGCGGCGCGCCGGACTGGACTCGCGATCACCACGCACGGAGTCCAGTCGACCGTCGGCCTGGACCAGCTCGACGTCTTCGCGTCCGAGGGCGCCGACCTCACCCGGGTGGTCATCGGCCACGCCGATTCGAACCCGTCGCCCGACTACCACCTCGCGATCGCCGACCGCGGCGCCACGGTCGAGTTCGACTTCATCGGGATGACGTTCAGCGCCCGCGATCGCCACGGCGAGGGCCAGATCGTCGACAACCTCCGGGCGCTGCTCGACCGCGGTCATGCCGAGCGGATCGTGCTCTCGCAGGACGTCTGCCACGACAGCCAGCTCAAGCGCTACGGCGGCAACGGCTACACCTACCTTGCCGAGACGTTCCTGCCCCGGCTCCGCGAGGCCGGCGTTTCGGACGCCGACATCCGGACGATCACGATCGACAACCCGCGGCGACTCCTGACGACCGCGCCGCCGATCTGACGGCCTAGGAGTCCAGCGTTGCCACGACGCTGATCGCGACGTTCCCCTTGAGGGCGCGGGAGATGGGGCAGCCGTCCTTCGCTTTGTTCGCGGCGGCCTCGAACGTCTCCTGGGTCGCGCCCGGCACGGTTGCCCGGACGGTGATCGCCGATGCCGTGACCGTCCAGCCTGCCTCGAGCTTGTCCGCGCTCACCGCAACCTCGACTGACAGCGATGTCGGCGGAGTGCCGGCCTTTGCCAGCTCGTTCGAGCAGGCCATCGAGAAGCACGAGGCATGCGCCGCAGCGAGGAGCTCCTCCGGAGACGTGACGCCCTCCGGCTCAGCGGTCCGCGAGGCCCAGGTCGTCGGCTGGTCGCGGAAGATCCCGGTCGTCGCGGCAGTCACGCTGCCCCGGCCCGAGAGAAGATCGCCGCTCCACATCGCGGTCGCGGTCCGGGTCGTTGCCATGGCTGACTCCTTCGTGATGGGACCCGATCGCGCCGCCGGGCGGCCGAAGCCGGTGCTGCCCCGATGGTCCCATAGCCGCCTGATCCGGTCCGGTTGGGTCGCTCACGGTCCGGGGCGGTCAAGCCGGGGCACATGGCTCAGATCCCGTAGCCGGCGTCCCGTACCAATCGCAACGGCCGCCGGGACGCCTCACCCATACCCCCGCGCCGATCCCGCCGTGATCGTTGCGCCATGGTCCCCAACGTCAGCGCGCCCCATCGTCGACGCGTCGCGTCATTGCTCCTCGTCGCCACCGTGGTGGTCGCGATTGCGGCGCCGGGCGCCGCGACTGCGACCGTTATCACCGTTGATGCGGCGACCCTGACCGCCCAGGAAGCGGCGATGGTCACGGCCCTCAACTCGGACCGCACATCGCGCGGGCTCGTCCCGGTCCGAACCGATGCTCGCCTGATGGCGATCGCCCGGGCGCGCTCGGACGACATGGTGGCGAATGGCTACTTCGACCACGTCCAGCCGGATGGCCGGAACGTCTTCGACATCCTCACCGCGAACCACATCACCTGGTACAACGCCGGCGAGATCATCGCCTGGAACAACTACCCGATGGACTCGACGGCCAGTGCCGCCAACCGCCAGTGGCTGGGCTCGCCAGGGCACTACGCGATCCTTACCTCGACGGACTACAACTACATCGGGGTCGGGCTCGCCGTCGACCCGAGCACCGGCCAGAAGTTCTGGACCGCGGACTACGTGAAGGGCCCCGACCTGACGGCCGCCCGGGCGACGGTCTACACGCCGACGGTCTCGGCCGGGACGACCAACCGGACCCGCAAGGTCCGGCTCTCCTGGACGGGCTATGACCCCCGCCTCCAGGTCCTGACCTCGGGCCTTCGCTCGTTCGGGATCCAGCGCAGCCTCGACGGTGGGACGTGGACGACCATCGCGTCATCGACGACGCTGAAGGCGATGTCCCTCACCCTGTATCGCGGGCACGTCTACCAGTTCCGGATCGTCGCCCGCGACCGAGCCGGCAACCACGGTACCTGGGTGATCAAGACGGTCGATCTCCGCTAGCCACGGCGCGGCTTGTCCGTGCCGACCGGACCGCCGCAGGAACACCACCCGCCTGGCGCACGCCCGTTGCTCAGGCCAGGCGCGCCTGGACCTCCCGGACGAACGGACGGTGGCGCGCCGTCCGTGGCCAGCCGATCCGGTCCACGCCGCCGAACGCCCGATGAGCCTCGATGGCTGCGGCGAAGGCATCGGCAAAGCCCGCGACCTCGAGCGGCTCGAACCCCGCCTCCCACCACAGGCCGGCAATTCGAAGGGTGTTCGCCTTGCGCTCGATCCGCGGCTCGATCCGGCCGACGAGGCGATCGCCGAACAGGATCGGCAGGACGTAATAGCCCCAGCGCCGTTTTGCTGCCGGGACGTAGACCTCCCAGAGGTAGTCGAAGCCGAACAGCTCTTGCAGGAAATCTCGATCCCAGACGAGCGGGTCCAGGGCGGCCAGGAACGCGACGCCGGGCGCAGCGCCACCGGGCAGTGAAGCCGCGGCTACCTCCCGCTCGGCCTGCTCCAGCCGGGCCTGCTCCTCGGCCGGCAGGTAGCGCACGCCGCGGACCCCTTCGACGGCCAGCGGCAGCAGCAATCCGCTCTTGACGAGCTCCTCCTGGAGGACGCGTCGCCCCGGCGTCTTGAGCGGCAGCCCGCCCTCGTCGCCGACCTCGAGCCAGGGCGTCGATCCGATCCAGATCTCGGCCGATCCGCCTTGGCCGAGCAGGCCGTGAGCGCGGTACCGCGACAGCAGCTTGTGGCGGAACCGGTCGCGCGTCGGGATCCGTTCGGCGAGGAGTTCGGCGGGAAACAGGCGCTCGATGAGGTCGTAGACGCGACGGTTTCCGTCGCGCCGGGTCAAACCCAGGATCCCGGACTCGGCCAGCGCCTCGAGGATCGCCCGGACCTGGTTCGTCGGTCGCCACGACCACTCGATCGCCGCCCGCGGCTCGACGTCGATCGACGACATGGGTCCCGTCTCGCGGATTCGGGTCAGGAGTTCGTCGACGAGATCTGCGTGGGTGGTGAACGCATCGCGGTCGTGGCTCCGCCGGGCTCGATCCCAGGTCACCCGGTACCACGGCAGGTCCGCGGCCGGCAGGATCGACAGGCCTTTGTTATACGCCTCGAACAGGGAACGCTCCTCGTACAGGAGCCGGTCGGTCATCTCGCGCCGATAGCCCGCGACGCGCGACAGGAGGACGAGGTCGTGGTTGCGGCCGGCAATCTCGATGGGGTCGAACTGGATCGAGCCGAGCCGGTCGAACACGGCCAGGATGCCGTCGCGTCCGCTCGGAAGGGAGCGGGGCGGGGCGAGGAAGTGGTGGAGGACGAGGAACCGGCGGGCAACGGCCCGACTGATCACCCGTGGCTCGCCCGCGGCCGTCGCCCCGCCGGCGCCGGCGGTCGTCGCGACGAGTTCGATCGGGGCGGCGGCACTTGGTGTCACCGCGCCATCGTCAGGGGCGATGGCGTCAGGATCCGTCACGATTGGGCGGAGGACCGCCCGGATCGCCGGCGACGCCCGGCTCGCCGGGGACGGACGGACCCGCGGGACTGCCAGGATCCCGGACGGCCTGGAGCCGCTCGATCAGGCGCTCGACGAACGGCGCCTGGGTCGGCTTCAGCCGGCGAACCGCCACGGCGGGCTCGAACCAGCCGACCCGATCGATCTCCGGAAACGACTGCAGCCGTCCGCTCCGCGGCGGCCAGATCATCTCGAACTCGTTCGAGACCGCCGCCGTCGGATCGAGATCGCCTTCGATCGCCCAGGCGTGAACGATCTTGCCGCCTTTCTGGACGATCGAGCCCAGCTCGATCGGCGGTCCGCCGGCGGGCTGAGCCATCGGCGCTGCGTGACCAACCTCCTCGGCGAACTCCCGGCGGGCGACGGCGAGGAGGTCTATATCGAGCTCATCGGGTTCGCCCTTCGGGATCGTCCAGTGGCCCTCGTCGCGGTTCGCGAAGAACGGGCCGCCGGGGTGGGCGAGGAGGACCTCGACCCGATCGCCGCCGGCGCCCGCCCGGCGGAACAGGACGATACCGGCGCTCTGCCTTTGGACCATGACCGAATCGTAGCCGAGGCTGCCGCCCTGCGGCCGCGATCCGTCCCGGCCGCTGCGATGCACCTGCAACCCATCGATCGACGGACCCGGTCGGCACGTGACGGTCGCCCGTCCATGGTTGTGTCCAGAACCGCACGACTCGAAGGAGACCCCATGCCCGATCTCTCCCTGCCGGAGATTCATTTCCCGGACATCAAGCTGCCGGACGGACTGCGCGACCTGAATCGTCAGGACATCCAGCACGCGATCAGCGACCGGATGCCGAAAAAGATCGAGATGCCCGACGTCGACTTCTCGAAGGTCGACCTGCCGAAGGCCGTCGAGGATCGTCTCGACCGGGTCGAAAAGGCGATCAACAAGCTCGACCTGCCGAAGGCCGTCGAGAACCGGCTCCCGGGCCGGAAGCGGTCGAACCCGTTCCTGCCGTTCGCCGCGATCCTCGCGGTGGGCTCGATGTGCGCGGCCGCATGGTGGCTGATCACGTCGCCGACCGCGACCCTGAAGGTCCGCGAGACCGCCGAGCGGCTGAAGGCGCGGATCGGCGGCCGCGAGAGCTCGCTCCAGCGCTACGACGACGACGGTGACCTCGGCAGCCTGCTCCCGAACCCCGATCAGACGCGGCCGTCGCTCGAGAACGAGACCTGGCCGGACACGCTCTCCGATCTCGGTGAGACCGTCAGCGCCGGCAACGGAACGGCAACGTCGCACCCGGACGGTGCCTGAGGCGCCGCTCGAGGGGCCCACCGGCCTCCCTCGCCTGGTGCCCGGGACCCGGGGTGCTCCGGTCAGGCCTCTGGCTGGGCGCGCTCCTTGATCGCTGCCAGGATCGACTTCTCCAGTTCGAGAATGCGGCCTTCGAGCCCTTCGACCCGTTTGAGGATCTCGACATTTCCCTCGAGTAACTGGCGGTTCTGGTCGTCCTCGATGTCGGCTTCCGAGGCCGCGTGCTCGAGGGTGGCCCGGTCGCGCAGCGCCGCCCGGTTGCCCGCCAGGAGGATCAGCGGCGCGGCGTACGCGGCCTGGGTCGAGAACGCCAGGTTCAGCAGGATGAACGGGTAGGGATCAAACGGCCGGCTCAGAAGCCAGGCGTTGCCGGCGACCCAGACGCCGACGATGAAGGTCTGGACGATGATGAATCGCCAACTCCCGAGATAGCCGGTCACCCGATCGGCGATCAGCGCTCCCCGCGGCGCCTCGTCGAACATCTGCACGTTGACCGGATGTCTGCTGCGCTGCGCCACGCCACGTCTCCTTCATTGGCCGATCCGGTCCGGTGGGCGACCGACCATCGCGGCGATTCTGTTCCCCCGCGACGATGGACGTCGGGCCGATCCGGCGCCGCGCACCTGGTGGCCTCGGGTCCACGGTCCATAGACACTTGTGGCGATGTTGGCCATACTTCCTCGGTATTCACGACTGCGACCAGAGCATTGGTCCGTCTGTCGGTCGCCTTGGGAGTCAACGCCAGTGGCTCGCGCCCGTCTCGTCACCTGGTTCGCCCTGCTTCTTGTTGTCGCCGGGTGCTCGTCTGCGACCCCAGCGCCGAGCAGCCCGGCCGCGGCGGACCCGAGCGGGATCGAAACCTCGACTGTGCCGCCGCCCGCCGCGCTGACGGTCTTTGGGGCCGCCTCGCTCAAGGGCGCGCTCGACCAGGCCAAGGCCGCCTATGAGGCCGCGAAACCCGGAACGACGCTGACGATCTCGACAGACTCATCCACGACGCTCGAGACCCAGATCGAGCAGGGCGCTCCAGCTGACGTATTCCTCGCGGCCGACACGACGAACCCGAAGAAGCTCGTCGACGCGGGCCTGGCCGCTGGCCCAACCGTCGATTTCGCGGGCAACCAGTTGACGGTCGCGGTCCCGACCGCAAACCCGGCCAGGATCTGGACAGCCGCGGACCTGGCCAAGTCCGGCGTCAAGATCGTCGCGGCAGGCGACGCCGTGCCGATCACGAATTACGCCAATCAACTGGTCGCCAACCTTGCCCGAGAGACCGGGTATCCGGCCGACTTCGGTGTCCGCTACGCGGCGAACATCGTGTCCAGGGAGGACAACGTCAAGGCGGTCGTCGCCAAGATCGAGCTCGGCGAGGGCGACGCCGGGATCGTCTACGCCACGGACGCCAGGGCTTCCACCAGGATCACGACCGTCAACGTCCCCGACGCGGCGAACGTGCCGGCCACGTATGCCGGCGTTGTCGTCAAGGCGTCGACCCACGCCGCCGCGGCGACGGCGTTCCTTGCATGGTTCGCCGGTCCGGACGGCCAGGTCATCCTCGCCGGGTTCGGGTTCCTGCCGCCATCGTGACAGACCACGCCGTGCGCCGGATCAGGGCGTCATGACCGATTTCGCACCCGACGCCCGGCGCGTTGCCGGGGGCCGTCCAGCGCTCCGTCGCCACGGATCGCCCTGGGGCGAGCGATCGGTCGCGGCCGTCGCCTTGATCAGCACGCTGTTCCTCGGTCTGCCGGTGGTCGCCCTCGTCGCGCGGGCGGTCCTCGACGGGTCGCTGGCGGCCTCGGTCACCTCGCGGGTCGTCATCGACGCACTCCTCCTGAGCCTCGTCACGACCGCGATCAGCCTCATCCTCACGGTCGCGTTGGGGCTGCCGCTGGCGTTCGTCCTCGCTCGTCGCTCATTCCCGGGCAAGGGCTGGCTCGAGGCCGTCATCGACCTGCCGATCGTCCTGCCGCCGTCGGTCGCCGGGCTGGCGCTGCTGATCGTCTTCGGCCGCCGCGGCATCCTTGCCGGTCCGCTCGATGTTCTCGGGATCGCCATCCCGTTCACGACCGTCGCCGTCATCCTCGCCCAGACGTTCGTCTCCGCGCCGTTCTTCATCCGCTCGGCCCGGACCGGGATTGCCTCGGTCGCCCGTGACCTCGAGGATGCCGCGCGGGTCGACGGCGCCTCGGAGGTGGAGCTGTTCCGGTCGATCACCGTTCCGCTCGCGAGCGCGACGCTGGCTGCCGGGCTGGTCATGACCTGGGCGCGCTCGCTTGGCGAGTTCGGGGCCACGATCATGTTCGCCGGCAACTTCGAGGGCCGGACCCAGACGCTGCCGCTCGTCGTCTACAGCGAGTTCCAGGCCGGCTCGCTCGATTCCTCGATCGCCGCCGCCGCGATCCTTGTCCTGGCTGCGTTCGGGGTGCTGGTTGCCGTGCGCGTCTTCCGCTGGGGCCGGATGCTGGACGCCCGGGGCATTGCCTGATGCAAGCCGCCATGTGCGCGCAGGACAGGGGTCGTTGACGCTTGGCCGGTTAATTCCGATAATGTGACTCGGGATTACCGACCGACCCGTGTCCGCGCCCGCCGGCGCCCCTCCGGAGACCACATGACCGCGACGCGCGACCTCGTCGCCGACCAGCGCGAACAGTTTGCGTTCCACGACGACATCGACTACCTCGCCCAGACCAAGCGCGGCCTGACGCGCGCGACGGTCGAGGAGATCAGCGGCTTCAAGAACGAGCCGGACTGGATGCTTCAGTACCGCCTTCGCGCGTACGACCACTTCATGAAGCGGCCGCTGCCGACGTGGACCGACGGTCTCGATCGGATCAACTTCGACAACATCGTCTACTACCGGAAGCCCTCGGAACGCGAAGAGAAGTCGTGGGACGATGTCCCCGACAAGATCAAGCAGACGTTCGAGCGGCTCGGGATCCCCGAGGCGGAGCGGAAGTTCCTCGCCGGCGTCGGCGCCCAGTACGACTCCGAGGTCGTCTATCACTCGGTCAAGGAAGAGCTCACGAAGCTTGGCGTCGTGTTCATGGGCACCGACCAGGCGCTGATCGAGTACCCCGAGATCTTCCGCAAGCACTTCGGAACCGTCGTGCCGGCCGAGGACAACAAGTTCTCCGCCCTGAACGCCGCCGTCTGGTCGGGTGGGTCGTTCGTCTACGTCCCGAAGGGTGTCGAGGTCCCGCTCCCGCTCCAGGCCTACTTCCGGATCAACGGCGAGAACACCGGCCAGTTCGAGCGGACCCTGATCGTGGTCGACGAGGGCGCCAAGGTCCACTACATCGAGGGCTGCACCGCCCCGATCTACGCAACCGAGTCGCTCCACGTCGCGGTCGTCGAGGTCGTCGCGCTGGCCGGCTCGAACGTCCGCTACACCACCATCCAGAACTGGTCGAACGACGTCTACAACCTCGTCACCAAGCGGGCCCACGCGTACGAGAACTCGCGGGTCGAGTGGATCGACGCAAACACCGGGTCGCGCAAGACCGTGAAGTACCCGTCGATCTACCTCCGCGGCGAAAACGCCTCGGCCGACATCATCAGCGTCGCGGTGGCGGGCAAGGGCCAGCACCAGGACACCGGTGCCAAGGCCGTCCACCTCGCTCCGAACACCCGCTCGCGGATCGTCAGCAAGTCCGTCTCGAAGGACGGCGGCCGGGCGACGTACCGCGGCCACTTGAAGGTGAGCCCCGGCGCGACCAACGTCGTGGCCAGCGTCCGCTGCGACGCGCTGATGCTCGACGACATCAGCCGGAGCGACACCTACCCCTACATCGACATCCAGGAAGACGACACGACGATGACCCACGAGGCCACCGTCGGCAAGGTCAGCGCCGAGCAGGTCTTCTACCTGATGAGCCGCGGCCTGACCGAGAACGAGGCGACCAACCTGATCGTCCAGGGGTTCCTCGAGGTCTTCACCAAGGAGCTCCCGATGGAGTACGCC
>JBBRCU010000054.1:0-16726 GCA_038204565.1 Candidatus Limnocylindrales bacterium
AACAGCGTCGTCGCGGTCATGGAGGGCGGCGAGCCCACAGTCATCGCGTCGGCCGAAGGCGGTCGGACCGTCCCCTCGGTCGTCGCGTTCACGAAGACCGGCGAGCGCCTCGTCGGCCAGCTGGCGAAGCGCCAGGCCGTCACGAATCCCCAGAACACGATCTATTCGATCAAGCGCTTCATGGGCCGTCGCTGGGACGACGGCGAGACGAAGCGCGCGAAGGAGCTCGTCAGCTACCAGGTCGAGAAGGACGCCAAGTCCGACGGCGTCGTGGTCAAGGTGAGTGACAAGACCTACAGCCCGCCGGAGATCAGCGCGATGATCCTCCAGAAGCTGAAGGCGGACGCTGAGGCCTATCTCGGCGACAAGGTCACCGAGGCGGTCATCACCGTCCCGGCCTACTTCGACGACACCCAGCGCCAGGCGACCAAGGATGCCGGGCGGATCGCCGGCCTCGAGGTCCGCCGGATCATCAACGAGCCGACCGCGTCGGCGCTCGCCTACGGCCTCGACAAGAAGCACGACGAGAAGATCGCGGTCTACGACCTCGGCGGCGGCACCTTCGACATCTCGATCCTCGAGCTGGGCGAGGGCGTCTTCGAGGTCAAGGCCACCAACGGCGACACCCACCTCGGTGGCGACGACTTCGACCAGCGGGTCATCGAGTGGCTCCTTGCCGAGTTCAAGAAGGACCAGGGGATCGACCTCTCGAAGGACCCCCAGGCCCTCCAGCGACTGAAGGAGGCGTCCGAGAAGGCGAAGATCGAGCTGAGCTCGACGTCCTCCACCGAGATCAACCTGCCGTACGTCACCGCCGACGCGTCCGGCCCGAAGCACCTCGTGGTGACCCTGACCCGGGCCAAGCTCGAGGACCTCGTCCGCGACCTGGTCGAGAAGACGCGCAAGCCCGTCGAGGCAGCCCTCAAGGATGCCGGGCTCAAGGCCGGCGAGATCGACGAGGTCATCCTCGTCGGCGGCATGACCCGGATGCCGGCCGTCGTCGAGGCGGTCAAGGCAATGTTCAACGGCAAGGAGCCGCACAAGGGCGTCAACCCGGACGAGGTCGTCGGCATCGGCGCCGCGATTCAGGCTGGTGTCCTGGCTGGTGACGTCAAGGACGTCCTCCTCCTCGACGTGACCCCGCTGTCGCTCGGGATCGAGACGCTCGGTGGCGTCATGACCAAGCTCATCGACCGCAACACGACGATCCCGACCTCGAAGTCGCAGGTCTTCTCGACGGCCTCGGACAACCAGGGCCAGGTCGAGATCCACGTCCTCCAGGGCGAGCGCGAGTTCGCCGCGGACAACAAGACGCTCGGCCGGTTCATCCTCGACGGGATCCCCCCGGCGCCGCGTGGGGTGCCCCAGGTCGAGGTCACGTTCGACATCGACGCGAACGGCATCCTCGACGTGAAGGCCAAGGACCGGGCGACATCGAAGGAGCAGCAGGTCCGGATCACGGCCAGCTCGATGCTGTCGAAGGACGACGTCGACAAGATGGTCCGCGAGGCCTCCGAGCACGCCGATGAGGACAAGCAGCGACGCGAGGAGGTCGAGGTCCGCAACCAGGCGGAGCAGCTGACCTACCAGGCGGAGCGGACGATCAAGGACCTCGGGGACAAGGTGTCGTCCGAGGACAAGGCGACCGTCGAGAACCAGGTGTCCTCGCTCCGTGAGGCACTGAAGGGCTCCGAGATCGCGGCGATCACCGCCGGCGCGACGGCCTTGGCGGAGACGCTGAACAAGGTCTCGACCGCGGCCTACCAGGCGGCGGCAGCCGAGGCGGCGAGCAACGATTCATCATCCGACGGGGCCGAGCCCGGCGCCGAGGGCGCCTCCGCCGGCTCGCCCGAGGGCGAGAAGGCCGGCGCCGGCGCCCGCTCCGGCGGCTCCGGGTCCTCCGACGCGGCCGACGACACCGTCGAGGGCGAGTTCAAGGAGGTCTGAGCCTCGCGCGGCAGTGCGCCGCGCTCCTGCAGCGAGCCCCCGAACGCCCGGCCGGGCTCCCCGGTCGGGCGTTGGGATTCCGGGGCGGCCTTCCCGCCGCATTGCCACGCCGCCGACCCGGTCGCCGCCACCCGGTCACCTCGCCCGATCGCCGCCCAGTCGCCGCACCGCCGCCGCACCCAGTCGCCGCACCGCCTGGAATTGGACAAATGAATCTCACGCGGTCGTTAGCGGGAGAATTCCCGTCTACCGCTCTTGGAGCGTGCGCCTGTCAAGAACCGCCGCCCGGCCCACGCTCGGGTCGAGGTCGGGCGCCTCGCACGCGCTATCTTTCGACCGCCGGAGACTCACTTGTCAGAAACCAGAGCCCGCGCAGGGGTCGCGCGGGATCGGGTCTCCGGATCCACGCGCGGATCCGGGCGATCCGATCCGGGAACGCCGTTCCGAACGTCGCGGCGTGCTCCGCGATCCGGCGCCGAGCCGTCCGCTCGTCGCGGATCACGAGCAGCTTCGCGACGGCCATGGCATTCCAGCCGCGCTCGCGGGCGATGCCGATCGCGAGCCGCTCCTTGCGATCGAGCGTGACGAGCGTCGCCTGGACGTCCGGCACCACGGACTTGACCTCGATGACAAGGATCACGCCAGTCGCGGGGTGGAACGCAAGCACGTCGATCGAGCCACGCTCGCCGAAGTGGTTGAACGAGACCTCCGTGGCGACCTTCCAGCCCAGCGCGGACAGGATCCGGACCACCTGCTCCACGATGGCGGCATGGTTCGCATCGAGCAGGCGGTCGAGGCCCTCGCCCTGCCAGACGAGGCGGCAGACGATTCGCGCGCCGAGCTGTCTGGCGAGCCTCTCCAGCGTCTCGACGGTCACCGACGCGCCGTGGCCCTGTTCGATCCGCGCGACCGCACCGCGCGACACGCCGGCGTCGGCGGCCAGATCCTCCTGGCGCTTCGTCTTGCGGATCCGGAGCGCCTTGAACCCGCGCCCGAAGGCGATCTCGTCCATGTGCGGAACCATGAGCGACCGCGCTTCACTGGGGCTTACGGATGTTGCCGCAGCGACAGGGTCATGGTCCGCGGCTCGCCCCGACCCGTGCCTCGCCGTCGCCGACCCGTGCCTCGCCGCCGCCGCCGAATCACAATTCGGGCCATCGAACCGTCGGCGCCGCGAGGATCCGCATCGAATGGAGCGGGGATGACCAGAGTGTCGGTGGTGACCTGGCTGCTCGTGCTGGCGCTGGCCGGCGCGTGCGTGGCGGAGCCGGTCGTTCCGATCCCCGACGCGACCCAGACCGTTCCGTCGCCATCGTCGGCACCCGGCTCGACCGGACCGGCGCCGTCTGGCGACCCCGTCGTCGCCTGGGTCGACGGGTCGCCTCCGCCGCTGGACCCGGAGCCGCCGGCCTCCGCAGCAGTCGCGGCAGCCCCGTGCGCGTCGGATCGACTTGAAGCGGGACGAGCCTCCTTCGACGGTGCCGGCGGCTCGCTCGCGGGCGGACTGCCGCTCCGGGACGCTGGCCCGGATCCGTGCCGGCTCGAGGGCCATCCAGGGGTCGCGGTGCTCGACCGTGCCGGGCGGGCCCTCCGTATCACGGCCGTGGCGAGCACAGATATCGCCCGACCGGTCGACCTCGATCCTCGGGTCGCCCTGCCGGCGGAGCATGCGGACGCCGCGGTCCGAGGGCTCGCATCCCTGTTCCTCGTCTGGTCGAACTGGTGCGGCCCGGCCGACACCCGGCTCGGTAGCCTCGCGCTGACGATGGAGGACGGCGGAGTCATCCGCGTCCCGATGGAAGCCGCGAGCCTTCCCCGGTGCGACTCGCCCCAGGACCGTTCGACCATCTCGGTCGGCCCGTTCGAGGCGGATCCCGACCCGACGCCGACCGACCCGCCGCACATCCCGGCCGAGGCTCTTCGGCTGACCCTCGTCGTGCCAGACCAGGCGGTCGCCGGCCAGGTCCTGCGCTACGTCGCCGTCCTCTCCAACTCGACGGCCGCGCCGATCGACCTGCGTCCGTGTCCCGCGTTCGTCGAGCGCCTGAACGTCCGAGGCAGCCCGGTCGTCGTCCGCCACGTGCTCCCGTGCGAGGAGGTCCCGGTCATCGTTCCCGGCGACGAGGTCCGATTCGCGATGGAGATCGCCATCCCGGCCGATCTCGCGCCGGACCCCGACGCCGCGCTGGTCTGGTCCCTCGACCCGTACGGTGCCGCCGGGTTCCCGCCCCGGGCGCCCGACGCCAAGGTGGGGATGCCGGTCGTCGCGCCCTGACGGCCGGGCGCGGATTCCGGGCCGCCTCCGCGCCTACCGTCCGATGAACAGGCTCACCGACGGGGCGACCGCGCCCAGGAGGAGGACCACCGCGTAGCCGCCCAGCAGGAGGAGCCCCGCGTACAGGTGGACCTTCACGTTGACGCCCATGATCGCCATGAGGCCGTACGGGTTGTCGTAGTTCGGCTCGAGGCCGCGCGACACCCGGAGGGCCAGCGGGATCGTGAGCAGAGCGATGAGGGTCGGGATCGGCAGCAGGCCGGCGATGACCCCTCCGACCACGATCGCGTACGCGGCGACCGCCGAGATTCGATAGCCGGCGATGACGGCCGCCTTGGACAGCCGGACCGGCAGGGTTCGCTTCCCGGCCCGGGCATCGCCGCGGCGGTCGGCGATCTCGTTGACGTAGAGGATGAGCATCACCAGCAGGGCGACCGGCAGGGACGCGACGAATGGCTCCCAGGACAGCGCGCCGCGGGTCTGGACGACGTACGCCCCGACCAGCATCAGCGGCCCGAACCCGAGCGCGACGGCGATCTCGCCGAGGCCGCGGTAGACGAACTTCAGCGGCGGCGCGGTGTAGCCGATCGAGACGATGAACCCGACGATGCCGATCGCGAGGAGCGCCGGCGAGCCGCGCAGGGCGAGCAGGAGGAGCCCGACGATCCCGGCACCGACATAGAAGACGGTCGCAATTCCGGCCATGTGGCGGAACGACACGAGCCCGTACTGGATGACCCGCGAGCCGCCGCTGAACTGGGTCGGCGTGACGTTCGCATCGTCGGCGCCACTCGCGGTGTCGAACACGTCGTTGGCGACGTTCAGTCCGAGCTGGACGAACGACGCGCCGATCACCGTCAACATCGCAGTCAACAGGTCGAAGGAGCCCTGGCGGGCCGCGATGACGATGCCGAGGACGACCGGCACGATCGTCGCCGACAGGAAGGGCAGGCGTGTTGTGCGAAGGGCGAGCCAGCCGAACGAAAGCTTTGGCTTGACCGGCGTCCCGCGCTCGACCGACAACGCGTCGAAGTACTTCTTCGACTGGGCGGTCGAGCGTTCGGAGTACTCGAAGAACGGAACTTCGGCCTCGTCCCAACCCCACGCCCGAGCCGCCGCGAACGCGACCCGCCCGCCGGGCCCGGCTGTGGCCCGGCCCCAGACCGTGACATGCCGCCGCTCGTCGTAGCCGTAGCCCGGCTGCGGCCGGATGTGGGACCCGGTGAGGCTGACGTCGACGTCGGCCGGGATCGCGAGCCCGGCCGGAACCGTGAAGACCGCGCAGCCGGCGGCCGCGTCGATGTCGGCCGGGAGGGCGGCACTCAGCGGGTAGCCGTCCGGATCGACGTAGGTGAGGATCGCGAACGGATAGGTCGCCAGCTTGGCCAGCCCCTGGTGGAAGTCCAGCGCAGGGGTCCGTGGCGTGGCTTCGGTCGGAGTGCCCATCACGCGGCCGCCGTGCCGACGTCGCTGACGACCGGCGCCGTCGCGGTGTCGCCGTCTGCCCAGTAGAGGGCGCGATGCGGGGTGATCTCGATCAACGACCGCTCGAAGAAGAGCGGCAGCGCGACGCGGGCCTTGAGGAAGTAGACGATCGAAGGCTCCTTCGCCTCCCAGATCGGGAGCAGGCGTTCCCAGCCACCGTGGGGGTCCTCCTCGATCACCCGGGCATCGCCCTGGATCGTGACCCGATCGGTCCGGCCGCCGACGGCGACCGGGTCGGTGATCGACAGCGAGACCTTGGCGTTCGCCTTGATGTGCTCGAGCTTGCGCGAGAACAGGGTCGAGGACGTGAGGTAGATCCGCTCGCCGTCGTACAACGGGATCAGCGGATAGGTGACGGGTCGACCGGACGGATCGACGACCGTCAGCTCGCCCACGAGGGCAGCTTCGAGGAGCTCCTCGACGGGGGCGGAAAGGGTGGACATGGCCGGCTCCTTGCCTCAAGTTTTGTGCTACCGAGTAATAGCACGTTTAGCCGAGCCCAGCAAGTGGGCTGGACCCGCCAGGTTCGACCGACCGGCGGCTGGTGACGCACGTCGTTCCTGACAGCTCCTGACTCGATCGTCGGGTAGGATTCCGGGCCCATGCCGGACCAGCCCGCCCCCGATCCGACCCTGCCTGCCGGCGGCCCGCCCGTCGATGCCCCGCTCATTCGCGCCCGCGGGCTGACCAAGCGCTTCGGTGCGTTCACCGCGGTCGACGCGGTCGACTTCGCGGTCGCCAAGGGCGAGTCGTTCGGCTTCCTCGGCCCGAACGGGGCGGGCAAGACGTCGACGATGCGGATGATCGGCTGCGTCTCGCCGATCAGCGGCGGCGAGCTGGAGGTCCTCGGCCAGGACCCGACGGTCGACGGCCCTCGGATCCGGAGCCGGATCGGCGTCGTTCCCCAGCAGGACACCCTCGACACGGAGCTGACGGTCCGCGAGAACCTGGTGATCTACGGGCGCTACTTCGGCCTGTCGCGGGCCGAATGCGGCCGCCGCGCCGACGAGCTCCTCGCGTTTGCCCAGCTGGCGGAGCGGGCGAACGACCAGGTCGAGCCGCTGTCGGGCGGGATGAAGCGCCGCCTGACGATCGCCCGGGCCCTGATCAACGAGCCGGACCTGCTCCTCCTCGATGAGCCGACGACCGGTCTCGACCCGCAGGCCCGCCACCTCCTGTGGGACCGCCTGTACCGGCTCAAGCAGCGCGGCGTGACCCTCGTCCTGACGACCCACTACATGGACGAGGCCGAGCAGCTGTGCGACCGGCTCGTGGTCATGGACAAGGCGAAGATCGTCGCCGAAGGCTCGCCGCGCCAGCTCATCGAGCGGTACGCGACCAAGGAGGTCACCGAGCTGCGCTTCCCGGTCGGCGTCCAGGAGACCCTGGACGGCCAGCTCGAGGGTCTCGCCGAGCGGATGGAGCTCCTGCCCGACCGGGTGCTTCTGTACGCCGACGACGGCGAGGCAGCGGTCGCCGCGGCCCACCAGCGCGGCCTCCGCCCCGAGACGGTCCTCGTCCGGCGGTCGAGCCTCGAGGACGTCTTCCTGCGGCTGACCGGCCGCTCCCTGATCGAGTAGCCCGATGGCGGTGATGACCCGGGTCGTCGAGCTCCGG
The DNA here is from genome assembly GCA_038204565.1 of Candidatus Limnocylindrales bacterium. GTDB lineage: Bacteria > Chloroflexota > Limnocylindria > Limnocylindrales > CSP1-4 > CF-46. The sequence continues at coordinate 7,325 of JBBRCU010000054.1, forward strand.
GCCCTCCAGTACCGGCGGACCTTCCGGGCGTCGATCACCTCGACGTTCCTGAACCCGATCCTCTTCCTGCTCGCGATGGGCGTCGGGCTCGGGACGTATGTCGATCGGTCGGGGACGGCCACGGCGGCCCTCGGTGGGCTGTCCTATCTCCAGTTCCTCGCCCCGGGTCTGCTGGCGGCCACGACGATGCAGGCCGCGGCGTTCGAATCGACATTCCCGATCATGGGCGGCCTGGTCTGGCAGAAGACGTTCCACGCGATGTACGCCACGCCGATCTCGCCGCGCGACATCGTCCTGGGCAACCTCACCTGGATCGCCCTCCGGCTGACGATGATCGCGGCGATCTTCACGGTCGTCATGGCCGTGTTCGGGGCTGCGACCTCGGCCCTGATCGTGCTCGGGATCCCGGCCGCGGTCCTGACCGGAATGGCATTCTCGACCCCGATCGCGGCCTTCTCGGCCACCCAGCGGACGCCCGAGAAGTTCAACGCCGTGTTCCGGTTCGGGATCACGCCGCTCTTCCTGTTCTCCGGCACGTTCTTTCCGCTCTCGAACCTGCCGGAGGCGATCCGCCCCATCGCCTGGCTGTCGCCCCTGTGGCACGGGGTGGAGCTGAGCCGCGGCCTGGCCCTCGGGACGATCGGCGCCAACCCCGGACTGGCGCTCGCCCACGTCGCGATCCTCGTCGCGATCACGATCGCCGGCGGCCTCTGGGCGTTTCGGACGGTCGAAGCCCGGCTGGTCCGCGGATGACCGTCTCGAGTCTCCCGCTCTCGTCGCTGTTCACGCTTGGCAGCCGCCGGGCGCGCTTCCTCGTCGAGCGCAACATCTATGTCTACCGCCACGGCTGGATCGTCATCCTGTCGGGCTTCTTCGAGCCGCTCTTCTACCTTGGTTCGATCGGCTTCGGCCTCGGTGCGCTGGTGGGGTCGGTGACGGGTCCCGGCGGCCAGCCGATCTCCTACCAGTTGTTCGTCGCGCCGGCCCTCCTCGGCAGCGCGGCGATGAACGGGGCGATCGCCGAGGGCACCTTCAACTTCTTCTTCAAGCTCCGCTACAACAAGACGTTCGACGCGATCCTGGCCACCCCGCTGTCGGCCGGTGACGTCGCCGTCGGTGAACTGGTCTGGGCGCTGATCCGGGGCGGGATCTATGCCGTCGCATTCCTGATCGTGATGGCGGTCCTCGGGTTGATCGCATCGCCGTGGGTCCTCCTGACCGTGCCGGCGGCGCTCCTCATCGGGTTCGCCTTCGGCGGCGTCGCGATGGCCCTGACCTCGTTCATGCGGACGTGGCAGGACTTCGACCTGATCCAGATCATCGTCCTGCCGATGTTCCTGTTCTCCGGCACGTTCTACCCGATCGACGCCTATCCAGATGCGCTCCGGTTCTTCGTCCAGCTCACCCCGCTCTATCAGGGTGTCAACCTGCTCCGGTCGCTGGCGGTCGGCCACCTCGAGACGGTGCTCCTCGTCCACGTTGCCTATCTGGCGGTGATGGGCATCGCCGGGCTGTGGGTCGTGTCGCGCCGGCTCGACAAGCTGCTGCTGAAGTAGCCGCGGGTGACGCGCGTCGACGAGCTTGCGGCGCTGACGGCCGAGATCGTGGCGTGCCGGGCCTGCCCGCGGTTGGTTGCCTGGCGTGAGCAGGTGGCCCGCGACAAGGTCGCTCGCTTCCGCGACGAGACCTACTGGGGCCGGCCGGTCCCCGGCTTCGGCGATCCGGAAGCGCGGATCCTGATCGTCGGCCTCGCGCCGGCCGCCCACGGGGGCAACAGGACCGGGCGAGTCTTCACCGGCGACGCCTCGGGCGACTTCCTGTTCGCGGCGATGCACGCAGTCGGGCTGGCGAACCAGACGGCAAACCGGCGCGCCGGCGACGGGCTGGAGCTCCGCGGGGCCTACATCGCGGCCGCGGTCCGCTGTGCGCCGCCCGCCAACAAGCCGACTCCGGACGAGCGTGCCCGCTGCCAGCCGTACCTGGTTCGGGAGCTGGCGCTCCTCGCCGATGTCCAGGTGCTGGTCGCGCTCGGTGCGATCGCCTGGGAATCGACGTTCCGGACGATCGCCGCCCTGACCGCCGAGGAAGCGCGGCCGCGCCCGAAGTTCGGCCACGGGGCCGTGGCGCGCGCCGGCGGCTACGACGTCGTCGGCTCGTATCACCCGAGCCAGCAGAACACCTTCACCGGAAAGCTGACCCAGCCGATGCTCCGTGACGCGCTCCAGCTCGCCGTCGCGAGCGCCGCTGGACCACACACCCTGATCTGAAAGCGGAGCCGGCCGCCGGGATCGTCGTCCGGGTGCCGGCCCGCTGGGCTGGAGGCGACTGGCGGCGCTCGTCTTCGACGGGATCGGTGCGGCGGAGCCCTCGTCAGGAGCCTCATCTGCGCCTTCCGCCACGTCCGCCCGCGTCGCTCTGCCCAAACTCCTGTCCGCCGGGCCGTGGCTGATCCTGGAGCATTCCGCCTCGCTGGACCCCCCCGCCCGGGCCTGCCCGACTTCCACCGTCGCGCCCCGGGACGGGTCGGTACGCCCATGGCTCAAGCCGATATCCTCATCACGCTCGGAGGCAACAAACGGTTCAGATGGAGGTCTAGGTGGGAGAGAAGGGCAACCTCACGGGCGACGACCCGCTTTTGACCCTGGATTCGATCCCGATGGACGCCTTGAAGGGATCACCAGAGACGCTCAACGCGTGGCTGGACACGTACCTCAAGTACCGCGAAGTCCGGGAGTTGCGCAAGGCGAGCGAGGCGGTAGCCGACGTCGCGGAAAGCGCCGAAAGCGCTGCCGCCGCCGCCGTGAGCCGGACGCCGCCGGCGAGTCCGGGCGCCTGACCGAATCCGCTCTTCGACCTCGCCGGCAGTGGCGATCCTGCTCCATCGCCGCCCCGCAGACCGCCTCGACGCGGCGTTTCGTCGCGCGATCAAGGGCCGCTCCGGAGGCCGACGCGAACCTCCGCTCGTGGGGATCGAGCACGAGTTCCGGGTCGAGTTGGCCGGCCGGCCCGTCGATTTCCGACGGATCCTCCATGACCTCGGGATCGCCGGCGCTCGGATCGACCCCGGCGATCGGAACGCCTACCGTCTCCCGTCCGGTGCGGCGATCACCGCGGACGGGCGCGAGGCGGAAATCGCGATTGCGCCGGTCGGCCTCGGGCCTGGGTTCGGCACCATTGTGGCCGCCCGTGTCCGGGCGGCCCGGGCCGAGCTCGCCGCGGCTCTCGGGCCCGACGCGACGCTGCGCGGATATTCGACCCACATCAGCATCTCGGTCCCGGATTGTCGCGTGCAACAGCTTGCCCGCTCCTATGCCGAGCGGTTCGCTCCGGCGTTGACGATGCTGGTCGACGGCCCGACGTCACCGGGCCTCCTCGTCCGACCGCGGCCCGGTCGACTCGAGCTCGGCGGCGAGTTCGTCGACGGCAACCGGCTCCAGGCCGCCGCGACATTCGCGCTCGGCTCTGTCCTCGCCCTGCTCGACGCGGAGGGACGACCGTTCGGGCGGCGCCGCCTGCCGCCGCGGCTCGACCTTGCCATCGAGCCGGCCCGGGAACGGTTCGGCTGGTTCGTCGGACGTCGGGCTGGTCAGCCAGACGTCCATCAAATGGGTCGGTCGACCGAGTTGACGACCCGCTCGGGACAGCGCACGACCGGTCAGCTCCATCTCGATGCCACATGGGAGATCAGCCGGGCGACGCTCGTCGGTCGCATCTCGAACGAGGACCTGGCGCGCGTCGATGCCATCGTCGCAGGTGAGGCGCGGCTCGGTGTCGAGCTGACGCCGGCGGCGTCGATCACGATCATCGACGGCCCTTCGACGCCGGTCGAACCAGACGATCCGTCACCGTTCGGCGCGATCTTCCGGCCGCGCGCACGGCCGGGAATGACGATTCGACCCGAGATCCTGAGCTGGGACTTCGTCGTTCTCCGTGTCACCGAATCGCTCGCGGGTCGGCCGGGCCGGAGCGCGATCGCGTGCCTCCCGCGGAGGCTCCTCGGATCGGTCATCGACGCACTCGACCGCGGCGATCTCGACTCCATCCTGGCCGCCTACCTGGCCTTGAATGCCGACGTTCGGCTGCTGGCGTCGAACGGCCAGACGGAGGTGCCCGGCCTGTACCGTGGTGTCGTCGCCGGGGCGCGCCTTCTCCGCAGCGAGCATGGACCGCTCGGCAATGCCGGAGATCGGCCGGGCAAGCGGCAGGAATACCGGGCATCCGACCAGGCCTCCGCTCGGCTTCGCCCGGACCTCACGAAGCCGGCCGTCGCTGCGGCCTCTGCCGGCCTGGCAATCTTCGGCATTCCTGCCACCGTCGCCGCTGCGGCGGCCGGCGTCGTCGCGATCGCGGTCGTCGGGGGAGCCGTCCTGTTCGCCCGGCCGGAATCGCCTCCCGCTGTCGGCTCCTTCGGACCGCCGGCGGTGGCAAGCCCCGCGGCAATCGTGTCGCTGGACTCGCCGAGCGCGCAGATCGTCGCGCCATTGGCGGGCCTTTCGGTCGGCAGCGCCACCGTCGTCCTCGGGGGCAACGGCCAGGGCCACATCACGGTCCCGTTCAGCGGAGCTGCTCCCGTGACCGCGAAGAATGGCAACGGGACCCTCCTTATCTGGGGGATTGCCGGTGCGACCGGCGGCCTGAACATCGTCCTGCCGGCCGCGAACGCGACGGGCGCGTTGTCGACCGCTACCAACCAGGCGGGGATCTGGATGGATGTCCCGGATGCGCTCGACACGAGCGACCCCGGCAATGTCGCCGGCGAGTTCGCTGCAGGGGCGGGACTCGGCTTCGACGAACGGACGGACATCGGCAATTGCACGATCGTCACGGTCCCGACACCGACGGGCGGCCTGTCCGGCACGTTCAACTGCCCCGTGGCGAGCCAGACGTCCGGGATCAGCGCGACCGGATCCTTCGCCGCCGAGCCCGCACCGGCCGGCGCGGGCTCGGCCGTGCCGTCGTCCGCCGCCGGAGCTGTCATCCTGCGGACCGGCTCGGCCACGGTCGAGATCCGGGCCGACGGCCGGGACACGACGAACCAGGTGTCCCTCTCGGAGGGGACGATCGGCGGGGATGGGCTTGTCGTCGCCGCCTGGGATGACCGGACGCCCGACGCGAACGGCGGGTATCAGATAACTCGCTGGCTTGATCTGTCGCTGACTCCGGATCCGGGTGGCACGACCACGACGAGTTCCGCCGGCGAGGTCGAGATGGGTGTGTCCTCGATCGACGCCACCACGGGCGTGCTGGAGACCACCGACCAGGTGACGACGTTCAAGGTCCTGGCCTGCACCGTGCTGTCCGCACGGACCCTGACCGGCGGCGTCGCGGGCACGGTCCACTGCGTCGGCCGGTACGACCAGCCCGACGTGCCGTTCGACGCGACGGCGACCTTTGCCGCGGAGCCGTAGCTCCAACCGGGTCCCGACGGGCGGTCGGGCTCCCGTACGAGCAGGCCGAAGCCCGCGTCCAGGCGGCCCTTGCCGCCGGCGGCCGTCTCGTCCGCGATGTCAGCCCGATGTGGTGGACGGTGGCCGACTCGGCCGGCGACGAGGCCGACATCGCGACGACGAAGAACCGCGACTGAGGGCGACCTTTTCGGGCTCACCCGGTCGGAAGATTGTCCTCGGCTGCCCAGGTCGCCACGTAGCGGTCGAGCCGGTCGAAGACCACACCATCGAGTGCCGCGGCCGCGTCGATGAACCGTTCCAGCATCGCCATCCGGTGGCCGCGGCCGATGCACTCGGGGTGCATCGTGATCGTCAGGAGGCCGCCCGGCGCATGAGCCCAGGCGTAACGCAGCTCCTCGGTCCAGATCTCGAGGACCTTGGACGGGGCCGCGAGCCCGTCGCGGTCGCCGGTCGAGGACGGCTCGAAGTGCGGCCAGTCGTCGAGGGCCCACGAAATCGGCGCCTCGACAAGCGCCCCCTCGCGCCCGAACCGCGAGCCCTCGGCGACGGAGTGCCGGTCACCCTGGCGGACCCGATACAGCCGGTAATCGTCAGCCATCAGCGAGGAGTCGTAGACGAACCCGGCCGCCTCGACCAGCCCGAGCGACGCCTCGCCGAGAGACCAGTACGGCGCCCGCCAGCCCGTCGGTCGGGCTCCGGTCACGTCCTCGACGGCCGCGGCGCAGCGCTCGATCATCGCCCGCTCCTCGTCGCGGCCGAGCAGCGCAGCATCCTCGTGGAACCAGCCGTGGCAGGCGATCTCGTGGCCGCCGCCGAGGATCGCTGCCGTGGACTCGGGAAACGTCACGAGCGTGTGCCCTGGCACGAACCACGTCGAGACGATCCCGTGGCCGGCCAGCAGCTCCAGGATCCGCGGCACGCCGACCCGCACGCCGAACTCCGCGTGGGACATCTTGACCGGCGGATCACCCCGTGGGACGCCGTCCGAGATCGAGTCGTGGTCGAACGTCAGGGCGACCGTGAGGCGCGGCAGATCCGTCATCGGATGATCGTAGCCACCCGGGAGACGGTCCTCCCGTAGACTTCCACGCGCAGATGGCCACTGAACTCGATTACTACACCACCCTCGGGGTCGCCAAGACCGCGACCGACGCCGAGATCAAGAAGGCGTTCCGCAAGCTTGCCCAGCAGTGGCACCCGGACGTCAATACCGACGTGGGCGCCCAGGAACGCTTCAAGGACATCAACGAGGCCTACCAGGTCCTGTCCGATCCCCAGCGCCGCCAGACGTACGACATGTTCGGCAAGGCAGGTCTCGGCGGCGACGGCAGCCCCGGGTTCGACGCGGGCAACTTCGGCTCGTTCAGCGACATCTTCGATGCGTTCTTCGGCGGCTCGGCAGCCGCGGGCTCGCGGCGCGGTCACCCGACGGCCGGCTCCGACCTCCGCTACGACATCCGGATCAGCTTCGAGGAGGCCGTTCGCGGCGCCGAGAAGGAAATCGAGTTCCCGGTCTACGGCGCCTGCGAGACGTGCGCCGGGTCCGGGGCGAAGCCGGGGACCCAGGCAGTCGCCTGCGACAACTGCGGCGGCCGCGGCGAGATCCGGACCACGCGCCGGACGATGCTCGGCCAGATGGTCAACGTGACGGCCTGTCCGAAGTGCAACGGCGAGGGCAAGATCGTCACCGAGCCGTGCGAGACGTGCCAGGGTGAAGGCCGGACGGAGCGCAAGCGGACGCTTCGCGTGTCGATCCCGGCCGGCATCGACGAGGGCCACCAGATCCGGCTCTCCAACGAGGGCGAGATCGGGGTCCGCGGCGGTCCGGCGGGCTCCCTCTACGTCGCGGTCCACGTCACACCGCACCCATTGCTCCGACGCGAGGGCACCGAGCTCATCTACATGGCCGACATCTCCATCGCCCAGGCTGCGCTGGGGACGACGATCCAGGTCCCGACGGTCGATGGCGAGGAGCCGCTCGAGGTCAAGGCCGGAACCCAGCCCGGCGCCGAGATCCGGCTCCGTGGCCGCGGCGTGCCGCACCTCCGCCGGACGGGCTCGAAGGGCGACCTCCACATCTTCGTCAACGTCGTCGTTCCTGCCAAGCTCTCGAAGCGGCAGCGCGAGCTCCTGGTCGAGTACGCGGCCGACGCCGGCGAGACGGTCGCCCAGCCGCACCCTGGGATCCTGAACAAGGTCCGCGACGCGCTTGGCTGACGAGAGCCCGGACGGCATGCGCGCCCCAGACGCCGCGCCGCCGCCCGCGACCGAGGCCGGTGCCTGGCTCGAGCTCTCGGTCGCCGCAGACGTCGAGGCGGTCGAGGCCGTGTCGGAGATTCTTGGCAGGGTCGCGCCCGGCGGGACCAGCGTCGAGCCGGCGTTCGAGCTCGTCGACGAGGGCCTTGGCGCCCGGATCGACGTGACCCGGCCCTCGATCGTCCGGGCCTATGTGCCAGCCCGTGACCGCGCTGCCGCCGAGCGCGCTGCCGCCGCGGCCGCGGAAGCGCTCGGACACCTCCAGGCATTCGGCCTCCGCCCGATCGGCGAGCTGACCACCCGGCTCGTCCACGAGGCCGATTGGGCGGAGGCCTGGAAAGAGCACTTTCCGGTGCTCCGGGTGGGGCGCAGGATCGTCATCCGACCGACCTGGCGGGAGCACGTCCCGGCGTCGGGTGACGTGGTCCTCGATCTCGATCCCGGGATGGCGTTCGGGACCGGGCTTCATCCGACGACCCGGTTGTGCCTGGCGGCGGTCGAGGCGATCGGCGATCGCGGACTGCTCGGTGGCGGGCGCGTCCTCGACGTCGGCTGCGGGTCGGGGATCCTCGCGATTGCTGCCGCCAAGCTGGGCGCGGGCCTGGTCCTCGGGGTCGACACTGATCCGATCGCGATTGAAGCGACCCTTGCGAACGCCGGACGGAACGGGCTCGGACAGCGGATCGCCGCCCGGGCCGGGAGCTTGCCGTCGGGCGAGGCTGCGTTCGATGTCGTGCTCGCCAACCTGATCGCGTCGCTCCTGGTGACCCTTGCCGGCGCGCTCCGGGACGAGCTTCGGCCCGGTGGGACCCTCCTGGCATCGGGGATCTTCGTCGACCGCGAGGCCGACGTCCGGACGGCGTTGGCGGCCGTCGGACTGGCCGTGACCGGAAGGACGGAAGAAGGGGACTGGGTCGCTCTCGAAGCCGTTCGGACCTAGGTCGGGCCGCCCCGGCCATACAATCGGGCGCCATGCCGTCCTGGTTCCCGATCCTGCTCGTCACCCACATCGTCCTCGCGGTCAGCCTCTTCCTCCCGTCGATCCTGCTGCCGTTCGCGCTCCGGACGCGCCGGGCGGCGGCCGAGAGTCCCCATCGGCTCGTCCGCTTTCTCCTCTGGATGCAGGCTCACGGGACGCTCGTCATCGGGCTTGGTCTGGCGGCAACCGGGGTGACGCTCGTGGTCGTTCTCGGCGGCTCGCTGATCGGCCAGCCGTGGCTCCTCGTCGCGCTGGCCATCTATGCGGCGAACCTGCTCCTGGCCTTCTTCGTCCAGCGGCCGAACCTCCGCCGGCTGGTCGGGATCAAGGCGGCCGCCGACGACCGCGTCTGGCTCGAGCGGGCGAAGCGCCAGCGCTACGTCAGCTACGCGATGGCGGCCCTCGTCGGGACGATCGGGTTCCTGATGAGCACGAAGCCGCAGCTGTGGTGAGGCGCGGGGCGCGACATCGAGCACGGTCTCGATGGATCGATCCTGCCCGACGCGGTCGGCTCGTGGGCCGCATGCTGTCGGTGCCCCGCCCATCGCCCACGTCCCCGTCGTCGCCTCGCCTCGGAGTCCCGTCCATGCCCGCTGATCGCGCCCTTCGCGCCGACTGCCTGTTCTGCCGGATCATCCGCGGCGAGCTGCCGTCGAAGATCGTCGCCGCCGACGAGCTGGTCCTCGCCTTCCACGACATCGCCCCGCGCAGCCCGACCCACGTCCTGGTCATCCCGAAGGTTCACATCGCGTCGGCCGC
>JBBRCU010000055.1:0-16217 GCA_038204565.1 Candidatus Limnocylindrales bacterium
GGCGACAACGTCGAGATGAGCGTCGAGCTGATCACCCCGATCGCCCTCGAGATCGGCCAGCGCTTCGCGATCCGCGAAGGCGGCCGGACCGTCGGCGCCGGCGCCATCGTCACGATCGCCGAGTAAGGGACCGACATGGCACGAGTCGAAGCGCGTCCACCGATCCAGCTCGCCTGCACCGAGTGCAAGCAGCGGAACTACACGACACGCAAGAACAAGAGGAACGATCCCAACCGGATCGAGTTCATGAAGTACTGTCCCCGGGAGCGCCGCCATACGCTTCATCGCGAGGCGAAATAGCGGGGCAATCGCAGGGGTGTAGCTCAATTGGCAGAGCACTGGTCTCCAAAACCAGCGGTTGTAGGTTCGAGTCCTATCGCCCCTGCCACACCGTCCGGCGTGTGACGACTGGTCGCATCTCCGTCCGCAGTCTGAAAGAAGAACCACCGACGTGAGTCGCATTCGCCGCTTCATCGATGAGGCGTGGTCCGAATTGAAGAAGGTCTCGTGGCCGACGCGGGATCAGGTCCGCAACCTGACTGTGCTCGTCTTCGTGGTCAGCTTCGCGGTCGGCACGTACATCACCGTGCTGGACGCGGCGTTCACGGCGGTCGTCGCGCGGCTGGTCGGAGGGTGACGATGACCGAGTTGACCGCAACCGAGACGAGCAAGGCGCCCGAGAAGCGCTGGTACGTCATCCACACGTACTCCGGGTACGAGAACAAGGTCAAGGCGAACCTCGAGCACCGGATCGAGTCCATGGGCATGGAGGACCGGATCTTCCAGGTCCTCGTCCCGATGGAGGACGAGATCGAGATCCGCCAGGGCCAGCGGCATACCGTCCAGAAGAAGGTCTACCCGGGCTACGTCCTCGTCGAGATGATCCTCGACCCGGACAGCTGGTTCGTCGTCCGCAACACGCCGGGCGTGACCAGCTTCGTCGGCGGCGCGAACATCCCGGGCGTCCGCAGCGAGCCGATCCCGCTCGACGAGAACGAGGTCAAGCAGATCCTCCGACACATGGGCGTCGAGACGCCCAAGTTCCGGGTCGCGTTCATCAAGGGCCAGAGCGTCCGGGTCACCGACGGACCGTTCGCCGAGTTCATCGGCACGGTCGACGAGGTCAACCCCGAGCGCAACAAGGTCAAGGTTCTCGTGAGTATCTTCGGCCGCGAGACCCCCGTCGAGCTGGACTTCCTCCAGGTCGAGAAGCTCTAGAAAGGAACCGTCAGCCCCGTGGCCAAGAAGATCCGAATCGTCCTGACTCTCCAGCTGAACGCCGGCAAGGCCACCCCCGCCCCGCCGGTCGGCACGGCGCTGGGCCCACACGGCATCAATATCGTCGAGTTCACGAAGTCGTACAACGAGAAGACCGCCGACAAGACCGGCCAGGTCATCCCGGCCCAGATCACGATCTTCGAGGATCGTTCGTTCACGTTCATCCTCAAGACGCCGCCGGCAGCCGACCTCCTGCGCAAGGCCGCTGGAGTCGACAAGGGCGCGTCCACGACGAAGCGTGAAGTGGCCGGGCGCGTCTCGCGGGACCAGGTCCGCCAGATCGCCGAGATCAAGATGGCCGACCTCAACGCGAACAGCATCGAGGCCGCCATGCTCCAGATCGAGGGGACCGCCCGGTCCATGGGGATCGAAGTCAAGTAGCCTTCCGGACCCGCGGCTCACCCCGGCTGCGGCGGTCCAATCAGCAGGGGGAGGCCGCCGAGCGCGGCCGACGAAGGGAGCATTCACGTGGCCCACGGCAAGAAGTATCTCGAGGCGGCGAAACTCGTCGACCGCGAGCGCGTCTACAGTCCGCAGGAAGCGGCGACGCTCGCGAAGGAGACCGCCTTCGTCTCGTTCGACTCGACCCTCGAGGCCCATCTTCGCCTCGGCGTCGATCCCCGCCACGCCGACCAGATGGTTCGCGGCACGGTCGTCCTCCCGCACGGCACCGGCAAGGTCGTCCGGGTGGCCGTCTTCGCCCAGGGCGACAAGGCCCAGGAGGCCCTCCGGGCCGGTGCCGACGAGGTCGGCGGCGAGGACCTGGTGAAGAAGATCGAGGCCGGTTGGCTCGACTTCGATGTCGCCCTCGCCACGCCCGACTCGATGGGCATGGTCGGCAAGCTCGGCAAGATCCTCGGCCGGCGCGGACTGATGCCGAACCCGAAGGCCGGCACGATCACCTTCGACCTCGATCGCGCCGTGCGCGAAGTGAAGGGCGGCCGGGTCGAGTTCAAGGTCGACAAGGCCGGGATCATCCACGTCGCGTTCGGGCGATCGAGCTTCGAGCCCGACGCCCTGGTCGCCAATCTTGCGGCGCTGATCGACGCGATCAACCGGGCCAAGCCGGCCGGCGCCAAGGGCCAATATCTCAAAGGGCTGACGATCGCCACCACGATGGGCCCGGGCATCCGGGTCGACGTCCCGGCGATCCTCGCCGCCGCTGCCGCCTGACGGCAGCCCACCACACGCGGCGGCCATCCGGTCTCCGGGCCTGATGCGTCGCCACAACTGAAGATCGACGGGAACGCCAGAGACAGCCTGCGCCCGCGGACCGCCCCTTCCTCGGAGGGTGACGGTCGGGGCTTGATCCACCGGATCGGATCGATCGGCCGGAAGGCCATCGGGGACGACGGTGAGCACGCCGAGGCAGGATACGTGTCGCCACTCGCAGTGGCCCACCCCTGTGTTCAAGGCCAGCCGCATAGGCGCCGTCGCAGGGGTGTCGCGATTCCCGGCCTGGCCCGGATCAGCGGCGCACCACCGCCGCGCACCGGCCGTGCGCACGAACCTGGAGGGCACCATGCCCACGGAGGCCAAACGGGAGACGGTGGCCGAGCTGCGTGAGGCGCTTGCCGGCAGCCGGACGCTGATCATCTCCGAATACCGCGGCCTCACCGTCAAGGAGCTTGCGGAGATTCGCCGCGCTCTGCGCAAGCAGGACGTGAGCTACCGCATCGTCAAGAACCGCCTGATGCGGATCGCCGCGTCGGAGTCGGTGGGGAAGGCACTCAGCCCACTCCTCGTCGGCCCTACGGCGATCGCCTTCGGCAACGACGAGTCGGTGACAGCCAAGGCGGTCATCGAGGCAACCCGGCCGTACAAGTTGGTGACGATCACTGGCGCCGTGCTCGGCGATCGTTCGATCAGCGCCGACGGCGTGAAGACGCTGGCCACGCTGCCATCGCGGGAGATTCTGCTCGGCAAGCTCGCCGGCGGGATGCAGGCGCCCGTGGCAACGCTGGCCGGCCTGCTCGTCGCCAACATCCGGAACCTTGGCTATGCGCTGAGCCAGGTCCGCGATCAGAAGGCCCAGGCAGAGGCCGCGTGAACCGCGGTCGCGGCGACCACTCGTTCCATCCGACCCCGCGCCCGGTCAGTGACCGGCGCACCCGACAAGGAGACCTGAAATGGCGGTCCTGACCCAGGACGACCTGCTCGAAGCGATCGACAAGATGACCGTTCTCGAGCTGTCCGAGTTCATCAAGCGCTTCGAGGAGCGCTACGGCGTCACGGCGGCGGCCCCGGTCGCGGCCGCGGCGGCTCCGGCTGCCGGTGGCGGCGGCGGCGACGCCCCGGCCGCGGTCGAGGAGCAGACTGAGTTCACCGCGACCCTGACCGAGATCGGGCCGAACAAGATTCCGGTCATCAAGGTCGTCCGCGAACTGACCGGACTCGGCCTCAAGGAGGCCAAGGACCTCGTCGACGCGTTCCCCAAGGCCGTCAAGGAGGGCGTGACGAAGGACGAGGCCGAGAAGATCAAGGCCGCCCTCGAGGAGCAGGGCGCCAAGGTCGAGATCAAGTAGGTCGACGGCCGTCTCCGACGGCTCCCTCGATCGCGAGCCGGCGGCCCGTTGCGGGTCGCCGGCTCGTTCATTTTCGGGCCCGGCCGGTTGGCGGCGACGATCGGTCGGCGGGCTCGTCGCGGCCCTCGGAGCGGCCCGCCGCCAGTCCGGGCCGTTTGACACCGGGCGGAATCGCGGTATCCTACTCCTTCTGTGAGCGCGGCCCTTTCCTCTTTCCCAAGCCTCCGTCAAGGAGTGGTGTTTCATGCTGTCTGCTGAGTCGTCGAACCGGACGGCTGTGGCGCTGGCGCGCACGCGCTACGCCCGCATCCCTGAAGTCCTGCCGATCCCGAACCTGATCGAGCTCCAGCTGGACTCGTTCCAGTGGTTCATCGAGAAGGGCCTCCGGGAGCTCTTCGACGAGATCAGCCCGATCAAGGACTTCACCGCCAAGGTGATGGAGCTCCAGTTCCTCGAGTATGAGTTCGGCGACCCGAAGTACTCCGAGGAGGAGTGCCGGACGAAGGACCTGACGTACTCGCGGCCCCTCTACGTCAACGTCGAGCTCCTGATCAAGGAGACCGGCGAGATCCAGCGCCAGCGGGTCTACATGGGCGACTACCCGTGGATGACCAACCAGGGCACGTTCGTCATCAACGGCGCGGAGCGCGTCGTTGTCAGCCAGCTGGTCCGCTCGCCGGGCGTCTACTACAGCGAGCTCGAGGATCCCGCCTCGGGCCGGATGCTGTTCAGCGCCAAGGTGATCCCGAATCGTGGCGCCTGGCTCGAATTCGAGACGAACAACAAGGACCAGCTCTGGGTCAAGGTGGACCGCAAGCGGAAGATCGCCGCGACGACCCTGCTCCGGGCCGTCGGCTACGAGGAGAATGACTCGATCGCTGCGCTCTTCTCGGGCGTCGACGCCGATCCGGATCATCCGTTCACCGCGAACACCCTCGACAAGGACCTCACCAAGACCCAGCAGGAAGCCCTGATCGAGGTCTACAAGAAGCTCCGGCCGGGCGATCCGCCCACGGGCGACAACGCCCGCCAGCTCGTCGAGAGCCTGTTCTTCAACTTCCGCCGCTACGACCTCGGTCGGGTCGGCCGCTACAAGTTCAACAAGAAGCTTGACGGCGTGGCCGGCCGGATGGGCATCGAGCTGCCGCGCGAGCAGCGGACGATCACCCGCGAGGACATCGCGGCCATCGTCGGCCACCTGATCGAATCGAACCGCGGGCTCCATCCCAAGGACGACATCGACCACCTCGGCAACCGCCGGATCCGGGCCAACGGCGAGCTGATCCAGAACGCATTCCGGATCGGCCTCCTCCGGATGGAGCGTGTCGTCCGCGAGCGGATGACGATCCAGGAGATCGACAAGGCCACCCCCAACGCCCTGATCAACATCCGGCCGGTCGTGGCCGCGATGAAGGAGTTCTTCGGCGGCAGCCAGCTCTCCCAGTTCATGGACCAGACCAACCCCCTGGCCGAACTCACGTCGAAGCGGCGCCTGTCGGCGCTCGGGCCGGGCGGCCTGTCGCGCGAGCGGGCCGGGTTCGATGTCCGCGACGTCCACCACAGCCACTACGGCCGGATCTGCCCGATCGAGACCCCCGAGGGACCGAACATCGGCCTCATCGGGTCGCTCGCGACCTATGGCCGGATCAACAGCTACGGTTTCATCGAGACGCCCTATCGCAAGGTCAAGCGGACCGTCGCGTGGGATGACCCGAAGCTGGCCACCTACGAGGCCGGCGGCGACCTGCTGACCAAGGGCGGCGAGACCATCCTCAAGATGGGCAAGCCGTTCACGGCCGAGGCCATGGCCGAGCTCAAGAAGCAGAAGGCCAACGCGTTCCCGATCCGTCCGATCGTGACCGCCGACATCGAGTACCTCCCGGCCGACGAGGAGGAGGAGCACGTCGTCGCCCAGGCCAATGCGCCTCTCGACGCCGAGGGCCACTTCCTCGCCGAGCGCATCCCGTCGCGCTACCGCGACACCTTCCCCGAGGCGCGCGCCGGCCAGATCGAGTACATGGACGTCAGCCCCAAGCAGGTCGTCTCCGTGGCGACGGCGCTGATCCCGTTTCTCGAGCACGACGACGCCAACCGCGCCCTCATGGGCTCGAACATGCAGCGCCAGGCCGTGCCGCTCCTCGAGCCGGAGTCGCCGATCGTCGGGACCGGCATGGAGGAACGTGCCGCACGTGACTCCGGCCAGGTCGTCATCGCCCGGCGCGGTGGTGTCGTGACCAGCGTCACCGCCGAGCGGATCCGGATCGAGACCGATGCTGGCGAGCTCGACGAGTACAAGCTCCAGAAGTTCGTCCGGAGCAACCAGGGCACCTGCATCAATCAGCGTCCGATCGTCGACGTCGGCATTCGTGTCGCCGATGGCGAAGCGCTTGCCGACAGCTCGTCGACCCAGGAGGGCGAGCTTGCCCTCGGCCGGAACGTCCTGGTGGCGTTCATGAGCTGGGAAGGCGGCAATTACGAAGACGCGATCGTCATCAGTGACCGCCTCGTCCGCGACGACCTGTTCACGAGCATCCACATCGAGAAGCACGAGATGGAGTCGCGCGACACGAAGCTCGGGCCGGAGGAGATCACCCGCGACATCCCGAACGTCGGCGAGGAGTCCCTCAAGGACCTCGACGAAGAGGGCATCGTCTACATCGGTGCCGAGGTCCGTCCCGGCGACATCCTCGTCGGCAAGATCACTCCGAAGGGCGAGACCGAGCTGACCGCGGAGGAGCGCCTGCTGCGGGCGATCTTCGGCGAGAAGGCCCGCGAAGTGAAGGACTCGAGCCTCCGCCTGCCGCACGGCGAGCGAGGCAAGGTCGTCGAGATCCGCGAGTTCCGGCGCGAGTTGAACGACGATCTCCAGCCGGGCGTCAATCGCCTGGTTCGGGTGTCGGTCGCCCAGAAGCGCAAGATCAGTGTCGGCGACAAGATGGCCGGCCGCCACGGCAACAAGGGTGTCATCGCCAAGATCCTGCCGGCGGAGGACATGCCGTTCCTGCCGGACGGGACCCCTGTTGACATCGTCCTCAACCCGCTCGGCGTGCCGAGCCGCATGAACATCGGCCAGATCCTCGAGACCCATCTCGGCTGGGCGCTCCACGCCAAGGGCCAGAAGGCCGCCACCGCCGTCTTCGACGGGGCGACCGAGGACCAGATCAAGGGCGAGCTGCGCGAGGCCAAGCACAAGGTCTACGGGGTCGTGAAGTCCCTGCCCGAGGACGGCAAGATCGAGCTCCGCGACGGCCGCTCAGGCGAGCTGTTCGATCGCCCGATCACCGTCGGCTACATCTACATGCTCAAGCTCCACCACCTCGTCGAGGACAAGATCCACGCCCGCTCGACCGGCCCGTACAGCCTGATCACCCAGCAACCGCTCGGTGGCAAGGCCCAGTTCGGCGGCCAGCGCTTCGGCGAGATGGAGGTCTGGGCGCTCGAGGCGTACGGCGCCGCGAACATTCTCCAGGAACTGCTCACCGTGAAGTCGGACGACGTCCTCGGGCGCGTCCAGACCTATGAAGCCATCGTCAAGGGGGAGGAGATCCAGCCGCCGCGCGTCCCGGAATCCTTCAAGGTCCTGATCAAGGAGCTGCGCAGCCTCGGGCTGAACGCAGAGATCCTCGACCAGAACGACGAGGAGATCCAGCTCGCCGAAGACGACGTCTCCGGCTACATGCTCCCGGATCTCGGCGGGATCAATCTCGCCGGGTTCGAGGACTGACGGCACTGCAACTGATCGCTCACCTGTCGGGTGGAGGCCCGACCGGACCGGCCTCACGCGTCCTGAGGTCGCATCGCTCCGCCGGGCCAGGCGGCGGCGCGGAGGAGAACCATGCTCGAGGTCAATAATTTCAGCGCGATCCGTATCTCGCTTGCCAGCCCGGACCAGATCCGGGAGTGGTCCAAGGGTGAGGTCACGAAGCCGGAGACCATCAACTACCGGACCCTCAAGCCGGAAAAGGACGGTCTCTTCGACGAGCGCATCTTCGGTCCGACGAAGGACTGGGAGTGCTACTGCGGCAAGTACAAGCGGATTCGCTACAAGGGCATCATCTGCGACAAGTGCGGCGTCGAGGTCACCCGCTCGAAGGTCCGGCGGGAGCGCATGGGCCACATCCAGCTGGCCAGCCCCGTCAGCCACATCTGGTACTTCAAGGGCACGCCGAGCCGCCTGGGCATCCTCCTGGACATCAGCCCGCGGAACCTCGAGCGGATCCTGTACTTCGCTCTGTACATCGTCACGAACGTCGATGAGGACGCCCGCAAGCGCGCGCTCCTCGCCCTCGAGGACGAGGCTGCGGGCCGCGGCGGCAAGGCCGGTGAGGCCCTCGCCGAGCTGGAGGATCGCCTCCGCGCCGACGTCAACCGGACCAAGGATGAGCTGACCGCGGCCCTTGCCGCGACCAAGGCCGACATCGAGAGCCAGCGGACCGTCCGGACCGAGGAGGTCGTCACGGCGGCCCAGGCGGTCGAGGCCCAGCTGAAGGAGCTGAAGGCGGGCGAGGCCGAGGACACGATCGTCTTCGCCCCGACCGGCGAGGTGGTCGTGGCTGCCGGGGCCAAGGGCGGCAAGGAGGCGACCGCCGCCCTCCGCAAGATCGTGTCGGCCGAGACCGAGCGCGTCACCGCCGAGCTCCAGCAGCGCGGGCGCGACGAGGAGCGGGCGGTCGAGCAGAAGGTCGCCGACCTGACGGCCGGCGTGGAGGAGACCCTCCGCGCCGAGCGCGAGCAGCTGTCGGGCGGGGCGCAGGCCGCGAAGGACGAGATCAAGAAGCTCCGCGACGAGATCGAAGGCCTCAAGCCGATGCAGACCCTCGGCGAGATGGAGCTGCGCGGCCTCGAGGAGCGCCACGGCTCGGGTGCCAAAGGCGGCCGCCTGTTCAGCGCCGGAATGGGCGCCGAGGCGGTCCGCGAGATCATCAGCCGGATGGACCTCGAGGAGCTCTCGCGGTCCCTTCATGTCGAGGTCCGGACGAGCTCCGGGCAGCGGCGCAAGAAGGCGATCAAGCGGCTCCGCCTGATCGAGGCGTTCCGTCGCTCCGGCACCCGGCCCGACTGGATGATCCTGTCGGTCCTGCCGGTGATCCCGCCGGACCTCCGGCCGATGGTCCAGCTCGACGGCGGCCGTTTCGCGACGTCCGACCTGAACGACCTGTACCGCCGCGTGATCAACCGCAACAACCGCCTCAAGCGGCTCCTCGAGCTCGGCGCTCCCGAGATCATCATCCGCAACGAGAAGCGGATGCTGCAGGAGGCGTGCGACGCCCTGATCGACAACGGCCGCCGCGGCCGGGCGATCGCCGGCACCGGCAACCACCGTCTCAAGAGTCTGTCGGACATGCTTAAGGGCAAGCAGGGCCGGTTCCGCCAGAACCTGCTCGGCAAGCGGGTCGACTATTCGGGCCGCTCGGTCATCGTGGTCGGGCCGGAGCTCAAGCTCCACCAGTGCGGCCTGCCCAAGAAGATGGCCCTCGAGCTGTTCAAGCCGTTCGTGATGCGCCAGCTCGTCGAGAAGGGCTTCGCCCACAACATCAAGAGCGCTAAGCGCATCGTCGAGCGCGTCCGGCCCGAGGTCTGGGACGTCCTCGAAGAGGTCATCAAGGACCATCCGGTCCTGCTGAACCGCGCCCCGACGCTCCATCGCCTGGGCATCCAGGCGTTCATGCCGGTCCTCGTCGAGGGCTCGGCGATCCAGATCCACCCGCTCGTCTGCACCGCGTTCAACGCGGACTTCGACGGCGACCAGATGGCGGTCCACGTGCCGCTCTCGACGGCCGCCCAGGAAGAGGCGAGGACCATGATGCTGTCGACCGCCAACCTGCTGTCGCCGGCCGACGGCTCGCCGGTCGTGGCGCCGACCCAGGACATGGTCCTCGGCTGCTACTACCTGACGATGGACCCGATCGGCAAGCAGCCGAAGCGCGTCCGGATCTTCTCGTCCGAGGACGAGGCGATCCTGTCGTACCAGCTCAAGGAGAAGACCGGCGTCACCCTCCACGAGCCAGTCGAGGCCGAGGTTCGGACGTGGGATACCACGACCGAGCGTCTCGAGCTCAAGCGCGTCCGGACCACCGTCGGCCGAATCATCTTCAACCAGGTCCTGCCCGATCAGATGCGGTTCAAGGACGAGGTCATGAAGCGCTCGGACCTCAAGGACCTCGTCGACGAGTGCTACCGCCTCCTCGGGCCGGATGAGACCGCCCATCTCGTGGACGGGATCAAGAGCGTCGGCTTCGACTTCGCGACCCGCGGCGGGATGACGATCGGCCTGTTCGACATCGAGGTCCCGAAGGACAAGCCGGCCCGCCTCGCAGCGGCCGACGCGTCCGTTGCGGAGATCGACCGTCAGTTCCAGCGCGGCCTGATCACCGACGACGAGCGCTACGAGCAGGTGGTCGACGTCTGGCAGAAGACCACCAACGCGATGTCGGACGAGATGATGAAGGGCCTCAAGGTCGATGGGCCGGTCACGATGATGACCGCGTCCGGCGCCCGCGGAAACAAGGGCAACATCGGCCAGCTCGGCGCGATGCGCGGCTTGATGGCCGACCCGTCCGGGCGGATCATCGACGTCCCCGTCCGGAGCAACTTCCGGGAGGGGATGACGGTCCTCGAGTACTTCATTTCGACCCACGGCGCCCGCAAGGGCCTCGCCGACACCGCCCTCCGGACCGCCGACTCGGGCTACCTGACCCGGCGCCTGGTCGACGTGGCCCAGGACGTCATCACCCGCGATGACGACTGCGGCACCGAGGAAGGCAGTTGGATCACCCGCGAGGACTCGACCGACGAGAAGGAGTTCCGTCGCCGGCTCGTCGGCCGCCTGGCCGCCGCGCCGCTCCCGGACAGCTCGGTCAAGGTCAAGAAGGGCGAGGAGCAGCCGCTCATTGTCGATCGCAACATCGAGATCACCGAGGAGATCGCGTTGCGTATCGAGGCGGCGGGGATCCAGGAGGTCCTCGTCCGCTCACCCCTGACCTGCGAGGCCCGCTATGGCGTCTGCCGGGCGTGCTACGGCCGCAATCTCGCCACCGGCGACATGGTCGCCTCGGGCGAGGCGGTCGGGATCATCGCGGCCCAGTCGATCGGCGAGCCGGGCACCCAGCTCACGATGCGGACGTTCCACACCGGCGGCGTCGCCGGCCTCGACATCACCGCGGGCCTGCCGCGGGTCGAGGAGTTGTTCGAGGCCCGTGTGCCGAAGGGCAAGGCCGAGATCAGCCACATCGACGGCATCGTCGAGATCATCCGGAGTGATACCGGGACAAAGGTCAAGGTCGTCAGCACCGAGGTCTACGACACCACGCTCGGCCTGCCGAAGGGCGCCGAGATGCTGGCCGCGGCCGGCGACGCGGTCGAGGCCAACCAGGTCATCGCCCGGATCGCCGACGGCGAGACCGGCGCGCCGACCGACGTGGCCTCGCCGGTCAAGGGCTTCCTCGTGAAGGGCGACGACGGACTCGCCGTCCGGGCCGAGGATGTCGTCGAGCGCGAGTACACGATCCCCCACAACGCCAAGCTGCTCGTCGAGAACGGCCAGGAGATCCGGGCCGGCGACGGGATCACCGACGGCCCGATCAACCCGCAGGAGTACCTCGAGACCCGGGGCAAGGACGCCGTCCAGCGCTACCTGGTCAAGGAAGTCCAGAAGGTCTACCGGAGCCAGGGCGTCACGATCAACGACAAGCACATCGAGATCATCGTCCGGCAGATGCTCCGGAAGGTCCGGATCGACCAGCCGGGCGACGTCGACCTGCTCCCGACCGAGCTGATCGACCGGCTCGACTTCGAGGAGGAGAACAACAAGGTCCTGTCCGAGGGCGGCGAGCCGGCGACGGCCCAGACCGTGCTCCTCGGCGTGACCAAGGCGTCGCTCAACACCTCGTCCTTCCTCGCGGCAGCGTCCTTCCAGGAGACGACCCGGGTGCTCACCGAGGCGGCCATCAATGGCGCCAAGGACCACCTGATCGGACTCAAGGAGAACGTGATCATCGGCAAGCTGATCCCCGCGGGGACCGGCGCGCCGGCGAACGTCGCCGCCCGCAAGGAGCGGGACCGCCGGGCGGCCCTCGAGGCCCTCGCCGGCGAGGCCCTGGAGGACTCCGGGAGCGAGTACAACCCCTTCCTCGAGGAGGGTGGTCGGCCGGCCGATGAGGCCGCCGGCCTGGCCCTTGCGGCGACCATCGCCGGCGCGTCGGAGGAGACGGAGTTCAATCCGTTCCTCACCGACGACGAGTCCAGCGATGGCGGCGCCGCCGACGCCGACGAGAACCCGTTCGTCGCTGTGGGCGCGAGCGGCGGACCGACCGACCACACCGATGCCGAGGCTTCGGCATCGGCCGGCGACGAGAAGCCCAAGAAGTAGACCGCACAACGGCGAGCCGGCACTCTCCGCGAGGGAGTGCCGGCTTTCCGATTCCGGCCCGGTGCGACGGCAACCTCCGAACCGAGCGAGCTGGGAGGTCTGGCGCGCGCGGTCGCCCAGAGCGGAGCCGGCTGCAACGCGTGGGCGGTTGTCCGGGGCCGAGACCGGGGCCGGAAGTATTCCGTGGAGGCGTATCCGGCACCGGTCTGTCGGTCCAGGCGGCGGTTCGTGCATCCCGGGACTGGACCGGGATCCCCGACCGTGCGTCTGAGCTCCATTCATGCGTCCGCGGCATGAAACGCGATCCGCTGTCGCCGCGCGGGCCAGGATATGCCTCGGCTGAATACGGTGCCCGAATACGAAGTGTCATGACCGATCGCCCCGAGGCTGAGACCCGCCGCCGATGGCCCCCCATCGATTCCACGCGACGCTGACGAACATCGCCGCCACGCCTCTGCGGCTGGTCGCCGGGCTCTCGTGGAACGTCCCGGCGACTTGTTCGTCCCGACCGCGGAGGGATGGGTCGGCGTGGTCCTCGGGAGGGCCGCCCGATCACGCGTTTCGAGGCCCGCGACCTGACCGGCCTGATGCTCGGCGGGGCGGCCGCGGGCGCCTCGATGTTCCGGAGGCATCGGCTGCCCGGGGACGTTTGACACCGTTTTCGGGCCGCTGATACACTCCGCCTTCGTGGCCTCGGGAGGGGTCCGCGGCCGACGTGCGCGTCGACCACCCGAACGACAGTCCACCCTCAGGAAGGTCCACCGCGAGCCTGACCGCTCGCGAACCGGCGACCCGCCGGCGACCTCCGCCCAGCAGAACGTCACCGTTTGAGAGGAGCAGCGTCTTCGTGCCGACGATCAGTCAGCTCGTGCGCCACGGCCGCCAGACCAAGGTCAAGAAGGTCAAGGCGCCGGCGATGCGCAAGAACTGGAACGGGCTGAACCGCAAGCAGGTCGCCACGCCCGGCGCCCCGCAGAAGCGCGGCGTCTGCCTGCAGGTCCGGACGATGACGCCGAAGAAGCCGAACTCGGCCCTCCGCAAGATCGCCCGTGTTCGCCTCTCGAACCAGATGGAGGTCACGGCCTACATCCCGGGCATCGGCCACAACCTCCAGGAGCACTCGGTGGTCCTCGTCCGCGGCGGCCGGGTCAAGGACCTGCCGTCGGTCAAGTACCACATCATCCGCGGCACCCTCGACGCGGCCGGCGTGCGCGATCGCAAGCAGGGCCGCAGCAAGTACGGCGCCAAGGCCTCGAGCGGCCCCGGAGGCAAGAAGTAATGCCGCGCCGTCAGTCGATCCCCCGGATGACCAAGTACCACACGGAGCCGGCCAACCGGACGACCGCCCGCTTCACCGCCAAGCTGATGGCCAACGGCAAGCGCAACCTGTCCGACCGGATCCTTCGCCAGGCGCTGGCCCGGGCCGAGTCCCAGGCCCATCGGCCGGGCCTCGAGGTCCTCGAGGCAGCCCTCCGCAACGCGACGCCGATCATCGAGGTCAAACCTCGCCGCGTCGGCGGCGCGACCTACCAGGTCCCGGTCGAGATCCGGGGCGATCGCCGCCTCTCGCTCGGCGTCCGCTGGCTCGTCCAGGCGGCCCGCAAGCGGAACGGCAAGAGCATGAGCGACAAGCTCGCCCAGGAGTTGGTCGACGCCATGAACGGCCTCGGCGCTGCCGTGAAGCGCCGTGAAGACACGCACAAGATGGCCGAGGCGAACCGCGCCTTCAGCCATTTCAAGTGGTAGACCCAGGAGCCTAGAGACACCGTGGCACGACAGGTTTCGCTGGCCAAAACGCGAAACATCGGAATCATCGCCCATATCGACGCGGGCAAGACGACCGTCACCGAGCGGATCCTCTTCTACACGAAGAAGATCTACAAGATCGGTGAGGTGCATGAAGGCGCCGCGACGATGGACTGGATGCCCCAGGAGCAGGAGCGCGGGATCACGATCACCGCTGCTGCAACGACAGCATTCTGGGGCGAGCACCGGATCAATATCATCGATACGCCCGGGCACGTGGACTTCACGGTCGAGGTCGAGCGCAGCCTGCGCGTCCTCGACGGTGCCGTCGTCGTCTTTGACGGCGTCGCCGGTGTCGAGCCACAGTCCGAGACGGTCTGGCGCCAGGCCGACCGCTACGGCGTCCCGCGCTTCTGCTTCATCAACAAGCTCGATCGGACCGGGGCCGATTTCTGGCGCGGGGTTGCTTCGATCAAGGAGCGCCTCGGCGCCAACGCGGTGCCGATCCAGATCCCGATCGGCCAGGAGGACCGGTTCGAGGGGGTCGTCGACCTGATCGAGATGAAGGCGTACTACTACCACGACGATCAGGGCAATACGTTCGACATCGTCGACATCCCCGAAGAGCTCAAGGCCGAGGCCGAGAAGCATCGTCGGACGATGATCGAGGCCGTCGCCGAGATGGACGACGAGCTGACCCACAAGTACCTCGAGGGCGAGGAGTTCACCGAGGCCGAGATCAAGCGGGGCCTCCGCCTCGGCACCCTCACGACCCGGATCATCCCCGTGCTGACCGGCTCGGCGCTCCGCAACAAGGGCGTCCAGAAGATGCTCGACGCGGTCGTCGACTTCCTGCCGTCGCCGCTCGACGTCCCGCCGATGATCGGCCTCGACGCCCGGACCGGCGCCGAGGTCATCCGGACCCCGAGCGACAGCGAACCGTTCAGCGCCCTCGCCTTCAAGATCGCCGCCGACCCGTTCGTCGGCAAGCTCGCCTTCTTCCGGGTCTACTCCGGGACGCTCAAGGCCGGGTCGTACGTCATGAACCCGACCAAGGGCAAGAAGGAACGGATCGGCCGGATCCTCCAGATGCACGCAAACCACCGCGAGGAGATCGAAGAGGTCTACGCCGGCGACATCGCCGCTGCGGTCGGGCTGAAGGACACCTATACCGGTGACACCCTGACCGATCCCGACCACCAGATCATCCTCGAGTCGATGACCTTCCCCGAGCCGGTGATCGAGGTCAAGATCGAGCCGAAGACGAAGGCCGACCAGGACAAGCTCGCGATCGCCCTCCAGCGGCTGTCCGAGGAGGATCCGACGTTCCGGGTCCACACCGACCCCGAGTCGTCCGAGACCCTGATCGCCGGCATGGGCGAGCTCCATCTCGACGTCCTCGTCGACCGGATGATCCGCGAATTCAAGGTCGCCGCGAACATCGGCAAGCCCCAGGTCTCCTATCGCGAGACGATCCGGCGCGCGGCCGAGGGCAACGGCCGGTTCATCCGCCAGACCGGCGGCAAGGGCCAGTACGGCCACGCCGTGATCAAGCTCGAGCCCCAGGAGAAGGGGGCCGGGTACGAGTTCGTCGACAAGATCGTCGGCGGCACGATCCCGCGGGAATACATCAAGTCGGTCGACGCCGGGATCAAGGAGACGCTCGCCACGGGCATCTACGCCGGGTTCCCCGTCGTCGACGTCAAGGCGACCCTGTTCGACGGCTCGTACCACGAGGTCGACTCGTCGGAGATGGCGTTCAAGATCGCAGGCTCGATGGCCGTCAAGGACGCCTTTGCGAAGGCCGACCCGGCAATCCTCGAGCCGATCATGCGGAACGAGGTCACGATGCCCGATGAGTTCATGGGCGACGTGATCGGCGACCTCAACAGCCGCCGCGGCCAGATCGAGGGCATGGAGTCCCGTGGCTCCACCCAGGTCGTCCGGGCGTTCGTCCCGCTGTCCCAGATGTTCGGCTACGTCACGGACCTGCGGTCGATGACCCAGGGTCGGGCGACGTCGTCGATGGAGTTCAGTCACTACGCCGAGGTCCCGGCCAGCCTGGCCTCGGAGCTCGTTCAGAAGTCGAAGGTCTAGGCGCCCCGAGGGGCAGGAGCCAGGGAGCAATCACGATGGCCAAGAAGAAGT
This sequence comes from Candidatus Limnocylindrales bacterium, assembly GCA_038204565.1. Classification (GTDB taxonomy): domain Bacteria; phylum Chloroflexota; class Limnocylindria; order Limnocylindrales; family CSP1-4; genus CF-46. The sequence goes on from JBBRCU010000055.1 coordinate 16,066, forward strand.
TCGAGCGCAATAAGCCGCACGTCAACATCGGTACGATCGGCCACATCGACCATGGCAAGACGTCGCTGACCGCGGCGATCACCAAGTACCTCCACCTGAAGGGTGGCGGTGAGTACCGCGCCTTCGACACGATCGACAACGCCCCCGAGGAG
>JBBRCU010000056.1:0-16195 GCA_038204565.1 Candidatus Limnocylindrales bacterium
CACGATCCGACCGCACCAGTCGTTGGGCCAGCGCACCCCAGCCGAATACCTGGCCTCGATCGGCATCGAGGTGTAACGGACGTACTGGACGAGTACACGACCTTGACCTAACGTTCGTTAGGGCTCATGATCCGGCGATGATCGAGACGACTCCGCGCCGCCGCGCGATCGACGACGTGGCGAGCGGGCTGTTCCACGCGAACGGCTACGCCGCCACCAGCATCCGCGACATCGCCAAGGTCCTCGACATCCAGGGGGCGAGCCTCTACGCCCACGTCGCGTCCAAGGAGGATCTCCTCTGGACGATCGTCGACCGGGCGGCGACGGCCTTCGAGGAGGCGACTGCGCAGGCCATCGCCGAGACGCCAGACAACGATCCGACCGAGCGACTCGCGGCCCTCGTTGAGGGCCATGTCGAGGTCGTGACGGCCCATCCCGAGCGTTCGAGCGTGTTCATCAGCGAATGGCGCCACCTGTCCGAGACCCACCGGACGGACCTCGCGATCCGGCGCGACGCTTATGAGTCGCGATTCCGGGAGGCGATCGATCGGGGTGTCGATACCGGGGCGTTCCAGGCACTCGACCCGGCGATCGCGACGACCTTCATCCTGACCGCCTTGAACGGCATCCCGGCTTGGTACCGGCCCGACGGCCGCCTGACCGCCGATCGCGTCAGCGATCAGTACGTCGAGCTCTCCCTGCACGCCCTCTCGGAGGACCACCGTTGACCGACCCGCTCGCCCTCGATCCGGTCCTCCCCGCCCGCGAGCGGAGCGCTCTGCCTTTCAACGACGAGGCGCTGGACCATGACGAGCGCTACCGCCACTTCGAGGAGCACGTCGTCGGCGGCGGCAAGGTCGAGGCGACCGACTGGATGCCCGACGAGTACCGGACCGCGGTCCTGCGCTTTGTCGAGATGCACGCCAACAGCGAGTTGATGGGTGTCCTCCCCGAGCGCGAGTGGATCATGCGGGCGCCGACCCTCCGCCGGAAGCTGGCTCTGACCGCGAAGGTCCAGGACGAGGTCGGCCACGCCCAGCTGCTCTATCGGGTTGCCGAGGATCTCGGCAAGCCGCGCGAGGCGATGATCCAGGACCTCCTTGACGGCAAGACGAAGTTCCACAACGTCTTCCACTACCCCACGAAATCGTGGGCCGACATCGGGATCATCGCCTGGCTCGTGGACGCCGCCGCGATCGTGGCCCAGCAGGCCCTCCGCGATTCTTCGTACGCCCCATACGCCCGGACGATGAAGAAGATCTGCTGGGAGGAGTCCGTCCACATCATGCACGGCCGGGATGTCGTGGTGACGATGGCGACCGGCACCGCCGCCCAGCGCGCGTCCATCCAGGAAGCGCTCGACCGCTGGTGGGGTCCGCTGATGCAGATGCACGGGCCGCGCAGTGACCGGGCGAAGGACCGCGACATCCATTGGCGGATCAAGGCCAAGACGAGCGAAGAGCTCCGCCAGGAGTTCCTCGGGATCTATGTCCCGCGGATCCGCGAGCTCGGCCTCACGATCCCGGACCTGGATCTCGTCCGCGAAGAGGCGACCGGCATCTGGACATACGCCGAACCCGACTGGAACGAGCTCCGGACGGTCGTCACGAACCACGGCCCCAAGTCGCAGGAGCGGCTCGACTTCCGCCGCACCAACTGGGCGGCGACCCAGTGGGTCCGCGACGCGGTGCTCGGCGCCCCTCGGGCAGCGGTCGCGTGAGCGCCGCCCCGGGGACTGCGCCCGGCATCCTCGAACCGTGGGAGGTCTTCCGGCGCGAGAAGGACGGCGATCCAATGCGCCACGGCGGATCGGTGATGGCACCCGACGCGACCCTGGCCCTCCATTACGCCCGGGAGATGTTCAGCCGCCGCCAGGAGAGCGTCCACCTGTGGGTCGTGCGACAGGCCGACATCCACGATCTCGCCGACCTCGACCTGCTCCAGCCACCGCTCGATCGCTCGTTCAAGAAGCCGGGCGGCTATGTGATGCGCGACAAGCTCGCCGCGGCGCGCGAGCAGTCGGGCCAGGCCAAGCCGAAGGCGAACAAAGGCAGTCGATGACGGGCTCGCCTGGCTTCGAGCCGCTGGCCATGGACTTCGCTGGTGCCGGCGATGGCCGCGAGCGGGCGATCGCACTGCTCCTGCTCACGATGGCCGACGACGAGTTCGTCATCGGCTTCTCCGACTCCGAGTGGACCGGGATCGGGCCGATCCTCGAGGAGGACGTCGCGATCAGCTCGCTCGCCCAGGACGAGCTCGGCCACGCCCAGGCGCTGTACGGGCTGCTCACGGAGACGGTCAACGACGAGCGCGACAGCGATGCCTGGGCCTACGACCGTCCACCCGAGGGGTACGTCCACGCCCGGCTTCTCGACCACCCGCGCGGTGACTGGGCCGCGACGATCGCCCGGCGCTTCCTGTACGACACGGCCGACGACGCCCGGCTGGCGGCGCTGACCGGATCGTCGCAGCGGGCGCTGGCCGAGCTCGTCGCCAAGATCCGGCGCGAGGAGCGCTATCACCTGATGCACGTCCAGACCTGGATCGAGCGGCTGGCCGACGCCGGCGGGGAGTCGCGGGCCCGGCTGACGGCCGCGCTGGAGGCGATGGGTCCGGATGCCGGGACGGTCCTCGCGCCGATCCCTGGTGAGCCGGCTCTTGTCCGCCACGGGATCGTCACGGAGTCGTTCGCCGCGATGGAAGCCGGCTGGCGGGACGGAGTCGCGGCGACTCTCCGCCGTCTCGGGTTGCCGCAGCTCCCGCCGACCGCCGATCCCATCCATGCCCGGTCCGGTCACTCCGACGCCTTTCGCGCCCTCCATCACGAATTCACGCTGGTCCGTCACTCCGAGGTCGGCGCGACATGGTGATGATCGCCCCCGTCACGGCCGATACGGTCCGATCGCTCCTTGCCGACGTCTCCGATCCGGAGATCCCGACCGTCTCGATCGTGGACCTCGGGCTGGTCCACCGGGTCCGGGTGGAGGACGACCGGATCGCGGTGGAGCTCCTGCCGACCTTCGTCGCCTGCCCGGCGTTGGAGATCATCCGTTCGACCGCGGCCGACGCCCTGGCCCCGCTCGGCCGGCCGGTCGATATCACGTTCACGTTCGCTGTCCCCTGGACGACCGAGCGCCTGACCGACGACGGCCGAGCCGGTCTTCGCCGAGCCGGAATCGCGCCGCCGGCCGCGCCCGCCGACGTCCGCTGCCCGTTCTGCGACGCCGCCGACTCGGTCATGGACAGTCTCTTCGGGCCGGCGCTCTGCCGCTCGCTGCACTACTGCCGAACGTGCCGCCAGCCCTTCGAGGCGTTCAAGCCGATCTGAGGTTGGTGTCCGACGGCACCGAAAACCTGAAAACGATGGTCCGGGATCGTCGCAGGACCATTGTCATGCGGCTTTGAGACTCGTACTGTTCGCAGATACGCGGACGGGGGTCCCGCCGAAGTCTCCTTTGCCTGCGCGTATGTGCAGGCGGGGCGTCCAGGACCGTTGATTCGCGCAACCGCCCTTATCGCCGTTCTGGTCAGTCTCGGAGACTTGGAAGATGAAATCCCGTGTAATCGCGCTCGTTGGAGCGTTATTCCTGATTGTGTGGGTCACCCTGCCCGCGCTCGCCGCGGCGCCTCCCGGAAAGGTGACCGTCCTCGCCGACGGATGTTCCTTCACCGTCCAGATCAACCTCGATCACGCCTACGACCTGGTCGGCTGGAAGGTCAAGCAGTACAACGCCGCCAACTGGAACGAAGGCCTGACCCTGTTCAAGGGTTCGGGACCGACGGACGGCAACGGCGACATGACGGTTGGTCCGTTCACCGCGCCCGAAGGCCATTACACCGTCGCCGTGGACAACGAGTACCCGCCGGACGGCTCGTCGATCGTGGTCGACTTCTGGCTGAGCTGCCCCGTGTCCTCCGGGAACCCCGACGGCTCGGAGGCTCCGATCGACAGCAGCATGGCTCCGAGCGCCCCACCGACCGGCAGCGAGGCGCCGGCCGAGGGCTCTGCTCCGCCCAGTGGCGAGGTGAAGGGGATCCACGGGACTCCCCCCGTCGGTATCACGCCACCGCCGACCGACACGAGCGTCGGCGGCTCGTCTTCCCTCGCATCGGGCCTGCCGGTCGTCCTGGCCGTCATCATGGGGCTGGCAGTCGCGGCCCTGATGCTCGTCCCGGGTCCGGTCGCGGCAGCGTCGCGCATCGTTCGGAGCCGTCGCCGGCGCTGAACGGACCTTCGACAGCGACGACAACCGCGCCCGTCGGCGACATCGACGGGCTCCGAGGACCTACCCTCGGGCGATGACCGGCGGCGCGAAACGCGACGGAACTCGATCCGGCCTCGACCGCTCCCTGATCGGAGTGGTGGGGGCCGGTGTCATGGGCACAGGAATCGCCCAGGTCGCCCTAGAGGCGGGTGACGAGGTCGTCCTGCATGACGTCGACAGCGCGGCCCTCGCCCGCGGCCGGGACCGGATCGCGGACGGTCTCGGGCGGCGGGCGACGAAGGCCCTCGAGGATCCCGCCGGGATCGGCGATTGGGTCGCCGCGCGGATGGCCCGGTTGCGATCGGCCATTGTCCTCGACCAGCTCGGCGATGAAGTTGATGTCGTCATCGAGGCGGCGCTCGAGTCGCTGGAGCTGAAGGAGACGATCTTCCGGACGCTCGACGCCGTGGCCGCGCCCGACACCATCCTGGCGTCGAACACGAGCGCCCTCGCGATCGCCTCGATCGCGGCGGCCACGAGGCGACCGGAGCGGGTCGTCGGACTTCACTTCTTCAATCCGGCGCCGTTGATGGCGCTCGTGGAAGTCGTCGGCGGTCCAGCGACGGACCCGCGCGTCGCCGCGGCCGCGACCGACCTCGTCACCGGCTGGGGCAAGACTGCCGTCCGCTCGGCCGATGCGCCCGGGTTCATCGTCAACCGGATCAATCGGCCGTTCACCCTTCGGGCCCTGCGCCTGGTCGAAGCGGGATCGGCGACCATCGAGCAGATCGACGCCGCGATCCGCGCGGCCGGATTCCCGCTCGGGCCGTTCGAGCTGATGGACCTGACCGGGATCGACGTGACGCACGCCGCGTCGACCGCGATCTGGGAGGCACTCGGTCGGCCGGATCGGCTGCGACCCTCACCGCTCCAGGCGGCGCAGATCGGGGCAGGCCGCCTCGGCCGGAAGACCGGCTCCGGTTTCTATCGGTACGACGACCGCGGCCGGCGGGGCACGATGACGCTCGCGACCGAACGCGGTCACGCAACCAGCCCCGACGAGATCCTCGACCGGATCATCCTGCCGATCGTCGATGAGGCCGCCCAAGCCGCTGCGGAGGGCGTCGCGTCGCGCGCCGACATTGACACGGCCCTGCGGCTCGGCGCAGCCCATCCGGTTGGGCCGTTCGCCCGCATGTCGGCGCTCGGTGGGCCTGCTTCAGTCGTGACCCGCCTGCGGACACTGGCCCGATCGGATCCGTCCATCGAACCGTCGGCTGCGCTCGTGGCGGAGGCGCGCGCCGACCGCTGATCAGGCTGGGCCGCGGCTCGCGGCCCGATCGTGCTCCCGCAGGTGGAGCGATAAATCGAGCCCCGTCTTGAGCAGCACAAGGACAACGATCGCCCCGACCGGGCTGCCGATCGCCAGACTCATGAACGCCCCGAACAGGATCGTCAGGTGGAGGATCACGAGACGTCCGTACGGCGCGAACATCTGCCGCTCGGGTGTCACGTCGAGGTACTCGCGGCGGCCGAGGAAGTTGACGAAGAAGGACACGATGTGGCTGATCGCGAGGCCCCCGGCGCCGAACGCGACCGCCGCCAGGTCCGGTCCGGCTGCGGTCGTGGACAGGATCGGGAAGCCATCCGGGCCGACCCCGATCGACGGAACGGACAAGGGCAGTAGCGACCCGGGGCCGCCTGCCGCGAACGCGGTGAGCGCAAAGACGAAGGTGCCGTGGACCAGCCAGAAGATGCCGTAGTGAACCAGGAAGAACACGACGAGACCAACCCTCGGCGCGAGGCCGTCGCCGGGCAGCCCGGTGACCGCAAGCCCCGAAGGCCTCGGCCGGCCAGCGCCTCGGGCGAGCAGCATCTTCGGGACGTTCAAGACGCCGACGATCCCGTTTTCGACCCAGTACAGGACGAGGATCGTCGCGATGCTCCAGCCCCAGAACAGCACGCCGACAAGCGGGAGCAGGTTGAACCCGATGAGCACGATGATCGATGTCGTCGACGAGGCGGCGAGGGCAAGTCGGACGGCGCGGGCGATCACCGACCGATCATGCCAGACGGCCCGACCGGTCCATGCGGCCCGGACCCTACAATCGGGCCATGACCCGCGATCTCCATCGACCGCTCCGCGAAGCCTGGGTCGTCGAGGCCGTCCGGACCCCGATCGGCCGGTACGGCGGGGCCCTGGCCGCGGTCCGGCCCGACGACCTGGCCGCTCTCGCGATCCGGGCCGTCGTCGAGCGTTCCGGGATCGACCCGACTCTCCTCGAGGACGTGATCCTCGGTTGCGCCAACCAGGCCGGCGAGGACAACCGCGACGTCGCCCGGATGGCGCTGCTTCTGGCCGGCTTGCCGATGGAGGTCGGCGGGTTGACCGTCAATCGGCTGTGCGGGTCCGGACTCCAGGCGGTCAACTCGGCCGCCCACGCGATCGCCGTCGGTGACGGCGACGTGTTCATCGGCGGCGGCGTCGAGTCGATGACCCGGGCACCGTACGTCATGGCCAAGCCAGCCGCGGCCTGGGACCGTGGTCCTCGTGAGCTCCAGGACACGACCCTGGGCTGGCGCTTCCTCAACCCGAAGCTGGCCGAGCTGCACTATCCGTACTCAATGGGCGAGACCGCCGAGAACGTCGCCGAGCGCTGGATGGTCGACCGGGCGGCCCAGGACGCGTTCGCCCTGGCATCGCACGCGAAGGCCATTGCCGCGATCGAGGCCGGCCGGTTCGACAACCAGATCGTGCCGATTGCGATCCCCCAGAAGAAGGGCGAGCCCGTCGTCTTCGACCGCGACGAGCATCCCCGCGCCGACACGACCGCCGAGGCGCTCGGGAAGTTGCGGGCTGCCTTCCGCGACGGCGGCACGGTCACCGCAGGCAACAGCTCGGGAATCAACGACGGAGCGTCCGCGGTCCTCCTCGTCGAGGCGGAGAGGGCGCGGGCTCTCGGGCTCAAGCCGATGACTCGGATCGTGTCGACAGCTGTTGCCGGCGTGGACCCGGCGATCATGGGCTACGGCCCGGTCCCGGCATCGCGCAAGGCGCTCGAGCGGGCCGGGATCAGCGCTGCCGACCTCGATCTCGTCGAGCTCAACGAGGCGTTCGCGTCCCAGTCGATCGTCTGCATCGACGAGCTCGGGCTGGATCCGGCCAGGGTCAACGTGAACGGCGGAGCGATCGCCCTCGGCCATCCGCTCGGGATGAGCGGCGCCCGCCTGATCACGATGCTCAGTCACGAGCTGGTCCGGACCGGCCGGCGCTGGGGCCTGGCCACGATGTGCATCGGCGTTGGGCAGGGGATCGCGACGGTCATCGAGCGCATCGACGGCTGAGCTCGGGCGTCGCCCCGGCCGCATCGATTGGAGGGCGGTGGATTTCGGCGCCACTCTTGCCGGAATCGGTTGCGCAGCGTACGATCGGGCCATCGACGGGCGCCCTTGAGCCACGTCAGAATCCCGAGCATCACGCACCCCTCCCGAGGAGGCCGAACCGCATGTTGGAAACCCAGCCGACCGTCGTCGCCCCGCCGCTGAGCCCGTCCACCGTCGTGACGTTGTCCGACGCGGCCGCGGCCAAGCTCCGTGAACTGACGGCCGAAGAGACGAACCCCGATGTCGGCCTGCGCGTCTACGTCTACTCCGGCGGCTGCTCCGGGTTCCGCTACGGGATGATGCTCGAGGACGCCCCGACCGCCGAGGATCGGATCCTCGAGGCGAACGGAGTCAAGGTCTATGTCGACGGCAAGTCGGTCGACCTGCTCCAGGGCTCCCAGATCGACTACGTCGATACCCTGATGGGCGCCGGCTTCACCGTGAACAACCCGAATGCGGTCGCCGCCTGCGGCTGCGGCTCGAGCTTCCGGACCGCGGACGACACGGGCTCGCCAAAGGGCTGCTCCCACTGACCGACTGAGCGCGCATCGCGCGAACCTCACAGCCGCCGGTCGGACCGGCGGCTGTTTCGATTCCCGGTATCCGCCGACCCGGCCATCCCGGGCCTGCTGCCCGGACCGTCTCCGCCGACCGTCGTGTTTGCCTAGACTTCGCCGAGGACGCGCCGCCCCGCTCGCTCTCGACCAGGCCGCCCCGTGCGAGATGACCGCCGGATGGAACTGCCGCTCTTTCCGCTGAACACCGTGCTGAGTCCGGGCATCGCCCTCCCGCTCCACATCTTCGAGGACCGCTATCGGGCGATGATCCGCCACTGCCTCGAGACGACGTCGCCGTTCGGGGTCGTCCTGATCCGTCAGGGCCGCGAGGTCGGCACCGGCCCGATCTCCTTTGCCGGCGTGGGCACGATCGCCGAGATCCGCGACGCGGGCTCGGACGACGACGGTCGCTATGACCTCCTCGTGGTCGGGACCCGCCGATTCGAGATCCGTCGCGTCCACAGCGGCAAGCGGCCATATCTCGTCGCGGAGGTGGACCTGCTCCTCGAGACCCTCGGCGACGAGGGCAGCTCCCAGCAACTCGCGATGCGGGCCACCCGCAAGTTCGTCACGTATCTCGAGCTCCTCCAGCCGCGTTCGGGCGAGACGGCCGCCGAGATCGACGTCCGCGTGGAGATCGAGACGGAGGATGACGAAGGCGACGATCCTTCCGCGACCGCCGACGACAGGGAAGTCGATCGGACCGCCGACGAGCGGACCGCCGATGATCCGACTGGCGACGAGCCGGCGGACGCCCCGACTGCGCGTCGCCGGCGGGTGATGATTCCCGACGATCCGACGGTCCTCTCGCACCTGCTCGCCGGGATCCTCCAGGTCGAGTTGCCGCGGCGCCAGGCTCTCCTCGAAGCGGCCACGACCGAGGACCGGCTGCGCGGGCTCCTGACCCCGATCGACCGCGAGACGTTGCTCCTGCAGCGTCGATTGCGCCTCTTCCAGCCCGAGTCCCGGATCGTCGGCGCCCGCCGCAGCTGACATCGGGCTGGGCGCGCCGGAACGCAGGTCTCGGCGCGCGGGCGTTGACACCTCTTTTTGGATGGCATAGATTATTCATGTGACATTGAGTAACGACCCCGACCCGGCTCCGGATCAGAAACCTTCCCGGATGGCGCCCTCTGCTGCAGGCGTCGAAGGTGGGCGAGACGCCCTGATCGCCGAGCTGGTCGAGGCGATGACCTCGTGGAGCCCGCGCGACCGGATGAATGTCTTCCGGTCCTGGCTCAAAGGCTCGCTGAGCCTGATCCACCTCCATGTCCTGACCGTTCTGGAGGCCGACGGCCCCCTGCCAATGTCCCATCTGGCCGATACGCTCGACGTCTCGGTCGCGAGCACGACCGGCATCGTCGGCCGGATGGAGGAACGGGGACTCGTCGAGCGGGCCCATGGCGAGGCCGATCGGCGCGTCGTCATCGTCCGTCCGACCGAGGCCGGGATCGCGATCTTCCGGGACATGACCGAGCACCGCCGCCAGTCGCTCGCCCATCTCTTCACCCGCCTGACCGACGATGAGTTGACCGCGCTGCTCATCGGACTTCGGGCGATGCACGCGGCGCGGATTGCGCTCCACGTCGAGAAAACGGAGGGCGGTCTCGAGGCCGTGACCGTCCGACCCGGCGGCGCCGACGACGCGGCCATCGCCGCGGAGAACGCAGGAACGCCCACGATCACGGGGGATCACGGATGATCGCGCTGCTTCGAACCTACCTTGCCCCGTACGGCGGCCGGCTCATCGTCGTGATGGGCCTGCTCCTCGTCCAGGCGATCGGCAACCTGTACCTGCCGAACCTGAACGGCGACATCATCAACAATGGCGTCGTCCGTGGCGACCTCGATTACATCGTCCGGGTCGGCGGGCTGATGCTCGTCATCACGGGTTTCGTCGGCGCGGCCGCGGTCGCGAGCGTCTACCTGAGCGCCGCCATCGCCAACGGCTTTGCCCGCGACCTCCGGAGCGCGGTGTTCGGGAAGGTCGAGACCTTCGGCCAGGTCGAGGTCAACCGGTTCGGCCCGGCGTCCCTGATCACCCGCAACACGAACGACGTCCAGCAGGTTCAGCAGGTCGTCTTCGTCGGCCTGACGGTCCTCGTCTCCGCGCCGATCCTGATCGTCGGCGGGATCATCATGGCTCTTCGGACCGACGTCCCGCTGTCGGGCCTGCTCGTCGTGGTCATCCCGCTCATGGCTCTCGTGATCGGGCTCGTGATGTCGCGGGCGATCCCGCTCTTCCGGGCGACCCAGGTCAAGATCGACCGGATCAATCAGGTGATGCGGGAGACGCTGGCCGGCGTCCGGGTGATCCGGGCGTTCGTCCGGACCCGCCACGAGGAGGAGCGCTTCCTCGAAGCGAGCACCGACCTGTTCGACACCCAGCTTCGGGCGGGCCGCCTGTTCGCCCTCACCCAGCCGGTCATCTTTGCGATCTTCAATCTCTCGACCGTCGCGGCCCTCTGGTTCGGGGCCGTCCGGGTCCAGGATGGCGCCCTGTCGATCGGCAACCTGACCGCGTTCCTCCAGTACCTCGTCCAGATCCTGTTCGCGATCCTGACCGCGGTCTTCATGTTCATCCTCGTGCCCCGGGCGGCGGTGTCGGCCGGCCGGATCCGCGAGGTCCTCGATACCGCGCCATCGATTCACGACCCGTCCGACCCCGTCGTGCCCGCCCCGAGTGGCCCGGACTACGGTGTCGTCGAGTTCCGCAACGTCGCGTTCGGCTATCCCGGGGCCCAGGAGCCGGTCCTCCACGACATCACGTTCCGCGCAGAGCCCGGCCAGACGACCGCGATCGTCGGCAGCACGGGCAGCGGCAAATCGACCCTGATCAACCTCGTCCCGCGGTTCTACGACGCGACGACCGGGACGGTCCTCGTCGACGGGGTCGACGTCCGTGAGATGGATCGGGAGGTCCTCTGGGCGCGGATGGGGATCATTCCCCAGAAGGCGTTCCTGTTCGGTGGAACGGTTTCGAGCAACCTCCGCTTCGGCAAGGACGACGCGACCGACCCCGAGCTATGGCGGGCGCTCGAGATCGCCCAGGGCAAGGACTTCGTGAGCGAGATGGACGGTGGCCTCGACGCGCCGATCAGCCAGGGCGGCTCGAACGTCTCGGGCGGCCAGCGGCAACGGCTCGCGATCGCCCGAGCGATCGTCAAGGACGCCGGCATCTACGTCTTCGACGACAGCTTCTCGGCCCTCGACTTCGCGACCGATGCGCGGCTCCGGCAGGCGCTCGCTCGGGAGCTCGGCGGGGCGACCGTGATCATTGTCGCCCAGCGCGTCGGGACGATCCTCAACGCCGACCGGATCATCGTCATGGATGCGGGCAGGGTCGTCGGCAGTGGGACGCACCGCGAGCTGCTCGAAACAAACGAGACATACCGCGAGATCGTCTACTCGCAGCTGTCCGAGTCGGAGGCCGTCGCATGAGCGGGCGACCGGGTTCGGGCAGCATGGCGCCAGGCGGCGGAGCGCCCAGCGGCGGAGCAGGGACGACCGGAAGCGCTCCGGCCAGCGGACCCGGCGCGCCCGTTTTTCGACCCGGCGCGGGCGGCCCCGCCGGTCCGGGCGGACCGGGCGGTCGTCCGGGCGGACCCGGCGGCGGTCGGGGACCCGGAATGATGGGCCTCGGCATGGGCATGCCGCCGGCCAAGCCGAAGGACTTCGGTGCGTCCGCCAGGCGCCTGTTCGGGACGCTTCGTCCCGAGCGGCCGCTGATCGTCGGTGTCGTCGTCCTTGCGGTGATCAGCGTCTTCTTCAACGTGATCGGCCCGCGGATCATGGGCAATGCGATCAACACGATCTTCGAGGGCGCGCTCGGCAAGGCGCTCCTCGTCGGCGGCCGGACGCAGGACCAGATCATGGCTGCGGCCCGAGCCGGCGGTCAGAACCAGTTCGCGGACCTCCTGTCCGGGCTGCACCTCAACCCGGCCGGGATCGACTTCGGGTCCCTCGGCGGCGTGCTCGCGATCCTCGTTGGCGCCTACATCCTGAGCTCGCTCTTCAGCTGGGTCCAGGGCTGGATCATGGCCGGCGTCACCCAGCGGACCGTCCTCCGCCTCCGCACCGACATCGACGAGAAGCTCGGCCGCCTGCCGCTCCGCTACTTCGACAGCCACCCCCGGGGCGATCTCCTGAGCCGGGTGACCAACGACATCGACAACATCGGCCAGTCGCTCCAGCAGAGCCTGACCCAGCTCATGACGTCGCTCCTGACGATCGTCGGGGTGCTGGCGATCATGCTCTGGATCAGCCCGCTCCTCGCGATCGTGTCGATCCTCGCCGTGCCGGCCTCGCTGGCCGTGACCGTCGTGATCATCAAGCGCTCGCAGCAGCAGTTCGTCGCCCAGTGGGCCTCGACCGGTGCCCTCAATGGCCATGTCGAGGAGATGCACACCGGGCATGCGATCGTGAAGGCATTCGGCCGCCAGCGGGAGGCGATCGAGACGTTCGATGCCGAGAACGACCGTCTCTACACGGCCAGCCGGAAGGCCCAGTTCATCTCCGGGATCATCCAGCCGGCGATGACCTTCATCTCCAACCTGAACTACGTCGCGATCGCCGTCATCGGCGGCATTCGCGTCGCGTCTGGCCAGCTGACCCTCGGCGACGTCACGGCGTTCATCCAGTACTCGCGCCAGTTCACGTTCCCGATCATCCAGGTCGCCAGCATCGTCAACGTCCTCCAGTCCGCCGTCGCCTCTGCCGAACGGGTCTTCGAGCTCCTCGACGAGCCTGAGGAGTCGGCCGATCCGGTGCCCGCGAAACCCCTCGACGACCCCGTCGGCGCGGTCCGCTTCGAAGACGTCTCCTTCCGTTACGAGCCCGACCGGCCACTCATCGACGACCTCTCTCTCGACGTCACGGCCGGCGCCACGATCGCGATCGTCGGGCCGACGGGGGCCGGCAAGACGACCCTGGTGAATCTCCTGATGCGGTTCTACGAGCTCGACGGCGGACGGATCACGATCGACGGGATCGACACCCGCGAGCTCACCCGCGACGCGCTCCGCCGGGCGTTCGGGATGGTCCTCCAGGACACGTGGCTCTTCCACGGGTCGATTCGCGAGAACATCGAATACGGCCGGCTCGACGCGTCGGAGGCCGACCTCCACGCCGCGACGGAGGCGGCCCATGTCGACCACTTCGTCCGGACCCTGCCGGACGGCTACGACACGGTGATCGACGACGATGCGACGACCCTCTCCGCGGGCGAGAAGCAGCTGATGACGATCGCCCGGGCCTTCCTCGCCGACCCGCCGATCCTGATCCTCGACGAGGCGACGTCGTCGGTGGACACCCGGACCGAGGTCCTGATCCAGAAAGCGATGGCCCGCCTGATGACCGGCCGGACGACGTTCGTGATCGCCCACCGCCTTTCGACGATCCGCGACGCCGACACGATCCTTGTCATGGAGCGCGGGGCGATCGTCGAGCAGGGCAACCACGCCGAGCTGCTCGGGCGGGGCGGCGCCTACGCCGCGCTGTATCAGAGCCAGTTCGGGGAGGCGCTCGCCGAGGCGGTCTGAACGGCCGCGCCGCAGTCGCCATCGGGCGGGTGTCCCTCTGGGCCGGCGCCGGACGGGCGCCCTCGACGGGTCACTCGCTAAAGCGTTCTTCCTTCCACGGATCGGCGTCGTTGTTGTAGCCGTAGCGCTCCCAGAAGCCGAGCTGGTCGTGGTCGAGGAACTCCAGCCCGCGGACCCACTTGCTGCTCTTCCAGAAGTACTTCTTCGGGATGAACATCCGGAGCGGGTAGCCGTGCTCGAGCTCGAGCGGCTGGCCGTCGAACGTGTCGGCCAGGAGGACGTCGTCATCGTCGAGCACGCTCAGGGGCACATTCGCCGTATAGCCCTGCTCGGCATGCGAGACGACGTGGGTCGCGCTCGGTCGGACCTGGGCGAGCTTCAGGATCTCCTGGATCGCGACGCCTTCCCAGTCGGTATCGAGCTTGGTCCAGCGGGTCACGCAGTGGATGTCCGTATGGACCTTCTTGCGCGGAAGGGTCTTGAACTGCTCCCACGTCAGGGTGAACGGGTTGTCGACCTCGCCATAGACCTTGAAGTCCCATGTCGACAGGTCCGTCTTCGGCACCGAGCCGTAGTGGAGGACCGGAAACTTGTCCGTCTTGTACTGACCGGGCGGGATGCGGTCGGCGGTCGCGGGATCCATCTCCCGGCCGCCGAAGAGGCGTTCGAACATCATGTCTCCGAGTCTGCAGGCAGCGGTCATCGTTACACATCGGCCGTGGATGTCCATGTCGGATCGGTGACGCCGGTCGGGCGGAGCCGGCGATCAGGCGACGACGATCGTCAGGGACCAGCAGTGATCCGGACGATCCAGTATCCAGCTGTCGCGTCGACCTGGATCGGCACGATCCTGACGCCGTCGACGACCGTCGGGACGTCGACCCGAAACGGCGCCGCCGCCGCTCCTAGCGAGGCCGGATCGAACTTCGCATCGAGATACACGAGCGACCCGACCGGCGGGTAGCCCTTCGCGAGGTTCACCTGGGTGACGTTCAGCGTCGCGATCGCCGTGAGCGGCAGGCCGAGATCGACCGCTGTCCGCGACAGTCGCTGGCGGGGGACGAAGAGCGAGATCGCCCGCGGATCCGGCGCGCCGAGCGGCCCAGGATCCTGGGCTGGTGCCGGGCGAAGGTCAGGCAGGTTCGCCCGGAGCACGGGGACGAGGCGGGCCGCCCGGGCGTCGAGATGGCCCTCGCTGGCGATCGTGGTCCGGGCGCCCACGCTCAGCGGCGCGAACGGGCGCGTCGAACCGATCGCGATCGCGGCCGCGGCGGTCACGGCGATGAGGGTCCCGAGCGGGCCGGCGAGCTGTGGGAGTCGCGGTGTGCAACGGTCCCGGAGCTGCGTGATGAGAGTGCCGACGAAGATCGCTGCCCCGAGGCTGACGGCCAGGTCGACCGGGTGGAGATAGTGGCTGAGAACCTCGATGTGGCGCAGCGCGAGGAACCACGTCTCGACGATCACGAGCGGGCCGAGGGCGATGAGTCCGGCGGCGGCGACCCATTGCCCGCGACGCAGGGTGATCAGACCGCCAACGGTCGCCTCGACGACGAGCGCACTCAACGACAGGAGCCGGGCCGCCGACAGATGGATCGTCGACGGCAGTGAACGTGACAGTCCACGATTGATCTGGACCGCATGCGGTGCGACGGCCAGCCACCAGAGCGGGTCGCCCGTCAGCAGGAAGTCGTGGAGACACAGCCCCGGGATCGCCAGGAACCCGATCAGGATCCGCCATGCCGTCGGCGGGAGAGGCCGCCGCGTGACGACCGCTCCACAGAGGATGACCAGGGCGACCCCAAGGACGAGCAGTGTCTCGGGTCGCGCCAGTCCCGCGATCGCGAGGAACGCGCCGGCGAGCCCGTGGCGCGGGTCCGGTCGGAGCAGCATGAGGGCCGCCGCCATCCAGAACGCGAACGCCCAACCGAGGCCATATGCCCAGCTCGCCTCGCTGACGAGTGCTGCCGAGCCCGTGAGCGCGACGATCGCGAACGCCGCCGCAGCAACCCCGGCGGTTCGGCGAGCGGCCTCACCGGCAAGGACGATCCCGACCGCGGTGGCGAGGACGGCCGACAGCGAAACGAGGCGCCACTGATCGTCGATCGCGTGGAGCACGCCATAGACGACGGTGAGGAGCGGCTTCGGGGAGGTGTTGAGGAATGCCTCGAGGTGACGACCGGACACGATCCGGTCGAAGTACAGCACCGACGAAGCTGCGTCGCCGGAGGCAGGCCCGCCGGTCAGTGGACCGACGAGCCAGACAAGCACACCGCCGACCCCGGCGAGGCTGGCGCCGACGACGGCCGCCCGCGCGAGTGTCGGCCGGGGATGCACCATGATCGCGATCCTAGCGCCCGCGTGCCTGGGTCACACTCGTCCCCGAGAGGCGGTGCGCCCATGGCGCACGACTCGGCGGCCGGCGGGTATCGTTGCGCCATGGATGTGGCCGCCCAAGCTGCCGGAGAGGATGCGCCTGCGGCGCCACACGTCGTGGTCGTCATGCCCGCCT
>JBBRCU010000057.1:0-14953 GCA_038204565.1 Candidatus Limnocylindrales bacterium
GCGGTCGCCCCGCGACCGAACCGAGCGGTCGGGGGACGCGCGGCGGCGCCTCATCCGCTGTTGCGGTCGCCCGGCGACCGAGCCCGCGACCGCCCGAGCGTAACTACTTGACGGTCAGCTCACGACCCGCGGCTTTGGCCGCCTTCGACTTCTCGGCCCAGGCGGCGAGGACGTTGTCCTTGTGCGGGCGGATCGGGCAGTGCTCGTCGCGGTTGCCCATCTCGTCGCAGTAGCCGAGGGCGACGCACTTCGGCGCGAGGAACGAGCCCAGGAACGGCGACACCTGGAAGATCTCATGGCGAATCAGCTGGAACAACCGGCGGATTTCCCACTGGGCCATCGTGCACAGGCGCAGCCCGGACATGTGGATGAGCGCCCGCAGGTTCGTGGTCATCACGAGGTTCGTGCGGGTCGCGTTCGGGAAGACGAACCGGGCGTCCTCGCCCGGAATGCCGGCGCCGACGAGGTCGCCGTAAAGCGACATCGAGCCCGCGATCTGCTCGTTGTAGGCGTCGCGCAGCTCAGGGTCGGCGTCCTGGATCGTCGCGGGCAGCATCGTCGAGGCGCCCTTGAACGTCACGTAGCGCTGGCTCTGCTGGTCAAAGGCGACGCCGGCGCGGTGGCGGACGAGCTGGTGCGAAAGCGTCCGCGAGACGCCGCTGATGCCGAACGTGAAGACGACATGCTCGATGGTTGAACCGTGCCCCGACTCGATCACGCCGGAGATCAGCTTCTGCATCTTGGCCTGGTCGATCGTCCCGGTCGCTGCTCGCTGGAAGATGTCCTCCGGCGTGAGCTCCGAGTAGCACGTCCGGCAGGCCGTGTAGATGAGCGGGACGTAGAACCGGTCGACGATGTCCTTGTCGGGGAACAGGAGCGTCGCCTTCATCCCGAGCTCGCGGCGGCCGGGATTCCTCGGAATCGCGGTCTTGCCGCGCGGCGCCGCGGAGCCGCTGGAAGACGGCGCCGCGACGGCGGATTCGGCGTCGGCGCGCGGGGGCTGGGTTGCTTCGGCGGTCATCGCCGAAGTCTACGACGCGGACCCATCACGCGCGGACGGGGCAACTGAGGGCAACTGAAGGTGGCCTTGATCGCCTTGGCGATCAATCGACGAACAGACGAGCGTGGCCGCAGATCCGATCGGACAGTTCCGGCCAGACTTCTGACCTCGAGGATGCTCATTCGTCAGGAATTGATCGCCACCACGATCATCGACCGCGAGATACTCGCCGAGCAGAACGGTCAGTAGTAATCCGAGCAGGACAGGAAGTAGCCGCAGCAGCAGACCAGCTTGCACTTGCGTTCGTCCATCGCCGCGCCGCAGTTCGCGCAGGTCAGGATCAGGGCACCTGGGTCGTCGACGGTTCGTGGCTCGCGGGCGACGGCCGCCGTCGGATCGTCGTCGCCCTCGAGCATCGCGATCGGTGCCGTCGCCGCCTCGCGGTCGATCACGCGTGAACACCCCCGTGGTCGTGTGGCGCCAGAGCATCGATGTCGGCCTGAAGCGCGTACGAGACGACCTCGTCGAGGGTCAGCGATCGTCCCTCGTCGGCGTACCGCTGCAGGTCCCCCCGGTCGCCCGCGGTACGGCCATCGGGCTGGCTGGAGAACTCGTACTGCTCGTCGACGAAGTCGGCGAGGAGGACGCCGCCCGCGGCCGACAGGGCCCGCGCTCCGCCCCACAGCCGGGCGGCCCGCGGGAGATCGCCCTCCGCGACCGCCAGCGACGCGAAGTCATCGACACACATGGTGATTCCGGCGACGTCGCCGAAACGATGGAACAGCCGCATGGCGCGCTCGATGTGGCGGCGGGACTCGTCGAACTCGCCGCCCCGGACCAGGGTCAACGAAAGCATGTGCAGCGACCATGCCTCCATCGTCCGATCGCCGAGCCGATCGAAGACCATATCGGCCTCGCGGAACAGCTCGGCGCCGAGGTTGCCGTCCCGGTGGAAGTACATCCAGTTGCCGATCCCCCACATCGCGTTGGCTCGACCGTGCTCATCGCCGGCCGCCGCCGCCAGGTCCCGGGCGCGATTCATCTGGTCGTAGCCGGTTCGATCCATGTCGGTCCCGCCTGGGCCTTCATTGACCGCATAGCGGAATGAGTCGTTGTAGACGGCGTTCGCGATCTCGCGCTCGTCGCCGATCGCCTGCCACAAGGTGAGTGCCTCCTGATAGGCGGGGCCCATCGCCGCAAGATCGGCTTGCCACCAGGCAACCCCACCGAGCGCCTCCATGAGCCTGGCCCGCAGGACCGGATCGGCGGGTGACCAGCTGGCGTCGGCCATCGCTTGGAGGCGGCGTCGCGCCTCGGCGAGATGCCCGCGCTTCTGCCAGTGGCGCCACATCGCGTACCCGAGGCGGATTGCGTTCGGGCCGTCGGCCGCGGCGGTGGTGCGGTCGAGGACTGCCCGGATGTTGTCGTGATCGCGCTCGAGCCGGCCGAGCCAGCGACGCTGGTCGTCGCCGGACAGGCGCGGTGTCAGCGACTCGGCGAGGGCGACGAAGACGTCCGTGTGGCGACCTTCGACCGTCTCCCGCTCGCCGGATGCGGTCAGCTGCTCGCCCGCGAACTCGCGGATCGTTTCGAGCATCCGGAAGCGCGTCTCGCCGTCGTGTTCCTCGGCCCGGATGAGGCTCTGGTCGGCGAGGGCCATCAGTCCGTCGAGGACGTCGAGCCCGTTCAGCTCGGCGGCCGGACCACAGACCGCCTCGGCCGAATCCAGCTCGCAGCCGCTGACGAACACGGACAGCCGCGCGAGCAGCCGGCGCGGGCCTGGACCGAGCAGCTCGTGGCTCCAGGCAATCGCCCCACGCAGCGTCTGCTGGCGCTCCGGCAGGTCCCTGGCCCCCGCCGCAAGGACGCCCAGCTGGTGCTCGAGCCGCTCGAGGATCGTGGCGGGCGACAGCATCTTGACCCGGGCGGCGGCGAGCTCGATCGCGAGCGGCATCCCGTGGAGGCGGGCGACGATCCCCGCCACGGCCGGCGCGTTCTCGTTGGTGACCCGGAAGTCCGGCCGGACGCCGACCGCGCGCGCGTTGAACAGGCGGACCGCCTCGTACTGGTTGGCCGTGTCGGCGTCCAGGCGCCGGTCGCCGATGGGCAGGTTCATCTTCTCGAGATCCGAGAGGGCGAGGACGTCCCGCGGCGCGGGGAGACCCGGCACGGGGTACTCCTGCTCGCCGCTGACCCGGAGTGGGGCTCGGCTCGTCACGATCACGGCCATCCGGGGGGCGGCCCGGAGAAGATCCGCGACGACCGGCCCCGCGTTGATGACCTGCTCGAAGTTGTCGAGCACGAGGAGGACCTCCCGCGATGCCAGCCAGTCGGCAAGGATGTCGCGCGCCGACCGCCCGCCCGCCTCGACCAGGCCGAGAGTCGTGAGGATCGTCGCCGCGACCAGGTTCGGGTCGCGAACGGGTTCGAGGGCGACGAACCAGATCCCGTCGACGAAACGCCCGGCGACGTCCCCCGCGAGCTGGAGCGACAGCCGTGTCTTGCCCGTACCGCCGGGTCCCGTGAGCGTCAGGAGCCGCGTCGTGCGGAGAAGCTCCGCCGCCTCGCGCAGCTCCGTGTCCCGTCCGACGAAGCTCGTCAGCTGGGTCGGCAGGTTGTTCGGCTGGCGGTCGAGCGAGCGGATCGGGGGGAATTCCGAGCGCTCGCCGTCGATGACCAGCTGGCAGATCCGCTCCGGGCGGAGGTCCTTGAGCCGGTGCTCGCCGAGCCCACGCAGCCCGACGCCCGGAGGGAGCTCGGCCGCGACGATCGCCGAGGTCGTCTCGGACAGGAGCACCTGGCCGCCGTGCCCCGCCGCGGCCACCCGAGCCGCCCGATGAACGTCGGGTCCGACATAGGAGCCGTCGACGTCGAGCGTGCCGTCGCCGGTGTGGATCCCCATTCGCACCCGGATTTCAGCGTCGTCGGGCCACGGCTCCGCGGACAGTGAGCGCTCGGCTTCGACCGTCGCCGCGACCGCATCGGCCGTCCGCGAGAAGGCCAGGAAGAACCCATCGCCCTCCGTCGAGACCTCGACCCCGTCGTGCGCCGCGACCGCTGCCCGGATCAGTTCGCGATGCCGGGCCAAGAGGGCACCCCAGCGGTCCACGGGCAGGGTCTGGGCGAGATGGGTCGAGCCTTCGATATCGGTGAACACGAAGGCGACCGTGCCGGTGGGCAGCAGGGCCTTCGGACGATCGGGTGGCGTGGCGCGCCCGTCAGTGCTGGGGCAGCTCGGTCTTCGCCCGGAGCCGGGCGGAGAGGCCACGGAGGATGGCGAGCCCGATCGTCGGATGCGCCAGGACGAGCCGCTCGAACTCCCAGCTCGCGAGCGCCAGGCAGCGGGTCGGCCCGACGGCCGTGACCTGGGCGACGCGCGGCAGGCCGTCGATCACGGACATCTCGCCGAAGAAGTCGCCCGGACCGAGGCGGGCGAGCTCGGTTCCATCGCGGACGACCCGGACCGAGCCATCGATGATGACGAACAGACCGGTGCCGATCTCGCCCTGCCGAGCGATCACGTGATCGACGGGGAAGTCGACCTCGACCGCGCGCTCGCCGATGGCCGCCAGATCGTCGCGATCCACGGCCGCGAACAGCGGGCAGCCACCGAGGATCTCGGTGCGACGGTCCTGGGTGAGGGTCACGCGTCCTCCAACTGGTAACGCGAAGATGCTGCGCGTTGGATCGGTCCCGCGTCAACCGCGGGCGAACCGCCGGGTGTGCATCGCCGGAACAGGGCGTCGGGCTCCGGGAGCCCGATCGACGGCGTCCGCGACCAGCCGAGCACGGGCGAAAGACTGCGACGGGCCGATCGACCACCGGATTCCCGCCCTGAGCACAGCCGGCGACGCTTCGGCCCGCCCTGTTCACGAGATGGGCGTTTGGGGACCGGGCCTGGCGGCGCACCCGATGGCCGATTGGAATGGCAGAATGGAGACTCCGGACCGGAAGTGAGGGCGAGAACCCGATGGCCACCCGCGACGAGATCGTCGACCAGATCGCCGGCTTTGCGCTGTTCGCGGACCTGACGACCCCCCAGCTCGAGCGGATCGCCCACATGTTCGAGGAAGAGGTCTTCCCCGAGGGCGCCCGTGTCCTCCGCCAGGGACTCTCGGGCTCGGCGTTCTACGTCATTCTCGACGGTGAGGCCGAGGTGGTCATCGACGGGACCCAGCGCGCCACCCTCGCGCGCGGCGACTTCTTCGGCGAGGTCTCGATCCTGCTCGGTGAGGCGCCCGGCGCCGACATCGTCGCCTCGCGGCCGCTGCGGACGCTGGTCCTCGCGGGGGCCGCCGTGAAGGGCGTTCTCCACGACAACCCGCCCCTCATGTACCGGATGCTCCAGGCGCAGGCGCGCCGTCTACGGAACGCGAACCGGTGGCGGAGCTGACCCAGGCCGGAGACGGCACCGTGGATCCCCGACCGTTTCCGCCCGGCGACTACCCCGTCGTGGTGGTCGGCAGCGGCGCCGGCGCGATCCAGGTCTCCTATTCGCTCCGGCGCAACGGCGTCGACCACGCGATCGTCTCGGCCGATCCGGCACCCGGCGGGATGTTCCGGCGCTGGCCGTTCTTCCAGCGCCTCCTGTCGTGGACCAAGCCGTTTGCCCCGGTCGGGCGCGACTCGCCGGCCTACCAGCGCTACGACTGGAATTCGCTCCTCGGCGAGAAGCCCGGCGAGCAGTCCCTGATGCCGGACCTGATGGACGGCTCGTCGTACTTCCCGTCGCGGCCCGAGATGGAGCAGAACATCGCCCTCTTCGTCGAGCGGACGGGGCTGCAGATCCGCTACGACTGTCGCTGGACCGGAACGCGCCGCGAGGACGGGCCGGACGGCGGAAGGTTCATCCTCGTGACGACCGACGGCGAGTACCGGGCGAAGGCCCTCGTGTTCGCGGTCGGCGTAGCCGAGCCGTATTCCCCGTCGACGCCAGGGATCGAGCTGGCCGCTCATTACGCCGACACCCGCCCGGTCGAGACGTACGCCGGCAAGCGGATCTTCATCATGGGCAAGCAGAACTCCGGGTTCGAGCTGGCGACCGGCCTGCTCCCGTGGGCGCGCCGGATCATTCTCTGCTCGCCTTCGCCGCCGAAGTTATCGGTGAACACAAAATCGCTCGTCGGGGTCCGGGCGCGTTACGTCCAGCCGTTCGAGGACCACGTTCTGGGCGGCGGAGTGTCCGTTCTCGACGCCTCGATCGGCGGGATTGCCCGCGGCGGCGAGGGCTCGGAAGTGCCGTTCGTGGTGACCCTCCGGCCGTCCGACGGCAGCAGCGAAATGGCCCTCGAGGTCGACGAGGTGATCTCGGCAACCGGGTTCGTCTCGCCGCTCCTCGACCTGCCGGACCTTGGTGTGGCGACATTCGGCCAGGCTCGCCTGCCGGCCCAGACGCCGTACTGGGAGAGCGCGACCGTTCCCGGGATCTTCTTCGGCGGCACGATCGGCCAGGGCTCGCCTGGGCTGAAGAAGCACGGCCAGCCGGCGAACTCGGGCGCCGTGCATGGCGCGCGCTACAACGCGCGGGTGCTGGCCGGACATATCGCGCGTCAGCTCGGGGCCGGCGCGGTCGGTGGGGCCATCCCCGCTGGATCGGCCGGCGGCAGGCCGGGCGGTTCCGTTCTGCCGGCGGCCGGTCTCGTCGACACCGTCCTCCATGAACTCACGACGACCCCGGAGCTGTGGCACCAGCGGGCATATCTGGCGAAGGTCATCTCGCTCGATCCGTCAGCCGGGGCGCGCGACGCTGGGATCGTCCCGCTGGCTGCCTTCGTCGACGGCGCCGGAGACGACGGCACGGGCGATGCTCTGGCGATCACCCTGGAGGCAGACGGCAGCGGCGCGATCTACCCGGTGCTCTATCTGCGGCAGGCGGGCCGCGTCGATGAGCGGGTGGTCGAGGTGGACGCCCTGCTTCGGTACGACACGCTGGCCGCCCGCGAGCGGATCGCGTCGATCCTCCGCGAAGGCGGCGTCTGCTAGCCGCCGACGACTAATCGTTCAGTAATTAGTCTTTGACGGCTAACGTAGTATCGGTTAGCCTCCTCCCGTGCCCGCCGCCCTCGTGCTCTTCGGAGACGTCATCCGTTCGCGTCGCGATTCCAGCGGGGCGACCGCTTGGCTGCGAGTCCTGACCGGTGATCTCGGTGAGGTCTACCGATCGGCGGACCTCCTCGCCCCGTTCGAGTTCACTCAGGGCGACGAGCTCCAGGGACTTCTCGCCGTGACCGCCGACCCGCTGACTGCGGTCCTGCGAGCCGGCCTCCACCCCAAGGCCGTCGCGATGCGCTGGGTCGTGGTCGCCGGGTCGGTCGATCCGGGCCACGGGCCCGCGACCCAGCGAAGCGGCGCGGCCTTCATCGCGGCGCGGGAACGCCTGGCAGTCGCGGCGACCCGTCGAGAACGGCTCGCCGTCGTCAGCGGCGATCCCGCCACCGATGCCTTGCTCGACGGCCTTGCTCCGCTCCTCGGGGAACTGCTCGCCGACCTCACCGACCGCCAGCGCGAGATCGCCTGGCCGATCCTGGTCGACGGCCTCCGCCGGTCCGAGGCCGCGGAACGGCTCGGCGTCAGCCGGGCAACGGTCTCGGTCGCGGCTGAGCGTGCCCACCTGCGGGGGATCGGCGAGCTCGCCCGGGTCGTGCGGGCGCTGCTCGCCCGGGCGACGATGGGGGTCTGATGTCCGACGCCGTCCTCGTCCTCGCCTGGCTCGTCCTGGCCCACCTCGTCGCCGACTTCGTCTTCCAGACCGCTGGGGTCGCGCGGCGCAAGACGGGGCACGGAGCCGCGGCGGCGGCGGGCCTGATGGCCCACGGCCTGACCGTGACCGTCTGTATCGTCCCGGTCGGGCTCGCCTACGGCGGTCGGGGATGGGCGTTCGTCGCCCTCGTCGGGGTGACCCATGTGCTCATCGATCGCTCGAAGGTGATCCTCACCCGGCACGCCGCTGCGGCCGCCCTGCGCGAGGCCCACCAGCATCACGAGGGTCCGCAACCGCCCGATCATCTCGGCCGGGCGTGGACTCCCCGACCGGCCGCCCTGTTCCTCGCTGACCAGGCCGCTCACCTTGCAGTCACCGGCTGGGGCTGGGCGGCGCTGCTCGCGACGACGTCGCTGACCAGCGGTTGGACGAACGCGGTCGATGGCTTGCTCGACGGCTGGGACCGCGCCACGGTCAACGCCGTCGTGGGCGGGTTCGTCGTCCTTGCCGCTCTCGCGATCGTGAACGTCCGGGCGGCATCACTGTTCGTCGGGATTCTTGTTCGGCCGGTCGAGCTCGGCGAAGACGGCGAGCAGCGTTGGGGCGGGCGCGTCGCCCCGGCGTCGGTCCAGCCGCCCGTCGCGCCGGCAATGGCGGCGCGACGGTGGTCGATCCGGCTCGGCCCGCTCCATGCCCAGGTCATCGCCGAACCCGAGGGCGCTGCGGCGAGGCCGGCCGCGTCGGCGGCGGCAGCCGGGATGCTGCCCCTCAGTGCGAGCGCCCGGGTCGGCTCGACGATCGGCATCCTCGAGCGGATCCTGATCGTCGTCTTCGTCCTGACCGGGACGGACGTGGCGATCGGGTTCGTCGTCGCGGCGAAGACCCTTGCCCGGTTCAAGCTCCTGGACGACCGGGCATTCGCCGAGTATTACCTGCTCGGGACCCTGGCCAGCGTCGCCGTCGCGATCGTGAGCGCCCTGATTGGTCGGGCCGCACTGGGCGCTTTGCTCGTCTGAGCCGTTTGCCCGATCAGGGCGCGACCGCGGGGGCCGATGCGATGAAGATTTCCTCGGCCGCGCCCGCACGGATCGGCCGGAGGAGGACGGTCCCGGACGCATGCTGGCCAACGACGAGGGCAGCGCTTCCGAGGGGCTGATAGGCAACCGAGCAGAACTGGTCGCCGCCTCCGTCCGGGTCGAGGCAGAAGGCATCGCCTTCCTGGTTGACGATCGTGACCGTGCCGGCGACCGCACGGATCGGATGGAGCGAGGTCAGGTCGGGACCGACCGCGTTCACCAGGCCGGCAACCGCGAGAGTTGCGGCCAGCAGCGACGCGGCGATTGCCGCCGGCCAGCGGATCCTGCGCCACGAGATCCGGTTCGCCATGGCTCCCTCCCGCCCGATGCGCTGATTCTCGTATGACGCCGCGAGTTTGGCCGCCGTCGGCGGCTGCGTCAACGGTCCGGCACCTGCGGCGCCGCGCGGAGTTGGGGCTCGTCGCGGCTTCTGCCGCGAGCACGACCTCGTCGTCCGCGCCGCCGCGCCGCCGCGCGCCGCCACCGCCGCGCGCCGCCACCGCCGCGCAATGCCTGATCTCCCGTGCGATCATCCTGGCACGAACGAGCACGGCCACGGGTGCGATACGACCGAATCCCGCCGGAATCGAGAACGGCCCCGCTCGTTGGTTCCGAGATTGATCCCGGTGGCGATCAGGCCGCCGCGATCTGCCCCGCTCGCCGCGATTCGCGTCGGGATCGGCACGAGCCAGGGCCTCCTTCGTCGAACTCGTCAGCGGCGCGAAGCGCCCACTTCACACATAGCCGTCCGGGATTGGACCGACGACCCGCATCGCGTGGCGCCGGCCGATCGCGTCCACCGCCTCCGGCGTCGCGGCGTCCGCCGCGATGGCCGCACTGAGGTCGTCGAAGTAGCCGACCATCGCGCCGGGTGTGTACAGGTTCAGCTTGCGACTGGCGACGTCACCGACCCGGAATCCGTGGCGAAGACCGGCCGGTACGAAGATGAACGACCCTTCCGGGCCGTGGAAGGTTTCGTCCTCGACGAACACGTGGTATTTGCCGGCCAGGATGTAGAACGCCTCGGCGCAATCCTCGTGGATGTGGAGCGGCGGGCCAAACCCAGCCGGCTCGCTTGCCTCGAGAAGGCTGAAGGCACCGTCGGTTTCCTCGGTGGTCGCCTTGACGACCATCCCGAACCCGCCGAGATCGATCGGACGGCCGGCACCCGGCAGATGAACGAACGCGCGGCTGGTCCATGGATCCTCCTCAGACGAGGCGGCGCGGGATGGTCTCGAGCCAGCCGCGCTCGAAGAATGGGGCGCCATCGAGGGTCACCTCCAGGTCGACCTTCATGTGGAAGTCGGTCGCGTCGGTCAAGGTCGTCCCGGTCGCCTCGATGAGAATCTCGCCGGCGTCCGATCGAAACCGGTACACGACCTCGTTGGCCATCCGGGCGTGGGCCGGGTCGGCGTCGCGGGCAGTCATCTCCAGCGATTCGCCGGTGTGCAGGGTGGTCCTGCCGTCGAGGAGGGTGGACTCGCCGTACTCGCTGGTCCGAACGGTGACGGAGCCGTCGATCACATCCTCGACCACCTCCCAGCGCGGTGGGTCGCCGCGGTACGAGCCGACATTGCGGAGCCCGGGCGAGGTCGTCTTGAACGACGGCAGGTCGACACCCATGTGGCCCTCGGGAAGGTTCGGCAGAACCAGC
This sequence comes from Candidatus Limnocylindrales bacterium, assembly GCA_038204565.1. Taxonomy (GTDB): domain Bacteria; phylum Chloroflexota; class Limnocylindria; order Limnocylindrales; family CSP1-4; genus CF-46. The sequence continues at coordinate 10,431 of JBBRCU010000057.1, forward strand.
CGCGACCCGGTTCCGAGGCCCACATGGAGGCCGTACTCCGCCGGGAACGGCGACGGCCAGACGACGGGCCAGGCCGAGGACGAGACGGCGATCCGGATCCGGTGACCGGCAGCGAACCGGTGCGCTGTCGAGCGGAGGGCGACTCGGACCGCCGTGACGGCGCCCGGCTCGAGAGGCTCGGGTGCGGCGTGCGACGAGCGATGAGTCAGGTTCAAGAGACCTGCCGTCACCTGGAACGGCGTGCCGTCGGGGGCCACGTCCTCGAGCCGGACGGCGGCGGTGGCGACGGGCACGGGCGACTCCCAGGCGAGGACGACGGCCGGAACGCCCACGACGTCGAGCTCGGCGTCGAGCGGCTCCGAGGTGAAGGTCGGCCCGAGGGCGTCGTCAGGCCGCAGGTCGCGGGCGACGCCGTTCGGCCGGCCGCCGGCTCCCCAGGACAGCCCGGCCCGAGTTCCGATCGTCGCGCGGTGGCGGAAGCGCTCGACGGCCGCCTCGACCGGCGGCTCCGCAGACAGACGTCCGACCAGCGGCAGCTCGCCGGACCCGAGATGGAGGACCAGTTCGGCAAGGTCCGCCGGTGGCCAGACCGCCTCCGCCAGCCACTGGCCCGGCCAGGCCACCGGAAACGGTTCGGCCTCGGCCCACTCGTGGCGGAACGCAATCAGAGTCGGCTCGTCCATCGCCCCGTTGTCGACGCCCTTCAGCCAGTGGTCGAAGAAGCGAATCATCTCGTGGTACCAGTCGACGTTCGGACCGGGGTAGGCCTCGTCGGGCGTATCGTGGACCCAGTTGCCGATCAACGCCTTGCGCGGTGCGTTCGTGCAGCGCTCGAGCATCCGGAGGGCCGCGTCGACGTACTCGTCCATCCAGCCGCCGATTAGGAACGTCGGCGTCGTCAGGCGCCCGTAGTCGGGGGCGAGCGAGCCCTGCCGCCAGTACGGTCCGTCATGCTGCTGGCGGAGCCACTCGAAGAGCCAGATCGGGGTCTGCTCGAGCCGATTCCGCCAGGCCGCCTCCCACGCGGGGCCGCGCTCGTCGGCGCGAGCCGGCATCGCGTTCATCCCGACCATCGAGACCGCGTACTGGCTCAGCTCCGAGACCGTCGCGCAGCCGCCGATGTAGTGAACGTCGTCCGTGTAGCGGTCGTCGGTGGCCATCATCGGGACGATCGCGGCGAGATGCGGCGGGTGGAGCAGGGCGACCTGGATCGCTGTGAAGCCGCCGTACGAGATGCCCCACATCGCGACCTTGCCGTTGGCCCATGCCTGCGCCGCCAGCCACTCGACCGCGTCGTATCCATCCTGCGTCTCGCGGGCGGTGTACTCGTCGACGGCAACGCCCGGCGAGGAGCCGGTGCCCCGGACGTCCAACCGGCACAGGGCGAACCCACGGGCCGCCAGCCACTCGCCGCGGCTCTCGTCGCTCGCCGCACGCCAGTCGTCCTTGCGGTAAGGGATCATCTCGAGGATCGCGGGGAATGTCGTCGGACCGGACTCGTCCGCAAGCGGCTCCGGCAGCCACAGGTTGGCCGACAGCTCGAGCCCGTCCGAAACAGGGATCCGCACATCGCGGAGGACTGCCACGGCGTGGATCGGCGGGCTTGCGGGCCGGTCGGTCATCGGGCCAGTCTAGGGAGCCGGCGCCACGGTCGGCCAACCACCGCATCCCGCGCGACATCGGCTTGCCCGCCCCGCCGCGTCAGCCGCCGAGCGCCGCCCCGAAGAAGGCGACCAGGCGCCTCTCGTACTCGGCAGGCTGGTCGATCATCGCCATCGTGTGCCCGGAGCCTGGCACGAACCAGGTATCTGGCCGGCCGCCGTCGACGGTGACCGCAGCGGCGAGCGCGCGCCCGTCGGCGACCTTGACGACCGCGTCCGCGTCGCCGTGGGTGACGGCAATCGGACGACCCGCCAGCCGGTGGACGCTCTCGAGCGGGCTCACGGCGGCGAGATCATCGCCGTGCAGGATCCGCCCGGCGACGACCGCTCCGACATCGAGGTACGTGGGCAGGCCGCGCCGTCCGAGCTCGTCCCGGATGTACCCGGGCAGATCCGCGTAGCTCGAGTCCTCCCAGATTGCCGCCAGGCGCGGCTCCCGGCCCATCGCGATCAGGGACGTGGCTGCCCCGAGCGAGATGCCGGCCAGCCCGATCCGCCCCGGCTCCGCGCCCTTCGTCGCCTGGAGCCAATCCCAGGCACCGAGGAGGTCGAGATACTCCTCGGTGCCGCCCGCGTAATGGCCGTCCTCGATCGTCGAATCGCCGTGCTCGCGAAGGTCGACCAGCAGGGCGGCGAACCCGTTCCGATGAAGCATCCCCGCCGGGAGGAGCGCCGTGTGGTCGCGTTTGCAGGCGCCGCGCCCGTGAACCACGATCACGCTCGGCGCGGCCGGATCGACCGCCGGGACGTACCAGCCGCTGAGCTCGATGCCCGCCGCGCGACTGGGAATCCGGACATCCTCCGGCCACGGCATGCGGTACGGCGTCGTATCGAAACCCTCGTGCCCCGGGATCGGGCGTCCGTCCGGGCCGAGCACCGCGAAGCGGGTCGGGTCGTTGGCCGCCCAGCCGGCCGGGCACGGACCGATGGAGGTGAGCTGTTCGTAGACGATCACGCTGCCCACGCTGTACCCGGCCAGCAAGAGACCGGCAGTGGCGGCTGTGGCTCCCAAGAGCAGTGAACGTCGGCGCATCATCCGTCCTTCGTAGGCGTCCATGGTGCGGTCTCGGCCGCGGCGCCGCAGGCGATCGCATGCGACGATGACCGGGATGACCGACCCGACCGATCCGACCGCTCCAATGGCGCCGGTCCCGGTCGGTCCTTGGACGCGTCGATCGCGCCGCGTCGCCTACGACAATCCGTGGGTCACGGTCTGGCACGACGAGGTCGAGCGGCCTGACGGCAGCCCCGGCATGTATGGCGTCGTCCACTTTGCGAACGTGGCGGCAGGCGTGGTCGTCGTCGACGACGACGATCGCGTCCTCCTCGTCGGCCAGCACCGCTACACCCTCGACGTCTATTCGTGGGAGCTCCCGGAGGGCGGCGTGCCGGCCGGTGAGGCGCCACTGGCGGGCGCGCAGCGTGAGCTCCGCGAGGAGACCGGCGTCGAGGCCGACGGTTGGCGCGAGATCGTCCGGTTCCATCTGTCCAACTCGATCACCGACGAGACCGGGGTGATCTTCGCGGCCCGATCGACGCGCCAGGGCATCGCGTCACCCGAACCGTCCGAGGAGCTCGCCGTGCGCTGGGTCGCCTTCGACGAAGCGCTGGCGATGACGGCCGACGGGCGGATCACCGACGCGATGACGATCATGGGACTCCAGCGGATCGCGCTCGAGCACGTCAGCGTCGGCGCCGACACCAGCGCGGAACGACCGTGACCCAGCTCCACGTCCTGCGCGTCTTCGTCGACCCCGATGGCCGCGGCGGAAACCCGCTCGGTGTCTTCCTCGACGGTGCGCTGATCCCGCCCGGGCGGCGCCAGGCCGTCGCGGTCGACCTCGGGTTCTCGGAGACCGTCTTCGTCGACGATGCCGCCGATGGCGCGATCCGAATCTTCGCCCCGCCGTCGTCGTGGGCGGGCTCCTTCGACGCCCGCTGACGATTCGCCGGGGTGTCGGCTCGGAGATCGTCGTCCGTCTGCAGCCCGACGGCACGATCGAGATCGGCGGTCGAGTCGAGCTGACCGAGACCCGCGAGTACGTCGTCGATCAGTAGGTCTCGACCGGGACCGGCGTCAGGGCGAAGTCCCGGAGATTGCGCGTCAGGACGCTCGCACGGGCGTCATCCGCGCAGGCCGCGATCAATGCATCGGCGATCCCGATGTCACGACCCGACGCTCGCGACCTTGCCCGCCAACGACCGGCCACGCGAGCGTGGTCCGGGCCGGCAGCGATGAACTCCAGAAACTGCAGGAGCGTGGTCAGCGCAGTGTCATCGTCTGTGGGTGCTCCCGCCCAGGCTTCGGCGCTGACGACGTCGTTCACGAAGGCGAGGTCACCGCGCTCGGCGATGGCTCGGAGCCGCTCGACGGCCTCCGGCAGGCCGCGGAGGTAGTCGATCAGGAAGGTGGTGTCGAGGAGGTAGGCGCTCATCGGGGCTCCTTCCATGGATCCCGGCTGTCGACGCGAATCGCTCGGACCCAGTCGACGACATCCTGATCGGTCCGCCATTGCGGGTGATCGCGCCAGGCGCCGGCGGTGGTCTTGATGGCCTCGAGCAGGCGGTCGCGTTTGAGCCGGGCGCGCAGGGCCTCCGCGACGTACCGGCTCCGGCCGCGCTCACCCGCGAAATGGTCGACCTCATCGACGAGGTCCTTCGGGAGCAGGAGGTTCGTGCGCACGTTCATGCGCACACGATGGCGCACGCTTGTTCGCACGTCAAGGGCGTGTACTCGTCCAGTACGTCCGTTACACCTCGATGCCGATCGAGGCCAGGTATTCGGCTGGGGTGCGCTGGCCCAACGACTGGTGCGGTCGGATCGTGTTGTACACGGTCTCCCAGTCGCGCAGCCCGATCTGG
>JBBRCU010000058.1:0-14933 GCA_038204565.1 Candidatus Limnocylindrales bacterium
GTGGCCGCCCCTCGTCGATCGCGCCGAACATGTCGCTGAACATGTCGACGTACCCGAGCTCGCTGACCTCGTCGCCGACCGGGAACAGCCAGCCAGCTGACGTCTCGGCTTTCTCCGCGATGTACCCATCGCCGCCGCCCGCGGTGAACATCTCGAACCCGGTTCGCAGGACGTGGTTCAGCCAGATCGTGCCTTGCGTGCCGGCGACCTCGTCCCGCAGGTCCATCCCGCCGCGGAACGTCCAGCTCACCTCGAACTGGCCGATCGCGCCCGACTCGAAACGGATCAGGGCGATCGCGTTGTCCTCGTCGTCGATCGGGTGGACGAGGGTGTCGGTCGCGCACATCACCTCGACCGGCCGGTTCCCCTTGCCGACGAAGTTCCGGATGATCTCGATACAGTGGCAGCCGAGGTCGATGATCGCGCCGCCGCCGGTCAGGCGGCCGTCCCAGAACCAGGCGCTGTGCGGCCCCGGATGGGTCTCGCGGGAACGGACCCAGGTGACGTCGCCGATCGCGCCGCCCTCGACCGAACGAACCGCCTTGAGGGTCTTGGGGGTATAGCACAGGTCCTCGAGGTAACCGCCGAAGATGCCTGCCTTCTCGACGACTTCGAGCATCCGGCGCGCCTCGTCGGCGGTCCGCCCGAGAGGCTTCGTGCAGAGGACCGCCTTGCCGGCGGCGGCTGCCAGCCCGACCGCCTCCTCGTGAAGGTAGTTCGGGAGGCCGATCACGACCGTGTCGGTGTCCGCGTGCTCGATCGCGGCGCGGAGGTCGGTCGTGTGCTCCGGGATCGACCAGCGCTCGGCAAAGGCCGTGCCGCGCTCCTCGGAACGCGAGAACACGACCCGGACGTGGTCGCGGCCGCGCTGGCCGTGGAGGGTGGCGGTATAGAAGTCGCCGATCAGCCCGGTGCCGAGCATCGTGACGTGGTGGGCCTGCATGGACGCGAATCCTCCTCAGGATGGGCTGGCGGATGGGCTGGGCTCGCTGGCGGCTCGGCCTCGGACGAGGTCGCGGCCGGCGACCAGGGCATGGAGCTTTGCGGTCGTGAGGTGGCGGGCGGTCTGGCTGAACCCACAATCGGGTACGAGAGCGAGGCGCTCCGGCGGAACACCCGCACCGAGCACGAGGTCGATCCTGTCGGCGACTTCCGCGGCGGTCTCGATGTGGCTGTTCTTGACGTCGACCACGCCGACCGCAACGTCTCGGCCCGCCGCCGCGATCTCGCCCAGGATTCCGATCTCGGCCATCTCCCGGTTGGCAAATTCGAGGACGAGCTCATCGACGGCGAAGTCGAGCATGGCGCGGAGGATGGGCCGGTAGCTCCGCGACGCGAGCGGCCGGCCGAGGAAGTTGCCGAAGCAGAGATGGGCGCCGAGGCGAGCCCGCCCGACGGCCGGCTCGATCGCGGCGTTGAACAAGGCGACGAAATCGGCCGGGGCGTCCGGGTGGATCGCCGCCGACGGCTCGTCGACCTGGATGATGTCCGCGCCAGCGCCGACCAGACCCGCGATCTCGGCCCGGAGGATCAGCACGAATGCTTCAGCGGCAGCGACTCGCGTCGGGTAGACCTCGCCGGGACCGTGGGTCAGCCGCCCCGACAACGTGTACGGCCCCGGGATCGTGACCTTGAGCGGTCGGGCCGTCCGCGGCCGGGCGGCGAGGAATTCGGCTACGACCCCGAGGCCGTCCGGCGCCGCGATCGGCTCGGTGACGGTGTAGCGATGGAGCCCATCGTGGGCGCCGACGCCCAGCCGCCGATCCGGATCGAGGGCCCGGACGCCGGTCAGGTGGCGATAGAACTCCGCAGTGAAGAAGCCGGCCCGGCGCATCTCACCGTCACTGACCACGTCGATCCCGGCCTGCTCCTGGTCGCGGATCGCGAGGTCGACGCCGTCGTCGAGCAGCTCGGCCAGATCGGCCGGCCCGAACTCGCCGCGCTCGGCGCTCGCGATCGCGTGGGCCAACCAGCCTGGGTGCGCGTGCGAACCAACGACGCTGGTGAGGAGCGGTTCCCGGTTTCGGGCCTTGGTCATCATGGCTCCCGGGATCGGCAGATGAGTGGGTCGAGCACGATCGGAGTCTATGGCGCAGTCAGGCGTTGACGTCGGCCTCCTCTGCCGGGTATGATCCCTCCCATCCCAGACCGGCCTGCGCAGCGGAGCGATTCCGCGCGAACACCCAGCCCGGACGCGGCTCATCCTCGCACCCGTTTCTCCTGAGGGATTGCCCCACCCATGCCCCAACTCGGTCCCGACCAGCGTTCCCGGAATCGGCGGCCGCGCCGTCGCAACCAGGTGGCCTCGCGTGCGCCCGTCACCGAGTACGAGGAGCAGCAGGAGATCGACGCCGCCCGCGAGCGGAACGACCTCGACGTGACCGACCTTCGCGAGATGAGCGTCCCGGAGCTTCGTGCGGTCAGCCAGGACCTCGAGCTCGAGACCGGCACGCAGGAGCGCAAGGACGATCTCGTCGAGCGGATCCTCGAGCGCCAGACCGAGCGTGCCGGCAACGCCTACGCGAGCGGCATCCTCGACGTCGTCGACGAGGGCTTCGGGTTCATGCGTCGACACGGCCTGCTGCCGAGCCCCGATGACGTCTACGTCAGCTCGAGCCAGGTCCGCCGCTTCGGCCTCCGCGTCGGCGACCGGGTCAGCGGCGCCGTTCGTGCCCCGCGCCAGGACGAGAAGTACTGGGGGATGCTCCGGGTTGATGCCGTCAACGGCGTCGATTCCGAGACCGCCCGGCGGCGGCCCGTCTTCGGCGACCTGACGCCGATCTTCCCGCTCGAGCTCATCAACCTCGAGAGCGACCCGAAGAACCTCAGCCAGCGCCTGATCAACATCGTCAATCCGCTCGGCAAGGGCCAGCGCGCGTTGATCGTCAGCCCGCCAAAGGCCGGCAAGACGATGCTCCTCAAGCACATCGCCAACGGCATCAGCACGAACTATCCGGACATCCTCCTGATGGTCGCGCTCATCGGCGAGCGGCCCGAGGAAGTCACCGACATGCGGCGTGGCGTCAAGGGCGAGGTCATCAGCTCGACGTTCGATGAGCCCACCGAGAACCACACCCACGTCGCCGAGATGGCGCTGGAGATCGCCAAGCGTCAGGTCGAGACCGGCCGCGACGTCGTCATCCTTCTGGACTCCATCACGCGTCTGGCGCGCGCCTACAACCTCGCCCTGCCGCCGTCCGGGCGGACGCTGTCGGGCGGCATCGATCCGATTGCCCTCTATCCCCCGAAGCGGTTCTTCGGTGCCGCCCGGAACATCGAGGAGGGCGGCTCGCTGACGGTCATCGCGACTTGCCTCGTCGACACTGGCTCGCGGATGGACGACGTCATCTACGAGGAGTTCAAGGGCACCGGCAACTCGGAGCTCATCCTCGACCGGAAGCTGGCGGAGAAGCGGATCTTCCCGGCCATCGACGTCCAGCGCTCGGGCACGCGGCGCGAGGAGCTGCTCCTCGAGGAGCCGGTCCTGAAGATGGTCTGGACGATGCGCCGGATGCTCTCGGCGGTCGGCACCAACGAGGGCATCGAGCTCCTCCTCAATCGCCTCGCCAAGACCGAGAACAACGTCCAGTTCCTCGGCTCGCTCACGAAGAGCCTCGAAGCCAGCTGAGCTCCATGGCTCGCGCCACGACGCCCGAGCCACCATTCGTCGGCCCGTAGCCCCACGTCGACGAGGGCAATCGGCTGATGGCAAAGGCCTCGGCGCCGCCAGCGTCGTTTCCGCGCGACAGCCCTCCGGTTTGCGTGGCCGTTACGTGTCTGTTACGGTTCCACTCGAAGTCGACAGCCCGGTGAAGACACGGGCTCGGCCGCGGACAGAGACCCCCAGCTCGAAGACGCGACCCTCGGACGGTCCCGACCCAAGCGCTTACGTCCCACGCGCTTTCCCCATCCCCGCGTTGACCGTCCGGTTTCATCAGGAGACCGTATTGCACGACGCAGCGGTCGGTGTGCGGCGCTTGATTGCGCGCTTGCGACCCGACCTTGGCCACCGCTCAGCGGCGGCCGTCAAAACTCGGCGAAACAGCACGTCGATGGCGCGCAGCCGTCGCGGCGGATCGCAAGGTCGTCCCCGGCTATCTGGTGAGCGCCTTGTGTCGATGACCGCCGTCGGCCTCGTCGCCGTCGCGCTCGTCCTCAGTAATCTCGGGAACGGCGCCGTTGCCGCTCCCATCGGTAACACCTATGGCGCCGGCAGCGGCCCGCGGATCGCGGTCGGCGGCGACGTCGCGGCCCTCGACGGACGGGCCCACGGCGGGATCGACGATCGATCCCCCAGCGACGGCGCCGTCCTTGGGATCGACAGCGCCAACCTCGGCGATACGTCACTCGGCCTGGTTGCCGACCCGCAGCCCGCCATCGACGGACCGTTCAGCTCCGACGGCACGCTCCTCAAGCCCGTATCGGTCGATACGACGGTCGCCGACGGTGCCGGGCTCCTCCGTTCGTACAAGGTCCGGCCGGGTGACACGCTGACCGGCATCGCCACCAAGTTCCACGTGTCGATGATGACCGTGTGGTGGGCGAACCACCTGAAGAGCAAGAACGATCTGAAGGTCGGCCAGAACCTGACGATCCCGCCGGTCAGCGGTGTGGTCGTGACGGTCGGGACGAGCGACACGCTTGACTCGCTCGCGACGGCGTACAAGGCCAGTACGGACGAGATCGTCGCGGTCAACGGGCTCACCGATCCGATCCTCGTCGTCGGCCAGACCCTCACCATCCCGGGCGCGTTGTCGGGCCGGATCGCCACGCCGAGGCCAAAGCCGACGCCGACGCCGACGCCGACCAAGAAGCCCGTCGTCCACTCCGGCGGCAGCGGCGGCGGCACGACGCGTCCGCCGGCTTCCTACGGTGGTGGCCGGCTCTCGTGGCCCGTCCCCGGCGGCTATATCAGCCAGTACTTCCACTACGGCCACTGGGCCATCGACATCGCGGCGGACATCGGCACTCCCGTCCTCGCCGCGGCCGGCGGGACCGTGATCTTCGCCGGCTGGAAGAACAACGGCGGTGGCTACCAGGTCTGGATCGCCCACGGCTCGGGCCTGTACACCACCTACAACCACATGTCCTCGATCGCGGTCGGACAGGGCCAGTCGGTCGGCCGCGGCCAGCGAGTCGGGCGTGTCGGCATGACGGGCAACGCCACCGGGCCGCACCTCCACTTCGAGGTCTGGCGCGGGATGGTCTGGGATGGCGGCACCCGCGTCAACCCCCTTCTCTATCTCTGATCGCCGAACCGCCCAGCGACGCGCCGTCGGTCTGGAGGAGGGCCGACGACGTGGCACGGGCCGGCCGTCCCTGAGCCTGTGACCCGGCAGCCGCCGCTTCGCGAACGGGGGGTCCGGGTCCGGACCGTTCGGATGCGACAATCCATCTGATGTTTCTCGACCGCGTCAAGATCTTCGTCAAGGCCGGCGCGGGCGGCGATGGGGCGGCAACGTTCCGCACCGAGGCCCACGTCCCGCGTGGCGGACCCGACGGCGGCGACGGCGGCCGGGGCGGGTCGATCCACGTTCGCGTCGACGCCGGCCAGACGACCCTCCGCGACTTCCGCTACAAGCACCACTTCAAGGCCACGCCGGGCGGCCGCGGCTCAGGCTCGCGTCGCCACGGCGCCGCCGGCGACGAGCTCGTCATCGACGTGCCGCCTGGCACGGCGATCTTCGACGAGGAGACGGGCGAGCTGCTCGCGGACCTCGTCGCCGTCGGTCAGACCGCGATAATCGCGCGCGGCGGACGCGGTGGACTCGGCAATACCCATTTCAAGACCTCGACCCACCAGGCGCCCAAGCACGCCCAGAAGGGCGAGCCGGGCGAGGAGCGCTGGCTCCGCCTCGAGCTTCGCCTGATCGCCGACATCGGGCTGGTCGGGCTGCCGAACGCGGGAAAGTCAACGTTGCTCGCCGCGCTCACGGCGGCCACGCCGAAGATCGCCGACTACCCGTTCACCACACTCGAACCGAATCTCGGGGTCATGGACCTTGCCGATCCGGGCGACCCGGCCGGCGACGAGCGGCGTCCGACCATCGCGGATGTGCCCGGGCTCATCGAGGGTGCGTCGCTCGGGGCGGGCCTTGGCCACGCATTCCTGCGGCACGTGGAGCGGACCCGGATCCTGCTCCACATCGTCGACGGCTCCGGCCGTGACCCGGAATGGGACCACGACGTCATCCGCGACGAGCTCCGCGCCCACGACCCGGCGCTGTTCGAGAAGCCGATGGTCGTCGTGTTCAACAAGCTCGACCGGCCGACGGCGGTCGAGGCGTGGCCGGCTTTCCGCGACGCTCGACGCGCGGCCGGCGAGGACGTTCTCGCGATCTCCGCGACCGAGGCGACCGGCCTCGCCGAACTGCGCGACCGGATTGCCGGCCTGCTGCCCGACGCTGATGAGCTCGACGCTGCGCCCGAGCCGGGGGGCGTGGTCGTCCACCGGATTGAGGCCATGGGCGACGGGTTCAGCGTCGAACGCCTCGAGGAGGGCACCTTTCGAGTTCGCGGCAAGCGGATCGAGCGGGTCGCCGCCCAGACAAACTTCGACGTCGAGGAGTCGGCCGAGCGGTTCCAGCGCGACCTCGCCCGGCTCGGGATCGATGACGAGCTGCGCCGGAACGGGATCCGCGCCGGCGATCTCGTCCGGATCGGGACGACGGAGCTCACCTGGGAGGCGCAACCCTGGGAGGACCGGTGACCCGGGCGCCGGGCCTGGGTCTTGCGCTCGCCGAGCCAGGCGCAGCGGGCCGCTCGACGCCGGTCCCGGTCCGACCCGGCTCGATCGGGATCCTCGGCGGCACGTTCGATCCGTTTCACACCGGCCACCTGGCTCTTGCCCGGGCGGCCCGTGATCAGCTCGGGCTCGAACGCGTCCTCGTCGTGCCGGCCGCCCAGCCCCCGCACAAGCCCGGCCGGCCGATCAGTCCGTCGGCCGTCCGCCTGGCGCTCGTCGAAGCCGGGATCGCCGGCGAGGTGCGTCTCGAGGCGAGTCGGATCGAACTCGACCGGCCCGGGCCGTCGTTCACGGTCGACACCGTCGAGGCGTTGGCCGACGGCGAGCGAGCGGCCGGTCGAGAGCCTGATCTCACCGTGATCCTATCGGCAGAGTCGTTCGCCGGCCTCCCGACGTGGCGTGAGCCCGAGCGATTGCTCGACCTCAGCCGGATCGCGATTGCACCGCGCGTCGGCTTTCCCCCACCTGATCCGGTGTGGATCGCGGACCAGTTCCCGGGCCGCAACGAGCGGATCGTGACCATCGACGGCCCACGGCTCGCCATCTCCGCCTCGGAGATCCGCCGCCGGGCTGCGGCCGGCCAATCGCTCGACGGGCTCGTCCCGGCGGCCGTGGCGGAGGTGATCTCAGCCGATCGGCTGTATCGTCACCCCGAACCTCAGGAGGATGGATCGATCGTGACCGAGTCCGCGCCCGTTGCCGGGACGCCCGCCGACCCCGCGTCGGCAACTGCCCACGTCCCGCGCCCGGATGGCCTGCCGAGCCGCGATGCCGCGGGGGCCGTCGCCGCAGCCGCCACCGCCCGACCGGCGGCCGAGCGTCCGTCGCTCGACATCGCCCGGCGAATCGTCGAGTTGGCGGAGGACAAGAAGGCCGCCGAGATCGTCCTGCTCGACCTGAGCGGGCTGACGACCCTCGCCGACGCGTTCGTGATCTGTTCCGGCGGTTCCGAGCGCCAGCTCGACGCGATCGCCGACGGCATCATCGAGGGACTGCGGGCCGAGAAGGTTCGCCCGATCGGCCGCGAGGGAACGGCCGCCTCCCACTGGGTCCTCGTCGACTTCGGCGCGGTCGTCGTCCACATCTTCACCCCGCCCGAGCGCGAGTACTACTCCCTCGAGAAGCACTGGTCGGAGGCCCGGACGATCCTGCGGGTCCAGTAGGAGCGCTGGCGCAGGCAAGGATTCGGGTCGGAATCCCTGGCCCGAGTACCGGGCCTGTGGCGGTACCGTCGGGTCATGTCGGCGGACGGCGCTGGACCGCAGCATCCGTGGTAGGTCGTCGATCGACGACGGCCCGCCACAGAGGCTCAGCAGATCCGCCGATGTCCCACCTCCGCGAACAATGCCCGGGCTGCAGTCGCCGCCTGATCACGACCCGGTTCGATACGACGTTCCGGATGTCGGACCGATCGGAGCGGCTCTGCTTCGGCATCCCCGGTGGGCTCTGCGAAGACTGCCACCAGCTCTACATCGATCCCGAGCTGATCGAGCTGCTCGATCTCCGTGACGGCCGTTGCGTCTTCGCCATCGAAAGCGATCTGGTCGTCCAGGAGCAAGCCTGGTCCTCCGCGGACTGAGGGGCCGGATCGGCGACGATCGCCCGGACGATCAGTTGCCGCAGAGATGAGCGTGACCGAGCGCCAATCCGCTCGCTGAGCGTCCGATCAGGCCTGAGGCCACGCTGTTTCGTGCCCCTGATGATCGCCGGCGCGATCACATCGGTGCGGCTGACCTCGGATCCCATCCTGACCGAGCGACGTGATCGCCGATCCACAGGGCGAACGCGAGCCGGTGGTGGGCGTCGCCGCCGCCGCGACCGGGCGCGCCCTTGACGACCGCGTCGAGCTCGAGCAGGCCGTCGATCGCGTCGATGAGCTCTTCGGGCTGCCACTTGCGAGCCTGCTCGGCGAGCCGCCTCGCCCGGAACTCGCTCTTGATCCCCATCGCCATCGCGGCCGCGGCGAGGTTCTTCGCGGTCGGCATCCGGTCGAGCAGTTCGAGCAGCTCGCGGATCCGGCGGTGGAGGACGACGACGACCACCGGCTCGGCCATCGTGTCGGCGAGCGCGTCGAGCAGATGGAGGGCCTTCGCCGCATCCCGCTCCGCGACCGCGTCGGCGAGGGCCCACGCGCTGCCCGGCACGGCCTCGGCGACGAGCGCGCGGACGTCGTCGGGCGAGATCACGCCACCGGGCCGGTAGAGAGCGAGCTTGTCGAGCTCCATCGAGGCGCGCCGGGTCTGGTCGCGCCGCTCGGCGTCGCCCTCGCGAACAAAGCCGCCGATTCGCGTCGCCAGCTCCTTCGCCGCCCCGACTCCGAGGCGGATGTCGCGGTCGCGGGCCTCGCCGTCGATCCACGCCGCCAGGGCGCCCTCCTTGGGCGACTCGATCCCGCGGACGGAGCCACCGGCACCCTTGACTGCCTCCGACAGCTTCGTCTGGCTCGGATACTTCGCGCCGCTCGGACTCTGCTCGACGAAGACCAGCGCGTTGCCGTCGGCGACGAGCGGGATCAGGCCGAGCAGTGCTTCACGATCCTCTACGCGCACCGCGAGCGCACCGGCGTTGGTGACGACGGCGAGCGTGCCCCCGCCGAACATCGTCGGCGTGGCGATTCGGCCGTGGAGCTCGCCGATCTGGGCGGCCGCGGCGTTGCGGCTGCCACGAAGGTCCCAGCGCTCGAGCGGCGCGCCGCCTGCGGCGACCTCCTGCCCGAACCGTCGGACGTTGCGATCGATCGTCAGGTCGTCGTCGCCGAAGAAGTAGGCCACGCTGGCAGGGCTCATCCGCCCGATGGTATCGCGCAGCTGAACGCGAGGGCCGCCGCCGTCGGCGCCCGCCCGATCGGCCCCGCCGCTGCGAGCCGGCCGCCCACCGGTGAGGGTCCCATCGTGGCCTTCCGCGCGCCCGTCGTCGCGACCGCGATCGTGCCGTCGCGGTCGATGGCGACTGCGACCGAGCCGTCGGTGTCGGTCCGGAGAACCCGCGCGCCGGTGTCGGCCAGCCGCTGGATCGTCGAACGCGCAGGGTGGCCGTAGGGGTTGCCCGCGCCCGCCGACACGATGGCGACGCGCGGCCGGACGGCACCGAGGAACGCCGGTGTCGACGCCGTCGCGCTGCCGTGATGGGCCACCTTCAGGATGTCGATCGGCGGCAGGCCACGCTGGGCGAGCAGCGGATCGACGTCGTCCTCGACATCGCCGGTGAGGAGGAACCGCCGGCCGGCGACCTCCCCGAGGAGCACGATCGAGACGTCGTTGATCCCGCGACCCGCGTCTGGCGGCTCGCGCGGCACCCGGCCGGGATCCGGCCACAGGACCCGGAACCGGATATCGTCGAGGGAAATCCGGGCCCCGGTCGCCAGGATCCCGACGGGCGGAGCCGTCGGCGTAGCCAACTCGTGGGCGAAGGCGGCATAGCCAGGCCCGGGTCCACGCATGCCGGTCTCGTAGATCCGTCCGATCCGGTACCGCTCCAGCAGGATGGGCAGACCGGCAACGTGGTCCTCGTGGGGATGGGTGAGAACGAGGATGCCGATCCGGCGATCCCATGGCGGGAGGCGTCGGTCCAGCTCGACCAGCAGGCGATCCGGATCCGGGCCGCCGTCGATCAGCATCCGCCCGCCGCTGCCGCCCTCGACCAGGATGGAATCGCCCTGGCCGACGTCGAGGACGGTGATCCGGGTCGTCCCGTTGGGTCGATGCGCCGCAGCCAGGCCGAGTGAGCCGACCGCGAGGGCGAGCGCGATGGCGGCCAGTCGGGGAGGGAGCCGACGGCCGACGGGCCGGCGCATCGCCGTGGCGGGTGCCGGTCGGGATGCAGCGGGCGAAGGCACGGGCGAAGGCACGGACTTCGGCACGGAGATTCGCGCCGGGACTTCCTGCGCTCGAGCGGGAGGTTGCCCCGGCCCTCGTCGCTCCCCGTGCGGGCGTTGTCGCCGCCGCGCGACCACGACGGCCGCCGGGCCGAGGGTGACCGCGAGCCCGGCGACAAGCGTCCACGGCGGGGCCAGCGTCAGGCTCGCGATCGGCAGGGCAGCTCCGGTCCGAACAACGGTGCACATCGCTGTCAGGAGGGCCCATGCAGGAAGTCCGGCAATGGTCGCCACGATCGACGGTCCGCCAAGAACCGCAATGGCCCCACCGATCATGGCAACGAGCGCGGCTGCCATCGCCGGAGCGACCAGTGGCACGACCGCGAGATTGATCACCGGCGAGATGACGGCCAGCCGCCCGAACGTCACGAGGACGATGGGCAGCGTTGCCGCCTGGGCGGCGAGTGACACGCCCAGCGACTCCGCCAGCCAGTCCGGAAGCCGGCCGCCGGCGACGCGACGGAGCCGCTGATCGAGCGGGTTCGCCCAGGCAAGGATGCCCGCCGTGGCAAGGGTCGAGAGCTGGAACCCCGCGTCGAGGACCAGGGACGGCTCGACGATCAGGAGGATGGCCGCAGCCCAGCCGAGTGCCGCGGCGGCTCGGCCTGCCCGGCCGGTCTCGCGGGCCAGCAGCACGACCCCGGCCATGGCCGCGGCCCGGACGACGGACGGCGACGCCCCGGCGAACAAGACGTAGGCGACGATTGCGACGGCCAGGATGACCGACCGCCGCCGCCTTCCGAGTCCGCCCGCAAGCGCCGCCACGGTTGCCGCGACGATCGCGATGTTCCAGCCCGAGATCGCGACGACGTGACTCGCTCCGACGGTGGTGAAGTCGGCCGCGAGATCGCGGTCCACCCGGTCACGGAGGCCGATGACGATCCCGGCGGCGAGGCCTGCCTCGGGTTCCGGAATCGCGGCGGCCAGGGCGTCACCGGCGCCACGCCGAAGTCGCTCGAGGGCGGCCGCCGGCCCTACGACGGCGCCGCTGACGGACAGCGATCGCGATTGGAGCGTCGCCTCGACCCCGACCCGGTGAAGATAGTCGGCATACGGACCCGGCTGAGGTGCCTCCAGGGCGCCGTCCACGCGGACGACCTGACCAGGTTCGATTTCGGGGTAGCGCGGCAGGGTGGCCGCGACGAGCCACGTGCCGTCGCCCTCGTCGGCCTCGAGCCGGAGGGTCGCGACCTGGCTCCCCGCACGGTCCGATCCGCGGCTTTCGACGGTCGCCAGCCAGGGCCCGCGTCCGTCGGGCAGCGCTGCTGGAGCTGCCGAGTCGATCGGGGTGAGGATGAGCCGAAGCCCGATCGCGAGCGCCCCGAGCGCCATCGGCAGGGCGAGGCGTCGCGCCGAGCGCCGGGCAGTGGCCGGCTCGGTCGGCCGTCTTGTGGCAGTCACGACAAGCGCGATCAGGCCAGCGCTCGCGGCCACGGTCGGCGACCCGATCCCGGGGGCCACCAGCGCCGCGATCACCGCGCCGGCGGCGAGCCACAGGCTGGCGCTCACCACTGGCCTCCGCCGAGCTCGGGCGTGGGTGACATCATCGGACGACGACCAGGTCCTTGACCTTGTCGAACGTCGCCGCTCCGAGGATCTTCCGCGTCTTCAGGTCGTCGACCGACACGAACGCCTGTTCCTCCCGGGCGGCAATGATCTTGGCCGCCGTCACCGGCCCGATCCCGGGCAGTGCATCGAGTTCCGTCGCGGTCGCCCGGTTGAGATCGATCGGTCCCGCGCCGCCGGATCCACCGCCGCCGGATCCACCGCCGCCGGATCCACCGCCGGCCCCAGTGCCACCGGGTGCGGTCGTCGTTCCAGGATCGTCCCGGGAGGGCACCACGATCTGGCCGCCGTCCTTCAGGAGTGCCGCGAGGTTGAGGGACTGACCAATCCGGTTGGTCGCGACGCGGGGTCCATACCCGCCGGCGGCGGAGATCGCGTCGGCGACCCTCGATCCTGGCGGCAGCCGGACGATCCCGGGCCGAATCACGGCACCCTGGACATCGATGATCAGGGGCGCCGCGCTCGGCGAGGCGGCACCGGGCATGGCCAGCCCGGCGCCCGCACCGGAACGCCCGGGCGCGGGCGCGCCGCCCTCGACCACCACGGTCCCGGTTCCACCCGCGACCACGAGCCAGAACGCGACGCCGGCTGCGGCCGCCGCCACGGCGAGCGCGATCAACACCCAAGGCGGCCGCATCGGCCCGGTCACGCCTTCGCCCAGGGCCGAGCTCGGCGCCGCGCCGTTCGCCGCGCCGTTCGCCGCGACGGCCTCGTCCTCGAGAGCGCGCCACGGCGCGGCGGATTCGTTCATCGATCCTCCACGGCGGGAGGAATACGGGTCGCGGCGACCTTGCGGACAGCACGACGCCCCGCGACGTTGGGGGCACTTCCGACGTCGGCGGGGCGTCTGACGGCACTGTAGCCGCCGTCGCTTATCTCCCGCTTATCTGCGCGGCACGAACTCGATGGGACCTTACCCCTCCGGCTGGGTCAGTGCGTCGCCAGTGGAATCTGCCCGACCTCCTCGTCCGCGGCCCGGGCCACCGCGAGGGCGAATCGGGAGATCAGGCGCCGGACGCCGGCGAACCGCGGGTCGCTGGAGTGGCCGATCGCGGCGAGACGCTCGGCGGTCGCTTCGGCGACCCGCTGCTGCGCGATTTCGAGGGCGACCAATGCGAAGTAGGGATGCTGCATGTCTGGTACTCCTGGTGGACCGGCGAGGCCGGTGTGTCAGCGGCCCCGGTCGTCGGCCATCGACTCGCGACTGTCGGCGCCCCAGAGGGTGGCCGCGATGTCGAGTCCGATCAGACCCACGAGGATGACGGCGAAAACAATCACGGCGTCCATCGGACCCCTCCGTTCTCCGGTCCAATAACCGGCTTGAGCATCTATGTCGGTTACTCCGTACTCTAGGCTCTTGCGCGTAACCTGTCAAGAGTTATAGAGTGGTTATGTGAACACGACAACAACGACCGGTCATCGCTCGGCAAGCGATCACGTCCATGACGCGATCTCTCTCGAGACGGCCTTCGACTTCCTGAACACATTCGAGCTCGGAGACGATGCGCGGGCCGGTGACGATGCCCTCGTCGAGCGCATGACCTCACTCGAGGTGGCGGCCTCGTGGTTGCAGCAGGCCGGCGTGATCGCCGATGCGAGCGAGATCACGTCTCTGGCCCATACGACGGCGCAGCGCCAGGCGGTTCTCGACCGCCTGATCGGGACACGAACCGCTCTCCGCGACCTCGCCCACGCGGTCGCCCACATGGAGGCGCCACCGACTCCCGCGATCGCCGAGGTCAACCGGGCGCTCGCCTCGCGTGAGCGGATCGAGTTGGTGGCGGCCGGTGACGGCGTTCGGCTCGGCCACAGCCACCTCGGCGACGCTGTCGACGACCTCCTGGCCCGGATCGCCGAGCCAATCGTCCGCGAGATCGGGAGCGGTCACGACGACCGGATCCGGATCTGCGCCAACGACACCTGTCGCTGGATCTTCTACGACGAGTCGCGGGCCGGCCGCAGGCGGTGGTGCGACATGGCAACCTGTGGCAACCGGGCGAAGGCGCAGCGGCACCGCGCACGGCAGAAGGAGACGACCGAGGCTGCGGCCTCGTAGACGCCGGCTCGCCGAGGAATCCAACCGAATCGATTCATTCAGCCCGGCTACGATCGGCCGATGGCCGCCTCGACCCGCGCGTTCGTCCTCCGCCACACCCGCCTCCGGCCGGTCGACGGCGTCGACGACATACGTCTCCATCTCGCGGACGAGGTCCTGCCCCTGTGGCACGCGGTCCAGGTCGAGACGCGCGACGACGATGCCGCTCTGCCGTACTGGGCCTTCGCCTGGGGCGGCGGCCTGGCGATCGCCCACTACCTGGCGGAGCATCCCGAGGCCGTCGCCGGCCGCCGCTTGTTCGACCTCGCCTCGGGTTCAGGGCTGTGTGCGATCGTCGCCTTGAAGGCCGGCGCAGAATCGGCGATCGCCGCCGACATCGACCCGTTCGCCGCGGCCGCGGCCGGGATCAACGCTCGGGCCAACGGCGTGCGGGTCGGTGTCGTCGGACGCGACGTGCTCGACGAGGATCCGCCCGACGTCGACGTCATCCTCGCTGGCGACGTCTGCTATGAGGCGGCATTCGCGGACCGCGCCCTGGCCTGGCTGCGGCGAGCGCGCGACCGCGGGATCGATGTCCTCCTTGGTGACCCCGGCCGGCGCTACTTGCCGGTCGGCGACCTCGTCGAGCTCGCTCAGTACGAGGTTCGGACGACGACCGAGCTCGAGGACATGGACCGCAAGCGGGGTTGGGT
>JBBRCU010000059.1:0-14242 GCA_038204565.1 Candidatus Limnocylindrales bacterium
CGGCTCCCACTGGGGCGTCAATCCAGCCGGCCGTCGTGATGGTGAAGTCATCGCGCATGTAGCGGCGGGCAATGTCCCAATCGCGATCGCGTAGCGCACGCCACCACGCGTTCTCGAGTTCGGTCAGTTCGACCGTTAGCACGTCGATGACCATGTCGGTCCTCTTGATCCGATGCGCACATGGGGTGGCTGGGTCGTTCCTCTGCTGAGGATTCGTGACGCGCTTTTCCATCAGAGTTCGCCAATGTCAACTGACCGTGGCGCCCGGCGGAGAGGTCCGGTCACGAAGTTGGCTGAACGACGCTATCCCTGGCGGAGGCCCAGGAAGTTGCCATCCGGGTCCCGGAACCAGGCGCCGCGAGCCGGCCCCATCTGGGCGATGTGGCCCGTCGTCGTAAGCGGCCCCTCTGCGTAGTCGACGAACTGGACGCCCTTCGTCTCCAAGTCGCGGACCGTGGCTTCGATGTCGATGACCTCGAAATGGGCGAGGGTGTGCTCCGTTGTGAGCCCGGGGCGTCGAAACACCGACAGCTCGCGCGTGTCGCCGCAACGGAAGCGAATCGAGGCAGGGTTGTCCCAGAGCCGGGTCAGGCCGAGCGTCTCTCCGTAGAACGCTCCCGCGCGGTCGAGGTCGCTGACCGGCAGGGTCGCCACGACCATCGTTGCTCCGAGCATGTTCATCCTCCAAGGTTGATGGTGGCGAGAGCCGACTGACCGCACCGCGCGTCCGTGCGCGACCGTCGCGCCCTCCGATCGCGCCTCGGTCGTCAGCATGCCACGCGGCGGTCCTGGCCACGCAAACCGGCGGTCGAGAGACCTGCCGAAGGACCACACGCAAGCATCGCAAGGTGCGATATCACTCGATGGAGTGCGTCGCCTTTTCGAGCCCCGCCAGGAGGCGGTCGAGCATCTCCCAGCGACGGCGCCGGTCGTCGGCCTCGGCGGACATCGCGTCGCGCTGGGAGTCCGTCCCGTAGCCGAGGCTGTGGCGCTGCGAGCGGCGGTGGACCTCGCTCAGCTCGGTCGCGCGCGCGGCGAGGAGGGCGCCGCGGAGAGCGCGCAGCTCGTCGGGTCCGGCGACGCGGATCCGGATGAGCAACTCGTCGGCGACGCCACCGTCCGTGGGCGACGGCGTTTCGGGCGGGCTCATCCGCTCGTCCCGGGCTCCGTCGACAGCCGCGACACGACCGCCTGGGTCAGGCCCCATGCCCGCGACGCGTCGCGTGGCAGACGGATCCGGACCTGGTTGCTGGCAAAGGTGACTTCCGACGGGCGGACACCCGGCAGCCCGCCGCCCGCGAGCAGCCGCATCGCCGTCGCCCGCGTCATCCCCTCCCCAAACCGGACGACGAGCTGGCCGTCCTCGCGCGACATCGACGCGACGCCCGCGGCCTCGGCCGTCAGCCGCAGCTCGGCGACCTCGACGAGCCTGACGACCGGTGCAGGCATCGGCCCGAAGCGATCCGTCAGCTCCTGCCGGAACTCCGCCAGATCACCGGCGGTCCGGGCCCGGGCGAGCCGCCGGTACAGCTCGAGCTTCTGGGCCTCCTCCGGAACGTAGACGTCGGGCAGATGCGCCTCGACGGGCAGGTCCAGCACCGTCTGTGGCCGCTCGACCCGCGGCGGGCGATCCTCTCGCAGCGCCTTTCGCTCCTCGACCGCGTCCGCAAGCAGCCGCGAGTAGAGATCGAAGCCGACCGCCGCCATGTGGCCCGACTGCTCGCCGCCAAGGATGTTGCCGGCGCCCCGGATCTCGAGATCGGCCAGGGCGATCTGGAACCCGGCCCCGAGCTCCGACGCGTTGAAGATCGCCTGGAGCCGTTTCCGGGCCTCCTCGCTCATCCGCTCGCGACGGCGATACAGGAGATAGGCGTAGGCCCGCCGCGACGACCGCCCGACCCGGCCCCGGAGCTGGTACAGCTGGGCCAGCCCGAGGGTGTCCGCCCGGTCGATGATGATCGTGTTGGCGTTGGGGATGTCCAGCCCGGACTCGATGATCGTCGTGCAGACCAGAACATCGGCTTCGCCGGCCGAGAAGGTGATCATCACGCTCTCGAGGTGGCCCTCGGCCATCTGGCCGTGGCCGACCACGAACCGGGCGCCCGGCAGCATCCGCCGGAGCTGCTCGGTCTGGGCCTCGATCGTCTCGACCCGGTTGTGGACGTAGAAGACCTGGCCACCGCGGTCGAGCTCGCGCAGGATGGCGTCGCGGACCAACCCTGCCGACGCCTCGGCGACACGGGTCTGGATCGGCAGGCGATCCTCCGGCGGGGTCTCGATGACCGACATGTCGCGAACCCCCGCGAGAGCCAGGTTGAGCGTCCGCGGGATCGGCGTGGCGCTGAGGGTGAGGACGTCGACCTCGCGCCGGAGCTGCTTGAGGCGCTCCTTCGCCGCGACGCCGAAGCGCTGCTCCTCGTCGACGACGACCAGCCCGAGATCCCGGAACTTCACGTCCTTCGAGAGCAACCGATGCGTGCCGATCACGAGATCGACCGAGCCGTCGGCGAGGCCGTCGATCGTCGTCGCCTGCTCGCGCGCCGGCACGAACCGGGACATGAGCCGAACCTTCAGCGGGAAGGCCGCGAAACGCTGGCCGAAGGTCTGGTGGTGCTGCGCGGCGAGAACGGTCGTCGGGACGAGGACTGCGACCTGCTTGCCGTCCTGGATCGCCTTGAACGCCGCCCGCAGGGCCACCTCGGTCTTGCCGTAGCCCACGTCGCCGACGACGAGCCGGTCCATCGGCCGGCCGGCCTCCATGTCGAGCTTGACCTCGATCACGGCCCGGAGCTGGTCGGGCGTCTCCTCGTACGGGAAGCTCGCCTCCATCTCCTGCTGCCACGGCGTGTCGTCGGAGAAGGCATGGCCGGGGGCGTTGGCCCGCGAGGCGTAGAGGGCGAGGAGCTCCTCCGCAAGGTCGGCGACGGCCTTCTTGACGCGCTGTTTCGTCTTGAGCCACTCGGTCCCGCCGAGCTTGCTCAGCGTCGGGTGCTCGGCGCCCGAGTAGCGCGAGATCCGGGTGATCTGCTCGACGGGGACGAAGATCTTGTCCGTGCCCGCGAAGGTCAGCTCGAGATAGTCGCGGTCCTCACCCTCGGCCGGGTTGCCGCGGCGGAGCATCCGCTCGTAGCGGGCGACGCCGTGATCGATGTGGACGACGAGGTCGCCGGGAGCCAGCCGCTCGAGGATGTCGCGTGGAACGACCCGCCGCATCGCCTTCGGACGGCGGACGCGGACACTGCCGAACAGCTCGCGATCGGTCACGAAGACGAGCCCGTCCGGGCCGCCCGCGAACCCGCCGTTGAGGCTGCGCTCGACGACTGCGATCGCGCCCGGCGGCGGGGCCTCGGGGGTGTGGACGACAGCGACCGGGTGGCCGGCCTCGTCGAGCAGTTCGGCGAGCCGCGGAGCCTGGTCGCTCGCCAGGACGATCCGGGCGTTGTCCTTCTGCCAGGCTTCGACCGCGGCCGCGATGCCCGCCGCCCGCGTCACCGGGAGCTGGGGCTCGTGCCAGCCGAACGGGTCGCCGGAGCTGAGGCCACGGGCGGCCAGCGCCGCGCCCTCCGCGATCTCCGACTCCCACGTCAGCTCGAGGGTCCTGCTCGCGACCAGGCGGATCTTCCACTCGCGCGGGCCGAGGTAGGTCGATGGCCAGTCCTTCGTCAGCTCGCCGCTCTCGATCAGCTCTGCCCGGCGCTCGTCGGCCTGGTGCCAGAGAAAGTCGGCGGCCTCGGCGATCTCGCCGGGTTCATCGAGGACGAGGAGCGTGGAGGGGTCGAGATGGTCGAAGCCGGTCGCCGGGGCGAGCTGGGCGGCCCAGATCTCTGCGGCGTCGCCGACCGTCAGCGCGCGGATGGTGGCACCGTCCGCGCCAGCGGCCGGGTCGGCGGTCGAGCCTGCCTCGAACCGGGCGAGGTCCGCGGCAAGCCGCTCGGGGAGTTTTGCTGCTGCCCGGCCGAGCCGGTCGCGGAGCGCCGCCGCTCCCCCGTGCGGCGCGAGGAACTCCGACGCGGGGAGCAGGATCGTCTCGTCGAGCGGCCCGACCGTGCGCTGGTCGGTGGGATCGAACGCCCGGAGGGAGTCCACTTCGTCGCCGAAGAACTCGATCCGGACCGGCAGGCTGGCGGAGGGGGGGAACACGTCGACGATCCCGCCGCGGCGGGCGAACTCGCCCCGGCCCGCGACCTCGGGGGCGGGCGTGTAGCCGAGCGCCAGGAGCTCGCGGAGAAGCGCCTCCGGCCGGAATCGTCCACCGATGCGGAGAACGCGTGGCTCGGCCGGCAGGTCTTCGGGCGCGATCGTGTGCTGGAGGAGGGCCTGAACGCTGGCGACGAGAATCCGGGCCGTGCCGCTGCGCCACGCCGAGAGGGCGGCGACCCGGGCCGCGGTCTCGTCGGCGACGAGCTCGCTTCGCTCGTAGGCGAGCGAAGTCCGCGGCTCCAGGATCACGACGGCATTCGGATCGCCGAGCCAAGCTCCGAGCTCCTCGGCGACGCGATCGCCGATCTCGGCGTCCCGGGCGATCCAGGTCAGGCGCTCGCCGGCTGCGGCACCCGCCAGCGTCGCGGCGAGGTACGTCTTGGCGCCGTGCGGAATGGAGCTCAGGCCAACGTGGCGGCCGGTCCGTACCGCCGACGAGGTTGGGCTGCGCCCGGCCAGGCGCCCGCGCAGGTCGGCGAAGGTCCCCGTCGCGGCGAGCAACGGCGGCAGCGCCGACAGGTCCGGCTGGCGCCGCCCGGCTCCGCTCCCGCTGCCAGAGGATCCCGTGCTGGAGGCGGCGATCCGCCGATCGCGGCCACGCTTGCCGCGCATCACGGGACCGGCGGTCACTCCGGATCCTCGCGCTTCAGGACCTTCCGCCAGCCGGTCTTCGTCCGGCGGACGCCGGCTTCATCCGGCGGCCCGTCGACCGCGCCCGGAGCCGCGAGACGGGTCTCGTCGGCCGGCCGGAGCTCGAACATGTTGAACCGGTTCGCGGCCTTGTTCGTCCCGTGCCTCGCCCATTCCTCGACCGCCTCGGCGGCCGCGTCGAGAAGCGCGTCGAGACGCTGCCGCTCGTCGGGCTCGAACTGATTGAGGACGTGATCCTTGAAGCCACGCTCGGGCGCCCCGATCCCGATCCGGAGCCGGCTGAACTTCTCGGTCCCGAGCTCGTCGATGATCGAGCCGAGGCCGTTGTGCCCTCCGGAGCCGCCGTTCTCGCGGAAGCGGAGCTTGCCGAACGGCAGGGCGAAATCGTCGGCGACGATCAGGAGGTCGCTCAGCGGCGCATGCTCGCGGGCGAGGACCTTCCGAACCGCCAGGCCGGAGTCGTTCATGAACGTCAGCGGCTTGACGATGATCAGGTCGAGACCGCGGAACCGGCCCATCGCAATCGCGGACGCATCGCGGGTCCGCCCCTTGCCCGCCCAACCGGCATGGTCGGCGACGCGGTCAAGGACCATCCAGCCGATGTTGTGGCGGGTCTTCTCGTATTGAGCGCCCGGGTTGCCCAGGCCGACGACGATCTTCACGGATGCTCCCGGCGCCGGCGGGCGCCCGACCTCGACGTGAGCGCCACGCCGAACGGGCCCATTCCCGTCGCGGGAGGGCCCGCAGGCATGGTACCAGCGCCGATCGATCCGACCGTGCGGTGACGCGCAGTTGACTCGGCTGGGGGACGGATCTGGTGTCAGAATGCCGAAGGTCTTCATCAGGGGGCGTTCGCCCATGTGCGCCGAAGGCCGCGGAGGGTTTCCCACGACTCGTAGCCCGTCGCCGCGTGCGGCCTTGCGCCGCGCCTCGCAATCCGATCGCTCGTCCGGACCCACCCGCCGGGCGGGCCGATCGCGCATGATCTCGGTCGTCGTCCTGGCCGGGCTGGCGCTCGTCAGCTCGGGGCTCTTCAGCCAGGTGGCCGCGCGCTCGGTGCCAAGTCGGGCGTTGCCACATCCGGCATCTCATCCACGCGGCTCAGCCGGCCGAGCTCTCGGCGTGGGCGTCCGGATCAACGCGGCGGCCGCCGCCCGGGCCGCGACCGGAGTTCCGCGCACGACCAGATCGCTCGCGCCACGCGCGGTCAACCTCGGCGCCGGTGCGGCATCGAAGGCCCTTGCACCGACCCGCGGGCTGGTGCGATCCGGCGGCGGAACCGCCCAGGCGGCGGCGCAACCGCGGATCCCGAGTCCAACACTCGAGCAGAAGGTCGCGACCTCTTTCCCGGGCATTGCGGAATCCGGCACGTGCGTCTGCGAGCCTCCCGATCCCTGGATCGCCGTCAGCCCGACGTACGTGGTCCAGTCGACGAACGGGATGGTCCGGGTCTCGAGCCGCGCCGGAGCTCAACTCGTGTCGATGCCGACATGGGCCTTGTTCGCCACGCCGGCCGACCGGAGTGACGCAGATCCGCGGATCCTGTGGGATCAGGTTCACGGTCGCTGGGTCGGCGTGATCACGACCTATAACGACCCGGACTTCACGACAAACGGGCTTCGACTCGCCGTGTCGGAGTCGGCTGACCCGACCGCTGCCTGGATCGTCTATCCGATCGAGACGTTCAACTACCTGCCGGACTACCCGGGGATATCGTCGTCCGCGGACAAGATCGTCCTGTCGTCAGACGATTACCAGGATGGCGCGACGTTCGCCGGTCCGACGCTGTACGTGGCTGACTGGGCCAACATCCTTGCGGGTACGTCGCTCTTTATCGGCGTGGACTATTACGACACCAGCCAGGCTCACTTCCGGCCCGCCCAGATGCTGTCATCCGCGTCCAACGTCCCGGTCATCTACGAGGCCGGCAGTGGAACCCCGGGCTACGTCGAGGTGAGTGGATCCGCCCATGCCGTCACCTACCCCGTCGGCTCCGACCTGAACGCCGAGTTCTCGTCCGCGTTGTTCACCGTCCCGGTCCTTCAGCCGGTCCAACCCGGGGCCGTTTCCATCGCCCATGCGAGTGACGAGCGCCCGACCGATGCGGTCTACCGGAGCGGTCATCTCTGGTTCGTCGCGACGGGCGATTACTTCGATGGCGTCGACCATTGGACTGCGGCGCGCTACACCGAGGTCGATACGACCAACAATGGCGTTGCGCCGAGCGCCGCGTCGGATCTGATCACCCAGTCCGCCAGCCACTACTTCATGCCGGGCATCGGCGTCAGTGGCAACGGGAGCGCGTTCCTGTTCGCCACACAGACGGACGGCGACCGGTACCCGACGTCGGTCGTGGCCCTGGTCGTCCCCGGAGTCGGGGTTGCCGACTACGTCCCGATCGAGGCCTCGACGGAGGCCTACACGAACTCCCAGGGTCGATGGGGCGACTACGTCGGCGTGGCCGCCGACCCGTCGTACTCCGGCGCCGTGTGGGTCGCGCATGAGCTCGTGGCAACCGGCGGCGGCTGGCGGACGAGCGTCGCTCGGCTCGTCTCGGACGCCACACCGCCCGGGGCACCCGGCGTCATGAGCCAGGCCCAGGTCATCCCGTCGACGCAAGCCGGGACCGTTTCCGTCCGGACGAGCTGGGGTGCCGCAGCCGATCCGGGCAGCGGCATCAGGGGGTACCTCGTCGAACGATCGGATGACGGCGGCGTGTCCTGGTTCGGAGGCGAGACGGCGGGCACGTTCGTCACCCAACCGCTCGCCGTCGGCCATCAATACCGCTATCGCATCTCGGCGGTCGATGCCGCCGGCAACGTCGGTGGCCCGACGTACGGTGGTTTGTATCGACCGACGCTCTACCAGTCGAACCTGACCTCGACCGTCTACACCACCGGCTGGGGCAGCTCGTCAAGCACGGTCTACTCCGGCGGGAGCACGAAGTACTCGTCGACGGCCGGCAAGTACGCAACATTCACGGCAACGCTTGCGCGATCCATCTCGATCGTGGCGACGAAGGCGTGGAGTCGTGGCTCGTTCAAGGTGTATGTCGACGGAATCTACAAGGCCACGATCAGCACCTACTCCACGACCACCAGGTACCGCCAGCTCGTCTACCAGTTCAGCTGGTCGGCGCCGGGCACCCACAAGGTGAAGATCGTCGTGTCCGGCACATCTCACCACCCCCGGGTCGACCTGGACGCGTTCGTCGTCCTGCGCTGACCGACCGCACGGTCGCTTCGCCCGGCGAAGCCCCAGGCGATGCCGGCGACCCGACGGGCGCCGGCATCATCGTGTCGCGTCCCTAGCCGACCCCACCGAGGAGCCGTTGCTCGAGCAAGCGCATCGCGGTCTCCTCGGCCGGCTCGGCGTGGTCCCAGCCGCAGATGTGGAGCGCGCCGTGGGTCACGAGGAGGCGCAGCTCGTCGGCGGTGGACCAGCGGACGTCGCCGGTCTGGCCGCCGCGACCCTGCTCGGCCTGCTCGCTGGCGCGTTCGACGGACACGATGATGTCGCCGAGATGGTGGCGCTGGCCGGGCGGGCCGGCAAAGGACGCTGGCGCGCCGGGGATCGGGTCGGGCCCGCGATCGGGATCACCCTCGTGCGGCGGGAAGACCTCCGGCGGCAGAAGCGGGAACGACAGGACGTCGGTCGGGGCCTCGTGGCCGAGGTGCTCCGCGTTGAGTGACGCGAGCTCTGTGTCGTCGGACAGGATCAGCCCGATCGAGGCGGGCGAGGGGGCGCCTGCGGCGTCGAGCGCCCGGGCGATCGCCCGACCGAGCGGCGCGACAGCGATCGGCCGGCGACCTCCGTTGGTGTCGCGGACGACGTCGCGGGTCGTGACGTCGATCCGCCACGGGGCGAGGTAGACCGAGGTCACGCTCCCGTGCCGGTCCCTGTCCCCGTCCCGCGCCGGGACTCGAGCTCGACGACCTTGTTCTGCGGGTAGGCGATCCGCTGGTGGTACATCCCGAGGAGCTGCTGGACGAACGCCTCCTTGATCCGCTCGACATCGCGGAGGGTCAGGTCGCATTCATCGAACTGGCCGTCGCTCAGCCGCTCGTCGATGATTCGAGCAACCATCCCCCGAATCGCCGGCTCGTCACGGGACTCCAGTGATCGCACGGACGCCTCGACCCCGTCGGCGAGCATGATCAGGGCCGCCTCGCGCGACTGCGGCTTCGGGCCGGCGTGGCGGAACTTGCGCTCGTCGACGGTCGCTGCCGCGCGGGCGCCATCGGGCGTGGCCGGCCCGCCGTAGGGCTCGGCCGCCAGGCCCTTCGCCCGGGCGTAGAAGTAGCTCATGACCGCCGTCCCATGGTGCTGAGGGATGAACGCGATCAGGCTCTTTGGCAGCTTCGCCTTGTAGGCGATGTCGATCCCGTCGGCCGTATGCTGCTTGAGGATCTGGGCCGAGGTCTCGGGCTCGAGCTCGTCGTGGACGTTCTCGCCCCCGGCCTGGTTCTCGATGAACGCAAGCGGGTTGGCGAGCTTGCCGATGTCGTGGTAGTAGGCGGCGACGCGGGTGACGAGCGGATCGGCGCCGATTGCCTCGGCCGCCCGCTCGGCCAGGTTCCCGACCATCAACGAGTGGTGGTACGTGCCCGGCGTCTCGACGAGGAGGCGGCGGAGGAGCGGCTGCGACGGGTTCGCGAGCTCCAGCAGCTGGAAGACCGTGAGGATCCCGAAGACGCTTCCGAGTGCGGCGAACGTGCCGACGGCGGCGACCGCGGAGCCCGCGGCGGACAGGAGGGCAGCACCCATCAGCTCGATGACGCCGCGGGCGTCGTGCAGCCCGAGGAACCCGTACATGGCGACGACGAGGACGTTGACGATTGCCACCGCGAGCCCGGCCTGGACAAACACCTGGAAGCGGTCGCCGCGGCGGATGCCGACGATCCCGGCCATGCCGCCGAGGAAGATGTAGGCCATCAGCTCGAGGGACCCCTGCGGCCCGTTCACGGCGCCGCCGATCAGGGCGATCATGGCAAGGACGATCGTCGCGACCCCGGCATCGAGCAGAATCGCGAGGAGCATCCCGGCGGCAGCCGTCGGGATGACGAACGGCAACCCGTGGCGGCCGGCTGTCAGCTTCAGGAGAAGCGTCGTGCCGAGCACGATCAGGCTGATCAGGACGAGGGCGTTGGTCCGGTGCCAGAGCTGTTGCCGAAAGCGCCAGATCCAGCCGAGCAGGATCCCGACGATCAGGACGGACAGGAGGAACCAGCCGCCGAGCCGGGCGACGTCGGGCCTGGCGTCGATCAGCCCGAACTCGACGATTGCCTCGAGCGCCTCGGGGGTCACCTTCTCGCCGTGCCGGACGATCGTCTCGTTCTGGGCGTACGGGACGACGACATCCGGGACCTGATCGGCGGCGGTTTGACGGGCCTGGTTGGTGAGCTGTGGGCTGAACGACGAGTTGGAGACGATGAGCGGCGAGATGATGGCCGCCGCCAGCGCCCGTTCGTCGCCGACGAGCACCATCTGGCTGGCCAGGGTCCCTTCGTCGCGGACCCTGGCAAGGTCCTCGTCGCGGACCTCGGTCGTCCGCTCCATGCGGTCGAGGACGCCCTTGGCTTCGGATCGGACGGCAGTCCAGCGCTCCGCGGTCAGGGTCTTGAGCGTGGCGCGGGCGGGCGCGGAGATGCCGGGCAAGGCGTCGAGGAGGATCTTTGCCCGGTCGGCAGCCTTCACCCCCGCCTTGAACGCGTTGTCGACGGGGTTCACGAGCATCTCGAACGCAGCGGCGCGGTCGATCGCGATGCCGGCCGCTCTGGCCGGCCAGTCGTAGACGTTCTGGACGGCTTTCCTGGCCTCGTCCTTGGCCGCTGCCGTCTGGATCGCGCTGACGTAGCTCTGGGTGCGCGGGGCGACGATGTCCGCGCTCGCGACGTCGCCGACCGCAATGTCGAGCCGGTGCGGGACGAGGTCCAGGGCGAAGATCGCGGTCATCGCCGCGATCAGCAGGACGGCACCAACCGCCAGACGGCCGAGGTCGCGGCGGTTGAAGGTCGGGCTGTTGACGATCGCTCGCTGGGTCAGCATGGCCGCGGTCCCTCAACCGGCTCCGTGCGGGCCGGTGGTGTCGTGCCCGGCGAGGTCGGCCCGGGCCAGGGCCTGCGCGACGAGCTCGCTCACCCGGCGCCCGTCGGCCCGGCCGCGGGTCTTCGGCGCGAGCCAGCCCATCACCCTTCCGAGGTCGCGGGCGCTGGACGCACCGGTCGCGGTCACGGCTTCGGCGACGAGCGCCTGGATCGCGGCGTCGTCGAGCTGGACGGGGAGGTACTCGGCAAGAATCGCGATTTCCGCCTCCTCCTTGGCCACGAGGTCCTCGCGGGCGCCCTTGCGGAAGGCCTCCACGGACTCGCGGCGGGTCTTCACCTCGCGGGTGAGAACCGCCGTGACGTCGTCGTCGGTCGGTTCGCGCCGCTCGCGCTTCTCGACGGTGTAGATCGCGTTCTGGGTCATCCGCAGGACGTCGCGGCGCAGCGCGTCACCCGACCGCATCGCAGCGGTGACGTCGGACTGGATCCGATCTCGAAGTGACACCGGAATGGCTACCTCGGGCGGGGTCGGGTTCGTCGCCGCGCAGCAGTCGACGAAGCCGGAACGCCCTGGGGGCGCCAGTCGGGAGCCGTGAGGCTCAGCCGGCCGGCGTTCGGGCGTTCTTCTTGCGCTTTGCTTCCTTGCGCTTGCGCTTCACGCTCGGCTTCTCGTAGTGCTCGCGACGGCGGGCCTCGGCGAGGATGCCGGACTGCTGGATCTTCTTGTTGAAGCGGCGCAGGGCGCTTTCGAACGTCTCGTTCTCACCCACTCGGACTTCTGCCAATCCCGGTTCACCTCCTCCGGCTCGGGTCTCGTACGCATCCGGCCGGGCGGAGCCGCCGCCGACACGGATCGCCCGCCACCACGCGGTGACAGGGCCGCCGGAGCATAGCCGAGGGGGTTGGACCGGTCAATCGTGGCCGGTCTGGCATCGTGGCCGGTCTGGCTCCCCTGTCGCGACCGCTACCTCTACCATCGCTCAACCATGGATCACCACACGGTCGAGGCGGCAGGCGGGCCGGACCCAGCGAACCGGCCCGCGACCATCCTCGACCTGCTCGACGCTGCCTTCCGGCGATTCGCCGATCGGCCGGCCCTCGGGCTCTGGCACGATGACGGGACGCGGACGACCTGGACCTACGCCGAGCTCGATCGGCGCAGCCGGCTCGCCGCATGGCGTCTCCGCGAGCAGCTCGGCCTCAAGCCCGGCGACCGGATCCTGACCTGGAGCCCGTCCGAGCCGGCCCTCCCGGCCGTCTACGTCGGGGCGATGCGGGCGGGCCTGATCCTCGTTCCGCTGGACCTCCGGATGAGCCGGGCCGCGGTCCAGGGGATCGTCGCGGCCGCACGGCCGCGCCACCTCATTCTCGGCACGGGCCACGACGCGCCCGACCCGGTCGCGGCCGGGATCGACGGGATCGCGACAACGACGGTCGCCGACCTCGTCGCCGAGCCGGACGGGGCGATGGCGGCCGCCGGCTGGGAGGTCGCCGTCGACGCCTGGCAGCGACCGCAACCCGAGGACATCTGGGATCTGATCTTCACCTCAGGCACGACCGGCACACCGAAGGGCGTGATGGTCGCCCACGACAACCTCATCGCGACCCTTGGCGCAATCGACCACGTCCTGCCGCCGCTCGAGCACCGGGTCATCAGCGTCCTGCCGCTCAGCCACCTCTTCGAGCAGGCGATCGGCCTGATCTATGCGCTCTCGGTCGGCGCGGACATCCTGTATGTCCGGAGCCGCAACCCGCGTGTCCTGTTCGCAGCCCTCCAGGCCCATCGGGTCACCAGCATGATCCTGGTGCCCCAGGTGCTCGACCTCTTCTGGAGCGCGATCGAGCGCGAGGCCGACAAGTCCGGCCGGCGCGCGACCTTCGACCGCCTCCGCCGGATCGCCCGACGTCTCCCCTACCCGCTTCGGCGCATGGTGTTTCGAAGTGTCCACGCCCGCCTTGGCGGCGGCCTCCGGCTGTTCGTGAGCTCCGGAGCCTTCTTGCCGCCGGCCCTCCAGCAGGCCTGGGAAGATCTCGGCATCGTCGTCGTCCAGGGGTACGGCAGCAGCGAGAACGGCTTCGGGACCTGCACCACGCCGCAGGACCACGGCTTCGGAACGGTCGGCCGGCCGATGCCGCCGGTCGAACTCGCGGTGGCCGACGACGGCGAGGTCCTCTTCCGCGGCCCGACCCTCTTCAAGGGCTACTGGCAGGATCCCGCGGCGACCGCCCAGGCGATCGACCCCGACGGCTGGTACCACAGCGGCGACATCGGCCATCTCGATCCGGCCGGCCGCCTCGTCCTGAGCGGCAGGACGAAGGACCGGATCGTCCTGCCCAACGGCTTCAAGGTCTATCCGGAGGACATCGAGAACGCCCTCCGGATCGCCGGGATC
Source organism: Candidatus Limnocylindrales bacterium (assembly GCA_038204565.1). Lineage (GTDB taxonomy): Bacteria > Chloroflexota > Limnocylindria > Limnocylindrales > CSP1-4 > CF-46. Next base: position 13,292 of record JBBRCU010000059.1, read on the forward strand.
CGCGACCCGATCGTCCTCGAGACCGAGCCGGGTAGGATCGAGGCGGTCGTCCTCCTCGATGGTGCCCGGGCGGGCGATGCGGCTGCGGCGAAACCGATCGTCGACGCCGCCGTGCGGGCCGCCAATGCGACCCTCGGGCCGCAGCAGCGGATCGTCGGCTGGCGACTCTGGCCCGCGGATGACTTCCCACGGACGCACACGCTGAAGATCCGGCGCGATCCGATCCGGGAGTGGACGCGGTCCGGCACGGCCGCGCCGGCCGCCGCCGCTCCGGTCGCGGCGCCCCGTTCGGCCGCGGGGGACGCCGTCTAGTTCGGAACCGTGAACCCGATCCCGATCCGGCCCAGGGCCGCAGCCACCTCGCCCTCGGCCGTCGCGGCCGGGTCCGACGGCGACCACGTGAAGAGGATCAAGGTCGGCCCGAGCTCGCGGAGGACGTGCTGGGCATCGCGCGGGAACGCCACCCGAGCCGGACCCGTCCCGAGGAAGCCCGCTTCCTCGTTTCCGGCATCGATCGCCGCCGCCGCATCCACGAACTCGTAGACGACGATGAATCCGGAATCGGGCTGATCCGGCAGGACGACCTGGTAGACGGCCCGCGCCGAATCCCGGAGCCGGCCGGACTCCGGCGGGCGATAGGGCCGGGTCGCGTCGCCGAACTGGATCCCCGATGGCACCGCCGCGAGGGCCGTCGCGATCTCACCGCGGGTCTGGGCGGTGGCCCCGGTCACCGTCGCCGACGGGCCGACGCTGGGTGGCGCGAACGAAGCCGGGTTGCCGTCGGCACCGATCCCGCACCCGACGACCAGGGCCGCCGAGGCGACGGCGACCAGCGCAATCCTGGTGATCGAACCGGGCCTCATCCGGGCGGCCAATCGAACGTCCGGCCACCCATCAGGTGGAGATGGAGGTGGTCGACCGTCTGGCCACCCCACCGGCCGACGTTGCTGA
>JBBRCU010000060.1:0-12888 GCA_038204565.1 Candidatus Limnocylindrales bacterium
GCAGACACCAGCCGAGCGCTTCGACGGCACGCCGTTCATCGATCGTGGCTTCGGGAGCGTCCCGGCCCTGGCAGGGGTCGCGGAGCTACTCGACGCAATCCTCGCCGCCTGAGCCAGTCTCAATTCCACGGGGGAACTTCATTTAGCGGTCGACTGCGACACGACCAGATAGTGGGCGGCCGCCTTCTCCGATCCGGCCACGAGGACCGTTCAAGCTGCTCGCAGCGCATACATCGGCTCACCCACGCCCTCAATCACGAAGGTTGGCAGGGCGTGTTCGGATCCCTCCGGGCGCCCCAGCTCGCCGATCAGTCGGGGGCGAGCAACTCCAGTACCCGGCTTCGATGATGGTCATGACAACGCAGATCGACGCCGCGGGCGGTAGATTCGCGTCGATGTGGGGCGCCTCGTCGCGCCGCAGCTGCCCCAGCCGCCGTTGCCAAGGAGCTACTGATGCAGATCGGATTGGTCGGCTTGGGCAGGATGGGCGCAAACATGTCGCGGCGATGGTTGCGAGCGGGCCACTCCGTGGTGGGCTACGCCCGGCACGCCGAGACGGTGGCGGGGTTGCTGGCCGACAGGTCAATCTCTGCCGGCGCTGCGTCCCTGACCGACCTGGTGGGCCAGCTCGCGACCCCGCGGGTCCTCTGGCTGATGGTGCCCGCCGCATCGGTGGACGAGACGGTCCAGGCGATCGCGCCATTGCTGGCGGCAGGCGACGTGGTGGTCGACGGCGGCAACAGCTACTACGTTGATGACATCCGCCGCTCGACCACGCTCGAGAAGCAGGGGATCCACTACGTGGACTGCGGGACAAGCGGCGGCGTCGCGGGCCTCGAGCGTGGCTACTGCCTGATGATCGGCGGCCCCGAAGAAGCCGTGCAGCGTCTCGACCCGATCTTCGCCGCCCTGGCCCCCGGCGCCGCCGCCGCGCCACGGACGCCGGGCAGGGCGGGCGATCCCTTGCCGGCCGAGAACGGCTACCTGCACTGCGGCCCGAGCGGGGCCGGGCACTTCGTGAAGATGGTCCACAACGGGATCGAGTACGGCCTCATGGCCGCGTATGCCGAGGGGCTCAACATCCTCAAGCACGCCGACGCCGGCCGGCGGGAGCGCGTGGTCAGTGCCGAGGTCACCCCCCTGCGCGACCCGGCGCTGTACCAGTACCAGCTCGACATCCCGGCCGTCACCGAGGTCTGGCGCCGCGGCAGCGTGATCGCGTCCTGGTTGCTCGACCTGGCCGCGGAAGCGTTCCAGCGCAACGGCGATCTGTCGGACTTCGCCGGCCGTGTGTCCGATTCCGGCGAGGGCCGCTGGACGAGCATCGCCGCGATCGACGTCGGCGCACCCGCGCCCGTCCTGACAACGGCGCTCTACGAACGCTTCACGTCGCGCGGTGAGGCGGACTTCGCTGACCGCGTCCTCTCGGCAATGCGCCTCGGCTTCGGCGGCCACGAAGAACCCAAGCCGTAGCGCCGTGTCGGTCACGCATTCCGCCAGGCGATCAGCGCCTCGAGCGAGGGAACGCTCCGACGCTTTCGTGTTCTTCGGGGCGACCGGCGACCTTGCGTTCAAGCAGATCTTCCCCGCGCTCGCCGGCCTCATCCGCGACGAGGGCTTCGACCTGCCGATCGTGGGCGTGGCGCGTTCTGGCGACCTCGAGAGCCTCCGGGAACGAGCCCGGCAGAGCCTCCGCGCACATGGGTTCACCGACGCCGCGGCGATCCGGACCCTGACCGACCACCTGCAGTACGTGAAGGGCTCCGACGACGACCTCGAGACCTTCCATGCCCTGCGCCGGGCGCTCGGTGAGGCGTGGCATCCGCTCCACTACCTGGCGGTTCCACCGGCGCTGTTCGGCGAGGTGGTGACCAACCTGGGGGCCTCCAGCTGCGCGGTCGGGGCGCGGATCATCGTCGAGAAGCCGTTCGGGCATGACCTCGCGTCTGCGATCGCGCTCAACGATCTGATCCACGAGGTCTTCGAGGAGTCTGCCGTCTTCCGGATCGACCACTACCTGGGCAAGGAACCGGTGCAGAACCTGCTCTATTTCCGCTTCTCGAACTCCTTCCTCGAGCCCATCTGGAATGGCGTTCGCATCTCGAGCGTCCAGATCAACATGCCCGAGGCCTTCGATGTCGCCGACCGCGGTGCCTTCTACGAGCAGGCGGGAGCGGTTCGCGACGTCGTTCAGAACCACTTGCTGCAGGTGGTGAGCCTCCTCGCGATGGAGCCGCCGTCCGGGCACACCGCCGAGGCCGTTCGCAACGAGCAGTTCAAGGTGATCGACTCGATCCGCCCGCTCGCCCCGAAGGACATCGTGCTCGGCCAGTACCGGGGGTACCGCACGGTCAAGGGCGTCGCAGCGGATTCCGATGTGGAGACCTTCGCCGCCTTGCAGCTGCACGTCGACACATGGCGGTGGAGGGGGGTTCCCTTCTATATCCGGACAGGGAAGGCCCTGCCCGTCACCGCGACCGAGGTGCTCGTGGAGCTCAGGCCGCCGCCACTGTCCGTCTTCGGAGAGACAGAGCCCCCGGACGCCAACTTCTTCCGCTTCCGGCTCTCGCCCGACATGTCGATCTCGCTGGGAGCCTGCGCCAAGCGCCCGGGCGAGGCCATGGTCGGCGAGGCGGTCGAGTTGTATGCCTCCCACGAGAGCGGGACGGAGCGGCCGCCGTATCAGCGCCTGATCGGGGATGCGATGCGCGGCGACGCAGCCCTGTTTGCCCGCGAGGACCTGGTGGAAGCGGCCTGGCGGGTCGTCGATGGTGTGCTCGACGGCACGACCCCGCCCCAGCTCTACGAGCCGGGGACCTGGGGTCCGCCCGAGGCGGCCAACGTGCTCCGCCCAGGCGATCGCTGGCATCAGCCGTCTCCTTCGCCATAGCGACCTCCGCCCTTGGCAGCATGCCGTTCCGCATTGGCGTGGCCGGATGGAGCGAGGATCTGAAGTCGCTCCCAGGGCTGCGCGCGATGCGCGACCGACGTGATCGAAGCCCACCGGTTCAGAGCCAGCCGCCGGTGAAGCCCGCCCTTCGCAGCCCCGTGACCACGTAGGGACAGCCTCGCATCAGGCGCCAGACCAAGCCGGTTCGGTAGTTCTCGATCATCGGCACGATGGGTCCCTGGTTGATCCCGAAATGGAACGGCGACACCCAGCCGTAGGGATTGCTCCGCCTGTCCGGGTAGCTCGGGTTGAACGAGGCCTTGAAGCCGCAAGAATTGCCGACCTTGAGGTCAACCTTGTGCACCAGATATTCGATCGCCGGCAGGACGATCTCGGGTGCGAACGGGAGCGAGGCAACCACGGCCCATGGCGCGACCGTGCCGTCGTCCGGCCCGTACGGCACGCCTCGAGCCAGATAGTCGAAAAATCGTCGCTTGATGCCGGAGACCGTGCGGGTGCTCGGACCGGGCCCGTCGCTCGCCGTGATGCCCCAGCAAGATTCGCCGTAGCCCGCGAACTGGCGCGGATTGTCGATCGCGTACTGGCGCTGGACATGCGTCGCCCGACGGGTGTTCTCGAAGTAGTCGATCCCCTTCTCGCGCCCGAAGGCATCCTGGATCCCTCGGAAATCGACCCAGACGTGCGAGATCTGATGGATGAAGAGCGGGCCCGCGTACAGGTAGTCGTGGCCGTAGCTGGTCTTCCACTCGTAGGTCGAAGCCCACGCGGCGTAGCTCTCTTCGGGTAGTGGATGCGTCGGCGAGCCGAGCCCCAGGATGTACAGGATCAGCGCTTCGTCGAAGCCTTCCCAGCGCCACCGCAGGAATCCGCTCTCGGGCTTCCAGCCATGGGTGACCGTGGCGCCGCCGTTTTGCGCCCATGGCCAGTCGACCCGGCGAAAGAGTTCGTCGGCGAGGCGCCGGAGCTCTCGTTCCGCATCGGAATCCGCATCGAAATACGCCGCGGCCGTCAGCATGCCGGCGAGGAGGATGGCGCTGTCCACCGTCGATAGCTCACATTGCCACGCGCGCCGGCCGGTCTTCACGTCGAGGAAGTGGTAGTAGAAGCCGTGATACCCGGTGGCGTCCGGCTCGGGACCATGGGGGCTGTTCCAGAAGAACCGGAGCGTGGTGAGGACGGTCGCGATCGCCGCCTCCCGCGTGACGAAGCCGCGCTCGACCGCGGCCGGATAGGCCGCCAGGCCGAGCCCGGTCGCGGCGATGCTGGCTGGCCAATCGGGCGCGTCCTTGTCGAGGACCAGGCCGTTGTCCGGATTGGTCCCGAGCGAGAAATAGCGGAACGCATCGCCTTGGAGCGCCCCGAGTTCGGCGTCGACGGCAAGGTCATGGGCAGTCATCGGGTCAGCGGGATTTCGCCCCGAGCGCGGCGTCGACCATCGCCTGGGCTTCGTCCACGATGCGATCCAGGAGGTCCTCGCCCCGGAAGCTCTCCGCGTAGATCTTGTAGATGCTCTCGGTCCCCGAGGGTCGGGCGGCGAACCAGCTGTTCTTCGTCACCACCTTGAGCCCGCCGATGGGAGCGTCATTGCCCGGAGCACGGTCAAGCACGGCTTCGATCCGCTCACCTGCCAGCTGCGTCTGGCCGACGTCACCGGGCCCGAGCTTTGTCAGCCGGCGCTTCTGGGCCGGGGTGGCACGCGCTTCCACTCGTCGCTCGACGGGCTCGCCGAGCTCGCTCGTCAAGGCGCTGTAAAGCTCCCCCGGATCCCGCCCCTCGCGGGCCGTAATCTCCGCGGCGAGCAGGGCCGGAACGATGCCATCCTTGTCGGTCGTCCAGACGTGACCGTCCAGTCGCAGGAAGGACGCGCCTGCGCTCTCCTCGCCCGCGAACCCGAGCGAGCCCTCGAGCAAGCCGTCGACGAACCACTTGAAGCCCACCGGAACCTCATACAACCGACGCCCAAGTTTGGCCGTGACGCGATCGATCAGCCCGCTGCTCACAATGGTCTTGCCCACCGTGGATTGTCCGGACCAGCGTGGACGTCTCCGGAACAGGTAGTCGATGCACACCGCGAGATAGTGGTTCGGCGGGAGCAGCCCCGTGCTCGGGGTGACGATTCCGTGGCGATCATGGTCGGTGTCGCAGGCGAGGGCCACGTCAAAGCGGTCCTTCATCCCGATCAGCGACTGCATTGCGTAGGCCGACGATGGATCCATCCGGATCCTGCCGTCCCAATCAACCGTCATGAACCGGAATGTCGGATCCACCTCGTCGCGGACGACGGTCAGGTTGAGGCCGTAGCGCTCGGCGATCGCCGGCCAATAGTGGACGCCCGAGCCGCCGAGCGGATCGACGCCCAGGCGAATCTCTGCGCCCCGGAGGAGGTCCATGTCGATGACCTTGCCCAGGTCGCCGACATAGCTCCTGAGAAAGTCATAGCGGTGCGTGGTCGCAGCCCGGAGCGCCTTTCCCAGCGGCACCCGGCGCACACCGGCAAGCCCGGCCTCGAGCAGGGCGTTGGCTGCGGCGCCGATCCAGGCGGTCACCGTCTCGTCCGCCGGGCCGCCATTTGGCGGGTTGTATTTGAAGCCGCCGTCGGCCGGGGGATTGTGCGAGGGGGTCACGACAATGCCGTCCGCCAGGCCCGAGGTGCGGCGGCGGTTGTGGGTGAGGATCGCGTGCGAGACCGCTGGTGTCGGGGTGTACTCGTCGTCGCGGGCGATCATGACCTCGACCTCGTTCGCGGCCAGGACTTCGAGCGCGCTTGCGAACGCGGGTGCCGACAGGGCATGCGTGTCGATGCCGAGGAAGAGCGGGCCGTCGATGCCCTGTTCCTTCCGGTACCGGCAGATGGCCTGGCTGATGGCCAGCACGTGCCACTCGTTGAAGCTGCCGTCGAACGCCGAGCCCCGATGTCCCGATGTCCCGAACGCAACCCGCTGGGCAGGGATCGACGGGTCGGGCACGTCGGCGTAGTAGGCGGTGATGAGCCGGGGTACGTTGACCAGCATTGCCGGCGGGGCGGGCTTGCCGGCCAGAGGACTGATGTTCATGTCATTTCCCCTGCGTCGGCGTGCATAAGGATGTTCGGATGAAGCGGGCCTTGTGTTCGACATCGTCGATCATCAGGCCTTCGATCTTGCCGAGGTCCAGGCCATCCTTGACCATCCTCCTCGGATGTCCTCGTCGGAGCCAGTGTCATTGTCGCGCAGTCTGCTGAGCGTCGGTGACTTCTCTGAATGGTCCTACTGGGCCGCGGACTGGTCGTGAGTCATGCGTCATACCTCCTGAATCCTTGACGGTGGCCGAATCCGCGAGGTCCTCGGAAAGGGGTCGACTCCGGCATTGCCACTGCGGCCGCCAGGGTATAGCCCGGTCTGCAGCGAGGACGGAGGTCTCCAACTCGCTCCTGACCGATGTCCGTGATCTCGGTCGGCGGGCCAGCGAACTCGAGCGGTCGATCGCGGCGCTGGTCGTCGGACACCCGCTCCTCGAGTTGCCGGGGGTCGGGATCCTGCCCGCGGCCCGCCTCGTCGCCGAGACCGGTGACGTCGCCCGCTTCCGGTCGCCGGCCGCCTTCGCCATGCTGGCCGGGGTGGCGCCGATCCCGGCCAGCTCGGGCGAGACGCAGCGGATGCGCCTAAACCGCGGTGGCAACCGGCGGCCGAACCGGGCGCTCTACACGATCGCCCTCAGCCAGGCTTGGCATCACGAGCCGGCCAACGCGTACATCGACCGCAAGCGCGCGAGCGGCAAGAGCTGGGCTCTAGCTTCCTGGCTGCGCGATCTGGCGACAAAGCTGGGTTGCCGAGAGCACCTCGTTAGCACATCGCCCCACAAGAAAGCTAAGCGCGTCGTCTCGGCCCAGATGAGCAGCCGGCACGGTGTCCCAGACTCGCCGCCATTGCGCGAGATCGGAACAGACCCGGATGGCATCGTCGAGGGGGGAGGCGCCGTATTCTGGGCCGGCTCGGGGGTCGACATTCCGGAATGCCGCGATACAGCGGTCGTCGGTCTGCGCTGCTGAACAGGCCGCGACACTAAGGGCGATCCCGAGGACGGCCGCACACGCGATCGTCCATAGCGCCCGGCTCGGGTCCCGATGGCCGGTCTCACAGCCCTCCGCCACTTCACTGCTCGGCATCGCGGCCGCCCCACTGCTTCGGATCATGTTCTTGACTTTACTTCAGAGGCATCGGCGTGGTCAGCCCGCCCCCCGGTTTCGGGGAGCCGAGTTCTTGGAGATCAGGCCACCGTCTCGGTCTGATGTCGAGTCTCGAACTCGATCGGGCTAAGCATGGTCACCCGACCCGTCCCTGCTGCCGATGTCCGAACCGGGACCTGGGATCGTGTGAGCCAGAGCCGGAGCTCACTGCCGCAGCGCGATCGCCGCGGCTGACAGGGCGACTCAGACGGTCGTCGGTGAGGCCCCGGTTTGATCCTCCTCGCTCTTTGGGGCCGGGGTCGGCGCTTCCTCCGGGCCCTGGCCCGACGGGCTCGGCTTGGCCGCCGTTCGCCGATCCTCGCGGAACTCGTAGCTCGACGCCAGCGCGGCATCGAGCAGTCGGAGCTGCCGCGTGATCGGCGCTTGGCGGTAGCTTGGGGCGACGTCCTTGAGGTCGAGCAGGAGGTATCGCAGGCGGCGGGCGACCTGGATCGAACCGGCGCCGAACAGGCGGATCTCATCGAGCGCCAGGCTCACGTAGTCGTCCCAATCGGGTCGAGGCATGCGGAGCAGCACCGATCCGTCGCCCGCCAGCCGCATCGGCGACGGAATCGTGCGCCGAGCGAGACGCCGCAGCAGGTCGTGGAGTTCGTCGAGCGCCTGGACCGCGGTCGTCGGGTCGTTGATGCCTGGCGACAGCGCCCGCTCGGCAATGTCGACGATCTGCCGGAAACCGAATGCGGCGTCCTGGGTCATCGTCCGCTCCGTGCCGGTCTGGACCGCCCGCGCGAGTGCCTCGAGCGGCAGCTGTACCTCGTCGATCTCGGCGGCCTGCTTGTCTCCCTTTCCCTGTAGCCGCCAGACTCGAAAGAGCGGCGCGCCGGTAGGGACGAAGTCGCCGACCATGTGCAGCAGCTCGACGCTGATCGAGTGCTTGGCGGCCAGGCGAACCAGCGCCTCCGCATCGACCGAGGTGATGACGCCCGGCGCGTGATCGAGCACGGCGACTGCGTCCGCCGGGCGCTCAGGCAGCGACGGTAGGGGTGGTTGCGGCTCGTCGCCGACACTCTCGGGATAGAGCCGCCGGATCGCCTGGCGGGTTTCATCCCCCACGCTGCGCAACACTGTCGCCGCGCGGATGGCCTGTGCCATGTGGTGGACGTAGACCACGAACAGCCCGACCGAGGCCACGACCAGCAGGTAAGCGACGGTCACTGCGATGGAAGGCACGAACCCCGCCGCGTCTGCCGGCGAGCGTATGTCGCGAAGCAACAGGAGCGCGTACAGGAACGTCGCGATGAAGACTCCCTGTACACCCTGGTTCACGCGATCGCGCAGGAATGTGCGCATGACCCGCGGCGAAAGCTGGGCACTCGCCAGCTGTAGCACCAGCATGGTGACCGTGAAGACGAGCCCGGTGAACGTGAGCATCGCCGCGGCGATCGTGGACAGCACCAGCCGGGCGCTGTCGGGTCCACCGGAAAACAGGATGCCGCTCAGGCTGCTCGCGACCGACTGGTCGACGAGCCGATCAAGGCCACTCAGGGTGAACGCGAGGAACGCGGAACCGATCGCCAGCGTGCCCGGGATGAACCAGAGGCGCGATCGAAGCCGGTCCAGGAACGCGGCCATGCGGAGCGAGGTCATTTCCACACCGATGCGGGCGAGCCGCGGCGCAGCATACGACGTCCGTGACGGGATCGACCGCGCCGCCCATGCATCGCCTTCGTCGCCTCCGGACGGCCAGTCATATTCGAGCGCAGCGCACTTCTGCTCCGCCCGCCGCGACCCAGGACCACGGGCTGCGATCCGCACGCTCGGAGGCGGATACGCAGAGCCCCGTCGCCGCGTCTCTCAGTGGGATCGTCTGCCCTGGAGGGAGGACCTGACAGTTCGCCCACCCTATGCGCGCGACGGGACCCTGCCGCTGGCGTCGCCAAACTCGGCCGCCCAAGCGCCACCGACGAGCCGATTTGTCCCGATCGGCTATCGCCGGAGGCCGTCCAGTAGCCCCAGGCACTGAACGCAGGAGCAGTGTGTCTTCCTGGCACCAACCGCGTCATAACGGGTCTTCATCTCCGTATGCGACAAGAAGGCCGATCATGCGCAGCGGGCTGCTGTCGTCGTGATCCCTGTCGACCACGGCCATGTGGGGGCGCCAGTCGGCCAGGATCGTCTCTGCCTCGGCCAGGCTGCTGGCGGCCCGAACGACGAACACGCCGGGATTGAGGGTCAGGGTGACGAGGTCCACCACCAGCGGGGGGTCGTGGAGCACGAGCGCGCGGCGCGGCGCGACTTCCGCCGCTTTCACCTGACTGTCGGTCACGGCCCGTCCTCGCTGGGCAGCACCCAAGCGGCGCCTGGGGCGATTCTACGACGAGACGCCTCACCCGCTGTTTTTCGTGGCCCGCTCCGGGAGCTCCTGCCCCCGAGCCGGAGGCGGGCTCGGGGCGGGCGAATGACAGACCGTCATGACGACCAGATGCTCGGAGGAGACAATCGCGGGTGAGGAGCGCCTAGCCGGTCTCGTGCATCGCCCGCCCGGTCCCGCCGTGTGGGAACGCACTGCGGGAGCGCCCCAGGGTCGGAACGCGCCCGCGGACGATCCGGCCGCCATATCGCGCCCAGGAAGGTCGCCCCGCATGTCTGTCAAGAAGACCGAAGTCCATGGCGAAGATGCAGCACGGGAGCCCGGGCTCCGGAAACTGCGCGACATGGGCGAGACTGTCTCGAGCCCCGACGAGGACATCCGAGGGCGCACGGTCAAGGACAAGGACGGTCAGGACCTCGGCACGATCGACGGCCTGCTGGTCGACGCGGACGCAGACAAAGTCCGGTTCATGGAGGTCGCCTCCGGCGGCTTTCTCGGCCTCGGCGAAACGAAGTCCCTGATCCCGGTCGAGGCGATCACGCGCATCACCGACCACGAGGTCCACATCAGCCACACCCGTGAGCGCGTGGCCGGCGCACCCGCCTACGACCCGGAGCTCGCCGCACAGGACGCCAACTACTTCTTCGGTCTGTACCCCTACTACGGGTACTCGGGCGTCGCCTTCGTTCCGCCGCTCATCGGCTATCCCTCCGGCACGCGCGACCTCACCGCGACCCCTCGGCCCGGTCGATGAGCGCCTGATCCGACCGGACGATCTTGCCGGCCGTCGGGCGGTCGATGCGGCTGGCAAGTGGGGCGACCCCTCGTGAGCGTGCAGCTGATCATCTTTGACCTCGACGGCACGCTCGCCGAGAGTAAATCGGCAGTGGATCCCGAAATGTCGGGCCTGCTCCACGAGCTGCTCGACTTCGTAAATCGTGGCCGCCGGTGGCGACTGGGAGCAGTTTCAAACCCGAGTTCTGGCCAACCTCCCGCATGACGAACGCCTCTCGAACCTGTCGCTCCTTCCGACATGCGGCACGAAGTTCTATCGCTACGCAGGCGACTGGACCACGCGCGCGGTCCCCGTCTTCAAGCGGGCTCGGCCAGCTCCGATTCAGCCGACGCTAGCGATGCCGACCTCGCCCGCGTCGCCAGGATCGCTAGGGCTGCGTACAACGTCAGGCCCATCACCGGTGCCCCGATCCGCTTGATCTCGGCCGTGTCGGCGATCAGGCCGATGACGAACACGAGCAGGCCGAGATTGACGCCCCAGAAGATGACGTGGCCGACCCACGACCGGCGCGCCGCCTCGTCCAGGACCAGCAGGCTGATCAGGCCGAGCATGATGTTCGTCATGACCCCGATGTAGACCGAGTGGTCGCTCGCGATAAGGACGTTGAGCGGGAAGGCACTTGGGTCGGCTGGGTCCGCTGCCGTGATGAACTTGAAGACCAGGTACATGAAGAGAATCAGCGCGCCGACGACCCAGATCGACGCGGCACCGACGTGCCGGATCGGGTTGGCCTCGAGCCAGCCGATCCGAAGGGACCTCGGCCAGATCCGGACGACGAAGAGGACGACCGCGACGAGCTGGGTGAGGAGATAGATCCCGCCAGCCGCCTGGGTCGCCCGGCGAGGAGGCCGACGGAGATGACGAGTCCGCCGATGAAGAGGGCGAGAACCTGGACGAGCCCGGCCTTGGGCAGGCCGCGGGTGCCGAGCAGACGCCACTCGATGAGGCCGAACGACACGAGGACGAGATAGCCGAACGTCATCGCCGAGGCGTGGGCGCCGATGAAGTCGCCGGGCAGGATCGTCATGCCAAGCGCGAAGCTGACCTGGATCAGCACACCGATGACCGCGCCGTATCCGAATGACGTCAGCCCGAGGACGACCGCGAGCCGCGGCAGCGATCGCTCGCCGCGAGGAACTGTCGCCAGATCCAGACGAGCAGCCAGGCGATCGCGATCAGCAGAAGGGTGCCACCGACGGCGCGCAGGGCGAACGAGCCCGTGTAGAAGGCGGCGACGTAGAGCGGGACGAGGATCGTGAGGGCGATGACAAGCCGCCGGTCGGCGGCACGGAACAGGATGAACGACGACGCGACGATCGTGAGGGTCAGCCAGCCGATCGTTCCCGCGTGGACGTGGGTCAGCAGCTGGTTGCGATCGAAGGTGACGACGTCGGCCCCGTTCAGGAGGCCGATCGCGATGTTGAACACAAACACGCCCATCGCCACGAGAAACAAGTCGCGGGCCGCGACGGCCCAGGACGGCGCACCACGAATATCAGACATCCGATCCCTCTCTCGCCCGGTCGCGGCTGCCGCGCCACGATCCGGTTGTCGGTAAGTTACCGGTGCCTCCTCCGGTTCGTCGGGCTCCTCGGCGAAGTCAGATGAGGAGGCTGGGGGCGTTCAATGTGGACGAGCCGCGGGAGGGGGGTCGTGCGGTGATCACGCGACGATGCGGGACTCATGACCAGCCGAGCAGCAGCGCGAGGCCGATCAGCAGGGTCGGCAGATACAGGACCGCAGGGATCGTGTCCCCGGACGCCACGAAGCCTCCGATCACGACTACGGCGATCAACGTCGCGAGCCAGGCCACGGGGGCCGCGACACCGCCGCTCACCGCAAGCGTGAGCCCGAGGGCGACGAGCGCCGCGCCGGTCGCCAGGGTGAACGCGGCGAACAATCCGCCGATCGCGGACCCGAGCAACGTTTCCGCGGGCTCAGTCGGTATGCCGGCCGCCACCATCTCGGCGAGGGCCGGCGTGGTCCGGGTTCGGATCGCCAGGACGACACACCAGAGCGCCCCCGCGATCGCGTACACGACTGCCGCGGCGGCCAGAACGGCCCTCTGACCGGCATCCGCGTCGATGGCTCCGGCCAGGACGGCGAGCCCTGCCGCCGTGACGACGGTCGCGATGAAGAACCCGGCGTTGATCGCCACCCAGGCCCAGCGATGCGCGCGGACCAGCACCAGGTGCTCGTCGCGGGGTGCCGTCCAGACGCGGAAGAGCACAGGGTTGGACCCGGCGACGGCGCCTGTGACCGGGCCGACCACCAGGAGCACGGCGGCGGCCGTCAGGCCATCAGTCATTGCTCATCGCCTCCGCGGCTGGAGTGAGCGCGGGCCGGTATCAAGGAGCGTTCTGGTCAGTCGGGCATCGGTCATCCTCGATCACCTCCAGCGTCCCTTCCATGATCGTGCGATGGCCGGGCTTGCGCACCAGAGGCATGCGCCGGATCAGACGCTCTGGAGCGACGCACCCCTCTCGGACGGACGGGATTCGACAAGCTCGATCAGCCGACGGGTGATCCGATCGCTCCGGCGCGGGAGCTGGAGGGCAATGAGCGGCGACAGCAGCCGGAGGGCGTTCCTGGGCTCCGCTCGTACGTGGACCGTGAGGTCCGTGGCGGCGACCCCGGCCGCTCTC
>JBBRCU010000061.1:0-11647 GCA_038204565.1 Candidatus Limnocylindrales bacterium
CCTGATTCACATCAGCGAGCTCTCCCATCAGCGGGTCGCCCATCCGGGCGATGTCGTCCACGAAGGTCAGTCGCTCAAGCTCAAGATCATCTCGCTCGACTCGGAGCGCCATCGCCTGGGACTCAGCCTCAAGCAGGCTGAGGAAGCCCCGGCCCGACCGGTTCCGCCGGAGCCAACGGTCCCGGTCATGCCCCGGCCGGAGCGGTCGGAGCGACCGGAGCGCGGCGATCGCCGACCTCGTCCGGAACGCGGCTATTCACCGTCGGATGCCGTCCAGGAGCCCGAGGGCGGGATCGACAATACGCTTGCATCGGCATTCGCCCAGGTCCGGCAGCAGATGGCCGCGAGCGAACGTGCCGCGGCCGGCGACCCGACCACCGGGGAGGCCGAGGCCATCGCGGCCACGGAGTCCACGCCGGAGTCCGCAGTCAGTGACACGGCCCAGCCGAACGCTCCGGAGTCGGAGCCCGAGGCGGGGTCGGGTCCCGAGGCGCCAGTCGAGGCGACTGCGGCACTCGCGGATGCGCCTTCGGCGGAACCTGCCCCGGCCGAATCCGAGACAGAACCGGCCGCCACGACGGAAGCGGAACCTGCCCCGGCCGAAGCCGAGACAGAACCGGCCGCCACGAGTGAGCCCGAATCCGGAGCGGTTGCTGACAGTCCGTCCGCGGAGGACACCACCTCCTAGGAGATCCCGCCAAGCTCCAGCACGGCCCGACGGTTTCGTACCGCCGGGCCGATTTCATGCCCGGGAGATCCGTCGGCCCTCTCCCGCCGAATCAATTGATAGGAACTCGTCAGCCGGATTGCGAGGTCGCGAGTCGGACCAGCGGCATCGGGCACGCAGACTCGGCGTCACTCTGTCACGAGAGAACTCAATGCGGCGCAGGCCGAGTGGGGGTCGATGCGTCACATGGGCAGCGTGCTAGCATCACAGCGAAGTCGCCGTGGAGGCGACGTGAAGGGAACGGGCGTTCGATCATATGGATCGATTTGACAAGTTCACGGACCGGGCGCGGAAAGTCCTGACGCTCGCGCAGGACGAAGCGCAGCGGTTCAACCACAACTACATCGGCACGGAGCACCTGCTCCTCGGGCTGGTCCGCGAGGGCGAGGGCGTCGCCGCGCGCGTGCTCGAGAACATGAACGTTGAGCTCGCCAAGGTTCGGACGGCCGTCGAATTCATCATCGGGCGGGGCGACCGGCCTGTCGTCGGTGAGGTCGGTCTCACGCCGCGCGCAAAGCGCGTGATCGAGCTGGCGATCGACGAGGCGCGCCGCCTCGGCCATAACTACATCGGCACGGAGCACCTGCTCCTCGGGTTGGTCCGCGAGGGCGAAGGAATCGCCGCGGGCGTCCTGGAGAGCCTCGGCGTCAACCTGGACAAGGTGCGCCACGAAGTCATCCGCGTCCTCTCGCAGAGTTCGTCCGCCAGTCCGGCCGCCGAGACGAAGCGTGCCAGCAAGACGCCCACCGTCGATCAGCTCGGCATCAACCTGACCGAGGCTGCGCGCGCCGGCAAGCTGGACCCGGTCATCGGCCGCGAGAAGGAAATCGAACGAGTCATCCAGATCCTGTCGCGGCGCACCAAGAACAACCCTGCGCTCATCGGTGAGCCGGGTGTTGGCAAGACGGCAATCGCGGAGGGCCTGGCCCACCGGATCGTCGCCGGTGATGTGCCCGAGACGCTGCTGAACAAGCGGGTTCTGACGCTGGACATCGGGTCGCTCGTGGCCGGTACCAAGTACCGCGGCGAGTTCGAAGAGCGCCTCAAGAAGATCATCGAGGAGCTGCGGAACACCAACGACGCAGTCCTGTTCATCGATGAGCTGCACACACTCGTCGGGGCGGGTGCGGCCGAGGGCGCGATCGACGCGGCGAACATCCTGAAGCCGCCGTTGGCGCGTGGGGAGCTCCAGTGCATCGGTGCCACCACGCTCGATGAATACCGCAAGTACATCGAGCGTGACGCTGCCCTCGAGCGACGCTTCCAGCCGGTCATGGTCGAAGAGCCCACGCTGGAGCAGTCCGTCCTCATCCTGATGGGCGTTCGCGAGCGCTACGAGCAGCATCACAAGGTCACGATCACCGATGAGGCGGTCAAGGCCGCCGTTGACCTGTCGATCCGGTACATCACGGACCGCCACCTCCCGGACAAGGCGATCGACCTGATCGATGAGGCGGCCTCCCGCGTCCGCCTCCGTCATGCATCCGCTCCGCCCGCCCTGCGCGAGGCCCAGAAGGACCTCGACAAGGTGACCAAGGAGAAGGACGCCGCAATCAACAACCAAGAATACGAGGAGGCCGCGCGCCTCCGCGAGGCCGAGGCGACATCGCGCGAGAGCGTCGACAAGCTGCGGGCCGACTGGCAGGCGCAGGTCGCAGGCGACCAGCCGACGGTCGACGAGGAGGAGATCGCCCAGGTCGTGGCCATGTGGACCGGGATCCCGGTCACGCGGATCGCCGCGGAGGAGTCCGAGCGGCTCCTCCACATGGAAGATGCCCTCCACAGCCGGGTCATCGGCCAGCAGGAGGCGATCGAGGTCATCTCGAAGGCCGTCCGCCGGGCCCGGGCCGGTCTGAAGGACCCGAAGCGGCCGATCGGCTCGTTCATCTTCCTTGGCCCGACCGGCGTCGGGAAGACCGAGCTCGCGAAGGCCCTTGCCGAGTTCATGTTCGGCAGCGAGGACGCGCTCATCAAGATCGACATGAGCGAGTTCATGGAGCGCCACAACGTGTCGCGTCTGGTCGGGGCGCCCCCCGGCTATGTCGGCTTCGACGAGGGTGGCCAGCTGACCGAGGCCGTCCGCCGCAAGAACTACTGCGTCGTCCTCCTCGACGAGGTGGAAAAGGCCCATCCGGAGGTCTTCAACATCCTCCTCCAGATCCTCGAGGACGGCCACCTCTCCGACGCCAAGGGCCGCCGGGTCGACTTCCGGAACGTGATCATCATCATGACCTCGAACCTCGGTGCGAAGCAGCTCCAGACCAACTCGTCGCTCGGGTTCCGGGACCGCGGCGACAGTGCCGAAACGCAGGCCAACACCTCGTACGAGTTGATGAAGGAGAAGGTCGCGACCGAGCTGAAGAACAACTTCCGCCCGGAGTTCCTCAACCGGATCGATGCGACCGTCGTCTTCCGCTCGCTGACCGTGGCCGAGATCACCCAGATCGTCGACCTGATGCTCGCCCGGGTACGCGACCAGCTCCGGGCCCAGCAGATGTATCTCGAGGTCACGCAGGCGGCCAAGGAGCACATCATCAAGCTCGGCTACGACGTGGCCTATGGCGCACGTCCGCTCCGCCGAGTGATCCAGAACATGGTCGAGGATGTCCTCGCCGAGCACCTCCTGCTCGGCAAGTACGAGCCGGGAACGACGATCGTGGTGGATCGCGACCCCGAAGCCGGCCTCGACATCCGCGCTGCCGAGCCGCTGACCCCGGTCGAAGCCTGACCTCCGGTCGCCGCGACGGCTGGCGATGATGAAGGCGTCCGCCCGCGCGCAGACCCGGTTCGTCTGTCAGTCGTGCGGCGAATCATTCCTGCGCTGGGAAGGCCAGTGCCGGACGTGTTCGGCCTGGAACAGCCTCGTCGAGACGACGGTCCGGACAGAGCCGCGTCCCTCCCGTGGACCGTCGGGTGGGGGCGGCCGGCCAGCGGCGCTCGTCACGGAACGGCTGATCGACGTCGGCGAGCCGGAGCGTCCGCGCTTACCGGTCGGGATCAGTGAGCTCGACCGGGTCCTCGGCGGAGGGCTCGTGCCGGGATCTGTCGTCCTCCTCGGCGGCGAGCCGGGGATCGGCAAGTCAACGCTCCTGCTCCAGGCTGCCAGCGGGATCGCGAGCCTCGTTGGGCCCGAGCGGGTTGTCTATGCGACGGGCGAGGAATCCGGCGCCCAGGTCCGCCTTCGCGCCGAGCGACTCGGTGTGCTCGATGGGCCTGGCGGCGGGATCCGGGTGGTCGCCGAAACATCCATCGACCGCATCGCCGGCCTCGCGACCGACGGCGGCCCGCGGCCTGCCCTCCTCGTGATCGACTCGATCCAGACTGCGACGATCGACGATCTCGACGGTCCTGCCGGCAGCGTCGGACAGGTCCGCGGCGCGGCCCTCCGCCTGATGGAGCTCGCCAAGCCGGCCGGGATCGCCGTCGTTCTCGTCGGGCATGTCACGAAGGACGGCTCGATCGCCGGGCCGAAGACCCTCGAGCACCTCGTTGACGCGGTCCTGACCCTCGAGGGCGAGCGCTACGCCGCCATGCGTCTTCTTCGGGCATCGAAGAACCGGTTCGGTTCGACGGACGAAGTCGGCGTCTTCGAGATGGGCGAGTCAGGCATGGCCGAAGTCGCCGACCCCGCCCGGGCATTCCTCGCCGAGCACGACGGGCCGGCGCCAGGCAGCATTGTCGCGCCGACGCTCGAGGGCTCGCGACCGCTCCTCGTCGAGGTCCAGGGCCTCGTCGCGCCCGGTCCCGGCGGCAGCCCGCGGCGGACAGCCAGCGGCGTCGATACGAACCGGGTCGCGCTCCTCGTCGCCGTCCTCGCCCGGCGGGCCGGCATCGGGCTCGCCAGCCACGACATCTACGTCAACCTGGCCGGCGGGTTGGCCGTCGACGAGCCGGGTCTCGACCTGCCGCTCGCGCTCGCGCTCGCCTCGTCGCTGCGAGACCGACCGATCGCCACGGGCACCGTCGCGATCGGCGAGGTCGGCCTGCTCGGGGAGCTCCGCGCCGTGGTCGGGCTGGAGCGGCGGCTGCGGGAGGCGGCCCGCCTCGGCTTCACCCGGGCGATCGTCCCGCGACCTGGTCGGGGGCCCGCGACGCCAGACATTCCCGGACTCGCGGTGATCGCGGTCGGGAGCCTCCGCGAAGCCATCGACGCGGCCCTCTCCCCGGCCACGGGTTCGCCTCGTCGCGTGGCATCGGCCTCGGGGCGATGCTAGGCTACGGCGGCTTCAGCGCGCCCGAACGTAGCGGGCGCCTCAGCTCCGCGACCGCCGACGCGAGGAAACCGTGATCCGCAACATCCGCTTGCTCGGGGCCGCACTCGGTGGTCTCGTCGGGCTCACCGTGGCCGCCTCGGCGCGGCTGTTCGAGGACCTGCCGACGGGCGGGCCGCTGCTGGTCGCCTGGGTCCTCGCCTGGATCGTCGTCGGGTACGCGATTCTTCCCTACCTGACCGTCGTCCCGGCCGGCTGGCTGATCCGGCAGGCGCAGGAGCTCTCGACGGCGGAGTTCGTGACCGCGGTCGTCGGCCTCCT
This sequence comes from Candidatus Limnocylindrales bacterium, assembly GCA_038204565.1. Classification (GTDB taxonomy): domain Bacteria; phylum Chloroflexota; class Limnocylindria; order Limnocylindrales; family CSP1-4; genus CF-46. The sequence goes on from JBBRCU010000061.1 coordinate 5,260, forward strand.
CATTGGGCTGCTGATGGGACTCCTCCTCGGGCTGCCCCTGGCGCTCTTTCCCGCGCCCCTCGGGACATGGTTGCCGATCGGCGTCTCGCTGTTCCTCGGGCTCGGCATGCTCGGGCTGACGGTGGCGAAGCGCGACGATCTGCTCCTCGCGGCGGAAGCGATCGGGCTCGTTCGCCGGCCGCGCCCGACCGGCGACAAGGATGCCGCGAGCGGCGATCCCCGGATCGTCGTCGACACGAGCGCGATCATCGACGGCAGGATCAAGGACATCGTCGACTCGGGCTTCGTCTACGGCACCCTCGTCGTCCCGAAGTTCGTCCTGGAGGAGCTCCAGCACATCGCCGACAGCTCGGACACGCTTCGCCGCAACCGGGGGCGGCGGGGCCTCGAGATCCTCGCCCAGATGCAGAAGGATTCGCCAACCCCGATCGAGATCGTCGACGAGCCGATGGCGGAGATTCCCGAGGTCGACGCCAAGCTCGTGGCGCTGGCGCGTGCCCGAAGCAGGGCGATCCTGACGAACGACTACAACCTCAATCGTGTCGCCGAGCTGCAGGGCGTCCGGGTCCTGAACGTGAACTCGCTCGCCAACGCGGTCAAACCGGCCGTCCTGCCCGGCGAGGAGCTCCGCGTCCGGGTGATCCAGGAGGGCAAGGAAGCTGGCCAGGGCGTCGGGTTCCTCGATGACGGGACGATGATCGTCGTCGAGGGCGGGGTCCGCTACATCGACAAGGACCTCGACGTGTCCGTCACGCGGGTCCTCCAGACGGTCGCCGGTCGGATGATCTTCGCCCAGCCGCGACTCGACTGATCGATGACCGGCGGTCACGCGGATGTCGTCGTGGTGGCGGCCGGGGCGTCGCAGCGGTTCGGGACCGACAAGCTCGACGCGAACGTCGGCGGCCGGCCCCTCCTCGGCTGGACGATCGACCGGATCGCCGCGAGTCCGCGGGTGGACCGGATCGTCGTGGTGACGGCCGCGGACCGGCTCGCTCGGCTTGCGGCGGCTCCCTGGCTCTCCCCGAAGGTTGCTGCGGTGGTGTTGGGCGGCGCGCGGCGCCAGGACTCGGTCGCGGCCGGGATCGACGCCGCGGCCGGACTCGCTCCGGCTCCGGACCAGACGGGTGAACGTGTGGTGCTCGTCCATGACGGCGCCCGGCCGCTCGTCAGTGAAGCCTTGATCGCCGCGATCATCGACGCTGCTCGGGAGCATGGCGCCGCGGTCCCGATGGTTCCGATCGTCGAAACGGTGAAGCGGGTCGGGGCCGACGGTCAGGTCCTCGAGACTGTCGACCGGACCTGGCTCGCGACCGTCCAGACGCCTCAGGGTGCAACGCTCGAGACGCTTGTGCGCGCGTTCGAATCGATGGCGGGCGACCCCCGCGAATTCACCGACGAGGCCGCCCTGCTCGAGGCCTGTACCATCCCCGTTCATGCAATTCCCGGCGACCCCGCCAACGTCAAGGTGACCCAGCCCAGCGATCTCGGCCGGGTCGAGGCGTTTCTGACGAGCGGTTTGAGCGCAGCCGGGCCGGCCGCGGTGGCCCGGGTCGGGCTCGGTTCGGACAGCCATCCCTTCGGGCCGGCCGACGGTCTGGCATTGGGCGGGATCCGGATCGACGGCGCGCCGCGGCTCCATGGCCATTCCGACGGCGACGTTCTGCTCCACGCGATCGCGGACGCCCTGCTTGGCGCAGCAGGCCTCGGCGATCTCGGGCGGATCTTTCCGGCCGGTCCCGAGACGCGACCCGGGATTGACAGCGCCGAGCTCCTCGAGGTCGTGCGCGGCCGCGTGGCGGACGCGGGGTTCGCGATCGGAAGCGTCGATTGCACGATTGTCGCCGGGCGACCGCGGCTGGCCTCCCATCTTGCGGCGATGGGCGGGCGGATCGCGACGATCCTCGGGGTCGATCCGGCCGCGGTCAACGTGAAGGCCTCGAGCGGCAATCTCGACGGGGCCGAGGGGGCAGGCCGCGCGATCTCGGCCAGCGCCGTTGCGACGCTCGCCGCCGCTGGGGCCCGGCCATGACGATCCGCCTCCACGACACGCTCAGCGGCGAGGACCAGCCACTCGAGCCCCTCGAGCCGGGCCACGTTGGCGTGTACAGCTGCGGGCCGACGGTCTACGGCCCCGCCCACATCGGCAACTTCCGGAGCTTCCTCTTCGCCGATCTGCTCGTTCGCCACCTCCGCCGGCGCGGCCTCCACGTGAAGTGGGTGATGAACATCACCGACATCGACGACAAGATCATCAAGGGCGCGGCGGCTTCCGGCGTGACGATCGCGGAGCTCGCCGATCGCTGGCTCGCGGCCTTCCGGACCGACGCCGAACAACTGCGGATGACCCCGCCCGATGTCCAGCCGCGGGCGACCGAGCACATCACCGACATCGTCGGGCTGATCACGACGCTCCTCGACGACGGCCATGCCTACCGGACCGACGACGGCTCGATCTTCTTTCGGATTGCCTCGTGGCCGGCGTACGGCCGGCTCGCCCGGCTCGACCCCGACCAGATGCGGGTCGGCGAACGGGTCGAGTCCGACGAGTACGCCAAGGACGACGTCCGTGACTTCGCGCTGTGGAAGGGCCCGAAGGATGGCGAGCCCTCGTGGGACACGGCGATCGGGCCCGGCCGGCCCGGCTGGCACATCGAGTGCTCGGCGATGTCGATGCGGCACCTCGGGCCGTCCTTCGACATCCATACCGGCGGCGTCGATCTGATCTTCCCGCATCACGAAGACGAGATTGCCCAGAGCGAGGCTGCGACCGGCAAGCCGTTCGTGCGGACCTGGCTCCACTGTGCCCATCTCCAGTCGAGCGGGACGAAGATGGCGAAGTCGACCGGCAACATCGCCCGCGTCGGAGACCTGCTCGAGGCGGGCATCTCGGCGCGGGCCCTGCGGTACGCCCTCATCGCCGTTCACTACCGGGCGCCGCTGAACTACAGCGACGAGTCCCTCGCGGCCGCGACCGCCGCCCTGGAGCGCCTGGATGCGGCGGTGGCGGCCCTCACCGCGTACCGCGAGGATCGACCGGACGACCCGGAGCTGGCGACGGTCCTCGCGACCGCCGACGCCGCCTTCGGAGCGGCCCTCGATGACGACCTGAACGTCTCGGCCGGTCTCGCCGCCGTCTTCGACCTCGTTCGCGACCTGAACCGGCGGATCGACGCGCGGACCCTCTCGACCGCCGACGCCCGAGGCGCCCTCGCCGGGCTCCGCTCGATTGACGAAGTCCTCGCCGTCCTGCCGAATGCCGACGAAGAGGTCGATCCCGACGGGCGTCGCCTGCTCGATGAGCGGGCGACCGCTCGGGCGAATCGCGACTGGGCGGGGTCGGATCGCCTGCGCGATGAGCTCGCGGCGCGCGGGATCCTCGTCGAGGACACCCGCGACGGCCAACGCTGGCGTCGCCAGCTGGAACCGTCACGTGGCTGAGCGTCGCGGCCCCGAGCGCGGGGGAGACCGTCCGAAGCGCAAGCCCGGTTCAGCCGGTGGCGGCGGCTTCGGCGGACCGCGCCGGGGACCCGCCCCTCGCGGATTCGGCTCGGCCGGACCAGGCGGCGGCCATCCGGGGGGTGGGTTCCGTGGTCCGGGTGGCGGTGCCGGGGGCGCCGGTGGTCGGTTCCGTGGTCCGGGTGGAGGGGGTGGCGACGGCGGTGGCCAGCGCCGTGGCTTCGGGTTCGGCGGCGGCTCCGGCAGCCCGGACGGCGATCGGGATCGCGACCGGCATTGGGACAGTGGCGCCGGACCCGATCGCGGCCCATCGCGACCATTCGAGCCGCGCCCCGGCGGCCCGCCAGGTGGACGCCCATTCGAGCGCGGCGGGCGTTCAGGCGGCTTCGCAGGTCGATCCGGGCCGCGACCACCATTCCGAGGGACTCGACCAGGCGGGTCCGGCCAGCCGCCGTTCCGCGGGCCGCGTCCGGATTTCGAGGCGCGTCCGGATCGGGACCAGCGCCCCGACGGCGATCGACCCGAGCGGCCATGGGAGCGCTCGGCTCCGTCGGGAGACCGACCGGCCGCGCACGGAGGCCGCCCGCCGTTTGCGGATCGCGGCGATCGGCCCGAGCGGCCGTGGCCGCGCCCTGCGCCGTCGGGCGACCGACCCTCTCCGCCCGGAGGACGCCCACCGTTTGCCGACCGCGGCGATGATCGGCCGGGCGGGTCGCGCGATGACCGTCCATCCGGGCAGCGTCCCGATCCCGATCGCCGCGGACGACCGTTCGAGCGCCGCCCAGCCGGTCCGAATCGCCCGTTCGGCGACCGATCCGGTGGCGATCGGCCGTGGCGTGACGCCGGCCCGCGACCGGCCGACGCTTATCGTCCCGGTGTCGCGCCCTCGGACCTGCTCGCCGATGGCGAGGAGCTCGTCGCCGGCCGCCGCCCGGTCGAGGAGGCGTTCGTCGCTCGGCGCCCGGCCCATCGCCTGCTCGTCGTGCCGCAGCGCCGCCAGGCGCTCGAGCGCCTCGTGCTCCACGCGACGGCGCTCCGGATTCCGGTCGTCGAGGTGGAAGGTGGAACCTTGACCGCTGTGGCCGGGTTCGACGGCCACCAGGGGATCGCCCTCGTTGTCGGACCGCGGACGTGGGCCGGTCTGGACGACGTCCTTGCCCGCGCGGTCGAACGTGGCGAGCCGCCGTTCGTGCTGGTTCTCGATTCGCTCGAGGATCCGCAGAACGTCGGAACCCTGCTCCGGAGCGCAGAGGCCGCCGGGGTCCACGGCGTGATCTTCCCGACCCATCGCCAGGCGCCGCTGACCCCGGCCGCGATCAAGGCATCCGCCGGCGCGGTCGAACACCTCCTGCTGTGCCCCGTCGACGACTTGCCCGGAGCCCTGTCGGACCTCCGGATCCGTGGCCTCCGGGTGGCCGCGGCCGAGGCCGATGCACCGCTCACCACGGCGCAGGCCGATCTGCGCGGTCCGCTCGCGATCATCGTCGGGAGCGAGGGACAGGGGCTGTCGCCGGTCGTCCGGCGCCGCGCCGACGTCGCGGTGCGGATCCCGATGCGCGGCGCCATCGGCTCGCTGAATGCCGCCGTCGCGGGCTCGATCCTGCTGTTCGCGGCGGTGGCCCAGCGCGACCCGGACGGCAGCAGCTCCGGCGATCGACCGCCGGCGGCGACGTTCGACGAGCTTGCCGAGGCGACCATCGCAGCCGGAGCGGCCTTGGCGGCAGAGCGGGATTCCGCGGGACCCGAATCGCCCGTGGCGACGGACCCCGATGTCGCGACCGGCGCCGCTGCGTCGGCAAGCGGACCGACAAACTCCGAGGATTCGTCGTCGCCGAGTCGGCGCCGAATCCGACCGCCGGCCCCGACGACCGCCGCGCAGAAACGCTCGCGGGCCGCCAGGGCCACGGCATCGGACATGGCCGAGGCCGGCACGGCCGATCCGACCGTAACCGGCTCCCCAGCGCCGACCGACGACGGCGCGGTCTCCGGCGAGTCCGACTCCGACCCGTCAGCGGCTCGCCCGCGCCGGGCCACGGCGTCCCGCGCCAGGGTCGCCAAGGCTCCGCCACCGACAGCGCCACCGGCCTCGGATCTCGATGCGGCAACCGGGGAGGCTGCCGAAGCGACAGCGTCGACGGCGCCGCGCAAGCGACGCGCCCCTGCCAAGCCGACCGCTGAACCGCCGCCACCGCCGCCGGACCCTGCCGAGGACGAGCTGCTGCCGGGTGGCTCGGACCTCGCCTGAGCCCGTCCCGCCGACCCGTCGCGGACGCGTCCGTGACGCTTCGGGCTCGCTTGACCGGTCCGAGCCGCGGACCGTATCATTCCCCGGCGCCGAAGGGTTCGACTGCGGTATGGCCCTGCGCCGCGCCGACGTAGCTCAATTGGTAGAGCAGCGGTTTTGTAAACCGCAGGTTCCGGGTTCGAGTCCCGTCGTCGGCTCCAAGTGCAGATCAAGGACGGTGGGTGCACCACGGAGACCGCAGTCACTCGGCCCATCGTCCGGTTTCAGTGGGTAGGTTGAGCAGGTGGTGAGCTCCGCTGGCTGTAGACCAGCCGCCTTCGGCTGTGGGGGTTCGATTCCCTCCCTGCCCACCAACATCTCGTGATCCCGCGGACAGGTTCCGGGCCCACATAGCTCAGCTGGCAGAGCACTTCCTTGGTAAGGAAGAGGTCATCGGTTCAAGTCCGATTGTGGGCTCCATCCCCGCCTCGGCGTTGTTCTAGCGGCGTAGCCGCGCCTGAAATGGAGTGAAACGGTCTCGTGGCCAAGAAGAAGTTCGAGCGCAACAAGCCGCACGTCAACATCGGTACGATCGGCCACATCGACCATGGCAAGACGTCGCTGACCGCGGCGATCACCAAGTACCTCCACCTGAAGGGTGGCGGTGAGTACCGCGCCTTCGACACGATCGACAACGCCCCCGAGGAG
>JBBRCU010000062.1:0-11439 GCA_038204565.1 Candidatus Limnocylindrales bacterium
GCCTCCGGCGTCCAATCGACGAGGGTCTCGACGCGCTTCTGGACGACGCCATCGACATTGGTGATCACGACCCCGGTCGGCAGGAGGTCGGCGACGTCGCCCTCCTCGAGAAAGATGATCCGGTTCGTGTGGGCGAGGATCGCCGCGACGTCGCTGGCGATGAAGCTCTCCTCGCCGTGACGGCCGACCACGAGCGGCACGTCCTGGCGGGCGCCGACGAGCCGGCTCCGCTCGTTGCGGTGCATGACGACGATCGAGTAGGCGCCGTCGAGCTGCCGGAGGGTCGCCCGGAGGGCGTCCGCGAGGTCGCCCTGGTAGTGCTCCTCGACGAGGTGGGCGATCGCCTCGGTATCGGTTTCCGACGTCAGTGTGTGGCCGCGGGCCTGGAGCCCGTCACGGAGCTCGGTGAAGTTCTCGATGATCCCGTTGTGGATGACGGTGATGTCACCGCTGCAGTCCTGGTGCGGGTGGGCGTTCAGGTCGTTCGGCCGGCCGTGGGTCGCCCAGCGGGTGTGGGCAAGACCGATCGCGGCATGCGGCGTTCGGTCGGCGATCGCGGTCTGGAGGTTGGCGAGCTTGCCGGCCTTCTTCTCGACGAAGAGGTCCCCGTCCTCGTCGACGAGGGCAATCCCGGCCGAGTCGTAGCCGCGGTACTCGAGCCGTTGGAGCCCCTCGATCAGGATCGGGCCCGCCTCCCGTGGTCCCGTGTAGCCGACGATTCCGCACATGTCGCTGAGCTCCTCGCGTCCCGCGGCAGCGACCGTCGGGGCTTCGTCCGTGTCCAGGCGTCGCCTCGGCGCCGGCGGTCAGTTTAGTCGCTCACCCGCGAGAGCCGCGATCCGGTCGGCCAGCTCGGCCACCAGATCGGCGTCCGGGCCCTCGACCATCACCCGCAGGGCGGGCTCCGTCCCGGATGGCCGGACCAGGACGCGACCGCCGGCACCGAGCCGCTGCTCTGCATCGCGGATCGCCTCGAGGATCGCCCGATCGCCCTCCCACTGATCCTTGTGGCGGGCCTGCACCGCGCGCTGCTGCTGGGGCAGCATCGGAACCCGTGTCGTCAGATCGGCCAGCGGCCGGCCCGCCCGGGTCATCACCCGAAGGACCTCGAGGGCGGTCACGATCCCGTCCCCCGACGTGGTGTATTCGCGAATGATCACGTGGCCGCTCTTCTCGCCGCCGAGGCCGGCCCCCGACACCTGCATCCCCTCGAGGATGTACTTGTCGCCGACAGGCGTCCGGATGATCTGGCCGCCGGCCGCCTCGATCACGCCCTGGAGTCCGCCGTTCGAGAGGACCGACACGACGAGGGCGCCCTCCGGGAGCGCACCGCGCTCGAGCCGGTCGAGGGCCAAGATCCCGAGGACCTGGTCGCCATCGACGATCGTGCCCGTGGCGTCGACGGCGATCAGCCGGTCGGCGTCGCCATCGAGGGCGAACCCGACATCTGCCCCGCGCTCGCGGACCGCGGCCGCGAGCGACGCCGGCGCGGTCGCCCCGGAACCAACGTTGATGTTGATCCCGTCGGGATCGTTGTGGATGACCTCGACGGACGCGCCGGTCGCGGCCAGGATCTCGGGACCGACGACCCCACCCGAGCCGTTCGCGCAGTCGACGACGATCCGCAGACTGGAAGCCTCGATGGAGGCCGCCAGACCGAGGCGATGGAGGCGGTAGCGATCGAGCAATCCCGGGTCGACGACCGACCGGCCGATCTCGGCATTGCCGACCGAGCCGAGTTCCTCGGTCCGCCAGATCAACTGCTCGATCTCCTCCTCGACCGCGTCGTCGAGCTTCAGGCCGTTCGCATCGAGGACCTTCAACCCGTTGTCGTCGGCCGGGTTGTGCGACGCGGAGACCATGATCCCCGCCGCGAACTCGCCGGTCCCGGCGAGGAACGCCAGGGCCGGGGTCGGGACGCAGCCGGCGATCCGGACGTCCGCCCCGAGGCTCGTCGCCCCGGCCGTGATGGCAGCCACGAACATGTCGCCCGAGCGGCGCGTGTCCTGGCCGACGACGAGTTGGCCGCCCGGGCCGACGAGCTGGAACGCCGTCGCCCGCCCCAGCGCGTAGGCAAGGGTTGGCTTCAACTCGATGTTGGCGACGCCGCGGATCCCGTCGGTTCCGAACAGACGCGGCAACTCAGCCTCCGCCCGATGGAGCGGGGCTCGCCCGCGCGACGATCGTCAGCGTGACGGTGGCCGGGTCGATGGACAGGAGCCGAAGGCCGGCCTGGAGGTTGAGCTCGGGTGTGAGCTGGTGGACCCCGGGCGCCAGTCCGGCCACGTCGATCGGGACGGTGAAGCCGGCCGGATCGAGCCGCTGGAGGTCGGCAACCGGGCCGGCGAGGGTGACGTCCGCGTCGAGCGTCGAGAACTGGTAGGCGAAGGCGGCATCCCGGCCGATGACGACGAACCCGGCCGCAAACGTCCTGGTCCCGGTCACTGCCTTCAGGGTGATCGTCACGTGGACCGTCTTCGGCCCGATCGGCAGGACGCCGGCCGGCAGCGCCAGGTCCACATCCGTATCGATCGTCGCCGTTGCGCTGCCGATCGGAATCGACGCCGTGTCGGCTCGGGTGAGCGTCGCGAGCTGGTCGGCGTTGCCCTCGACCGTGACCGTCGGCGGGTTGACCACGATCGTGTCGATCACGTAGCCGCTTGGGGGGGTCCCCGTGACGGCCGGGTTCACTGCGAGCACCTTCTTGCCCGAGTTGCTGAACACCGGGATCGTGACGTGGACGCTGGCCGGTTCGACCTGGACCGGGCTCAGGCGGTTGCCCAGCTGGTCGACCGGGATCAGTGGGACGTCACGATCAACGGGGGTGCCGGACGGGTCGATCAGGACGTCGGCCCGCGCTTCGACAACGAATTTGACGACCGAATCCGGCCCCGACACGGTGACCGTCGTCGCGCTCAGCTGGGCCGGCCGGACGTCGAGACCCGCTGGGATCTCGCCCGAGTTGACCCGGACGGGGACCTGATACGACTTGAACGGGTCGAGCTGGACGTTGATCCCACGCGGCTCCCAGTCGACCGCGAGGAACCGCGGGTCGTTCGACGCGACGTCGATCTTGACGTAGGTCGAGCCGGCCGCCGGGTTGACCGAGCTCAGGTCGATTGTCGCCCGGAAGCTGTCGGGCGTCGGGCCGGCGCCGACGTCGCCATTCGCGACATAGCGGACCCGGCTGACCGATGGCAGGTTGCCGAGGATGACCGCGTTGACGGGCTGGTTGAGCGGGCGGATCTGGAGATCGGCCTTCAACTCGAAGGTCGATTGCGAGACGACGAGCCCGGCGTAGAGCAGCGTGGCGAGGAGGATCGCCATGAGCTTCAACGGCCAGTTGTATACGATCGCCCCGATGAGCCTCGTCATCGGGACGGTCGGACCGGGGCGGGATCGTCGTCGGTTCGCGGTGGCGGCGTCGCGACCGGGGCCCTCCCTCGCCCGACAAACCGCCCGAGGTCGGTGAGGCGCGGCGCCCGGCCGTCCGCCTCGTGGTCCGATTGGAGCCCCCGCCCGAGTCGGGTGCGACCCTCGCCCGAGGTGAGCAGCGCCTTGATCGCCTTGGCCAGCTGCGGCTCGCTCAGATTGCGCACGATCCGGGCCCGCTCGACGAGGCTGACCTGACGGTTCTCCTCGGATACGACGATCACCACCGCATCGGTCTGTTCGGTGATCCCGAGGGCGGCCCGATGGCGGGTCCCGAAACGCTCGGTGTGGACGGTCATCTCGGCCAGGGGCAGGAGCGCCGCGGCCGCCAGGATCGATTCCTCGCGAATGATCACGGCGCCGTCGTGGAGCGGGGTTCGCGGCGCGAAGATCGTCCGGAGGAGATCGACGCTGATGTCGGAATGGAGCATCACGCCCGTCTCGGCGACCTCTTCGAGGCCGGTGTCGCGCTCGAGGACGATCAGGGCGCCATGGCCGTCGGCGGACAGCAGGGCGGCCGCCCGGGCGACCTCGTCGGCGACTCGCTCGACCGTTCGCTGCTCGGTCGGCGAGAAGAGCCAGTTGAATGACCCGACCCGGCCGATCCGCTCGAGGGCCCGGCGGAGCTCGGGCTGGAACACGACGACGAGGGCGAACAGGCCGACGACCGCGAGGGTCTGCAGGATCTGGGTGAGAAGCCGGAGGTCGAACGCGCGGGCTGCGGCGTAGACCGCGAAAAGAACGCTCACACCGATGACCAGGCTGACGGCCCGAGTCCCGCGGATCAGGCTGAAGAGCCAGTAGATCAGGAGGGCCGTGATCCCGATGTCGATCAGGGAGGTCAGCCGGATCTGATCGGCGATCGTCGCGAAGAACTGCGGCATTCTCGACGGAGTCTACATCGGGCTCCGTTCGCGGGATCGTCTCGAACCGCCGCGTGGCCAATCTGCGCCCGCGCGGGACGCCCTTCAGGTCAGGCGCACAACCCCGCGACGCGCGGCTCGTCGGCGAGGCGTTCGGTGACGATGGCGCAGAGGCGCTCTCGGACGGCCGCGGCGGCATCGAGATCGGCCAGGCGACCGAGCAGGAGAAGCTTCTCGATGGCCTGACCCAGCCATCCCTGGTCGAGGTAGAGCTCGACGAGCAGCAAGTGAAGATCGGGATCCGCAGGGGCCAGCCCGATGGCCAGATAGCAGGCGTCGACCGCGGCCGACAGGCGTCCGGCGCGGCGATGGGCGCGGGCGGCCGCGAGCAGGCCGTCGTGGGCGGCCACGAGATCACCGGCCCCCAGGGCAGCCTCGGCCGCGGCGCCGAGGGCGATCCCGAGCCCGATCGGCTCGGCAATCGGCTCGAGCTCCGGCTCGGGCCCTGCAGCCGGCCCGTCCATCCCTGCCTCGCTGAGGTCCGCGCCTGCCTCGCCCACGACCATTGCGGCCGGCCCCGGTTCCGCTGCCGCGTTGGGTTCCGCGCCGGTCTCGAGCTCCGGAGCGTCGCCGTCGGCCACGTGTTCAGCGGTCACCTCTCCCCCGTCGGTCGCGGGGGCTGTCGCGGGTGGCACCGGATCGAGCAGCCGAAGGGCCTGGTCAAGCGCGCGCTGGCCGGCCTCATCGCCCGTGGAATCGGCCCGAAGGCGGACCGCGAACGCTTCGACCTGGCGGCGCCGGTCGCGCGACTCGGCGAGTTCGAGGGCTCGCCGCGCTGAATCGGTCGCGTCTGCCAGGCGGCCCGCGGCGTCAAGGGTTTCGGCCAGGCGGTCGAGGGTGCCGGCGGCTTCTGTCCGGTGGCCGGTCCGGACCTGGACGTCAGCGAGGCCGCGGAGGGCCGCCTCGTCTCGGGGAGCGAGCGCGATAGCCCGGTCGAAGGCTGCGACCGCCTCCTCCAGCCGGCTCATCCTGACGAGAATCCCGCCGATGCTCGCATGGGGCAACGCCCGATCCGGCGCGATCGAGGCGGCCTCGCCGTAGGCATCGACCGCAGCTTCGTTGCGTCCCCTGAGGGCCGCGACGTGGCCGCGGCGGAGGGCATCCTTGTAGCGCTCGTACAAGGAGCCGGTTGCCGTCGCCCCGCCCGGTCTCGCCTCGCGATTGCCCGACTTCCGGTGTCCGGTCATCTGGCGAGGACCTCCGCGAGCAGGGCCTTCTGGAGGTGGAGGCGATTCTCGGACTGGTCCCAGATGATGCTCCGTGGCCCGTCCATGACCGCCGACGTGATCTCCTCGCCGCGGTGAGCGGGGAGGCAATGCATCACAACCGCGTCCGGGCCGGCGGCGTCCAGAAGCGCGTCGTCGACCTGGTAGTCGGCGAAGGCATCGCGCCGCGCCTCCGTCTCCGCCTCCTGGCCCATTGACGTCCAGGCGTCGGTGTAGACGACGTCGGCGCCGTGCACGACCTGGACCGGATTGCGCCCGAACTCCAGCCGGCCGCCGTTGGCTGCGGCGAGCGCCTGGGCCTGCTCGACAACGCGGGCGTTCGGCCCGTAGTCCGCGGGATGGGCCAGGCGGATCTCCATGCCGAGCATCGCCCCGAGCAGGGCGAGCGAGTGATAGACGTTGTTGCCGTCGCCGACGAACGCGAGGACCCGGCCTCGCAGGTCGCCGAAGCGTTCGTGCAGCGTGAACACGTCGGCGAGTGCCTGACAGGGATGCTCGCGCAGGGTCAGGCCGTTGATCACCGGGATCGACGCCTGCGCAGCCAGGGCTTCGACAACCTCGGGCGGGCCCGTCCGGGCAACGATCGCATCGACGAATCGCTCGAGGTTCCGGGCGACATCTCGGACGCTCTCGCGGGCGCCCATGACGACGTCCTCGGTCAGGTAGATGGCGTGGCCGCCGAGCTGGTTCATCCCGGCTTCGAACGTGACCCGGGTCCGGAGGCTCGGCTTCTGGAAGAGCATGGCCAGCGTCCGCCCGGCGAGCGGCGTTGCGGCCGGGGCGCCGTGCTCACGCCGCGCCCGATCCTCCGCCTTCAGGTCCGTCGCCCGTTCGAACAATCGCTCGACCTCGGCCCGGCTCAGGTCGGCGACCGACAGCAGGTCCCGCCCGCGCAGGGACGGTGACGAATCGGCAATCGCGTTCATTGCGTCACTGTAGCCCCGCGCAGATGGCGAGCCGAGGGCAAGGCGGCCGCGAGACCTCGGCCGGATGGCCTCGCGGAGCTCGGCCTCCGACCTCGGTGAGCGAAGGGCAACTCCAGACCCGGGTTGCCGGTTCGTCAGCGCTTCGTGTACTGGGGGGCCTTGCGGGCTCGCTTGAGGCCGTACTTCTTGCGCTCCTTCATCCGCGGGTCGCGGGTGAGGAGGCCGGCCTGACGAAGGGGCAACCGGTTGGTGTCCTCGTCGACCTCGAGGAGGGCCCGGGCGATCCCGTGACGAATCGCACCGGCCTGACCGGTGACCCCACCGCCCTCGACCTTGATCATCACGTTGTACTGGCCCTCGGTGCCGGTGACGCGGAACGGCATCCGGACGTCGGACTCGTTCACGGCGTTGCCGAAATGGTCCTCGAGTGATCGTCCGTTGACGACGATCTCGCCGTCGCCGGGCAGGAGCCGAACGCGGGCGATCGCCGTCTTGCGGCGACCTGTCCCGGAGAAGAAGGCTGGGGCTGTCATCGTTGGCTCCTCGTCAGGCGAGCGGCTCAGGCCGCTGGGCCTGATGCGGGTGATCCGTGCCGGCGTAGACCTTCAGCTTGCGCAGCTGCTGCACGCCGAGGCGATTGCGCGGGAGCATCCCTTTGACGGCCCGCCGGATGACCTCCTCCGGGCGACGCTCGAGGAGGTGCCCGAGGGTCTCCTCCTTGTAGCCCTGGGGGTGGCCGCTGTGGCGATGGTAGATCTTCGTTTCGAGCTTGTTGCTCGTGACCGCGATCTTCGACGCATTGAGGACGATCACATGGTCGCCCGAGTCGAGGTTCGGCGTGTAGGTCGGCTTGTGCTTGCCCTCGAGCACGCGCGCGATCCGCGACGCAACGCGGCCGAGCGTCTCGTCCGTCACGTCGACGACGTACCAGCGCCGCTCGATCTCGCTCTCGCGGACCGTGTAGGTCTTCGTGCTCATCGTTCCTCAGTCGTCTCCGTCTGTCGTGTCCGTCGCCGGTCGCCGTCCGAGGACGACGCGCCGGAGGCAGAGCCCGCGGGCCGGGGCCGAGACCCCGTTGCGAGCCGGTGTCCGGGCGGCGAGCGCCTCCCGGACCTCTGTCTCGTTCATCTTGCCAAGTCCGACCTCGAGGAGGACGGCCACCATCCGGCGGACCATACCCCGGAGGAAGGCATTCGCCCGGACGTCGATCGTCACGAGCTGGCCCTTCCTCCCGACCCGAACCGCGTGCACGTTCCGGACCGCCGAGCGGCCCTCGACCACCACCCCGAAGGCGCTGAAGTCGTGCGGGCCGATGAAGGCCTGCCCGGCTCGGGCCATCGCGGCAACGTCGAGCGGGTTCCGGATCCCGAGCGCCTGGCGCTCGTGAAGCGGACTGCGCGGCCCGTTCCAGACGGTGTAGCGGTATTCCCGATACCGCGCCGCTCGGCGTGGATGGAACTCCGGTGCCACCGGCCGGAGATCGCGCACTGCGATGTCCGGCGGAAGCTGGCCGTTGATCGCCGCTGCGAGCCGCTGGAGGGTCACGCGACCGGCGAAGGTGAATGCGATCACCTGCCCCAGCGCATGCACTCCGGCGTCCGTGCGGCCGGCCCCATCGACCGGCTGGCGGGCCCCGTTCCCGAGGCGGGCCAGCGCGGCTTCCAGTTCCCCCTGGACCGTCCGGAGCCCATGCCGTTGGGCCTGGAACCCGGCGAAGTCCGTGCCGTCGTATTCAACCCGCGCCCGATACCGTTGAGCGGTCGGTGCCCCGGGGGCGCCCTCTCGGGCGTCTGGTTGGCTCTTCGTTAGACCAGCTCGAGCTGGACGATCGGCGCCGCATCGCCGCGGCGCAGGCCGATCTTGACGATCCGGGTGTAGCCCGAGGTCCGGTCGGCGTACTTGGGAGCGATTTCATCGAACAGCTTCGTCACGACGAGCGGCTCGTTCGGAAAGGCGGCAACGACGGCCCGGCGGGCCGTGAGGTCGTTCCGCTTGGCGAGGGTGATCATCTTCTCGACCCGGCCCTGGATCTCCTTGGCCTTCGCCTCGGTCGTCTGGACCCGCTCGTAGCGGAGGACCGACACGGTCAGGTTTTTGAAGAGGGCCAATCGAGGGCCCTGCTTCCGGCTGAGCTTGCGGCCGCCGATGCAGTGGGCCATCTCAGCTCTCGTCCTCGTCGTCGACTTCGTCTTCGAAGGCGCCGTCCTCGAGGCCCTCGGACTCGGTCTCGGGGATGATGAAGCCGCGCATCCGGAGGCGCTCCTTCATCTCGTCGAGGGACTTCTTGCCGAAGTTGCGCATCCGCAGCAGATCGTCGTCCTTCAGTTGAAGGAGCTGGCCGACCTTGACGATGTTGTTGCGCTTGAGCGAGTTGTAGGCCCGCATCGGCAGATCCAGCTCCTCGATCGGCATGTCGAGCATGTTCGGGGGCAGCTGGGCCAGGCCCGGCGCCGCCTGCTCGCCGACCGCGGCGGCCATCCCGATCGTCACGAACGGGCGGAACTGGTTGACGAGGATCTCGGCGGAGCGGCTGAGGGCCTCCTCCGGGGTGATCGCGCCGTCGGTCTCGATCTCGATCGTGAGCTTGTCGTAGTTGGTCATCTGACCGACCCGCATGCCCTCGACCCAGTAGTTGACCTTGCGGACCGGGGTGAAGATCGCATCGACGGCGATCACGCCGATCGGGAGCTGCTCGCTCCGCTCGGCCCCGAGGTAGCCGACGCCGCGCTCGACCGTCAGGTCCATTTCGATCGTCACGTCGTCCGTGTCGAGCGTCATCAGGACGAGCTCGGGATTGATGATCTCGACATCGGCCGATTCGGCGATGTCGGCGGCCGTGACCTGGCCGGCGCCGCTCTTGATCAGGCGGAGCTGGACCGGGTGGGTCGCGAAGCTCTTCATCCGGAGCTTCTTGACGTTCAGGACGATCTGGGTGACGTCTTCCTTGACGCCCGGGATCGTCGAGAACTCCTGATAGACGTCACGGATCTGGATGCTGGTCACCGCCGCGCCGTCCAGCGACGACAGGAGGACGCGGCGAAGGGCGTTGCCGAGGGTGACGCCATAGCCGGCCTGGAGGGGTCCGGCCTCGTACTTGGCGTACGTCCCGGCTTCCTCGACGGGCTCGATCTGCGGGTTCTCGAGTTCGATCATGAGGGCGGCTTACCTCGAGTAGTACTCGACCACGAGCTGCTCGTTGAGGTCGAGCGGCATCTGGTCGCGGCGGGGCAGGTCGGCAACCGATCCTGCGAGCTTGGCGGCGTCGATCGAAAGCCACTCCGGCGCCTGGTGCGAGCGGAGCGTCTCCTTGGCCAGCTTGAACGGCTCGCGCGCCCGGCGGGTCTCGCGGACCTCGACCTTGTCGCCGGCCTTCAGCTGGTAGGACGGGATGTTCGTCGGAATGCCATTCACCGAGAAGTGGCCATGGCCGACGAGCTGGCGCGCCTGAGCGCGGGAGCTCGCGAAGCCCAGCCGGTAGACGACATTGTCGAGGCGCAGCTCGAGCGTCCGGAGGAGGCTCTCGCCGGTCACGCCGGGACGGGCCTCGGCGCGGTCGAAGTAGTTCCGGAACTGGCGCTCGAGGACGCCGTAGACGCGGCGAACCTTCTGCTTCTCACGAAGCTGGAGGCCGTAGTCGCCGACCTTGCGACGGCGGACGCCGTGCTGGCCGGGGGGCGACGGCCGCCGCTCGAAAGCGCACTTCTTCGAGTAGCAGCGGCTGCCCTTCAGGAAGAGCTTGGCGCCCTCGCGACGGCACAGCCGGCAGACGGATTCAGTGTAACGAGCCATGGTCTCCCTCCCCGATCAGACCCGGCGCCGCTTCGGGGCGCGGCAGCCGTTATGGGGAATGGGCGTGACGTCGGTGATCGCACTGACCTCGAGACCAGCGGCCTGGAGCGAGCGGATCGCCTGTTCGCGACCGGCACCCGGTCCCTTGACGTAGACCTCGACCTGGCGCATGCCGTGCTCCATCGCCCGGCGCGCGGCGCCTTCGGCGGACAGGGCGGCCGCGTACGGCGTGCTCTTGCGGGAACCCTTGAATCCGGCCACGCCGGCGGAGCCCCAGCTGACCACGGCGCCGGTGAGGTCGGTGATCGTGATGATCGTGTTGTTGAACGTCGCCTGGATGTGGACCTGTCCCTGGGGGACGTTCTTCCGCTCCTTGCGCCGTTGCTTCACGACTCGCTTGCGTTCGGCCATGCTCGTTCAGGTACCTCGGCCTACTTCTTCCGCCGCACGCCGACCGTCTTCTTCGGTCCGCGCCGCTGACGGGCGTTCGTCTTGGTTCGCTGGCCGCGCGCCGGGAGGTTGCGCCGATGGCGCATCCCGCGGTACGAGCCGATCTCGATGAGCCGCTTGATGTTCAGCGCGACCTCGCGCCGGAGATCGCCTTCCACCTTGTAGCGGCGGTCGATCAGCTCGCGCAGCCGGTTGACCTGCTCCTCGGTGAGATCGCGAACCCGGGTGTCCGGATTCACGTTCGTCTGGGTCAGGATCTTCTGCGCGGTCGGCAGGCCGATGCCGAAGATGTAGGTGAGCGACACCTCGACGCGCTTCTCGCGCGGGATGTCGACGCCGGCAATGCGTGCCATCGTTACCCCTGCCGCTGCTTGTGCTTCGGGTTGCTGCAGATGACCATCACGGTGCCGTGGCGACGGATGACCTTGCAGTTGTCGCAGCGCGCCTTGACGGAAGCTCTGACTTTCAACGGATCCTCGACTCGTGTTCCATGGCGGCGCCGGCATAGCCGGCCCGCAGTCATTTCAGGCGGTAGGTGATCCGCCCGCGGGTCAGGTCGTAGGGCGACAGCTCGACCCGGACGCGATCCCCTGGCAGGATCCGGATGAAGTTCATCCGGAGCTTCCCGCTGATGTGGGCAAGCACCCGATGGCCATTCTCCAGCTCGACCGCGAACATCGTGTTCGGAAGCGG
>JBBRCU010000063.1:0-11119 GCA_038204565.1 Candidatus Limnocylindrales bacterium
GCAACATTGCTGTCGATGCATCCGCCGTCTGACTCGGCTCGCTTATCTAACCGAGCCCTGTGGCTACGCCGGCCCGCACGGGGGCCGGCGTCGCCTTGGTCCCCAGGGGAACATCTCACCTGGCGCTCACCTGAAACTCAGCGATCGGAGACACCGTGACGATCATGATCAGGCACACAGTACTCATGTCTTTCGCTCTTTTGGTCACGGGCACGCTTGGCGCGTGCGGAAGCGCCTCCACCCCTGCGGCGAGTCCCCAGACGTGGGCGTCCGCGGTTGCAGGCGCGGCCCAGACGACGCAGCGAAGTGAGGGCGGCCAGGTCACCGTGGAGGCTACCTGGAACGGGGCCACCGTCGAGCCGGCGTTCGACGTCAAGCTCGATACGCACTCGGTCGACCTCGATGCGCTCGATCTCTCGAACTCTGTCCTGCGCAACGACCGCGGCGAGACGCTGGCGGCCCGCCCGTGGGCGGCGGCAACGGGTGGGCACCATCGCGAGGGATCCCTGGCATTTACCGGCGACGCTTCGAGCTTCTTCAATGATGCGAAGTGGATCGAGTTGACCTTCAACGGAATCGGCGACATCCCCGAACGGGCCCTTCGCTGGGCGACCGGCTCGTGACCGCCGTCGCCCGACCGATCCGACCGGCCCTCCCCGTCGCGCCTCGGTCGGTCGTTGCCGGCGTGCTCGGCGCGGCGATCCTCCTCGGCCTCTACCTCGCCGTCATCAGCCTGGCCCAAGGGGTCGAGCACGCCCTCGAACAGCTCGCGGCGGACTCACTCTTCGTCGGCCTGATTGCCGCCGGCTTCGGCACCCAGATCGCCCTGTTCACGGAGCTGAGGACCGTGGAGCGACAGCATCGCGCGAGCGTGGCGGTCACAGCGGCGGGAACCGGAACCAGTGTGGTGGCGATGCTCGCCTGCTGCGCCCACCACCTCGTGGACCTGCTGCCAATCGTAGGCCTCTCGGCGGGGGCCGTCTTCCTGAACGCCTACAGGACGCCTCTCTTCGTCGTCGGGATCGCAATGAACGTCATCGGAATCGTCGTGATCTCCCGCCAGCTCCGGTCGGCGCGTCGAGCCTGCGTCCTAGTCGGTTCGTCAGGCGTCGCCTGAGGGCAGGGCGGCATCGATCCGCAGGCCCTCATGCTTGCGGACGTTTTCTTAGGCCCGCTTCAGGTCGCTCTCATCGAGCGCGCCCATCGTTCGCTTCTCGTTAGCCTCGCTGGTGGGGCTCGATCGGGAGCAGATGGGGCGCTTACGAGCGGACAAAGGAGGCATCCGGTGATCAACGTCGATATTCAAGCACCCGGGCACGCCCAGACATGCGACGTCCGGAGCCGGGCCCTCGCGATCTGGCCGGGGCTTGACCGAAGGAAACTGACGCGAACGTGCGGCGATGCCCACCGGGTGGCCCGCCTCGTCGAGCGCCGAACGGCCCACTCGCACGAGGCAATCCTCGCTATGCTCGGGGTTCGACCATCCGCGGACGGATAGCTCCGGGCGCGACCCGCGCGCGATTGGACGTCCGGCTTCGCGACCCGCTTCATTCAGCGAAAAGCCCGGCCGGAGAAGAGATTCGTCCGGGTCAACGATGAGCCCGGGGGTTCCAGATCAGACTGCACGTCACCGCACGCCGGACGGCCCGAACCTGACGGGCCGATTCCGCCCGCGCCGGAATTGAAGCGGCGTCCAGCCAGACCGCCAGACACGCTCCGAAGTCTCAGGCGCCGCTCACCTACCGCTCAGTCTCTGAGAATACGCTGGCGGCATGCACGCGAAGAGGGAGCTTAGGATCCTGGCCGATGACCTCGGCTGTGGCGGGGCGCGAGCCACGACGATGGAGGGCGATATCACCGCCAACGAGGGCGACCTGAGCGGCTCTGTGACTCCCGCCACCGAGACGGTCCGCGTCGACTGCGACCCGGCAGAGACCGACCCATCGTGGCTCGCCCGAGTCGTCGAGAAGGCCGACTACCGCCCCGGTCAGCCGGTCGAGTCCTGACCGAATGCTGCTCGCCCGCCGCAACCTGTTTCGTGACCGGACGCGGTTCCTCCTCAGCGTCCTCGGCGTCGCCGTCTCGGTCGGGCTGATCCTCCTGCTCGCCGGTTATCGCTCCGGCGTCTACAGCCAGACGTCGGCCTACCTCGACAACACGCCGGGCTCGATCGTTGTCGCCGAACGCGGGATCCGCGACTTCCTGGGCACGAGCTCGGCGCTGCCCACGGGCGCGGCCGAGAAGGTCCGCCAGACGCCGGGCGTCGAGCGCGTCATTCCGGTGGTCTCGCAGTTCGTCATCTTCGAGCTCCATGGACGCAAGGACGGCTTCTTCCTCATCGGGTATGACCCGGCGGCTGGTGGCGGGCCGTGGAAGCTCGTCGAGGGGCGGGAGCCGGCCGCCGACAACGAGCTCGTCATTGATCGAACCGCCGCCCGACAGCACGGCATCACGATCGGCGCTCAGGTCAGCCTCCTCGATCGTCAGGCCACGGTCGTCGGGCTCTCGGATGACACGACGTTCTGGGCAGGGTCGATCGCGTTCGCTCCGATCACGACCCTCCAGTCGCTGCTTCGGGTCCCGTCGCTCCAGAGCTTCCTGCTCGTGAGCCCGGTGACCGGAACCAGTTCGGAGGCGCTCCACGATCGGCTCTCGATCCCCGGCACGGAAGTCCTTCTCAAATCAGACGTGATCGCCAACGACCGCAAGCTGATGGCCCGCGTCTACGACGCGCCGATCGGGCTGATGGTCGTGATCGCCTTCATCGTCGGCGTCCTCGTCGTCGGCCTCGTCATCTACACGGCCACGATCGAGCGGCGTCGAGAGTACGGCGCGATCAAGGCCATCGGCGCCCACAACCGGACGCTCTACCGGGTCGTCACGATCCAGGCCCTCATTGCCGGTGGGGCGGGCGCGGGAGCCGGCGTTGCACTCGCCTTCGTGGCGGGTTCCGCCCTGATGGCCTGGCGGCCACAGTTCCGCGTCGAGATCGAGCCGGCGGCAGTGGGCGTGGTTCTCGCGGCCAGTCTCGGCATGGCCCTCCTGGCGGCGCTCATCCCTGCCCGCGCGGTCGCTCGGCTCGAGCCGGCAGAGGTCTTCAAGGGGTGAGCGGGAGCCTGTTGCTTGCCCGTCGCAACCTGGCCGGCAACCGCGTCCGCTTCCTCGTCTCGGTGGGCGGCGTGGCGCTCGCCCTGTCGCTGACGCTCGCGCTCGACGCGATCTACGCGGGCGTGGCGAACCAGATGACGACGTACGTCGATCGCTCGGGCGCCGACGTGTGGGTCGCCCAGGCGGGCGTCCGCAACCTTCACATGGTCGCCTCGTCGCTACCGGATTCGGTCACCGACGAAGTTCGCGTCGTCAGTGGCGTTGCCGCGGTCACACCGATCCTCGAAGCTACCGATACGATCGCGGCCGGCGACGAACGCGCCGTGGCCTACGTCATCGGCCTGCCGGCCGATGCGGCGATGGGCGGGCCATGGAACGTCGTCGAGGGCTCCGATCGTGTCGGACCTGGTGAAACCATCGTCGACCGCGGATTCGCCCGCAAGGCCCGCGTGACCTTGGGAGATCGTGTCACCCTCCTCGGTGGAGAGGCGACGATCGTCGGGCTCTCCGAGGGCACAGCGAGCCTCCTCAACTCTGTCGCGTTTGTCTCCCTCGACGACTTCCGGATGATGCGCGGCGGCGCCCGGGCGATCAGCTTCGTCCTGGTCAAGGTCGTCCCGGGAGCCGTGGGCGAGGCCGTCGCCGGTGAGATCGGACGAACCGTCCCCGGCGTGACCGCCCAGACGAGCGCCGAGTTCGCGAGCCAGGAGCGGCGCCTCGTCATGGACATGAGCGCCGACGTCATCTCGATCATGAATGCCATCGGCTTCGTCGTGGGGCTCGCTGTCGTCGCCCTCACCGTGTACGTGGCAACGCTCGCCCGGCGGCGCGAGTTCGGCGTGCTCAAGGCACTCGGCGCACGCAACGTGGTGCTCTATCGGGTGGTCCTGGTCCAGGCCGTCCTCAGCATCGCTGCCGGCTTGCTGGTCGCACTTGCCTTCACTGGCCTGCTCGCGCTCGTCGTGCCCCGACTGGGCTTGAATCTCGAGCTGTCGATCGGCGCCGCCTCGCTCGCGAAAGTAGGGCTATTCGCGGCGGTCATCGCGGGCCTCGCCGCGATCCTGCCGATCCGCCAGGTCGCCGGCGTCGATCCGGCCGTCGTCTTCAAGACAGGAGCCGCAGCATGACAGCCTTGACCCTCGACGTCCGCGACGTCACCAAGCGCTTTGGGGCCGGCGAGACAGCCGTCCAGGCCGTCCGCGGGGTCAGCCTCGCGGTCGCATCCGGCGAGGTCGTCCTGATCATGGGTCCGTCTGGCTCGGGCAAGACGACGCTCCTGTCGATGATGGGGGCGCTCCTGAAGCCCACGGATGGCTCGATCCACCTCGACGGGACCGCGATCTCGGAGCTCTCCGAGAGCCGGCTGTCGGATATCCGGCTGCGCCAGTTCGGGTTCATTTTCCAGGACTTCAATCTGCTCTCGGCGCTGTCGGTTCTCGAGAACGTCGCGATCGTCGCCGAGCTGGCCGGGCACAAGGGCCGAGCGGCGCGCGCCAACGCCACGACCCTTCTGACCGAGTTGGGCCTCGGCGATCGCCTCGACTTCCTACCCGAAAAGCTGTCGGGCGGCGAGAAGCAGCGCGTGGCGATCGCCCGCGCCCTCATCAACGACCCGACCCTCATCCTGGCCGACGAGCCGACCGCCAACCTCGACTCGAAGATCGGTCACGAGATCATGCGGCTGCTCCGAGCGATCGCCAAAGACCAGGGCCGCAGTGTCGTCATCGTCAGCCACGACCAGCGCATCCGCGACATCGCCGATCGAGTGCTATGGCTGGAGGACGGCGCCTTCAAGGACTTCGTCACGATGGCGACCGATCCCGTGTGCGGCATGTCGGTCGAGCGCGAGCGAGCGGTGAGCGCCGACCGGGACGGGGAGACCTTCTTCTTCTGCTCGCGTGGCTGCCGTGAGGAATTCCTCGGCCGCCTCCGTTCTGACGGTCGGGGCGACGGCCGCGGACTCCCGGCATTGATCCGAGCGACGACCGCCGCCCTGTCGCGGCATTCATCGCGGGGAAGCAGTCATCACGAAGGCGCCAAGTGAGTCGGACCACGTTCATTGTCGGCGCGCCCGACGCGCGCGCAACGGAGGTTCCCCCCTGGACCGCAATCTCCTCGGCAAGGTCGCCATCGTCGCGACGGCGCGTCGTCCATGATCGGTTCCGAACTTTAGGTCGGCGGATGGACAGCGCAGCAGCCACCAGCGGCAGCGAGGCGGCGAACCATGGCAGGTGACGATTTCGGCGCCGGGCTGTGGGTGCTGGTCGCGATCAACTCCGTGATCTTCATCACCTTCGCCGCGAGTTTCTTTCACCCGAGGACCCGACGTGACTGGCGGGTGATGGGCGCCTATTCCGCGTTCATCATCGCCCTCTTCACGGAGATGTACGGCTTTCCGCTGACCATCTACCTGCTGTCGGGCTGGCTCGGCGACCGCTTCCCCGCGCTCGTCCCGACCCACGCTGGCGGCCATTTGCTCAATGACCTGATCGGGTGGCAGGGTGACCCGCACCTGAGCCCATTCCACCTTGCGAGCTACCTGGTCATGGGCGCCGGCTTCGTCGTCCTGGCCAGGGCTTGGCCGATCCTGTGGGGAGCGCAGCGCGAGCGGCGGCTGGCCACGACGGGACCCTACGGCACGATCCGCCATCCGCAGTACGTCGGATTCCTGCTGATCATGGCCGGCTTCCTGCTCCAGTGGCCCACCCTCTTGACCCTTCTGATGTTCCCGATCCTGACCCTCGCCTACACGCGGCTCGCGATCTCCGAGGAGCGCGAGGTCCGGGCGGAGTTCGGGGTCGAGTACGAGGTGTACGCGGCGAGAACGCCTCGGTTCCTTCCACATCGCGGTCCGCGGCGAACACCACACGCCCGATGACGAGCAGGGTTGGCGACGCGATCGCCGCGACCGATGCTCGTCCGGTGCCGGTCGCCCGGCCGCACTCGACCATCCGCGCCCTGCTCCGGGTGCTCGGGCCAGCCTGGATCGTGATGCTCGCCGACGTCGACGCCCCGAGCGTTCTTACCGCGGCGAAAGCCGGTACC
The DNA here is from genome assembly GCA_038204565.1 of Candidatus Limnocylindrales bacterium. Taxonomy (GTDB): domain Bacteria; phylum Chloroflexota; class Limnocylindria; order Limnocylindrales; family CSP1-4; genus CF-46. The sequence goes on from JBBRCU010000063.1 coordinate 6,154, forward strand.
GACTTCGGCTACGCGATGCTCCTGCCGATCATCGCGCTCATCCCGGTGCTCTATCTCGTCCAGGAGATGACCGCGCGCCTCGCGATCGGCACCGGCCTCGGGCATGCCGAACTCATTCGCGAGCGGTACGGCTTCCGCTGGGGAGCGGTCGCGGTGGTGTCGATGATGGTCATCGATCTCCTCGCCTACACCGCCCAGTTTGCCGGGATCGTGCTCGGGGCCAGCCTGCTCGGGATCGCGCCCATACCGGCCGTCGTCGGCGCTCTCATTCTCCACTCGGTGATCGTGCTCACCCGCAGCTACCGCCGGTTCGAGGTCGTCGCGATCTCTCTGTCCCTCGCCCTGTTCACCTTCGTCGTGCTCGCCGTCACGACGGGCCCCGACCTCGGATCGGTTCTGGGTGGTCTGTCGCCGATCCCGCCGTTCGATCGTCCAGGCTACCTCGACCTCGTGGTCGCCACGATCGGCGCCGTGATCATGCCGTGGATGCTCTTCTACCAGCAGGCGGCGACGGTCGAGAAGGGCCTTGGACTCGCTGATCTGCCAGCGGCTCGCGCGGAGACGTTTGTCGGTGCGGTCTTCAGTGAGGTGCTCATGGCTGCGATCGTCATTGCCGCTGCGACGGCTGCCGCTTCAGTGGTCGCCGTCCCGATGGTCATTGGTGGCCTCGAGCTACCGGCCGGGCTCGCCAACCTCGCGACGGGCGGCACCGGGGTCCTCCTCGCCGTCGGGATCATCGGTTCCGGGCTGCTCGCGGCGGTCGTCATCTCGCTCTCGTCCGCATGGGCCTGGTCGGAACTCTTTCGCTGGCCGCACAGCCTCAACCTGTCGCCCCGTCGGGCCCCCGCCTTCTACGCCCTGTACCTCGTCGAGGTCGTTCCCGCGGCCGTCATCGCACTCCTCGCCCAGGATCTCGTCGCCGTCGTGATCGGGGCCATGATCCTCAACGTGGTGGTTCTGGCGATCCCGCTCACGTTCCTCGTGCGGCTATCGAGCGACCGCGCCCTGCTCGGACCCCTCGCGAACTCGCGCAGGCGAACGGTCCTGCTCTGGGCGCTAACCGCGGGACTGCTCGCGCTCGGCCTGACGAGCGCGCTAGGCCGCCTCGGTCGCCTCGGTGGGGGAGGGTAGGAGCCGAATCCCGGAGCGCCGTCCCGAACGGCCCCGACTCGGTCGGCCCAGTGCCATCAGCCTTCGTCCCCGCGCAAGCCGAGGCTCCGAATCCCGCTCACGATCGCCCGAATGCCGTACTCGAAGTCCGCGTCGTCCGGCCGATCATCTGCGAGGCCACGATCGCGGCATTCGGGTATGTGTCGGGCGGGACCCGCTGGTTCCGGCTCCCTGGCCGCACCTCCTTCGCGCAACTTGGAACGGCCCTCTTCCTGCTTCCCGTGGTTGGCGTCGCTGCCGGGATCTTCACTGGCGATCGCCCGGAACCCATTGAGCTGGCCGGCATCGCAGCCGTGCTGGCCGGGATCCGGATCGTTTCGGCCGGGCGCACCCCGGCGCCGCCCGGCGGCGGAGTGGCCGACGGCAGCGTGAACTGACCCGGTCGCATGCGGGCCGGCGATGGTGACGCGGCCCGCCGCGCGGCCGAGTCAGAGCAGACGAAGTGGATTCACGAACCGCCCGCCCATCTCGATCCGGAGGTCGAGATGCGGGCCGGTCGCCATGCCGGTGGCGCCAACCGAGGCGATCTTCTGACCTGCCTTGACTCGATCACCTCTACCAACCGCGACACCGCGATTGTGGTTGTACGTCGAGGTCATGCCGTCTGGGTGACGGATGACGACCACGAAACCGCCGCCGTTGTCCTTCCAACCGGCCCAGATGACGGTTCCCGCCGCGATCGCTCGCACGGTCGTGCCGGCAGGTGCAGCAATATCGATCCCGGGATGCGCGGCCGAGAATCGTGTCGTGATCGTCCCCCGGATCGGGAGTGGCCAGAGGTGACTCGTCCTGGCGACCGCTGCGGTTGGCGCCGGCGCCCGGTTCCGGCTCACCGTCACGGTCGCCCGCCCGGGTCCAGCCGGCATCGGCCTACCACCGGGAACGAGAATCCGCTGATCGGCGACGAGTCGCCGCGGGTCGACGTCGTTCCACAGGAGGATCAGGCTCACGTCGGAACGGTGCCAGGTTGCGATCTGCCAGAGGGTGTCTCCAGGACGAACCAGATGGGTCGGTCCCACAGGTGCCGCGAGTCGCGCTGTCAGGGTTGGGTCTTCTCGTGGCGCTTGCGGTTGAACTCCTGCGAACCAACCGTCGGGCTGCCGGGTTACCCGACCAGCGCCGCTCGTGCTGTCGGACGACCGATCGCTCTCGGCGCTCGGGAGAATCGGCCGGAAGGCGGAGGCCGGAATGGGTGGCGGCGCTGAGGGCGCAAGCCCGGAAACCGGCTGAACGCCTCCGGTCGACCAGGTCATTGCCATCGCGGTGAGCGTGGCGGCGATGGCAAGCGGCACGCGCGCGCGAGCCTGACTGAACTTCTCGAGCAATGGAGTCCTCCTGGAGGGCGGTTGGCAACTGGGGTTGGCCAACCCTGCCGGCTCGCGTGCCCGTTTCATGGGCGCACGGGGACGACCTGACGATGGCACTTGAACCTGAGTCAGAACTGAGCCCCGGCTGGGATGTGGCTGAGCCGGTTTCTGTCGCATTCGACACCCGGCGGAACCACGTGACCCACGCCGTCCTCGGCATCGGCAGGCGGCATCCCGGGCGTGGCGCACGCGAAGGATCGTCCCTGGCGGAGGGCGTGAGCAGGACTTCCGGCCGTCAATCGGGCAGGCGGGCGGCCCGTCGTCGCGAGACGACAGTGACAAGGACGGCGATGGTCAGGCCGACGATGGCGATCCCGGTCGACGTCTCGGTCCAGAACTGGTCGGGAAACAGCTGGGGGAGTCGCTCGGTACGCGGATCGAACAAGAAGTTCCCCTGCGGGAAGAAGACGAGGTGGAACGCAAGGAACGCCGCATCGAAGAAGAACAGCACCGCGACCGTGGCAACGATCCCGACCAGGACGATCGCGCTGGATCCTCGCGCGATCGCTCGCCAGACGAACGCCCGCTGCCGATTGGCCGCTACCAGGGTGGCCAGGACTCCGACCGAGATCACGAAGATTGCGCTGGCTGGGAGGAGGACGCTGCGGACGTCAACCATGTGGGCCCGTTCCGCGACGTCGAGGACTGGCTGCCCATTCACCACCGCCGCGAACCCGGGTGGGCCGAAGAACAGGTCAGCGAGGATCGATCCCGTCACGGCCCCGACCTGGTCCGACGCGTAGCCGGTGATCGCGGTAACGCCAGACCGCCCCTGCTCGAAGGAGATCCAGAGCGGATTGAAGAAGAGGGCGACGGTGGACCCGATGATGACGATCACCGTCGCCAAGCCTGCGAGACCGGCCAGGAACATCGTCCATTGCGAGCGCGCGGAGGTGGCCGTCCGGGGTTCCGTCACCTGTCGCCCGCGCGCACGAAGGCGCGAGGAACCGGGTCCCTCACGTTGTCAGGATCGCGAATGTCGCGCGTGCACGGTCGGAATGGCCCTGGGGCGGCGCGATCGAGGGAGACCCCCAGCCACATGGCAAGGGGATGACGCGGCCGCGAGGGCTCCGGGGCCCAGCCGACATACCGATGCGGCGTGTCCAGGAAGGCCGTGTGGCCGCTCGTAGAACAGAAATAGAACTAGCGTCCTTCGCTCGTCTCGCCCGCGATCGCGTCGAGTCGACCGATGACCTTGCCGCAGACCGGGTCCTTTGCCACCTCGAGCATCTCAGTGTCTCCCAAGCGTGTTCCTCTTCACCGATCCTCGCCGGGGCGCCTGAGTTGCCCATGAGGCGATCCTGAGAGTCGGCGAGATCAGCGTCGGGCGTTGACCGGGGAACGAGCGGCGGGCGTTGACCGGGGAACGAGCGGCTGGCCGGCGCCAGACCCCAGCCCTGACATCCTTCGCCCTCGTCGTGGATCAGCGAGTCAGGCGCCCAATTTCGTAACTGTCAGCCCCGCCGTTCTGCCCTACGACGGAGGTGACTGTCGCTTCAGGCGCTCGTGCGCTTCCGTCATCACGGCCGGATCCACCCCCTCGTGGGCGCGCACCGACCGCTCCTCGTCCGTCGGGACACGGACCGGGTACCGGTTGAGGACCTCGGCAGGCACGAAGAACCCGCGACAAGTCTGGGCGTCGGCGGTCCACTCGTACCGCTTCACGTCCTCCTCAGGGATCTCCATCACGAGGTCCATGCCGGGCACTTCATCGGTCACCGCCAACGGGACGTCCGAGAGCCAGACGCCCGAGTACTCCCGGGCTTCCGCGCCCTCCCCGGCGTCCATCGGGCGGAACGACAACCACACGCCGGAGGCTGCCCGGTCGACGAGATACCGGGGGCTGTCGCGGAACCCGTCGCGGAGGATCCTGTCAGCGTCTGTCGTCCGATGGAAGAGCCGCACAGGCTCACCGTCCCTTTCGTTCAATGTCCCAGACATATCGCCTCAACGAAGATAGCGGTTCCCGTGCTGGTGCGACTCGCCGATCAGGCCGCGCGGCAGGCTGAGCGCGATGAGCAGCCACGGCGGGAGCCCGAGCCACCCCGGAAGGCCTCGTTCAGGAAGCGCAGATAGACGACGACCGCCGACTCCACGCAACCCATCGCGACGGCGAACACGAGGACGAGACTGGGGCCGTCGAGAGGAAGTCGGCCGGTTCCGCTCGATTCGACTGTGCCACCGGGTCGGAGCGGGCGGCGCGGCCGGCGGTCGGTCTCGGGCGAGCAGGAACTGAGCAACATCGAGCAAACCGTCGTCGAAAGCCGCACCGGGCGGCGACGCATATCCGCTAGGAGTGTGTGTCGGTAATGGCCAGCGAGCCACCCCTGGCGGGTGCGAGAATCGGTCATGCGCACCAAGACGTTCCGCCCGTACGACCAGGACAGCCTTCTGTTGATGCCGCCCAGCCTGCACGACTGGATCGACCC
>JBBRCU010000064.1:0-10827 GCA_038204565.1 Candidatus Limnocylindrales bacterium
GCCTCGGGCGATCCAGGTGCGAACAAGGACGGCGATCCACAGAAGACCGCGGAGGACCTGAAGAACCTCGGCAAGGAGCTGGACACGCTGATGCCGCAGCAGAAGGCCGCCTTGGCGGCGGCCCTTGCCGGCGTCCAGGCGCAGGCTTCGCAGGCCAGCGGCACTGCCGGGCAGGCGCTCCGGGATGCCGCCCAGGCGATCGCCCAGAACCAGACGGCCGCCGCTCGCGAGGCCCTCGATCGGCTCGCTGCGGCACTGACGAGCAGTGGCGAACAGGTCGCCACGAACCGCGACCTGGCCAAGGCTGCGTCGAAGCTCCAGGAAACGCGCCGGGCGCTGGCTGATGCGTCCTTGAACGCGGGGCAATCAGGTCAACAGGGCAACGGTCAGCAAGGCAATGGCCAGCAAGGCAATGGCCAGCCGGGCAATGGCCAGCCGGGCAATGGCCAGCCGGGTGGCAGCACTCAGCCGGGTGGCCAATCCGGGGGCAGCCCGCAACCGGGTCAGGGCCAGGGTCAGGGTCAGGGTCAGGGTCAGGGCCAGGGCCAGGGCCAGGGCCAGGGTCAAGGCCAGGGTCAGGGTCAGGGCCAGGGTCAGGGCCAGGGCGGCCAGATCGGCGGCGGCGGCTCGAGCGCCCGCTCGCTCGGCCAGGCGACCGGTGGCAATGCCCTCCCCGGTGCGCCGACGGGTGCCAATCGGGCGGCGACCCTCGGACCCGACCTCACAAACATCGCCGATTTCCATGGGCTGGGGAAGCCGGGTGATCCGTCCTACATTGCCGGCACCGGCGGCGACGGCCAGGCGCAGCAGGGGAATCAACAAGGCCAAGGCCAGAACAACGGCGCCACCACGCCGTACCAGCAGCTCTTCTCCGACTTCTACCAGTACGCGCTGACGAATCTCGACCGGAACTACGTCCCGCTGTCGGTCAAGGATTACGTCCGCGACTACTTCAGCTCCCTCGACCCGACCCGGTGAGACCGGGCCGAACCGTCAGCGCGAGCGGGCTCCCGTCCGACCGCCTCACCCCGACGATGGACCCCTCGAGGAGGATCGAATGAACGCCTCGACCGCAACCGACGCCGGACCGTCCGGCAAGCGCCTCGCCCCCGAAGCCTTCGCCGAGCGGGCGACGGCCATCGAGGCCGAGATCGGCCGGGTCATCGTCGGCCAGCGCGATCTCGTCCGGCAGACCCTCACCGGCCTCCTGGCAAACAGCCACGTTCTCCTCGAGGGTGTGCCGGGGCTGGGCAAGACGATGCTCGTCCGGACGATCGCCGACGTCATCGACTGCACCTTCAACCGGATCCAGTTCACCCCGGACCTGATGCCCGCCGACATCACCGGGACGAACATCCTCATCGAGGAGGGCGGTCAGCGCGTCTTCAAGTTCCAGCCCGGCCCGATCTTCGCCAATCTCGTCCTGGCCGACGAGATCAACCGAGCGACCCCGAAGACCCAGTCGAGCCTGCTCGAGGCGATGCAGGAGCACCAGGTCACCGTCGCCCGGAACCGCTACACCCTCGACCCGCCATTCTTCGTCCTCGCCACGCAGAACCCCCTCGAGATGGAGGGGACGTACCCGCTGCCCGAGGCCCAGCTCGACCGGTTCCTGTTCAAGGTCATGGTCCCATTCCCATCCGAGGAAGACCTGGTCACGATCATGGACCGGACGACCGGATCGGAGTCCGTCACCGCCCGGAAGGTCGCTACGGCCGCCGAGGTCGTCGAGATGCAGCGGCTGGCCCGGGCGGTCCCGATCGCCCCGCACATCACGGCGTACGCGGTCAGCATTCTCGCGGCCACCCACCCCGATCAGCCGCGCGCGCCCGAGCTCGTCCGCGAGTACGTCCGCTATGGCGGCTCGCCGCGGGGCGCCCAGGCGCTGGTCACCGCCGGCAAGATCTTCGCCCTGCTCGACGGGCGGTTCAATGTCTCGATCGACGACATCCGGGCGGTGGCCATGCCATCCCTCCGCCACAGGATCATCCTGAACTTCGAAGGCGAGGCCGAAGGAATCACGACCGAGGCCGCGGTCCGCGCGATCCTCGACGCGGTCGCTCCGGCGGCGGTCGAGTAACCCGCCCGGTCGCGGGGAGCCTCCCATGACGATGACCGACGGACCGGGTCCGACTCCCAAGAGGCCGGAAGGCTCGCCGGAGCGCGTCGGGCCGACGCTGAGGACCCGCCCCAGCCGGCCGGTCTTCCTGCCGACCGACGTCGACCCGACCGTCTTCGACGAGGCCTTCCTTCGTCAGCTCGAGCGCCTCCTGCTGCTGATGCACGCCCCGGTCCGCGGCGGGCTCAAGGGCGGCCGCCGAAGCGTCAAGCGCGGCCAGTCCGTCGAGTTCGCCGACTACCGCGAATACGCCCTCGGCGACGACCTCCGCCAGCTCGACTGGAACGTCCTCGCCCGCCTCGAGAAGCTCTTCGTCAAGCTGTTCATCGAAGAGGAGGACGTGACGATCACGTTCCTCATCGACGGCTCGGCCTCCATGGCCAGCGGCCGGCCGGACAAGCTCCAGTTCGCGAAGCGGGCCGCGGCGGCGCTCGGGTACATCGGGCTCGCGTCGGAGGACAAGGTTGCGGTGAGCGTGCTCGGCGGACGGGCGGCACGCCGGCGGACGTCGCTGCGCGGGTCGGGCCGAGTCTTCCGCCTCCTCGCCGAGCTGTCGTCGATCACCGTCGCCGACGGCCCGACCGACCTTGTCGCCGCTGCCCGTCACGCCGCGGCCCAGCTGACCGGACGTGGCGTGCTGATCCTCATCTCGGATCTCCTCGACCCCGCGGCGGACCGGGTGATCCGCGAGCTCGCCTCGACGCGCTCGGAGCTGATCGTGCTCCACGTCCTGTCGCCCGAGGAGCTCGATCCGCCGCTCGAAGGCGACCTCCGCCTCGTCGACGCCGAGACGGGCGAGGGGATCGACGTCACGGCCGATCTGGCGACGATCGACGCCTATCGCGAGCGCCTCGCCGCATGGAAGGCGACGTTCGCCCAGATTGCCGCGCGGCGCCAGGCGACGTATGTCGATCTGTCGACCGAGGTCCCCCTCAATGACCTGATCTTCGCCGAGCTCCGCCGTCGCCGCGTGCTCGGTTGAGCGCGGCCTGATGCCGTTCGCCAGTCCGCTCGCGCTGCTCGGCCTCCTGTTCGTGCCGGCGGTCGTGGCGATGTACCTGCTGCGGCTGCGCCGGACCGCGACGGTGGTGCCCTCGACGCTGCTGTGGCAGCGCCTCGCGGCGGATGTCGAGGCGAATGCGCCGTGGCAGAAGCTCCGCCGCAGCCTCCTCTTCCTGCTCCAGCTGTTGCTTGTCGCGATCCTGGCGTTCCTGGCCGCTCGGCCGTTCGTGGAACGGCCCGCCGGGCTTGCTCGAGACCTCATCGTGATCGTCGACACGTCAGCGAGCATGGCAGCGACCGACGTCGCCCCCGATCGCCTGGCGGCCGCCAAGCAAGCCGCGATCGACGCCCTGAAGGACCTCCCCAGTGGGGGCAAGGTCAGCGTGATCGAGGCCGGCCGGACCGCCCGGATCGTGGCGACCGGGACGAGCGACCTCGGACGGGTCCGCCAGGCGATCGAGGGCATCCGCCCGACGGTCAGCCGGGGTGACCTCGGCGACGCCCTCGCCCTGGCCCAGCAGCTGGCGATCCAGTCCGGTGACGCGGAGGTCCTCGTGGCAACGGATGCGGCCCTGGCCGTGCCGCCGACCACGAAGGTCGACGCCCCGATCCGGGTCCTGCGTGTCGGCGACGCCAAGGGCAGCCGCAACCAGGCAATCGTCGCCCTCGCGGTCCGGACCTCGGCGACGCTGAGCCGCTCGGTCTTCGTCGGCATCGCGAACCTCGATCTCGAGACGGCGACCCGACGAGTCGAAGTCTGGAGCGACGACCGCCTGCTCGAGACGCGGACGATCTCGGTCGATCCGCAGGCCCGGGCCGACGTGATCATCGATGACGTCCCAGCCGACGCCGCAGTCCTCGAGGTCCGCCTCGTCGCCGGCGACGGAGCGAACACCGGCCGACCGGACCTTCTCGCCGCGGACGACCGGGCGTGGGCGGTCGTGCCACCCGTCCGTCGGCACAACATCCTGATCGACGGCCCCGGCGACCCATACCTGGAGACCGCCCTCTCGTACCTGCCGAATGCGCGGTTGTTCCTGACCACGCCCGATCGCTACGCCCAGGACGTGGTCCGGCCCGACGGCACGGCCTGGGACCTGATCATCTTCGAGAGCACGCTACCGGCGACCCTGCCCGCGACGTCGGTTCTCGCCATCGCCCCGCCGGCCACGAGCGGGCTCGGCGAGGTCACCGGGACGATCACGAATCCGGGGATCGCGACGCTCGGAACCGATGAGCCGATCCTCCGCTACGTCGACCTCTCGACGACCCACATCGCCGCGGCGAAGAAACTGACCCTGCCCGCCTGGGCCCGGGCGGTCATCCCGGGCCCAAAAGGGGCTCCCCTCCTCTACTCCGGCGTCCGGGCCGGCCTGCCGACCGCGGTCCTCGCCTTCGAACCGCGTCGATCCGACCTACCGCTCCAGGTTGCCTTTCCGATCCTCCTCGCCAACCTGACCGGCGAGCTCTTCGGCGGATCGGCCGCTCCGACGACCGCCGTCAAGCCGGGCGATCCGGTCGTCCTCTCGCTTCCCGCCGGCGTTGCCGGCCTCCACGTCGCGGCCCCCGACGGTCAGGCCGTCGACCTCACGCCGGGCGCGGCCGGCGGCCTGACTGTGACCTACACCCAGACCGATCAGCTCGGGGTATACGTCGCAACGCCGATCGCGGCCGCGGCCGCGGCCGCGGCCTCGACAGGCTCGGCCGGCGCGACGCTCCGACCCTCGCCAACGACCGCTGCGCCGGGATCCGGCGGGCCGAGTGGCGACCTCGGGCAGGGCATCGACCCGGCCGCCCCGATCCGATTCGCGGTCGACCTGTTCGACGTCGACGAATCGGCAATCGCGCCAGGCCCGAGCCGGGTCCTCGAGGATCTCGGCGTCGCCCGACCGGCAGCCGCGGCAGCCGGCGCACCCGGTGCGGCGGCCGGAACCGGCAACGCAACGGACCCGGTCGCGAGCCGGCCGAACGCCCGAGACGAGCTCTGGATCCCCATCGTCCTGATCGTCCTCGTCGGGCTCTGCGTCGAATGGACCCTGTACCACCGCGACGCCGTGCAGCGGGCCTGGCGCGGCCTCCGTGGCCGGGTCCGCCGGGGCGAGCGAGGGCCTGCTTGATGGGCGTCGGGCTCGACACGCCGTTCGCGCTCCTCCTGCTCGTCCCGGCGCTGCTTCTGACCATCGGGCTGCACCTTGCGTCGCGGCGGCGGATCGGCCTCGGCCGGCGCCGCCTCGCCCTCCTCGTCCGCGGCCTCATCCTCACGTTCCTGATCCTCGCCCTCGCCGGGTTCCGGCTTGTCCTGCCGGTCGACCACCTCGCGACCGTGTTCGTGGTGGACCTGTCGGACTCGGTCGGGACGGCCGGCCGGGAGGACGCCCTGGCCTGGCTTCGCGACAGCCTGAAGGTCATGCCCGAGGGCGATGTCGCGGGGATCGTCGGGTTCGGCCGAGGCGCCCTCGTCGAGCGGTTGCCCCGTGAGGTCCGCGAGATCGACCGGATCGCCTCGACCCCGGTTCGGTCCGCGACGGACATCGGGGCCGCCCTGCGTCTCGCCTCGGCGCTCTTCCCCGACGACGTCCAGAAGCGGATCGTCCTGCTCTCGGACGGCAACGACACGACCGGCTCGGGCCAGAGCGAGGCGGCCCTGGCGGGCGCCCGGGGCGTCCAGATCGAGACCCGGGCGATCGGGCTCGGCGCCGCCGACGAGGTCGTCGTCGACCGGCTGACCACGCCGTCCACCGCGAAGATCGGGGAGGAGATCGAGGCCGCGGTCGATCTCACCTCGACGGTCGCCCAGCCGGCGACGATCCGGCTCTTCGCCAACGGCGGACAGATCGCGGTCAAGACCGTCGCCCTCGCGGCCGGGACCAACCACGTCACGTTCCTCGTGAAGCCGAGTGAGACCGGCTTCCATACGTTCCGGGCGGTCGTGGAGGCCGGCCGCGACACGTTCAGCCAGAACAACCGGGCCGATTCGGACACGATCGTCAATGGCGAGCCGCGGGTCCTCGTCCTGGCCGGCGACGAGAAGGTCGGGGCGGAGCTCGTGGCGGCTCTGCAGGTCGAGCGCCAGACCGTCGATTCGCTCATCCCCGAGCAGCTCCCGGGCGGTGTCGATGGGCTCCTGACGTGGGACTCGATCGTCCTCGTCGACGTCTCGCGTCTGCGCCTGTCCGACGCCCAGCTGACGAGTCTGCAGCAGTACGTCCGCGATTTCGGCCGCGGCCTCGTGATGGTCGGCGGCCCGAAGAGCTATGGCGCCGGCGGATACACCAATACCCCGGTCGAGGAGACGCTGCCTGTCGACATGGGCGTCAAGGACCAGCAGAAGCAGCCCGATGTCGCGCTCGTCGTCGTCATCGACAAGTCCGGCTCGATGGACGCCTGTCACTGCAACTCGTTCGGGAACGGCCAGATGGGATCCGGGACCGGGATCGCCGGCGTCCGCAAGGTCGACATCGGCAAGGAGGCGATCCTGCGGGCGGCCGCGGCCATGTCCGCCCGCGACCAACTCGGGGTCGTCGCCTTCGACGAGAGTGCCCACTGGGTGGTCCGGACGCAGCCGCTCGGCGGGATCAATGACCTGCGCGGGGCGATCGGCGGGATCCAGCCGCTCGGCCAGACGAACATCTTCGCCGGGCTCGACCAGGCCGTGAAGTCGCTCGAGACGACGACCGCGACCCGTCGCCACATCATCCTGCTGACCGATGGCTGGTCCACTTCGGGCCAGTACGACGCGATCCTGGCCCGGATGAAGGCCGCCGGGATCACCCTCTCGACGGTCGGTGCGGGAGGCGGCGCCAACCCCTTCCTCCAGCAGCTCGCGAAGCAGGGCGGCGGCCGGTTCTACCCAGCCGTGAACCCGGCCAGCATCCCGGACATCTTCCTCAAGGAAACCCAGCAGGTCGCCGGACAGCAGATCGTCGAGGAGCCGTTCCACCCGATCCTCACGTCGCAGTCACCGATCCTCCGTGGCATCGACGCTCTGCCCCAGCTCCTCGGCTACAACGGGACGACGGCCAAGTCCGCCGCGCAGACCGTCCTTGTCACGCCGCGCGACGATCCGCTCCTCGCCCAGTGGCAGTACGGTCTCGGGCGGTCGGTCGCGTGGACGTCCGACTCGACCGGGCGCTGGGCCAAGGGCTGGATCGGCTGGCAGGGCTTCTCGAAATTCTTCAGCCAGCTGGTGTCGTGGACGTTCCCGGGCGAAGAGACCGGCGGGATCGAGGCCACGTTCGTGACCGAGGGCAACCAGACCAGGCTCCACGTCGAAAGCGTCGCGGCCGACGGCTCACCGCGCGACTTCTACTCGACGGCGGTCGCGATCACGACGCCTGACCTCGTCTCGAAGGCGATCGGGCTGTCGCAGGTTGCGCCGGGCGTCTACGAGGCACCGCTCGGCGAGATCGCCCCCGGCGCCTACGTGATCCGGGTATCGCAGACGCGGCCCGGGTCGACCCCGCTCGGACGGACGCTCGGGCTGGTGGCGCCGACGCCGGCAGAGTACCGGGTCCTCGGGACGAATGAGGGCTTCCTGGCGACCCTCCGCTCCGCGACCGCCGGGCGGGCCGTCGCGACCCCGGAGGAGCCATGGATCCACGATCTCCGGACGAACGCCTCGTCGACCGACCTGTGGCCGACGCTCCTCGTCCTCGCCCTGCTCCTGTGGCCGCTGGACATCGCCCTGCGGCGGGTCTCCCTCGGGCGGCGCGAGCTGGCTGATGCGCGGCGCTGGCTGGCCGGCGGCTGGCGACGGTCAATGGCGCCGCGGACGACGGAGGTTGCGGGCTTGCTCGCGGCGCGCGATCGCGCGGCTGGGTCCTCGGCGCGGGCCGCCCTGCTCCGCCGCGACGAGGAATACGCCGGACAACGGGTGTCGCACGTGGGCGTCGCGCCGATCGCGGGCCCCCTGCGGACCACTGCGCCGGCGGCGACGGGGACGCCGGCTGCGTTGCCCGGACGCCCCGCGGCGGCTGGGGGGCCGGTTCCCGCCGGCCCGCCGGCAGCGGCCCCGACCGTGGCCGACGGGCCCGTCGACGCAGGCGATACCCTGGCCCGGCTCCGCGAGGCGAAGCGCCGTTCGCGCGAGCGCTGACCCGGCCGGACAGGCGCGTTCGGCGAGCCCGGTGTAGGCTCGGGCGCGATGATCCCCGTCCACCGGTCCCGGCTTCCACGCGTCCGCCGCGAGCGGTCCACGGCCCCGGTCGCGATCGTCCTCCTCCTCGCGGCCGCGTCCCTCGTCGCCGGCTGCGGGACGATCTCGCGGACGCCGGCCCCCGCGACCCCGGCGCCGTTCCCGGGGATCGCCGGCCAGCTCAGTCTGCACGGGATCCGGGTCACCGGGATCGTGTCGGGCGACGCCGGCTGCCCGGACTCGAACCTCGCGAAGACCGCGATCGGCTTCGACGCGGCCGGGCTCGACCAGGCGATGACCGTCCGGCTCCACGTCTACATCTTCCGGAACCGCGACACCTACGAACGGCTCCGGGCCACGATCGACGGCTGCGCGGCGTCCTTCGTCACGGATCCCGAGACCTACGAATCCGTCGAGACGTCGCCGTACGTCGTCGCCGGCCAGGGACCGTGGGGCGCGGCCTTCAAGGACAACATCCGGGCCGCGATCGTCGAGGCTGCCGGAACCGGTGACTGACCCCGCCCCCGCCGCGCCCCGCGACAGACCCGTCTGGACGGTGCCGGCAGACAGGGTCATCCCGCGGGACCCTCGTTTCCGGCGCGCCCGATGTCCGGCTAGAGGACGCGCAGGTCGAGCAGCTTCCGGGCGATCACGAGCCGCTGGACCTGGCTGGTCCCCTCGCCGATCTCGGTCAGCTTGGCATCTCGCAGGTAGCGCTCGACCTTGTACTCCTCGACGTAGCCGTAGCCGCCGTGGACCTGAATGGCGGCGTTCGTCACCCGGCTGCTGACCTCCGAGGCGAAGAGCTTGGCCTCGGCACCGGCGACGGTGTAATCGCGGTGCTGATCCTTGAGCCAGGCGGCTCGATAGACCAGGGCGCGGGCGGCCTCGATCTCAGTGGCCATGTCGGCGATCAGGAAGGCGACCCCCTGGAATGTCCCGATCGGCCGGCCGAACTGCTGGCGTTCCTTGCTGTACGCGCTCGCCGCCTCGTACGCCCCCTGGGCGATCCCGAGGGCCATGGCCGCGATCGAGATCCGGCCGCCGTCGAGGACCTTGAGGAATGTCCGGAAGCCCTGGCCCTGCTCGCCGAGGAGGTTGTCGGCAGGGATCCGGCAGTGGTCGAAGATCAGCTCGCCGGTCGCCGACGCATGCAGTCCCATCTTGTCCTCGAGCCGGCCGACCGAGAAGCCGGGCGTGTCGGCGGGCAGGATGAAGGCGCTGATCTCGGCATCGCCCTTGGCCGTCTCGCCCGTCCGGGCGGTGAGGATGTAGGTCCCGGCCTGGCCAGCGTTGGTGATGAAGCGCTTGCCGCCGTCGATCACCCAGGTGTCGCCGTCGGGCGCGGATTCGCGCCGGGCCGTCGTCTTCGTCCCGCCGGCATCGGAGCCTGCTCCGGGCTCGGTCAGACCGTATGCCCCGATGACCGCGCCGCTCGCCAGCGGTCGCAGGTAGCGCTCCTTCTGCTCGGCCGTGCCCGCGATCACCAGCGGCCCGCAGCCGAGTGAGGTATGGGCCGCGACGATGATCCCGAGCGAGCCCCAGACGCGGCTGATCTCCTCGACCGCGATCGCATAGGCGAGGGTGTCCATCCCCGCCCCGCCGTCGTCCTCGCTGACGGGGATGCCGAGCCAGCCCATCTCGCCGAGACGCCGGACGATGTCGACCGGGAATCGATGGGACTTCTCGTGCTCGTCGATCACCGGCGCGACCTCGGTCTCCATGAAGTCGCGGATCGTGGAGCGGAGCAGATCGTGCTCGGGCGAGAGGTCGAGGTCCATCGGCCGAGGGTAGCACCGGACACGCCGGTTCGGTCCCGGTGCTAGCCTTCGAGGCATGGATCCGGCCATCGAGCCCGCCGCCCCACGCATTCCGCAGCCGATCGCCGCGACGAGCCCCGGCGGGACGTCCCGGGCCCTTCGCAGCCAGATCCTCCTTCATCTTCGGCGCGAGGGACCGACGTCCCCCGATCAGCTCGCGGCCGCGATCGGAGCCAGCCGGACGGGCGTCCTCCAGCAGCTCCGCGCGCTCGAGGAGACCCACTTCGTCAGTCGCCAGACCGTCCGCCACGGGGTCGGCCGGCCACGTCACCTGTATGACGTGACGCCCGACGCCCAGGAGCTCTTTCCGACGAACTACGGCGGACTTGCCGCTGGCCTGCTCGCGGCGATCGGAGCGGTCGGCGGCGACATCCTGATCGAGCAGGTCTTCCAGGCGCGGCGCCGCCAGATCGGCGATCGGGTTCGGCGCGAGATTGATGAGCGGGTCGGCCCGGACGCTCCGATCCTCGAACGCGTCCGGGCGTTGGCCGTCCTCCAGGACGAGCAGGGCTATCTCGCCGAGGCGTCGATCGACACGGACGGGACCATCCGCCTCCAGGAGCACAACTGCGCGATCTTCGACGTCGCCCGCGGCCAGCCCTCGGCCTGCGACGCCGAGCTCGACCTGTTCCGCGAGGTGCTCGGCGTCGAAGTCGTCCGCGACACCCACATCGCCACTGGCGATCGCTGCTGCTCGTACCGGATCGCCGACCCGAGCTGAGGTCGGGCGGCCCTCAGGCCTCTTCGCGCTC
>JBBRCU010000065.1:0-10592 GCA_038204565.1 Candidatus Limnocylindrales bacterium
TCTATGGCGTCTTCCGGCCCAAGGGCGCGAGCCCCGGCCGAACGGTCAGCCCGCCCGTTCTGGGCTGAGCTCGACGGGTCAGCCGGCGACGGGACGCCGGCGGCGCCGGGCGCGAGCCACGCGCCCATTCCGACGCCCGGAAATGACGATGCCCCGGAGCGATCCGGGGCATCGGTGCGAGTCTGGCTTGACGCCGAGCGTCAACTCTTGGCAGCCGCCTTTTTCGCAGGAGCCTTCTTGGCGGCCGCCTTCGATGCCGTCTTGGCCGTGACCTTGGCCGGCGCCTTCTTGGTCGCCGTCTTGGTGGCGCTCGTCTTCGTCGCTGCCTTCGTCGCCGTCTTGGTGGCGCTCGTCTTGGTGGCTGCCTTCGTCGCCGTCTTCGGCGCGTCGGACGGAGTCGCTGCGGCCGCGGCCGCCGTTGCAGCGGCTGCCGCCTCGGCCCGAGCCGTCTTCGATACCGCGGCGCGAGCCTTGCCGGCCGCCGTCTGGGCGCCCTTGGCCTTGTTGGCCTTGCCGGCAGCGATCCGGGCCTTGGCCGCCTTGGCCGCCTGGGCCTTCGAGGTCGTCTTCACGACGCGGCCCGAGGTCTGGACGGCGACGCCACCGGTCGCGGCATTGAACTTCAGGGTCAGGCGGGACTTGCGACGGGCGGCTGCGTTCGCGTGGATCGCGCCGTTCTTGGCCGCGCGATCGAGAGCCGCGTGGGCCGCCGCGAGGGCTGTCGCCGCGGTCTCCGGATCGGCCGCCGTGGTCGCAGCCGTCAGGGCGTTCGCGACGAAGGTCTTGGCCGCGGTGCGCCGGGGCTGGAGGATCGCGTGCCGGCGCTCGGCTTGGCGGACCCGCTTGAGTCCCGAGGGTGTTCGTGCACCCGTCCAGGTGCGGGGCGTCTTGGCCAAGGGGTCGAACCTCTCAGAAAGGGATGTCCGGGCGTGGACACCCGGCACGGATCGGTGCCGAGCAGGACGCGCATCCTATCAGAGCCTCCCTGCGGGGTCCACCGTCCTGTCCCTGCTCACTGAATCTGTCAGGGACAACTGCTCAGTGATTTTGTCAGTCTCACCCGATGAGGGAGAACCTGACATTGACCATGAAGGAACAGCAGCGCTGCGAGGTCGTGAGCCGCTGGCTGGCCGGGATCGTCACGACCGCCGAGGCGGTCGCCCTGCTGGACTGCACCGAGCGGACGGCATGGCGGCTGCGGGCCGCCATGGTCGACCGCGGGGCGGCCGGCCTGGCCCACGGGAACCGGGGCCGGCCCTCGCCGCGCCGACTGTCCGACACGGACCGCGGCCGCGTCCTCGAACTGGCCCGGACCGAGTACCGCGGGTACAACGACACCCACCTCGCGGAGGCGCTGGCCGAGGACGAGGCCATCGTGATCAGCCGCGCGGCCCTGCGACGCCTTCTGCGCGGCGCCGGCATCGCGTCGCCGCGCAAGCGCCGGGCGCGCCGGTACCGGAGCCGGCGCGAGCAGATGGCCCAGGCAGGGCTGCTCGTCCAGGTCGACGGCAGCAGGCACGACTGGCTCGAGGGCCGCGGTCCCTGGCTCACCCTCGTGGGCGGGATCGACGATGCGACCGGGATCCTCGTCGGGGCGGTCTTCCGGGAGCAGGAGGACGGCACGGGGTATCTGACCATGGTGCGCGACATGGCCCGCCGGTTCGGGCTGCCGGCCGCGCTGTACCGGGACGGCTCGGCGGTCTTCGCCCCGACGGGCCCGGGCGGCGCCGGCCGGGACGAGGCGACCCAGGTCGGCCGGGCCCTGGGCGAGCTCGGCATCGCCACCATCCTCGCCGGGTCGGCCCAGGCGAAAGGCCGGATCGAGCGAGCGTGGGGGACGCTCCAGGACCGCCTCGTGTCCGAGCTGCGCCGGGCCGGGGCATCGGACCTGCCCGGCGCGAATGCGGTGCTGCGAGACTTCCTGCCACGTTTCAACCGGCGCTTCGCCGTTCCTCCCGCGAGCGACGTCCCGGCCTGGCGGCCGGTGCCCGACGATCTCGACCTGGCGAGGGTCTGCGCGTTCCGTTGGCGACGGGCGGTTGGCTCTGACAGCTGCATCCGGCTGGACGGGATGGTGCTCCAGCTCCCACCGGGGCCGGGCGGCCGGTCACTCGCCGGGCGCCGGGTCGAGGTCGAGCTCCGGCTCGACGGCCGTCTGCTCGTCGTCGCCGACGGGCGCGTCCTGGCCGCCGTTGCCGCACCACCGGAGCCCGCCCGGCTGCGCGAGGTCCAGGTCCTGGTCCCCGGCGGACCGACCCCGGAGCCGACGAGCCGGAACGTCGGTTATCGTCCAGCTGCGGACCACCCCTGGAAGCGCCGCCTCCTCATCCCGCGCGAGGACCGACTGACAGATTCACTGAGCAAGTGATCTGACAGAGTCGCTGAGCGTCAACATGCGGGGTCCACCGTCGCCGACCGCAACCGAGCCTTGGCCCATCCGGCAGCCGTGCCGGCCCAGAGGCGCCGAGTCCCGGAGCCGACCCGCTACACTCCCGCGTCGTGACCATCCCCCAGGAGCGACTGCGACACTGTCCACACTGATCATCGCCTCGGCCCGAACTGCGATCACGCCCGATTCCCGGCATGGTCCTGTTCGACGGCCAAGCTGGTCGCGAGTGACCGAGCAAGGCATCGTACCAGCGCCTGGAGGCTTGACCTTGCGCATCAAACGAGTGTCGTTCTTGGGCGTGAGGACGAGCGAGTTCGCGGCGATGACGGCATTTGTGCGCGACGTCCTTGGCCTGCAGCCTGGACACAGGGACGACGGATGGGCGGTCTTCCAGCTGGGATCCGGGGACCGGGACCTGGTCGAGGTGTACCGCCCGGGCGGGTATGACGAACGCCTCCTTCCTGCTCTCGCGACCGGACCCACGGTCGCGTTCGCGGTCGACGACCTGCGTGCTGCTCGAGCCGAGCTCGTCGTCGCGGACATCGAGATCGTCGCGGACATCGTCTGGGCGGCGGAAGCATTCGACGATCCGGGATTGGATGGGTGGGGATGGCTCTTCTTCCGAGCCCCCGATGGGAACGTTTACGCCCTTCAGCAGGACAATGCGCCGTCGGACTCGACGGGCCGAGGCGACCCTTGACCAACCCGATCCCGCAAGCTCGCCTCCGCAACTTCTCGATCATCGCCCACATCGATCACGGCAAATCGACCCTCGCCGACCGGCTCCTCGAGCTCACCCACACCGTCGAGGGTCGGCACATGATGAGCCAGGTCCTCGACTCGATGGACCTCGAGCGCGAGAAGGGGATCACGATCAAGGCGCGGGCCGTCCGGCTCGAGTACCTCGCCAGGGACGGCCTGACCTACGGGCTGAACCTGATCGACACGCCCGGCCACGTCGACTTCGCCTACGAGGTGAGTCACAGCCTCCAGGCCTGCGAGGGCGCAATTCTCGTGGTCGACGCGACCCAGGGGATCGAGGCCCAGACCCTCGCCAACGTCCACCTCGCGCTTCGCGAGAACCTGACGTTGATCCCGGTCCTCAACAAGATCGACCTGCCGTCGGCCGATCCCGAGACAATCATGGATGAGCTCGAGAACATCCTCGCGATCCCGCGTGAGGAGGTTATCCTCGCCAGCGCCAAAGACGGGACGGGGGTGCCCGAGATCCTCGAGGCGATCGTCGCCCGGATCCCGGCCCCGAAGGGCGACCCAACGGCGCCGGTCCAGGGCCTGATCTTCGACAGCCACTACGACGCCTACAAGGGCGTGATCGTCTACGTCCGGCTCGCCGCGGGGACGCTCCGTGGGCACGACCAGATCCAGTTGATGGCATCGGGCGCGGTCGCCGAGCCGCTCGAGCTCGGGGTGTTCCGGCCGCAGCTGGTCCCCGTCAAGCAGCTCGTGGCGGGCGAGGTCGGGTATGTCGCGACCGGCCTGAAGAGCGTACGCGACGCCCAGGTCGGCGACACCCTGACGACGGTCGCCCATCCGGCGACCGCGCCGTTGCCCGGCTACCAGCCGGCGAAGAGCCTCGTCTTCGCCGGGATCTACCCGGTCAGTGGCGAGGACTATCCACTCCTTCGCGAGGCCCTCGAGCGCCTCCACCTCAACGATGCCAGCTTCACCTACGAGCCCGAGAGCTCGGTCGCGCTCGGCTTCGGGTTCCGCTGCGGCTTCCTCGGCCTGCTCCACATGGAGATCGTTCAGGAGCGCCTCGAGCGCGAGTTCTCGCTTGACCTCATCGCCTCGGCGCCCTCGGTCGAGTACCACGTGAAGCTGATGTTCGGCCGGGGCGAGGTGGCGATCGACAATCCGTCGCTCCTCCCCAACCCGTCGGACATCGAGATTCTCGAGGAGCCCTGGGTCAAACTCAGCGTCGTGACCCCGTCGCAGTACATCGGGCCGCTCATGGAGCTCTCGACCGGGCGACGCGGGCTCTTCCAGAACATGGAGTACCTCGACCCGACCCGGGTCGTCCTCCATTTCGAGATCCCCCTCGCGGAACTGATCGTCGACTACTTCGACCAGCTCAAGAGCCGCAGCCAGGGCTACGCGTCGATGGACTACGAGGAGCTCGGCTATCGCCCGGCCAACCTCGCCAAGGTCGACATCCTCGTCAACGGCGAGCCGGTCGACGCGCTGTCGCTGATCGTCCATCGCGACAAGGCCCAGTCGGTCGGGCGGAGCCTGACGGAGCGGCTCAAGCAGCTGATCCCGCGCCAGATGTTCGAGATCCCGATCCAGGCATCGATCGGCAGCAACGTCATCGCCCGCGAGACGGTGCGGGCGATGCGCAAGAACGTCCTGGCCAAGTGTTACGGTGGCGACATCACCCGGAAGCGGAAGCTGCTCGAGAAGCAGAAGGAAGGCAAGCAGCGGATGAAGCGGGTCGGATCGGTCGAGATCCCCCAGGAGGCCTTCCTCGCGATGCTCCGCATGGACGAGAACTGATCCCGCGTGGACGGCTTGCTCGACAAGTTCGAGACCCTGATCGCGATCGGGCTGGCGCTCCTGCTCGTGATGCTCCGGCTCGAGGCTGCGCGATTCAACGCCGCTGAGTACGACGACCCGATCGATGGCCAGGCCCCATCCGTGCGGCGGCGGATCGCCTGGTACGCGATCGGGATCGTCCTGGTCGTCGCGATCTATCTTGTCCATCCGCGAGCCGAGGAGGACTTCGCCCTCACGGCCGGTGACCGGGCGCTCGCGTTCACCTACGGCTTTCTGTATGCCGCAATCGGGACGGGGATCGCCCTCGGGATCGCGTTCTGGCGCTACCGCCGGTTGCGCTTCCCCGACGTCTGGTCCTACCCGGGGGCGCTCCTGAACTCAGTCGTCACTGCCCTCGTCGACGAGGTGGCGTTCCGCGGCGCCGTGCTGGGCCTGCTCCTCCTGACCGGCCTCGAGCCGACGGCCGCAAACGTGATCCAGGCGATCCTCTACGCGCTTGCGACCCGCCTCGGGGCGCCCGGTCGCAACCGCTGGATGCTCGTGATGGCGATCCTCGTCGGGCTGGCCGGCGGCTGGGTGACCGCGGTCACGGGCGGAATCGCCGCCGCGTTCATCGGCCACGCCGTGACCCGGTTCGCGGTCTTCCTCACGACGGGGCACGCCGGCCAGTTCCTGCCGCGCGGCCGCGAGGTCGAGGAGATCGAGGCAACCCGGCGGCCGCCGAAAGGCTGGCGGGTGATCGGGTCTCGGGAGCCCTCCTCGCGAGATCGGTGAATGGTTCACCTTCCACGCCGCGGTCCCGCCCTCCGGATCCGCGCGGCCGGCGGCCGCCGCGGAGCCCCGGCGGCGGACCCGCGCGGGCCGCGAGGTCGGTCCATCGCCGGGTGGCGTTTTGGGGCGGGCGGCCCCTCCCGCCCGACCAATGCGCCTAGCCGCATGACTCGATATTTGTTCGATGCGGCTACACGCAACGATGGCGCGGGGTGCCCGCCGCTGCGGCGCCGTGGAGCCCCGGCGGCGGACCCGCGCCGGCCCTCCCGCCCGACCAATGCGCGTAGCCGCATGACTCGATATTTGTTCGATGCGGCTACACGCAACGATGGCGCGGGGTGCCCGCCGCTGCGGCGCATCGGAGCCGCCCGCCACACTCGCGATCGATGACGCCATCTCTTGACGACGACCCGAGTGCGGCGCCACCGGTCGGGCTCTACATTCACATCCCGTTCTGCGTCTCGCTCTGCCCCTATTGCGACTTCGTCGTGGTTGCGGGGGCGGCCGCGCGCGGGCCACACAACCGGATCGGAACGTTTGCTACGGCCCTCGGCACGGAGCTCGAGCTCCGCGCGGACGCCCTCGATGAAGCATTCGGGCCGCCCGGACTCGAATCGCGCGCGCGGCTCGACACCGTCTACCTCGGCGGCGGAACCCCGACCCTGCTCCCGCTCGATGTGATCGCTGGGATCCTCGAGACCGTCCGCAGACGCTTCGGCGTCGCGCCGGACGCCGAAGTGACGATCGAGGCGAACCCGGGCCCCGGCGAGCGCGGCGACGCCGCCGCCCTCGCGGGAGCAGGGATCAACCGGATCTCGTTCGGCGCCCAGAGCCTGGATCGCGCCGAGCTACGCCGGCTGGGACGACGGCACCGCCCGGCCGACGTCGGCGATGCGCTCGCCGCAGCTCGCCGGGGAGGGATCAGGTCGGTCAATCTCGACCTCCTCTATGACATCCCGGATGGAACGCTCTCGACCTGGATGGACACGCTGGAGCAGGCGCTCGCGCTCGAGCCGGACCATCTCTCGTTGTACGCCCTGACCCTCGACGACCCTGACGCGGAGGGCCTCACGGGCCCGGACGGCGATCACCTCCCGACGACCCGCGGCGCCAGGACCTGGCGTGACCGGGCGATCCCCGTCCAGGACGAGGATCGGGCGACGGCGCAGTACCACCACGCGGTCCACCGGCTCGGGTCGGCCGGCTGGCGCGGCTACGAGATCAGCAACTGGGCTCGTCCCGGTCAGGAAAGCCGGCACAACCTCGCCTATTGGGAGCGCCGTCCATACGAGGCGGTCGGGCCCGGTGCCCACGCGTTCGACGGGGCGACGCGGCGCTGGAATGCGGCGCATCTCGGCCGCTACGTCGCCGCGCTGGTACCGGCCGCCGGCACGCCGCCGCGCCTGCCACCCGGCGGCGCCGAGACGATCGACGCCGCCACCGCCCGCTCGGAGGCCATCGTGCTCGGCCTGCGGACCGACCAGGGCGTGGCCCGCTCGGCCGCGACCGAGCCGCCCCTCGCCGACGCATTCGGCTGGGCGCTCGCCGCCGAGCTGCTCACGATCGACGAGACGACCGATCGGATCGTGCTCACGACTCGCGGCCGGCTGCTCTCGAACGAGCTCTTCGCGCGGCTCGTCTAGCCTCGCGACGGAGCGGCAACCCGTTGACACTCGGGGCTCCGGACTGCTAGGATCATTAGCACTCAGCACCATAGAGTGCTAACGCACCCGAACCCCGCCGCTGACCAGCGTGTGGGCCGTCCCATGAGGCACCAGCGTGGCCCGACCCCGGACCCATGGCTCTCTGGATCTTCGCTCCGAATCGATCCTCCGGGCCGTCATTGACGAATACGTGATCACGGCCATCCCCGTCGGGTCCCAGGCCCTCGTCGAGCGGTACAGCCTCGGCGTGTCGAGCGCGACCGTCCGGAACATCCTCGCCGCACTCGAGGTGAACGGCCTGCTGACCCATCCCCATACGAGCGCCGGACGGATCCCGACCGACGCCGGGTATCGCTATTTCGTCGAGTCGATCAGCGACGCCAGCCAGCTCGGGCCGGTCGACCAGATGATGATCCGCCACCAATTTGGTCAGGTCCAGCACGCGTCCGAGCAGTGGTTTCGTTTGGCTGCCACGACCCTTGCGACGGCCAACCGGACTGCTGGCCTGGCGACCCAGGCCAAGCCGCGCGCCGCCCACGTTCGCAGGCTCGACCTCGTCTCGATCAGCGACCGTCTGGCGAGCCTGATCATCGTCTTCCGCGAAGGCGCGCTCCGCCAGGTCCTGGTCACCCTGGCCGAGACCGTCGAGCAGGAGGATCTCACCCGGGCGGCGGTCGTTCTCGATGGGCTGATGGCGGGCCGGACCGCGGCCGATGCTGAGCGGGCTCTGGCCCGGATCGACGGGGACGGCCCGATCGGAACACTCGTCCGGCGGGTCGGCGAGCGGGTGCTTGCTGCCGTCCGGGATTACGATTCGACCGGAATCGAGGAGATCTTCAGCGACGGCCTGTTGCACGTGATGGAAGCACCTGAATTCGAGCGGAGCGACAAGCTCCGGCGGGTCTTCGCGGCCCTCGAGAACCGGGCCTATCTCGGCGAGCTTCTCGACCGAGTCGCGGGCACCGGCACGGTCCAGGTCTTCATCGGCGCCGAGAATGCGCCCGACGAAATGCGCGACGTATCGCTCGTTCTCGCCCCGTACGGCGAGCAGGGCCGGGCGGTCGGCGTCGTCGGCGTCCTCGGTCCCACCCGGATGGCATATCCCCAGGCGATCGGAACGGTCCGCTTCGTCTCCACCCTCATGAACGAACTGGTGCAGCACATCTATGCCTGATCCACGCGACCTGCGCGGCCGGCCGTTCGGTCGGCCGCCCGAGCCCCAGATCCATCGCGAGCCGCAGACCGGAGGGCCCCGCGTGCCCCAGCGCACCCGAGCCGACGAGCGCGCCGCCGAGATCGATATTTCGCCGACGAAGCTCCTCGCCGACATCGAGCAGCTCCAGGGCGAGCTCCAGACGTCGACGGCAAAGGCCGAGGAGTACCTTGCCGGGCTCCAGCGAGAGCGCGCCGAGTTCAGCAACTACCGCCGTCGGACGAGCGAGGAGCGCCAGGCGATGCTCGGACTGGCCGGCGAGGACCTGATCCGGAAGGTCCTCGCGATCGCCGACGACTTCGATCTAGCCATCGACAACCGCCCCGCCGAGCTCGAGGCCAGCGGCTGGGTCGAGGGCGTGACCGCGATCGACCGCAAGCTTCGGGCCCTTCTCGAGAGCGAGGGCGTGCGGGCGGTCGAGGCCGAGGCCGGCAAGCCGTTCGACCCCCGCGAGCACGAGGCGATCGTCAACGTCCCGGGCACGGGCCGCGCCGAGGGCGAGATCGTCGAGGTCGTCCGGCGCGGGTACAAGCTCCGCGACCGCATCCTGCGCCCGGCTCTCGTGGCCGTTGCCGCGGCCCCCGAAACCGACGGCAGCACGCCACTCACGAACTGATCCTTCCACCACCAACCCGAACAACCTCACAGGAGACACGAGTCACATGGGCAAGATCATCGGCATCGACCTCGGCACGACGAACAGCGTCGTCGCTGTCATGGAGGGCGGCGAGCCGACCGTCATCGCCTCGGCCGAAGGCGGCCGGACGGTGCCGTCGGTCGTCGCATTCACAAAGACCGGCGAGCGCCTCGTCGGCCAGCTGGCCAAGCGCCAGGCGGTCACGAACCCGGCCAACACCATCTATTCGATCAAGCGCTTCATGGGCCGCCGCTGGGATGACAGCGAGACCAAGCGGGCGAAGGAACTCGTCAGCTACATGGTCGAGAAGGATCCCAAGTCCGACGGCGTCGTCGTCAAGGTCAGTGACAAGACCTACAGCCCGCCGGAGATCAGCGCGATGATCCTCCAGAAGCTGAAGGCCGACGCCGAGGCGTATCTCGGCGACAAGGTCACCGAGGCAGTCATCACCGTCCCGGCCTACTTCGACGACACCCAGCGCCAGGCGACCAAGGACGCCGGCCGGATTGCCGGTCTCGAGGTTCGCCGGATCATCAACGAGCCCACCGCGTCGGCGCTCGCCTACGGCCTCGACAAGAAGAACGACGAGAAGATTGCGGTCTACGACCTCGGCGGCGGCACGTTCGACATCTCGATCCTCGAGCTCGGCGAGGGGGTCTTCGAGGTCAAGGCGACCAACGGAGACACGCATCTCGGCGGCGACGACTTCGACCAGCGGGTCATCGAGTGGCTCCTGGCCGAGTTCAAGAAGGACCAGGGAATCGACCTGAGCAAGGACCCCCAGGCCCTCCAGCGCCTGAAGGAGGCGTCCGAGAAGGCGAAGATCGAGCTGAGCTCGACCTCGTCGACCGAGATCAACCTGCCCTACATCACCGCCGACGCGTCGGGGCCGAAGCACCTCGTCGTGACCCTCTCCCGGGCCAAGCTCGAGGACCTCGTCCGCGACCTGGTCGAGAAGACCCGCAAGCCGGTCGAGGCCGCGCTCAAGGATGCCGGGCTCAAGGCCGGCGAGATCGACGAGGTCATCCTCGTCGGCGGCATGACCCGGATGCCGGCCGTCGTCGAGGCGGTCAAGGCGATGTTCAACGGCAAGGAGCCGCACAAGGGCGTCAACCCGGACGAGGTCGTCGGCATCGGCGCGGCGATCCAGGCCGGGGTCCTCGCCGGTGACGTCAAGGACGTCCTGCTCCTGGACGTGACCCCGCTGTCGCTCGGGATCGAGACCCTCGGCGGCGTCATGACCAAGCTCATCGACCGCAACACGACGATCCCGACGTCGAAGTCGCAGGTGTTCTCGACGGCCTCGGACAACCAGGGCCAGGTCGAGATCCACGTCCTCCAGGGCGAGCGCGAGTTCGCCGCGGACAACAAGACGCTCGGCCGGTTCATCCTCGACGGGATCCC
>JBBRCU010000066.1:0-10089 GCA_038204565.1 Candidatus Limnocylindrales bacterium
GTTTCCGGACCCGCCGAGATCGGCCGCGATCGAGGTCGTGCTCTCGCGGAGAGCGAGCGTCGACGGAGACGTCGATCTGGTCAACGAGCACGCCCGCCGCGCTGTGGAGCTTGACCCCGAGAACGAGGTAGCGATTGCGAATGCTATGGCGGCCATGCTCCTGTCGGGTGACATCGGATCAGCATCGTTGCTCGCGGGGGATCTCGGAAGCTCTGCCCGCACGCCGCTCATGAGAACGGTGGGCGAAGCGACTCGCCTAGCGATTAGTAGCTCAGTCGACGGGAATCTGAACGAGATAGCCATGTATCTGGAGACATTCGCCGAGCGATGCGGCCAGGACGGATTGACCCACTACGAAGGCGTCACGTGGCTCAATATCGCCCATATCTACCGAATCCAGGGGATGTTCGAAAAGGCATCTGCAGCGTCCTCAACCGCGATCGACCTGCTGGCTACGAGCTCGTCGGGTGCGGAGCTGGCGAGCGCCCGAATGATCAATGCAACTTGCCTTGGTTTCCTTGGCGACCTCAGCGGCGCTAGAGCGGGACTCGCGCACGGTGGCGTTCTCCTGCGCTTTTCCACTCGCGTCGAACACCTCGTTGAGTTCGCGGACATGGAGTCCTTGATTGGAGACGAACAGCAATCTGAGCGCATGCTCGATGAGGCTAGGAGGCTCGGCCTTCGCGGCCAAAGGGACCTTGAGCGGCTGGTGGCGTCAACGCTCGCCATACGCCGCGGCCAGTACGTTCTTGCAATCAGTGGGATCGAAGATATAGACGATGAAGCAGCTTCGTCGAATCCCGGCTACCAGGTTCGTCGGATCGTTACAAGAGCAATCGCCCTTGCCCTCGCGGGGCATGAGGACGCCGCTCGGATGGGTGACCTCGCGGCACTTTGGGCCGAGCGGCAGCACGCACATCTTTGGCAAGAGGTTGCCGCGATAGCGAATTCCTACGTTTCGGGTCATGTGTCCGGGGCCGTGGCGGCCGTTCCTTTGTCCCAGCGGCTCGCGCTGACTGTCGCAGCTGAGCTTCTTTGCGCTCGTCTGGCCGAACTCGATCCCAATGCTTTGGACCAAATCCAGCAGGAGGCAGGAATCCGCCCAGGCCGCTGGCTGCCATCCCTTCGACGGACCGCCACAGGGCCCCTAGGACCCGGGCGGATCATCGCAGCGAGGCTTCTGGACGTTGTCGGTGAGCGAGCTGATGTTTCCCTCCTTCGGGCGATCGCCCGCGAGCCAAAAGCCCTTGGTATGGATCGAGGGCTCGGGAAGTCGCTCGCGCGAAGACTGGCGCCAAACGTCCTTGTCAATGATCTCGACAGAGTCCGGATCTACATCGGCACTACCGAAGTCGGTAGCCATGGGATACGACGCAAGGTTCTGTCACTCCTGTGCTTCCTACTTACACGTCCTCGTTTCTCAGCTACTCGCGAGGAAGTGATGGATGCACTGTGGCCCGAAATCGACCCGTCGGCCGCGCTGAACTCTCTGAACCAGAGCGTCTACTTCCTCCGCCGAGTCTTCGAGCCCGAGTACTCCGAAGAGACGAGCGCCGGGTATGTCCGACAAGACTCCGACGTGCTCTGGCTCGACCTTGACCTTGTCGAGTCGAGTAGCCGCCGCGTCGCGGATCTCATTGCCGCTTACGAAAGGCGACCGACGCGTGACCTGGCAATGGCGATCAGCGACTCTTATGCAGGCCGGTTCGCATTGGACTTCGTCTACGAAGATTGGTCGACCGACTTCCGCGATTGGCTGCACGTCGCATACCTGCGGGTGATCGAGGGCGAGGTTCGAGCATCGATGCGAAACGGAAGCTTCGACGAGGGTGTCCAAATGGCTCGACGTGCTCTTGAGGTCGACCCCAGGCACGAGGAGATAGAACTTCTCCTCCTGAAGCTCCTTCGAGCGGCGGGGTCGCATTCGGCGGCGGCCGAGCAATACGCGAGGTACTCGGCCTTCCTCCGAAAGGACCTTGGGATCGAGCCGCCGTCGCTGGAATCCCTGTGAGGATAGGTAGGATGACGTATTGACCGGTTTACTTCGTGCTCCTTATAGTCCGGTCTACTTCCCAGTACGGAGGTACTAGGAAGCAAAGTTAAGAAGCCGGACGCGCCGACGCCCCACCTGAAATGGGCACTTAGGGTGGAGCCGAGCGAGTAGTGCAACCGACCGACCATCGTGTCAGGTCGGTTTTCGTGTTCTTGGAGGGGGGAACGCGAAGGCCGGAAGGAGGAATGAGCGTGGATCCTCAGTCCGTCATCAAGGGCTGGTAGTCGGACCCGAACGATGAAAGATCGTTTGATCCGTCTCTTCACGGCGGCTGGAGCCGTCGTAGCAATGGCGATCGCCGGAGGCGCATCGCTCAAGGGCTTTTAGTACGTTTGGACTTGTGTCCGCGAGGCCCCGGAGGCATTAGAGTC
This sequence comes from Candidatus Limnocylindrales bacterium, assembly GCA_038204565.1. Lineage (GTDB taxonomy): Bacteria > Chloroflexota > Limnocylindria > Limnocylindrales > CSP1-4 > CF-46. The sequence goes on from JBBRCU010000066.1 coordinate 2,425, forward strand.
TTCGCGAACGGCCAACTCACGGGAAACCAATGTCCAGGTCCCTAAAGCTCTATATCGCAGGGCTCGTGAGCATCAGCGTTGTTGCGCTGCTGCTCACGAGTTTTGTGTTCTCTCGGATGCCCGATCGTTTCTGGGGATTCCGAGCTGACATCCACTTCAGTTTCGCTCACGATCCCGCTGCGCCGACCGCCCCATCGATCCTGATCGGCATAGCGTTCTGGACGATCATCACGATGTTCGCCGGCGCTCTGCCCGTCCGGATGCCCCGCGGCGCGATGGTTTCGGTCGCAATCGCGCCGATTGTCGCGGCGATGGTCCTCGGAGGGCCAATCGCTGCTGGACTGGTCGCTCTGGCCGGAACAACCGAACTTCGCGAGATCCGCGGTCGCGTTCCCTGGTACGGAACCGCTGCCAATCACGCCGGTGTGGTTCTCCCAGCGATCGTCGGCGGCCTTCTGTACGAGCTGCTTCGCGGGACTTCCATCGACCTCTTGACGAGCTTCATATCCGCCATGGTCGGGGCTGTGACACTGTTTCTGTTGAACTACACCATCGCTTCTCTGATGGTCTCCCTACGTACCGACCAGAAGATCAGCCTCGTTCTTTTCGGTGATGCCCGAAGTATCGCAACGAACGCAATCGCGCTCGCGCCGCTGGCTTGGCTGATGGCCCAGATGTATGTGATTGGGTGGTGGGCTTCCCTGCTGTTTGCTTTGCCGCTCTACACAACGCGGGCGGCGTACCACCGGTTCGTCGAGATGCGCGACATGTTCACGCAGACGATCGGGGCCCTGGCGCAGGCGGTCGATGCCCGGGATCCGTACACGGCCAAGCACAGCCATCGGGTCAAGCAGATCGCCGTGGACATCGGCCGGGAGATGCGGGTGAGCGCGATGGAGCTCGAGGCGCTCGAATGGGGCGGCCTTCTCCACGACGTCGGCAAGATCGGCGTGCCGGACGCGGTCTTGTTGAAGTCGGACCGCCTGACACGTGAGGAGCGGATGATGATGAACGCTCACCCGGTGCTCGGTGCCCAGATCATCTCGCCGGTCACGAAGCTCGCCCCGGAGCTGCCGATCATCCGCCACCACCACGAGTGGTACAACGGCTCGGGCTACCCGGACCGCCTGATCGGCGACGAGATCCCGAAGCTCGCCCGGATCCTCCACGTCGCCGACGCGTTCGAGGCGATGACCGCCCAGCGGCCCTACCGGATGACGCCGTTGACCGCGGAGCAAGCGTTGGGCGAGCTTCGCAAGTTCGCCGGCATCCAGTTCGACCCGTCCGTCGTCGACGCGTTCGTCCGCACCCCCTGGGTCCACGGCGTGTCCGATCCGGGCCGGCGCGAGGAGCCGCGCCAGATCCCGCTGATCGGCAACGCGGCCAACCGGATGACCCAGACGACGGCCAGCCTGGCCGTGGCCGCTCCGGCGAGAAGGTCCGGCTCGCCTGCCTCCGGGACGTCCCCCGCCGCTGTCGAGCAGGCCTGAGCTGACGCCGGGCGGACTCGGGCATGATGCCTCGGCGATGACGAGCCCCCGACCCGCCCGGCCAGACATCCCATGCTGACCGGCGGAATCCTCCTCGGGCTGCTCGTGGGCCTCGCCGTCGGCGGCTCGATCCTGAATCTCGCCTCGGTCCGGCTCCGCTGGGTCGGGCTCCTGATGTTCGCGGTGATCCTGAGGTTCGGGACGGAGTTCCTCCTGATCCACGGCAGCGGCATCGTCGAGACGCTCCGGCTCCCGCTGTTCACGATCTCGTTCGTTCTCCTCCTCGCCGCCCTGTGGGCCAACCGCTCACAGCCCGGAATGCGCCTTGCCTTCGTCGGAATCCTGTCGAACACGATCGCGATCGTCGCGAACGGCGGCCACATGCCGATCTGGCTGCAGAGCCTGGCAGAGGCCGGCTTCACGCAGGCGGACATCACCTCGCCGTTCCACTCGACGCTGCCGGTTCTGCTCGATGTCGACTTCTTCTTGCGGGCCGGCCCGCTCGCGGACATCCTTCCGATCCCGCTCCCGATCATCCGCAACGTTGCCTCGGTCGGCGATCTGTTCCTGACGGCCGGCCTGGCGTTCTTCCTGTTCGCCACGGTCGTCGGCCGCCAGGACAAGGACGACGATTCGGACGCGGCGACGGCCTCGCGGGGGCGCCTGGCCGGTCTGGCCGGCACGACCAGCCTGCCGCGCGACCTCCAGGCAGCCATGGGCCAGCAGCGGATCCGGCCGGGCACGGGGCTCACGAGCAGCCTGGCCCAGACAGCCGCCCTCGACCGGCCGCTGGTGCTCGGCGGGACGGGTACCGGGCTGGCGGGCCCGAGCGCCCGGACGCTCCTCGGCCGGGTCCGTGGGGCGAACGGCCAGATCGTGGACGTCTGGGGCCCGCCCACCGGACCGGGTGCCCGGGCCATCGCTCTCGCGCCCCTCCCTGGCGCCGGCACCTACGACGACGGCGCCGTTGCCCTGCCCGGTCGGCCGCGGATCGAAGTCGGCGCGCGGCTCCGCGACCACCCGTACGTCAGGCTCGCCCTGAACGGCTCGTTCACGTCGCTGTGGACGGGCCAGATGATCAGCCTGTTCGGCGACCGGATCCATCAGATCGCCCTGGCGTTCCTCGTCGGGGAGCGGACCAACTCGATCATCGCGGTTGCCTTCGTGTTCGTGGCGGCGACCCTGCCGAACCTGCTCCTCGCGCCGATCGCCGGCGCCTATGTCGACCGCTGGAACCACCGGGACGTCCTCGTCGTGAGCGACATCCTGCGCGCCGCGGTCGTCCTCCTCATGCCGATCGCGGCCATCACGAACGTCTATCTGGTCTATCCCCTGATCTTCCTCGTGACCTCGATCTCGATCTTCTTCCGCCCAGCGCGGGTCGCGGTCCTGCCGCGGATCGTGGACGAGGACGACCTGCTCACGGCCAACTCGGCGATGTGGGCGGGTGAGACGTTCGCCGACATCATCGGCTACCCCCTGGCCGGCCTCTTCGTCGGGTTTCTCGGCGCGGCCCTGCCGCTCGCGTTCTGGGTCGACGCCGCGACATACGGGGCCTCGGCGATCCTGATCGCGTCGATCGCGATCCCGACGGTCCAGCGGGCGCGCCGCCCGGCGGCGGGACCGGCCGAAGAGAGCCCGGGCGCGGCGGACCGCGTCGATGTCGAGGCCGACGCGACCGACCGGCCCCGGACGAGCGTGATCGCCGATATGCGGGAGGGGTTCGCCTTCCTCCGCCATGAGCCGGTCCTCTTCGCCAACACGATCCAGGCTGCCTTCGCCCAGTTCGCCATCGGCGCCATGACCGCGCTGATGCCGATCTTCGTTCGCGATTTCCTGGGGCCGGCCAACGGCATCGATCCGAAGGCCGCGTACTCGTTCCTCGAAGCCTCGATCGGGATCGGCAACCTCGTCGGTGGCTTCGCGATCGGCCTCGTCGGGATGCATCTCGCCAAGGGCCGCCTCGTGATCGTCGGCTACGTCCTGTTCGGGCTGTTCCTGATCGGGTTCGGGCTGAGCGGGAGCCTGGCCGTGGACTTCGGGCTGCTCCTCGGCATCGGCGTGGCGAACATGGTCTTCGTCATCCCGAGCCAGGTCCTGTTCCAGCAGCGCACGCCGCCGGAGTTGATGGGCCGGGTCGTCAGCTTCCGCTTCGCCCTCGTCTTCGGGTCGATGACGGCGGCGATGGCGATTGGCGGCGTGCTCGGCGAGGTCATCGGAATCACGCCGGTGCTCGTGCTCAGCGGCACGGCCTCGATCATCGCCGGGCTGGCCGGGCTGCTCCTGCCCGCGATGCGCGACGCGTGACCTTCGGTACACTGGCGGCCGCACCCGACGCCGCTGGCGCGATCCTCGCCCGCTGACACGGCCCTCGCCGCGGAGCGTCGACCACAGGAGAGACACGACGGGATGACCGAACCGAAGGAGCCTGCGTCCGACTCGACCGAGCCGATCGCCGTTCCGCCCGATGGCGCCGCCGCCAGTGTCGGCGGGGCCGATGAGGCAGCGCGCGCCGAGGCCGAGGCCGCGGCGATGGCCGCCGACGAGATGGGCGGCGAGGACGAGGCCGACGTCGTTGTCGAGCCCGAGTCCGTGGTGGCGAAACCGGAGTCCGTCGTCACCGAGCCGGACCCGGAGCCAGAGGCTGCCGCGACGCCCGTGGCTGCGACTCCGGCGATCCCCGTGAGTGTCATCGGGGCGAATGCCGGTTCCGCGATCCCGGCCGCGTCGTTCGCCGCCGAGGCAGAGGCAGAGGCAGTCGCGGAGGCCGAGGACGACGACGAATCCGATCCGTCCGACGACGAGGACGGCGAGGACGGCGAGTCCGACGACGACGGCGAGGACGAAGTCGCGGGCGCCGACGATGTCGTTGCCGACGAGGGCGTGGCCGGGGCTGCGGCCGCGCTGTCGAGCGGGACGGTGCCTGCCCGTGGCCGCCCCTCGCGTGGCGCGAAGTCCCCGAAGACCGTCACCCCGGCGACCGTCATCGACCCGTCCATCCGGGTCACCGACACGGCCTCGAAGTTCTTCGTGATCGGGACGGTCCTGGTCTTCGTCCTGATCTTTGCCTACGGCGCGCTGGGCGGGACCGGCGGCCTGTTCACGCCATACCACTCGCCATCCCCGTCGCCGACGGAGGCCCCGTCGGTCGCCCCGTCGGCATCGGCCGGGCCGTCCGCCTCGCCCACGGCCTCGGGCTCGGTGGGTCCGTCGGGGTCGCCGGCTGCATCGGCCGGGCCGTCCGGCTCGCCGCTGGCATCGGGGTCACCCGCCCCGTCCTGATCGGACGGCGGACGCCGATGTTCGAGCGGCTCCGGCGGTTTGGTCGAACCACGGTCCCCGAAATCGGCGACGACGCGGCCGCCGAACGGGCCCGGATGGTCGAACGCCAGCTTCGGGGCCGCGGGATCCGCGATGAGGCGGTCCTGGCCGCGATCCTGGCCGTGCCCCGCGAGGCATTCATCGCGCCGAGTCTGCGGTCGTCCGCATATGCCGACGACGCCCTCCCGATCGAGGCCGGCCAGACGATCAGCCAGCCGTACATCGTCGGGCGGATGACCGAGCTGCTCGAGGTTCGGCCCGGGGCGGGCGACCGTGTCCTCGACATCGGGACGGGGTCGGGGTACCAGGCGGCCGTCCTGGCGGAACTCGGGTGCGTGGTGGTCTCGATCGAGCGCCATGCTTCGCTGGCGGCCTCGGCGCGGGAGCGGCTGGGGCGGCTCGGGTACGGCGATCGGGTCGAGGTCCGGGTCGGCGACGGGTCGATCGGGGATCCGGACGGCGCGCCGTGGCGGGGCATCGTGGTGGCGGCCGCGGCGCCGGCCATCCCCGCGGCGCTGACCGGCCAGCTCGATCCCGACGGCGGGCGTCTCGTGCTGCCGGTTGGGTCACGGGACCGGCAGGAGCTGGTCCTCGTCGTGCGCGATGGCGACGCGTGGACGGAGACCGGCCACGGGCCGGTCGTGTTCGTGCCGCTGATCGGGTTGGGTGGGTTTGCATGACTTCGTCGCTGCCGGGATGTCCGCTTGTAATCTGCCAATCTGATCGGTAGCATTCTGCCAATATGGAGCGCGGAGACTCACTCTATCTTTCCCGAGTCATCGACGACGAGCTGGACGCGCTGATGCCTGTCCTGCCCGCGATCGCCCTCGAGGGCGCACGGGGGGTCGGCAAGACCGCGACCGCGCGGCGGCGGGCGCAGTCGGCGTACTACCTCGACAATCCCGACACCGAGCTGTCACTCGCTGGCGACCCTGGCCTGGTGCTCCGTGGCCCAGAGCCGATCCTGATCGACGAGTGGCAGCGGATCCCGTATTCCTGGGATCTGGTTCGTCGGGCCGTGGATGGGGACGGGTCCGGCGGACGATTCATCCTGACCGGGTCAGCCAACCGAAACAACCTGCCGGCTCACTCCGGCGCGGGCCGGATCGTTCGGCTCCATCTCCGGCCCCTCACCCTGTCCGAGCGGGGTGTCGGTGTGCCATCGGTCAGCCTTGCCGGCCTCCTCTCCGGCGCGCGTCAGCAGCTCACCGGCACCACCGACGTGACTCTGGACCAATACGTCCATGAGATCGTCGGATCGGGGTTGCCGGGACTTCGCGGGCAGTCCGATCGAGGCCGCCGCGAATCGCTCGACAGCTATGTAGCCGAAATCGTCGACCGAGATTTCCTGGAGCAGGGCCGGCGGATTCGCAATCCGGTTGCCCTTCAGCGCTGGATGACGGCGTATGCGTCGTTGGTCTCCACGACTGCGGCCTGGGAGACCGTCCGTGACGCGGCGACCGGAGGGCACCGCGAGAAGCCCGCGAGGAGCACCGTCGGACCGTATGTCGACATCCTTCAGGCGCTCTGGATCCTGGAGCCGATCCCCGCGTGGCTGCCATCGAAGAACCGGATGAGCCGACTGGCCCTGGCGCCCAAGCACCAGTTGTTCGATCCGGCCGTGGCAGCTCGTCTGATGAATCTCGATGAGGGAGGCCTGCTCAAGGCGGGACGAGATCTGGGCGCCCTGTTCGAGTCACTGGTCACCCTCGACGTTCGCGTTTACGCCCAGGCCGCCGAGGCTCGGGTGTTCCATCTCCGAACCCGACAGCCGCACGAGCGTAAGGTCGACCTGATCGTCGAGGGTCACGACTCCGGGGTGGTCGGGATCGAGGTGAAACTCGCTCAGGCGGTGAGCGACGATGACGTCCGCCATCTCCACTGGCTCAGGGGCCAGATCGGCGAACGCCTCCGCGATGCCGTTATCGTGACGACGGGCTCGTACGCCTATCGCCGGCCCGACGGGATCGCCGTGGTCCCGGCGGCCTTGCTCGGTCCCTGAGCGCCATGAGTTCGGACGGTGTCAGTCATCGCGTGGACCGACCCCGTCCCGGGCGACCGGCAAGTGGCGGCGTTCGGGGCACGAAGCCTTGAGCTGGCTCGGTATACTCGCCCGGCCATGACCCACGTCTTCGTCGCCCCCCATCCCGACGACGTGGCCCTCTCCTGCGGCGGCCTGATCGCCGGCCTCCGGGAGCTCGGCCAGAACGTCACGATCCTGACCGTCTTCTCCGGTGCCGGGCCGACCGCGGACGGGGGCGGGGGCGACACCCTCACGACCTATCAGCGCGAGGCGCTCGGCTTCGGATCGAAGACGATCTGGCCGGTGACCGAGGCGTTCAACCGCTCGCACATCGCGGCTGACTACCCGGTCTATGGCGATCCGGCCCTCCTGCCGGCGTGGGCCGCGACCGACGATCGCCTCGAGGCAACGCAGGTCGACGCCGATGCCGCCGCGAAACGGTTCTGGCAGCGCTCCTCGTGGTATCGCCGGGCCAGCATCCGGAGCGAGTCGCTGGCCGGCCAGCCGATCATGGACACCCTCTCGACCCAGGGCGCGGTCGCGACCGACGAGCTCGTCGATGCCGCCGCCGCGGGCGAGGTCATGGCCCGCCGCCGGCTCGAGGACGAGGCCTATGCGGCCTTCGCGGAGGCGTCGATCGTCTTCCTCGACCTGCCTGACGCCGTGTTCCGCGGCTATGCCTCGGACGATGAGCTGCTGAATGCACCCCGCGCCGACGATGCCGCCCCGTTCGAGATCCTCCGCCGCGAGATCGCCCGGCTCGAGCCCCAGAAGCTCTACCTGCCGCTCGGGGTCGGCAACCATGTCGACCACCAGCTCTGCCGCGAGGTC
>JBBRCU010000067.1:0-9690 GCA_038204565.1 Candidatus Limnocylindrales bacterium
CTCGAGACCGGGATCCTGCCGATGACCGAGCCCGTCACGGAGCTGACGCTCGAGGCACCGGCCGGGCTCATCCGCGTTCACGCGACGTGCCGCGACGGGAAGGTGACCGCGGTCACGTTCCGCAATGTGCCGGCCTTCGCGACCCACCTCGCGGTGCCGGTCGAGGTTCCGCAGCTCGGGACGGTCACCGTCGACGTCGCCTATGGCGGGATGTTCTACGTCATTGCCGGGGCCGAGCCGTTCGGGCTCCGCCTGACGCCCGACGAGGGCGCCGACATCGTCCGGATCACCGAGATGATCAAGGCGGCGGCCGACGAACAGCTCCCCGTCGTTCACCCGGAACAGCCGGGGTTCGCCGGGATCACGATCGGGCAGCTCTCCGGACCCGCTCACGACCCGGCCAACAGCATGCGCAACGTCGTGACGGTGTCGACGGGTACGGTCGACTGGGAGAGGCCCGCCACCTGGACCGGCGCGATCGACCGGTCGCCGTGCGGGACCGGCACCTCGGCCCGCATGGCCACGCTCCACGCGCGCGGGGTGCTGCGCGTCGGCGACGCGTTCCGCCACGAAGGGATTCTCGGCACGGTCTTCACCGGGACCCTCCTCGAGGAGACGCAGATCGGGGAGTACCGGGCGATCGTTCCGAGCATCTCGGGCCAGGCGTGGATCACCGGGTTTGCGAGCTACGTCGTCGATCCGACCGATCCCTTCCCCGACGGCTTCACGGTCGGCGACATCTGGTGAAGTTCGGGGTCATCGTCACGACGGGCGATCCGCGGACGATCGGCGACCCGCGGACGATCGCCGATCTTGCGGCCGAGGCCGAAGCGACCGGCTGGGGCGGCGTCTTCTACTGGGACGCGGTTGCGATCGGGCCGGGCGAGATCTATGACCCGTGGGTCGTCATGGCCGCGATGGCGACGCGGACGGAGCGGGTCCGGCTCACTACCGATTCGCGCCGATGACCTTTCGCCCGACGCCAGTCCAGCAGCCGCGGATCCCGATCTGGGTCGTCGGCGCCTGGCCGAACGAGCGGTCTGTCAGCCGCGCGCTCCGGTTCGACGGGATCCTTCCCCAGACGCAGGATCCGGACCAGGTCCGGGCGCTTGCCGCATTCGTGGCAGGCGAACGGCCGCCGGCGCCGCGCGATCGGGCCCTTCGAGATCGTCGTCGACGGGACGACACCGCTTGACGCCAGAGCCGCACAAGCCACGATCCGGCCGCTCATCGAAGCCGGGTCAACGTGGTTCATCGAGGCTGACTGGGAGAGCGCGACGGTCGACTCGCTCAGACGGCGGAGCGCGGCTGGCCCACCGAGACCGACGCCGGAGCGCTGACCGGCATGGGTGCGACCACCTCGGTGCTGGCCCGCGCGTAGAGCAGGACGCCGACGGCGGTGATCCCGGCGCACACCAGCAGGCCGCCGGTCACGTTGACGACCCCGATCTGGAGCAGCGCACTCATCGTGAACGCCGCCACGATCCCGCGGGCGCCGGTGATCGCATTCCAGCCGGCCATCGCGGCCGCGCGCGACGCGAGTGGCGTGTGGTCGCTCACCACCGACGGGATGCCGACGTCGATCGAAGCGCTCGCCGCTCCGGCGGCCACGGCCGCGATCCACAGGACCGCGACGTCCGGCGCAAGCGCGTACGCGACCAGCGCGGCGAGTCCGAGCCCGCTGCCGAGCCGCATCGCCACGAGCGGACCGCGCCGGTCGGCGACCGCACCCCAGGCGAGGAAGAAGAACGTGGTCGCGCCGGCCGTCAGGATCCCGATGATCCCGACATCCGCGAGCGAGAGGTTGAGCCGGTCGACGTTGACGATCGCGTACAGCGGGGACGCGGCGATCAGCCCGCCGCCGTAGAAGCCCTGCGCCAGCGCGATCCGGGAGAGGACCGGCCGTTCGCGCAGCGCCCGGATCGAATCACGGGCCGAGAACGTCGGCGGGCGCGCCGTGTCGGGTGATCGGAGACCGGCATACGCCAGGGCGCACACGAGCCCGACCAATCCGGCCAGCGCGACCGCCATCTCGCCGCCAAGCTGGTCCGCGAGCAAGCCGCCGACGAGCGCGGCCAGTGCTGCGGCCGCTGCGCGTCCCGAGCCGAGGAAGCCGACGACGCGTCCGCGAATTCGCGCCGGATAGATCGAGCCCCACAGGCGCAGCTGGAACGGCCAGCTGAGCGAGAGGCTGAGCCAGAAGACGATCGAGACCGCGATCATCACCGGCGCCGCCGCGAGCACGGCGAGGACCAGGAGCGAGGCCGCGCCGGCGCCGCGGATCAGTGCGAGCTGGCGCCGCGACCGCGGACCGACGCGCCCGGCAAAGGCACCCAGCAGGTTGGCGATGAACGGGGCTGCAGCTAGCGCCGCGAGTCCGATCGGGTCGAGGCCGCCGCGCCGGGCGATCGTCGGCAGGAGGGTCGTGACGAGGGCCACCGAGACGCCCACGCCGATCGAGCCGACCATGTCGAGGGCGAGGTTGCGCCCGATCGCGCGCTGTCGCGATGTCGTCGAAGGGAGTGACGGCCGGAACACGAGCACCTCGAAGCAGCCCGTCCGGCCTGCGAGGTGAGCTGTCGGGCTCGGCGCTGGGTTCGCCGTCGCGTTCGTCGCGATTTGCCCCGGGATGTGGGTCCCCCGTCCTCCGCGAGGAGGTTCGGCCAAGAACTACGGTAGCAGCCGGGGCCGCCCTTCGCGATGGTCCGTTGGTCAGGGGTCGAAGGGCCGAGGGATGCATCCGCGGCCTGCCATTCCGCCCCGCGCGCGACCGACAGCCGAGAGCGGTGGTACCATCCCGCGTCCGAGCCGGTTCTCGGACCTGTGGGGATGTGTGGTTTCGACAGGGCCTGGTTACCGGGGAACGCGAGCCGAGGACGCCACTGGGCCTCGTTAATCAGGTGGCAAAAAGAAGTACCTGGCAACCGCCAGTCGACTCTCGCTCTCGCTGCTTAGGCAGTAGAGTGGGCGTGGAAGCTACCTCCGCCTCGCGGGTAGTGGAAGCGTCATCTAGCGAGGCTGCGATCCGGACAAGCGTCACGTAGTCCGGAGTCAAGCCCGATCTAGGGGCACGTGACTGGACCGTCCGGCAGAGTGCCGATGCCCGTTCGGGCGGTCGACGACAAATCATCGGACACGCTCGTAGTGGTCTCCGAAGAAGGGTTCTGGACGGGGAGTTCGACTCTCCCCCATCTCCACCAATTCCTTTTGCGTCGCCCCGATGCCTCGACCCATCTGGTCGCCCATCCGACCGGCGGCCTAGGGGCGACCCACCGCGTCCTGCGCCCGCTCGATGCCGTCGAGCACGACGTCGAGGCCGTATTCGAATTCCTCCCCGAAGTCGTAGCCCGGCTTCGTCACGTGGTCGGTGAGGATCTCGAGCATGTACGGGTACTCGTTTGCCGAAGGGTCGTCAGCATGCCTGCCGCGAGTCGTCAGGCCGGACGGCGGTTCGAAGGCTTCGGCGCAGCGAGGGCTGGCACACTCCACGGCATAGGGAAGGGCCAGCGCACCGGTCGACGTTGCGCGCAGGGAACGTCAGGAGGACGGGCGGCTCACCGAGCCGTGGGCCGATCGTCGTTTCGGCCACCTGGCGGTGGCGCCTAGGAGGCGGGCGTCAGTTCGGGCGTCGCGTCGGTCTCGACGTCGAGCGTTCGGCCGGCGTCCGCCTCGGCCCGCTCGAACCACTCGGCGCCGTCGCCATCCGGCTCCGACATCACCGCAAAGCCGCCCGCGATCAGCAGGCCCTCGACGACGAGCTCGGGCGCGTCATGCGCGTAGGCCTTGGCCGGCCGGATGTCCTGGAGACCGCCCATCCCGCGGACGGTCGAGACGACCCGCCAGTCCGCCGGGACGAGGATCTGCCCGCCACCGAAGACGGCCCGCACCTGGAGCGTGGCGCCTTCGGGGGCGAGGGTCGCGTCGCGCAGGTCGAGGACCCCGCCGCCATACCAGCACTCGAGCGTGCCGCCGCGGAAGTTGCGCGACGTGCTGCGGAAATCGAGCTGGTCGAAGATGGCGACCACGACGATCTCGTCGGCGGCCTCATCGGTGGTCGGAACGAGACGACCCTTCACGGACAGGGCCTTGGCGGCCGATGCGGCCATGCCGACGCCCAGACCTGCGGCGCCCAGCCCGATGATGCGTTTGATCCCCATCACGTTCCTCCTCACGACCCCCCGGTCGACGACTCGGACGGGCAGCCTACCCCCTGCGTCGCCGCAACGCTTCCGTCAGCCCTCGCCGAACCGCTGCCACGGATGGGCCGTCGGCGCGGTCAGGATCGGGACCCGTCCCGGCTTAGAATGGCCCATGGCCTCCTCCCCGACGACCGGCACCGACCCCGTCGGGCTGCTGACGAGCGCCATCGGACGCTCGATCCCGCGGGTCGACGGCGGTCCGAAGGTGACCGGACGGGCGCGCTTCGCGGCCGATATCGGCACGCGCGGGTTGCTCCATGCGAGGCCGGTCCTGGCCCTCCCGGCCCATGCCCTGATCGAGCGGATCGACGTGGCCGAGGCGCTCGCGGTGCCGGGCGTGGTGGCCGTCCTGACCGCGGCCGACCTGCCCATCGTCACCGAGGGCACGGACCGGACCCACGAGCCGCTGGCCCGGCGCGAGATCCTGTGGGCCGGTCAGCCGGTCGCGCTCGTGGTGGCCGAGACACCCGAGGCCGCCGCCGACGCGGTAGCGCTCGTCGTGGTCGAGGCGACCCCGCTCGAGCCCGTCGTGGATCTGGGTCGGGCGATCATCCCGGGCTCGGCCCGGGCGCGCCAGGAACGGGTGGCCGAGGACGCCGGCGCCAGCGCCGAATCGCAGCACGCCGCGGTCGGTGGCGGGACCGAGACGTTCACCCCCGACGAGGCCGTCTCCGAGAATGTCGTGGCCCGAAGCGGCTACCGCCGCGGCGACGTCGACGCGGCGCTCGCGGCGTCCGACGTGATCGTCGAGGGCCGGTTCACGACCAGCTGGGTCCACCAGGGGTACCTCGAGCCACAGGTCGCGATGGCCGAGATCGACGAAGACGGGGTCCTCCACCTGACCAGCGCGACCCAGGGCACCTTCTACACGCGATCCGAGATCGCGAAACTGTTCGGCCGGTCCATCGCCTCGGTCCGGGTGACCGGCGCCGTGCTGGGCGGTGGGTTCGGTGGCAAGACCATGGTCATCGACCCGCTCGCGGCCGGCGCGACCCTCGTCCTGCGCCGGCCGGTCCGCGTCGAGCTGACCCGCCTCGAGGACTTCCGGATGACCAATCCGGCGCCGGCCGCGTCGCTCGAGGTCAGGATCGGCGCGACGAGCGACGGCCAGTTGCGGGGCCTCCAAGCTCGCCTCGCGTTCGAGACCGGAGGCTTCTCCGAGAACAGCGTCGAGGGCATCGCGGCGATCCTGACCGTCGGGCCATACCACTGGGACGCCCACGAGGTCGTGGCCTACGGCGTCGAGACCAACCGGGTCGCGACCGGTGCCTACCGCGCTCCCGGCGCACCACAGGCGACGTTCGCCCTCGAGCAGCTGATCGACGAGCTGGCCGGGCAACTCGGGATGGATCCGATCGAGCTCCGCCGGCGCAACCTCGTCGAGCCCGATGACGAGATGGCCGATGGGACGCCGTGGGGCGGGATCGGGCTCGACCAGTGCCTTGCGCGCCTGGCCGACTACCCGCTCTATCGCGACCGCGCATCGCTACCGGACGGCGAGGGCGTCGGGTTGGCCGCGGGCGCGTGGCCGGGCGGCCGTCAGCCCGCGTCGGCGATCTGCCGGCTCGAGGCCGACGGACGGGTGACCGTCGTGACCGGCGTCGTCGACATCTCGGGAACGATGACCGGCTTCGCCTCGATCGCCGCGGAGGCGCTGGGGATCACCGCCGGCGAGGTGTCGGTCGTCGCCGCCGACACGGCATCCGCGCCACGCTCACCGGTGAGTGGCGGGAGCGTGATCACATACTCGACCGGCCGCGCGGTCCAGCGTGCCACCGAGGCGCTGCGCGAGAAGATCCTGTCCTACGCGGCGTCGGTGCTCGAGATCGACGTCCGCGACCTCGAACTGGTCGACGGCGCGGTCCGCCCGAAGGGGACGCCCGAACGCGGGCTGACCCTCGCCGAGATCGGCGAGTCGCTCGACGGATTCACCGCGGTCTTCGAGCCGCTCGAGGGTCACGGCGGGACCGTGCCCCCGGTCCTCGCGCCGCTGACCTCGGGCCATCTCGTCCACGTCCGGGTCGATGGCGAGACGGGCGAGGTCGAGGTCCTGGGCTACGTCATCGCCCAGGATGTCGGCCGGGCGCTCAACCCGGCGATCATCGAGGGCCAGCTCCACGGTGGCGCCACCCAGGGGCTGGGCTGGGCGCTCTATGAGGCGATGGTCTATGACGAGACGGGCCAGCTGCTGACCGGGACCTTCCTTGACTACGCGATGCAGACCGCGTCGGCGGTCCCCACCTTCGAGACGATCATCGTCGAGGTCCCGGCGCCCGACGGACCGTACGGCGCCAAGGGGATCGGCGAGGGGCCGGTCTGTGGCGCGGCCGCGGCGGTCGCCAATGCCATCGCGGCCGCGACCGGCACCCGCTTCCGTGAGTTGCCGATGACCGCGCCACGCATCTGGCGGGGGCTCCACCCGCTCGAGACTACCGACCGATCAGGACGACCCCGGTGATCCGCGCGTAGTTCGAGTAGTAGGTCGTCTTGTGGATGACCTTGCCCGACCGGTCGCGAACGGTGACCGTCCGCCAGACCTGCTTGCCATCGACCGGGAACTCGATCCGCTTGCTCGATCCGGGGGCGAGCGAGGAGGTGTACTGGACGGAGTCGCTGGCCTGCCGAACATTCTTGACGATGGGCGTGCCGATGGTGACCTTGCGGCCGTTCGGAACGCTGTAGATCTCGAACCTGACGTAGCCCGTGCCGCCGCTCCGGATCTTGTAGCCGCGGATGAGCACCGGATAGTCCGTGTCGTTGGTGAACGACATCGTCTGGACCGAGCCTGAGCCACTCTGGAAGACCGTGGCGTCCAGCCCGAGCGGGTAGCGGTCGATGTAGTAGTAGTGGTTGCGCCGGGCGCCCATCTGATAGCCAGCCCGCAGGGCCGCGTTGAAGAGCGTCGTGGAGCACGAGCAGATGCCGCCGGCCAGCGCGCCCTGGGGTTCGGTCCGGCCGTTGATGATGGCGCCGCCGAGGCCGTAGCCCTTGGCCCGGCTTACCGTCCCGACCGCCTTCCAGAAATCGAAGGTCTCGTGCGGCCCGACGACGTAGCCGTCGATCTTGAGGGCCGGGATCCAGATGTTGGCCCCGAAGTTGTTGCGCTCATAGATCTGGAAGTGGGTCGTCCAGCGCGAGAGCATACGCATCTTCGGCGCGGCAGCCTTCGCCTCGGCCGTGGTCAGGGCGGGCTTGGTGACCTTGAGGGCGGGCCGGACCTGGGTCGCCGTCGAGCCGATGGCGCGAGCCGCCAGCAATGCGTCGATCTGCTTGGCCGCAGCCGGCACATCGAGGGCGTGGCCATCCTTGCTGCTGGTGACGCCGACGACCTTGCTGCCACTCGTCCGGAAGGACGCGTTGACCGCCTTGAGCTCGATCTTCTTGGCCAGGCTCTTGAGCAGGTCCGGCAGCGCCGTCGTGTCGACGGCCGGGTCATAGCCGCCGCTGGCCGTGGAGGTGAAGGTGATCCAGGGTCGGATCTTCGCGCTCTTGATCGCGACCGTCTTCTTGCCGACGACGAGCGCGATGTCGGCGGCGATCCGCTCGGCTTGTGCCTGGGCGTCGGTCGCCTCGGCCGTCGTCACGGCCGGTTCGACGACCTTGACCGGGAGCGTGACGGTGATCTCGGTCGGTGCCTCGAGCTGGCCCACCTGGAATGCGATCGCGTCGGCGATCCCGGCGGCGTCGACGACACGGCCGGCGTGGCCGGCGACGATCTGGAACGCGAGCTTCGCATCGGGCGTCACGGAGGCCTCGGCCGGCTCGACCCGCAGGGCGTCGGCGACCTCGTTGACACGAGTGGCGAGGAGTCCCGCGTCGAACGTGACCCGTGGCTGGAGATCGACGCCGCGGAAGGCGGTCCGCGCGTTGGCGACCGCCCGATCGATGGCGGTCCCGTCACGACCAACGGCCAGCGCCTGGTCGATCAGCGCGTCGGTGTCGAGAGCGCGACCGATCTCGGCGTAGGTGATGGTGGTGGCCCCGTCCGGGCCGTCCAGGACGATCCGTCCGTCCGACATGCCCTGATAGGCGCCGGCGAGGGATGCTCGCGCGTCATCGGGGGTGAGCCCGGAGAGATCGACCCCACCGACCTTGACGCCCGGGAGGACCCGGCCGATGTACTGCTGGTCGTAGGCGTACATCACCCCAACACCCAGCCCGAGCGTGATGATGATCCCGATCAGGAAGGCGACGCCGAAGCGCAAGCGGATCGAATGGCGCTTCGGGCGGCCGGTCTCGAGCGTGGGGTCGGTGGTGATGGTCATGATCGAGCGGACATCCTAGCAGGCGAGGGGGCGGATCCCTCCGGTGGGCGGCGGTACGACGGACGCACCGACGGCCACGTGACGGGGGCGATCAGTTCGCGCTCCGGGGGACGAGGACGACACGCCGGTTCGGCTCCTCGCCGATCGACTGCGTGGCGACGCCCGGATGGTCGCGCAGCGAGAGGTGGATCCAGCGCCGCTCCAGGGCCGACATCGGCTCGAGCTGGAGCATCTTGCCGGTCTCGACCACCCGCGCCGCGGCGCGGTCGGCAAGCTCGCGGAGCTGGCGCTCGCGACGACCGCGATAGTCCTCGACGTCGACCAGGACGCGGGTCCAGACACCCATCTGCTTGGAGAGCATGAGGTTGACCAGGTGCTGGAGCGCCGACAGCCGCTCGCCCTTGCGGCCGATGAGGGCGCCCAGCGCCTCCTTCTCGTCGCCGTCGGCGACCACGTTGAGACGGCTCGTCTCGCCGGTCTCGACCTCGACGCGGACGTCGAACCCGAGGTGACCCATCAGCTGCTCGAGGATCGACTTGCCGGACGCAAGGGCCTCGGGCGAGGCCTCGGCGGCTTCGAGATCGGCCCGTTCGGCGGCCAGGGAGCCGCGGGCGGCAGCGACCTCGGCGGCTTCCGAGGCCGACAGGTCGGCCGGGCCGCCACGGGCGGGGGCACGTTCGCGGTCGTCGCGGCGCGGCCGGTCATCGCGGCGCGGCGGACGGTCGTCCCGACGGGCGCGGTCGTCGCGTCGTGGCGGGCGATCCTCACGTGGGCGGTCGTCACGTGGGCGGTCGTCACGTGGCGGGGCGGCGGCCGGGCCGACGTCGGCCGGGCGATCGTCGGCCGGGCGATCGTCGCGCGGGCGGTCATCGCGCGGGCGGTCATCGCGCGGCGGGCGCGCCGGCGGGGGCGGGAGTGGAACGGCGGCGGCCGCCTCGCGCTTGGGCGCCGAGCCGCCGAGCGCGGCGCGTGGCGCGGCCACGATCCGGGCGGGCTCCGCGCCCATGCCCAGGACGCCGCGGCTGCCCGGCGTCAGGATCTCGAAGTCCAACTCGTTGAGGTCCGCACCGAACGCCTCACGGGCGAGCTTCAGCGCCTCCTCGACGGACTTCCCGGTGAATTCGCGGTACTCGCTCATGTCAGCGTCGTCTCCCTCGTCGGCCCTGACGGCCCCGCTCGCGGGGGCGGATCGTCGAAGCGGCCGTGGTCTTCTTGTCGGCGTCGGT
>JBBRCU010000068.1:0-9496 GCA_038204565.1 Candidatus Limnocylindrales bacterium
GGTAAGGCCGTGGCAGCGCTCACGGCAAGTTCATACGTAGTACGACGACGACTCGGACTCCTCTCACGGCTGACGCGAGAAAACCCGGAGGGATCGCGCGGCTACCGAGAGGAGTTTTCGTTACGTGTACAACGACAAGAATCAGACCTGCGCCCATTGCGGCCAGGAGTTCGTGTTCACCGCAAGAGAGCAGGACTTCTACGCACAGCGTGGGTTCACCGAGCCGCGCCGTTGCCCGTCGTGTCGCGCCAGCCGCAAGGCTGCCCGCAACGCGAGTGGCGGCAGTGGGTCCGGCAGCAGCTACGGCAGCTACGGCGCCGGTGGCGGCTACTCGGCCGGTGGCGGCTACAGCAGCGGCGGTGGCGGTGGCGGTGGCTACAGCTCCGGCGGTGGCGGCGGGGGCGGCTATGGCCGTGACCGTGGTCCCCGCGAGATGTTCACTGCGACGTGCTCGTCCTGCGGCAAGGACGCCCAAGTCCCGTTCCGTCCCACAAGCGGCAAGCCCGTCTACTGCTCTGACTGCTTCCGCAGCCAGCGCGGTGGCAGCAGCTATTAACTAGTCCTCTCGGCGCGGACCTGATCAGCAGGTCCGCCGAACCTTCTGCGAGTCCCCGACCCGGGTCGTCAGCCGACCCGGGTCGTTCGATTCTGTCTCGCGGGCGCCGGCCCGCGCGCCGCGCGCGTCGGTGCGTCGGGTCAGCGCTCCGCAGCGCCGCCGCCTCCGCCGCCGCGCCGCCCGCTCAGCATCCCAAGGTCGAACTTGCGCTCGGTGCCGTGGATCAGCCGGTCGATGTTGTCGGCATGGGCCACCCAGATCAGGGCCGGGCCGACCACGGCGTAGACGAGGTACTGGGGCTGGACGGCGCCCGATGCCACGGCCCAGATCACGAGCATCGCCGGGAAGAGCGCCGCCGATCCGAGGAGCGAGCCGAGCGAGACATAGCGGGTAACAAGGATCACCAGCACGAAGACCGGCAGCGCCAGGACGACCGCGATCGGCTGGATCACGAGCATCGTCCCGACACCGGTACCGACGCCGCGGCCGCTGCGGAACCCGACAAAGACGGACCAGATCGCGCCGGCGACGGCGGCCAGACCACACAGGACTTCGATGACGGCTGAGCCCGCGACCACCCGGGCCACGACGACGGGAAGCGCTCCCTTGAGCACGTCGCCCGCGACGACGACGAACGCCCGCCGCCGGCCGAGCGCCCGCAGGGCGTTCGTTCCACCCGTCCGCCCTGAACCGATCGTTCGCGGATCGACCCCGCCCGTGAGGCGGGCGATCAGGACGCCCATCGGGATCGAGCCGCACAGGTAGGCCCCGACGACGAGGGCAACATTCAGGAGCAGGGTCGCGCCGTCCATGTGACTCCGCGGAATGCAGCACCGGGGCGAGTGGCCGCGAGTCTAACACTGGCGTCCGTTGATTCAGGGTGATCATCGCTCGCTTCGGGCAGACCCAGACGTGCACCATCCAGGCCATATCCGGTTCAGCCTGCTCCTCGGTGCGTGTCTGCTTGCGCTCGCGATCGGGGTGTGCGGCGGTGGGCCGGTCGTCGTGGATGGATATCGCCTCGGCGAGCCCGCGTCCTGTCAGATTCTGTGCGAGGACTTCGGGAACGAGGCGATACGCTGGCTCGATCGCGTTTCGCCAGGCCGCGCGAGCATCGACCGCATTGAGCTTCGAGCGTCGGACATCCGGAATGCCAACGGCGATCGAATGCTCCTGATCCGGAGCGGAAGTCGCGGTGACTACATCGTCGTGATCCACCTCGCTGACGGCAGCACGCGAGCCGTGTACGTCGGGTGCGGCATTGGGATCGATCCCGATCGCTGCTTCAGCGCGGACCCGAACGAGATCTTCGGCTGACGTCCGTTGGATCCAGGGTTCGGTTGCGGCCTTCCGAACCCCGCGCGTACCATCGGACCACATGATCCACCCGCCCATCCGAGCGTCACACGAACGCCGGACCGTGGTCCGCGAGGCGTACTGACTCCATGGCCGTCGGCTCTTCCAATGACTTCGATCTCGTCGTGCTCGGCGCAGGCACCGGCGGCTATACCGCCGCCTTCCGGGCCGGCCAGCTCGGCCTGAAGGTCGCCCTTGTCGATGAGGACAAGATCGGCGGGACCTGCCTCCATCGCGGGTGCATCCCGACCAAGGCGCTCCTCGAGTCGGCGGGCTTCGTCGAGCACGTCCGCCACGCCAGGGACTACGGCCTCGTCCTGGGCGGAGACGGAACGCCGGGCATCGACTACATCCAGATGGCCGCCCGCAAGGACCAGGTCGTGAAGCGGATGTGGACGGGCCTCAAGACCCTCATCGACAAGAACAAGGTCGTGTGGGTGGCCGGTCGCGGGCGCCTCGAGGGCCCAAACAAGATCCGGGTCAGCCAGCCCGGCGAAGACGGCACGCCGGGCGGTGGCGGTGACCGCGTTCTCCAGGCGACCGACATCATCCTCGCGACCGGCTCTCGGGTAAAGAGCCTGCCCGGCCTGACGCCGGACCGCGAGCGGATCCTGACCAGCGACGACGTCCTCCGCTCGACGACGATCCCGAAGGACATCGTGATCGTCGGCGCCGGCGCGGTCGGCTGTGAGTTCGCCTCGATGTACCACGACCTCGGGACGAAGGTCACGCTCCTGGAGTACTTCCCCCAGATCGTTCCGCTCGAGGACCGCGAGGTCAGCCAGGCGCTCGAGCGGAGCTTCACCCGGCGCGGGATCACGGTCGTGACGAACGCCCGGTTCGATTCGACCAAGGTCGAGGTCACGAAGGACGGGATCTGCCTCGTCGTCGGGCCGGAGGGCAAGGAGCCCCAGGAGCTCCGCGCGGAGCAGCTCCTCGTCGCCGCCGGCCGAGCGACCAACGTCGAGGACATCGGCCTCGAGACGACGAAGATCGAGGTCGAGAAGGGCTTCATCAAGGTCGACGGCTGGCAGCGGACGAAGGAGCAGCACGTCTACGCGATCGGCGACGTCGTCGGTGGGCTGATGCTCGCCCATACCGCCGCTCACGAGGGGATCGTCGCCGCCCACGTCATCGCCGGCGACACCGACGTCCACCCGGTCGACTACGTGAAGCAACCGCGCGCCACCTATTGCCGGCCGGAGATCGCCTCGATCGGGCTGACCCAGCAGCAGGCGGAGGAGCGGGGCCATGAGATCAAGATCGGCAAGGTCCCGTTCCAGGCGATCGCCAAGGCGATCATAGGCGGCGAGTACGAGGGCTTCGCCAAGGTCATCGCCGACAAGAACAGCGACGAGACGCTCGGGATCCACCTGATCGGGCCGCACGCCACCGACCTGATTGCCGAGGCGTCCGTCGCCTTCGAGCTCGAGGCCGTGCCATGGGAGATCGGCGGCGCGACCCACGCCCATCCGACGCTCTCGGAGATCCTCGGCGAGGCGGCGATGGCCGTCGACGGCCGGTCGATCAACTTCTGATGGCGGTCAAGGCCGGGTCCACGACGAAGCCGCTCGGTGCCGAGCTCGGGCTGACCACCGCCGACCTCCTTGAGATGTACCGGCTCGTCGCCCTTGCCCGGGCCGTCGACGAGCGGATGTGGATCCTCAACCGAGCTGGCCGCATTCCGTTCGTGATCAGCGGCCAGGGCCACGAAGGCGCCCAGGTCGGGATCACCTGGGCGCTCGAGAAGGGCAAGGACTGGGTCGCCCCGTTCTATCGCTCGATCGCGACCTGTCTCACCTTCGGGATGAGCCCGCGCGACATCATGACCGCCCAGTACGCGACGGCCTCCGATCCGTCCTCGGGCGGTCGCCAGATGCCGGGCCACTACGGATCACGCGAGCACAACCTCGTGTCGGTGTCCTCGCCGGTCGCCACCCAGCTGCTCCATGCCGTCGGGCTGGCCCTCGCGGCCAAGATCAGGAAGACCGGCCAGGTAGCCCTCACGATCATGGGCGAGGGCTCGAGCAACCAGGGCGACGTCCACGAAGGCCTCAACTTCGCCGCGATCCACAAGCTGCCGTTCATCTTCATCGTCGAGAACAACGGCTACGCGATCTCGGTGCCTCTCGCCCGCGAGGTCGCCGGCTCGTCGGTCGCCCAGCGGGCCGCGGGCTACGGGATCCCCGGCGTGACGGTCGACGGCTCCGACGTGCTGGCCTGCTACGCGGCCGCGCGCGACGCGGTCGCCCGGGCTCGGGCAGGCGACGGCCCGACGCTCATCGAGGCCAAGGTCTCCCGCCTGACGGGCCATTCGAGCGACGATCAGCAGACCAAGTACCGCTCCGAGGAAGAGCTGCTCGCCGACCGGACCCACGATTGCGTCCCGACGTTCCGGGCCCAGTTGGTCGAGGCCGGCGTGCTGACGCCCGAGGCGGAGGCGCGGATCACGGCAGACATCACCGCTGCCGTCCACGACGCCACCGAATATGCCGAGGCCCAGCCGGATCCGCACCCGTCGACCGCCATGAAATGGGTCTACGCGGAAGAGTGGCCGTCGGAGACCCCGCCGCCGTGGGGCCTCGGCGAGGATGTCGCGCCGGACGCCGGCGGCGCGTCAGACAACGGCCCCGGGTCGGACGCGGGCTGATGGCGCTCAAGACCTTCATCGAGGCGATCCGCGACGGGCTCCGCGAGGAGATGACCCGCGACGAGAACGTCATCATCCTCGGCGAGGACGTCGGCAAGAAGGGCGGCGTGTTCCTCGCCACCGACGGGCTGTGGGCCGAGTTCGGCGACGACCGGGTCATCGACACGCCGCTCACCGAGAGCCAGATCATCGGGACCTCGATCGGGGCGGCCATCGGGGGCCTTCGCCCGATCGCCGAGATCCAGTTCGCCGACTTCATCCACCCCGCGTTCAACCAGCTCGTGTCCGAAGCCGCACGGCTCCGCTACCGCTCGAACAACGGCTACTCCGCGCCGATGGTCGTCCGCGCCCCGTACGGCGGCGGTGTCCACGGCGCGCTCTACCACTCGCAGTCGGTCGAGGCGTTCTACACCCACGTCCCGGGGCTGAAGGTGGTCATCCCGTCGACTCCCTACGACGCCAAGGGCCTCCTCCGGAGCTGCATCCGCGACGACGACCCGGTCCTGTTCTTCGAGCACAAGAAGATGTACCGAAGCGTCCGCGGCAACGTCCCCGACGGCGAGTACACGGTGCCCCTCGGTCGGGCCCAGGTGACCCGGCCGGGCACTCAGATCACCGTCATCGCCTACGGCCTGATGGCCCACTACGCCCTCGAGGCGGCCGACCGCGTCGCCGACGAGGGGATCAGCGTCGAGGTCGTCGACCTTCGGACGCTCCGGCCGCTCGACAAGGAGACGGTCCTCGATTCGGTCCGCAAGACCGGCAAGTGCCTCGTCGTTTACGAGGACAACCGGTTCGGCGGCTACGGCGCGGAGGTCGCGGCCACGATCGGCGAGGAGGCCTTCGACTACCTCGATGGCCCCGTCACCCGGATCGCCGGCCCGGACGTCCCGGGCGTGCCGTACAACCACGTCCTCGAGGATTGGTTCATGGTCAACCCCGAGAAGATCGCCGCCGGAATCCGGAAGCTCGCGGCGTACTGATGACCGACCTCGGCCCGGTCGAGGCGCGGCTCCGGGCAATCGTCGATCCCTATCGGGACCGGCTCGTCGTCGGCTCCGTGTACGGGCTCGAGACGCTGACCCGGCCGGGCGCGGCGGCGCACGACTTCTTCGCCTTCGTCAAATCCGGCGCGAGCTACGCCAGCCTCTACCTGAAGCCGGTCCACACCTGGCCCGACCTGCTCAACGACATCTCGCCCGCGCTTCGGAAGCGGCTCCAGGGCAGTCGCACGGCGTTCAGCTTCGCAACGATCGACGAGGGACTGCTTGCCGAGCTCCAGGGCTTGGTCGAGCGCGCCTTCCGGAGGTATGCCAAGGCCGCCAACCCACCACGACGGGGCAATCAACGGGTAGCCACGGCCCGAGGTCGATGACCCAAATCGGCGCTCCGTCCGCCCTCCGCAAGGACGCCATGGGTGATGGCAAGCGGGAGCGGATCCAGGCGATGCTTCGCCGCTCAGGCGGTTGACGGAGCGACCTCGAGCGCGAGCGGCCGGTCGAGGAACGCCGCGATTCGGTCGACTTCCGGCTTAAGCCCCGACTCGACGCCGCCAAGCAGCCCGGCAAATGCCCGGACGACGACGGTTCCCGCGCCACCTTTGCCCGGCTCGATCTCCCACGTGCCCGCCACCCGCCCGTCGCCGACGACGATCGGGCTGACCCAGCCGGCGGTCCGGTGGACGCGATCGTGATGGGCGCCCGCCAGCACCGAGTCGACTCGGCGCGGCAGCTCGTTCGTGAACGGATCGAAGCCGGGCAACAGGCGGGTGGCATGCTCCGCGGATCCGGCGGCGAGCACCTCGACATCGTCGGCCAGGACCAGCCCGCGGACTCCGTCGACATCGACCTCGGCGGGCGGATCGGCCATCCGCGCTAGAGCCCGGCTGACGCCCGTGATCCGGCCACCGCCCCACCAGCGGGCGATCATTCTCGCGGCTCGCGCCCGGGAATGCCGCCAGGTAGCGGCTGATCAGGCGGCTCAGGGCGTCGTCGGCAGCGGCGGGCGTGTCGTCCGGACCGATCGGCCGGTCGAGCCACGTCGACGGGTTCACGAAGGTGACGTTCCGGCCGTCCGACGGGCCGAAGACCAGCCGGCCGCGCTGGGCTGCCGGCCCGAGGAAGGTCCCCCAGCCCGTCAGCATGTCCTCGCGGAGATGCGGTTTCCGGACGCGCGTCACGACCTCGTCGACGACCTCGACCCGTGACATCGGCCGGTCCGACAGGACGTCGCCGATCGCGTCGATCACCGCGCCGACCTCGGCTTCGGTCAGCTTGAAGTAGCGGAGCCACGCGGGCGTGTGCCAGCGTTCGATGCTCCGCGCGGCGACGACGAACTCAGCCAGGTCGTCCGGGGTCAGCAGGTGCAGGGTCTGGCGAAAGGCCCAGACCTTGACGAGACTCCGTCGCTCCCAGAGCGCATCTCGGACGTCGGCCTGCCGCAACCCGTCGACTCGGGCGGCCGCCTGGAGCTCGGCCGAGCTCATCACCTGGGCGTGGAGCCCGACCATCCGACCCACGACTTCGGCGAGGTCCGCGGCCGGTGCGCGCTCGAGCAGGCCCTGCCGGGCGAGACGCAGGGCGAGTACATGCCGCCAGGTCGTCGAGATCACCGGTGCGGCCGTCGTCGTCTTCGCCATCGCCCGGATCATGCCGTCTCCGGTCGACAGACGATGTCAGGTTTCGCGCTCGGATGTGACATGGCGGACCGGGCGGAGGGCGGCCCGAGTTGGCCATGAGTGTTCCGGACGGCGCGCACGGGCGCGATGCGCGACACTAGGCTCCGTACAAATCTGATGGCGGGCCTGATCCGCCCGGCGACCCGGAGGAACACACGTGGCCAAGGTGACGATGCCCCAGCTCGGCGAGAGCGTGGCCGAGGGGACGATCGGCAAGTGGCTCAAGCAGCCCGGCGACACCGTCGAGAAGTACGAACCGCTCCTCGAGGTCATCACCGACAAGGTGAACGCCGAGGTTCCCTCGCCGTTCGCGGGCGTCCTGAAGACGATCCTCGTCCAGGAAGGGGAGACCGTCCCGAACAACGCCGAGATCGCCGAGATCGAGACGACCGACGACGCGGCCTCCGGCGGAGCAAGCGCGCCGCCGCCCGCCACGGCCGCCACGGCCGTGGAGCCGGCGACGACCTCCACGCCGGCTGCCGAGCCGGCCCGACCTTCCTTCACCCCGGCCGACGGGCCGGCCGGATCCGACGAGCGGCCCGAGCGGGCGGCCGCCGCGGCGGCCGCTCCGGTCCCGACCGCCGTCGCCGCCGACTCGGCCGATGCCGCGGGCAACCCTGACGCGCGGATGACCCCCGCGGTCCGTCGCCTGCTCCGCGAGCACGGCCTCACCGCGGCCCAGATGGTCGGAACCGGCGGCGGCGGGCGCATCACCCGCGAGGATGTGACGAACTACGTCGAATCGCAGCGGACGGGAACATCGGTCGGCGGCCAGGCCGTGGCCGGCGCGGCGGCAGTTGCGTCTGCCCCGGTCGCCGCCCCGGCAAGTGGCAATGGCTCGGCCGCCGCAGCCCCGGCGGCGACCACCCCCACCGCACCCTCGTCGACGCCCGGTTCTGCGGTCATGGCCGCTCCCGGGATCGAGTTCCCGGCCGGCGTCGACGAAGTTCTCGTCCCGCTGACGCAGATGCGCAAGGGAATCGCCGCCCAGATGACTCGAGCCCTTCAAGCGCCCCACGCCTACGTCCAGATGGAGATCGACGCGACCCACCTCGTGGCGTTCCGCGAGAAGAACAAGCGCGAGTACCAGGCCAAGGAGGGGATCGGCCTGAGCTTCGTCCCGTTCGTGGTCAAGGCAGCGGCTGTTGCCCTGAAGAAGACCCCGACCTTCAACGCCCACTGGACCGAGCACGGCCTGATGGCCAAGCGCCGGATCAACATCGGCGTGGCCGTCGCGGTCGATGACGGGCTGATCGTGCCCGTCATCCGCGAGGCCGACCAGCTCTCGATTCACGGCCTCAACGTCGCAATCCTCGACGTCGCCGCGCGGGCCAAGGCGAACAAGCTCCGCCTCGACGACTTCGGCGGCGGCACGTTCACCGTCGACAACACGGGCTATCTCGGGACCAACCTCGTGATGCCGATCCTCAACGTTCCCGAGGTCGGGATCGTCACGATGGAGGCGATCACCAAGCGCCCGGTCGTCGTGTCCATGCCGGACGGTGACGTCATCGCGATCCGACCGATCATGAACATGGTCCTCGGGGTCGACCACCGAGCCAACGACGGCGCCGGCGGGGCGGCCCTCCTCCGCGACATCAAGGCCTGGCTCGAGAGCGTCGGACCCGATACCGCGATCTACTAGCCCAATGCGCGTCGTCATCGCGGTCGCTCTGGCCGGCCTTGTGGTTGCGGCTTGCGGCTCGGTCGTGCCATCGACCGTGTCGACGCTGCCGCAGATCGCGACGTCCATCAGCACCTCCATCGCCGATCGGAAGCTAACCATCGCGGTGACGCCTTGGCCGCTCGACGCCACGGTCGCTTTCGCCTGCGTCGACAAGCCGGGAAAGGAGTTCACCGTCGACCACCCCATCCCTGCCGCCGTCGCCCAGTGCGTGCCGCTCGACGTCACGACCGCCGGCGATCGGCTCGTCGCGTCGGTCGGCACCGACAAGCTGGCGCTGCTCCGTCCGACCCGGCCGCTCTACGTGGCCGTCGCTGGCTCGCGCGGGTCGATCTCGACCTCGACCATCCTGACGACGGCCTTCCCGGTCGTTTCGCCCGCTCCGAGTTGATGCGCGTCCTCATCACCGGCGGCGCCGGGTTCGTCGGGCGGGCGGTGGTCGCCGGTCTGCGGGAGCGCGGCGACGAGGTGATCGCCCTCGTCCGTGATCCGCGTCGGGCGGCCTTCCTCGCCGAGCTCGGCGCCGAGCTGGTCGAATCGGACCTTGCCGACGTCGCCGCCGTGACCAAGCAG
>JBBRCU010000069.1:0-9128 GCA_038204565.1 Candidatus Limnocylindrales bacterium
ACCCTCAACCGCCTCGGCTATCACCCGGTGGAATTCGTCGCCGACGGGCGCTGTACCGGCTGCGGCCTGTGCTACTACGCCTGTCCGGAGCCGGACGCGATTGCGGTCACCCCCTGCGACGAGGAGTCCGCGGCGTAACGCCGGCGGAAGCGACCTGCGATGGAACAGAAGCTGATCAAGGCCAACGAGGCAGTCGTCAAAGCCGCCATCCTCGCCGGCTGCCGCTCGTTCTACGGCTACCCGATCACCCCGGCCAGCGAGCTGACCGAGGCGGCGGCGAACCTGATGCCGAAGATCGGCGGCACCTTCGTGCAGGCCGAGTCCGAGACCGCGGCGATCAACATGGTCTTCGGGGCGGCATCTGCCGGCGAGCTGACGATGACCGCCTCCTCGGGCCCCGGGCTCTCGCTGATGCAGGAGGGGATCTCGTACCTCGCCGGCGCCGAGCTGCCCTGCGTGATCGCCGACATCATGCGCGGCGGCCCCGGCCTCGGCAACATCGGCCCCGAGCAGGGCGACTACAACCAGATGGTCAAGGGCGGCGGCCACGGCAACTACCACACGATCGTCTACGCCCCCGCCTACGCACAGGAGATGTGCGACTTCACGCTGAAGGCCTTCGCCGCGGCGCAGGCCTACCGCACTCCCGCGATCCTGCTCGCGGACGGCTTCGTCGGCCAGATGATGGAGCCGGTGCGCTTCCCCGAGACCGCCTTCGAGCCCCCAAAGCCCGACTGGGCGGTGCGCGGGGACGCCGCGACGCGCAAGAACCTCATTACGTCGATCTACATGTCGCACGAGGATCTCGAGCGCCACAACCGCAAGCTGATGGCGAAGTACGCCCGCGCCGCCGCCGCGCTGCCCGAGCACCGCGAGTACCTGCTCGAGGACGCCGAGATCATGCTCGTCGGCTACGGCATCGTCGGGCGCGTGCTGCGCTCGGTCGTCGACCTGGCCCGCCGCGAGGGGATCAAGGCCGGACTTTTCCGTCCGGTGACGCTCTGGCCGTTCCCGGAAGCAGCGCTCGGCGCCGCGGCCGCGCGCGCCAAGAAGATCCTCGTCGTCGAGCTCTCGGATGGCCAGTTGGTGCACGACGTGCGCCTCGCCGCAAGCTGCCGCCTCCCGATCGGCTACTACGGCCGCCAGGGTGGCATGGTGCCGACGCCGATCGAGATCCTCGAGGTGCTGCGCGGCACCCGGAAGGAGCACCACCTGTATGGCTAAAACCTATACGGCGCCGCCGACCTTCTACAAGACGTTCGAGCGCAAGGACGGCAACCAGGAGACGACGCACTACTGCCCCGGGTGCGGCCACGGCCACATTCACAAGTACATCGCCGAGGCGCTGCACGACTTCGGCCTGCAGGATCGGGCGATCGTGATCTCCCCGGTCGGCTGTTCGGTCTTTGCCTACTACTATATCGACGCCGGCAACGTGCAGGTCGCGCACGGCCGCTCGCCTGCGGTGGCGACGGGGCTCAAGCGCGCCAACCCGGACGCTATCGTCGTCGGCTACCAGGGCGACGGCGACCTGGCGGCGATCGGCGGCAACGAGATCCTCCAGGCGGCCAATCGCGGCGAGAACTACACGGTCTTCTTCATCAACAACGCGATCTACGGGATGACCGGCGGCCAGATGGCCCCGACGACCCTCCTCGGGCAGCGCACGACCTCGAGTCCGGGTGGGCGCCAAGCGGCCGGCATGGGCTTCCCGATCCCGATCACGGAGATGCTCGCGCTCCTGCAAGGCGTGACCTATGCCGCGCGCGGCACGATCGCCAATCCCGCCTGGATCGGGCGGACAAAGGCGATGCTCAAGCGCTCATTCGAGCTCCAGATCGCCGGCGCTGGGTTCTCGATCGTCGAGGTCCTCTCCACCTGCCCGGTCGGCTGGGGGCTGACTCCCGCCGCGGCGATGGAGCACGTCACCAACGATGTCGTCCTGACGTATCCGCCGGGCGTGATCGTCGATCGGACGAAGGCAGCCGCAGATGCCGCCGCCGCGAGTCGCGCAGCCGCCGCGGCAGCCGAGTCCTCGGGTACGGCCGGCCCGGCCGGCGGGAGCTGATCCGATGCAACAGTCGACGATCTTCGGCGGCTTCGGCGGGCAGGGCCTGCTGTTCGCCGGCCACGTCCTCGCCCAGGCCGCCGTGATCGAGGGTCGCGACGTCTCCTGGATGCCGTCCTACGGCCCGGAGATGCGCGGCGGCACCGCCTCGTGCACGGTCATCGTCGCCGACCGCCCGATCGGCTCCCCGATCGTCGACGCCGCGGACGCCGTCGTCGCGTTGAACCCGCCGTCGATGGCCAAGTTCGAGGCCTTCCTCGCCCCGGGCGGCCTGCTCGTCGTCAACGCCTCCCTGATCGAGGCCGAGCCGGGCAGGACCGATATCGAGGTCGTCGCGGTCCCCTGCTCCGCCCTGGCTCGGGCGGCTGGCGACGATCGCCTCGTCAGCATCGTCGCACTTGGCGGCCTGATCGAGCGCCGGCCGATCGTCCGACCGGAGTCGATCAAGGCTGCGATCGCCGAGCTGCTCGGACCCGCCAAGGAGGCCCTCATCGCGGCCGACCTCGACGCATTCGAGCGCGGCCTGAATGCCGCCGCGCGCCCGTTGACTGGAGTCACACCATCCCGGCGCTCTCCCGGCGCCGGCCACACGCAGGAGTCGAGTCGATGCTGACGATCCATGACGTCATGAGCCGCCCGGCCCTGACGGTCCATCCGGAGACGCCGCTCAAGGACGTCGCCCGGCAACTCGTCGAGCACCGCATCAGCGGCCTGCCCGTCGTCGATCCCAACGGCAAGGTCCTCGGCGTGATCTCCGAGGCCGACCTCCTGATGAAGGAGCAGGGCGCCGCGGCGGTGCCCCATCGTCACTTCGTTCGGCTGCTCGGCGAATCGCGTGCGACGAAGGCCCATCTCGCCAAGCTCCGGGCGACGACCGCTGGCGAGGCGATGACCGTCCCGGCAGTCACGATCACGAGCGATCGGCCGCTCGCCGAGGCAGCGTCCCTGATGACCCGTCGCGGCATCAACCGGTTGCCGGTCGTCGAGGAAGGCGTCCTCGTCGGCGTCGTGAGCCGGGCGGATCTGGTCCGGGCCTACGTCCGCAGCGACGAGGACCTCGGCGATGTCGTCCGGCGCGAGGTGCTGCTCGGCACGATGTGGCTCGATCCGCTCCTGTTCGAGGTCACGGTCCGCAACGGAATCGTGCGGGTCGCGGGATCGGTCGGGCGACGTTCCACGGCCGAGGTCATCGAGCGGATGACCGCGATGATCCCGGGCGTCGTGGACGTGATCAGCGCGATTCACTGGGAGACCGACGACCGCGATGTCGTGGCTCCGGTCCGCGACCTCGTCACGCCGTGGAACGACCGCACCTGACCCTTTCGAATCGGCGCCGGCGACGCTGGCGCCGACGCGCCTGCCCGAGGCCAGCCGCTCAGGCGGCGTGCAGCTCCGGAAGGATCGCCCGCCCGTCGCGGAGCTCCGCTGGGCACGAGGCCTCGAGCCGGCGCTCCTCGTTTCGTGCCAGGGCCCACAAGCTCGGCTGGACCTCGCGGAGTCGCGGCTCCGTCCGGTAGCGGTCCACGAGGCTGGCGATGAAGGCGCCATAGCGAGCCTCGGGCCGGAGACTCGCGAACCGAGCCTCGAAGCCCGGAACGTAGTCCGCGGCGAGCCGGACCCGGCCGAAGAACGCCCCGACGTTTTCGGCGGCCTCGCCCCAACCCTGCGAGTGGCCGCCGCCGCGAAGCATCGGAGCGGTCGAGGTGAACACCGCGACCGCCACCCCGTCGACGAGGGCCGCCGACAGGTCACCGCCGAACGTCAGGTACTCGTTACCGACATGGAGGCGGTCGACGATCCGGATCTCGCCCCAGCTGAACGGCCGGTGGTCGATCGGCATCGCCGTCGTTCGGGTGATCCGATCACGCCGCCCGACGCGGTCGCGGCTGACCCAGAACTCGACCGTCTCGGGGTCGTAGTGACTGAGGGTCGGACGCTCCCGGAAGGCCACGAGCAGGAATGCCGGGCCGGGCTGATCGGGCAGGTCCGAGCTGACCAGGAAGCCGAGATGAGCGAGCGCTCGGGAGGCGTCGGTCAGGCTTGGCGCGACGCCCGCCGAGTCCCCGGGAGCGGTGGCCCGATCGATCATGCTGGACTACCTCCGTGCGCCGGAATCCGGCACCCGCGTGGATCGTGGGTCGCGGACCGTCGTCTGGCAAGGTGCCGATCCGCACGTTCGGCGGGGCCGGACCGCCCGCACGGTCGTCGGCGCGGAGTCCGTGGCCAGCCGGGTGAAGGTCGGGATTCCGCCGTCGGAACGCCGTGATCCGATGTGGGCAGCGCTCGGACGGGCCGGACGGACCGCCCTTCCGCGTCCTCCGGCTCGTGGCCCGCTCACCTCCGATCGCCGAGGATCGGATGACCACATGAGGGACCACCCATGAGCAGCCACGGCTTCCTGCGGGCCGTCCTCCCGGGAACCAATCGAAACCTCACCCTCGCGACGGAGGCAGGCCAGGTCGTCTGCCCGCGCCGCGGCGTCATCGACATCGAGCACTGCTTCGCCTGTTCCTCATTCCGTGGACCCGCGGCGGACGATCCGGACACGATCGTCTGCAGCCCGACGGCCGTGCCTGGCCTGGGCTACGTACCGATGGGCTTCGTCCCGCGGTAGGCGCTGGCCGCAGAGGACCCGAGCCGCGATGGCGGCTGGGATCAGGACTCATCGATCCGATGCCGGAAGCGGCGCGGCTCGCTAGGATGCGCGGATGACCGAAGCGACCGCCGCCCGCGCCGTCCCTGCCCCGCCGCCGGCAGGCGACCTCGATGCCCACCTCGAGATCCATCGCGTCGAGCTCACCGGCTACTGCTACCGGATCCTGGGCTCCGCGTTCGAAGCGGAGGACGCCGTCCAGGAGACCTTCATCCGGGCCTGGCGGGCCTATGACCGGTTCGAGGGCCGGGCGGCCCTTCGGTCGTGGCTCTACAAGATCGCCACGAACGTCTGCCTCGACATGAAGGGCGCGAGCCAGCGTCGCGCCCGGCCGATCGACATCAACCCGGCCCTGACCGCCGGCCACCCGCTCGGCCAGCCGCTCGCGGACGCCCATTGGGTCGAGCCCGCGCCGGACGACCGGACGATCGTCGCCGGCGGCGATCCGGCCGACGTCGCCGTCGCCCGCGAGACGATCCGGCTCGCCTTCATCGCCGCCCTCCAGCACCTCCCGCCCCGGCAGCGGGCCGTCCTGATCCTGCGCGAGGTCCTGCGCTGGCGAGCCGAGGAGGTCGCGGAGCTCCTGGACACCACGGTTGCATCGGTCAACAGCGCCCTCCAGCGGGCCCGGGCAACCCTTGCCCAGAGGAATCTCGTGGAGACCGACCCGACACCGGCCGTTCTCGACGACGAGCAGCTGGCGCTCCTCGGGCGCTACGTCCACGCCTTCGAGCAGTACGACATGGACACCCTGACGAGCCTGCTCAACGAAGACGCTCGCTGGTCGATGCCACCGTACGAGCTCTGGCTTCGGACCCACCGTGACATCGTCGACTGGTGTATCGGCCCGGGCTACGCCTGTCGCGGGTCGCGGCTGCTGCCGATCAAGGTCAACGGCGCTCCGGGCTTCGCCCAGTACAAGCCGGCGCCCGGCGGCGGGCTCGACCCGTGGTCGCTCCAGGTCCTCGAGATCGACGGCGACAAGATCGCCGGGATCACGTTCTTCCTCGACACTGCCCGCTTCTTTCCGTTGTTCGGCCTGCCGCCGCATCTCGAGGTCTGATGACGCGGACTTCCCGCCCATTGGCCAGGAGCTCCGTGAGTCCGCACAGATCGATCAGCTCGAGGAACGTCGCCGGCGAATCCTCGAGCCGGACGCGACGATGACGACGACCGGTGGCAAGGATCAGCTGGCGAGGATCTCGACCGTCGGCAGGCCGGAGCACACGAGGAGTGGCCCGCAGGCGATGCGAACCGGGTCCTCGTCGCTCGCGGCCAACTGTGCGGTGACCCGCTCGACCGCCGCCGCGACGCCGTGGCACCCGATCGCCGCCGGCAGCCGGATCGCCGGCCCCAGCCGTCCGTCGCGCTGGAACGTGACCTCGGGAGCGGTGTCCAGTTCGGGCGGCTCCGCCAAACGCGCAGACCTCCAGGTGCGATGAAGCGCTTCGTCCGGACAGACCGCCCGGGCGACCCGAATTCATCGATCGAGCACCGTTCATTGGCCACAGTGGCGTGCGCCGTCACGGCAAAAGCGCGAGGATTCGGCTCGATCCCGTCCGTCTGAGGCCCCACGGAGAACTGCCCGATGAAGATTCGCGTCCGGCTCGAGCAGACCGGCAAGACCGCCGTCGGCTTCGCCGTTTCCGAGGATGACGTGCTCGCCCTGGGCAAGGGCAAGCGGCCGCCGGTCAACGTCACGATCAACGGCTACACCTACCGCAGCACCGTCGCGCCGATGGGCGGCCGTTACCTGATCGGCGTCAGTGCCGAGAACCGAGCCGCGGCGGGCGTGAACGGCGGCGAGACACACCTCGTCGAACTGACCCTCGACACGGCAGCACGCGTCGTCGCGCTGCCGGCCGACTTTGCCGCGGCGCTGGCGGCAGACCCGGCGGCCCAGGCCACCTTCGAGGCGCTGTCACCGAGCAACAAGGGCTATCACACCGTCCTCATCGCCGGCGCAAAGAGCGAGGAGACCCGCTCGCGACGGATCGAGAAGTCGGTCGCCGCACTCCACGCCGGCAAGCCTCGCTGACCGTTCGCCGGCCGGGGCCCGGCCGGCGGACCGGCGGCAAGGACCCTTGCCTGGGCGGTGTTCAGGCCGGCGTCAGGCGGGCCAGCGCATCGATGTCGACGCGGGCGTGGCCGGGCGTGCCCGAGACCACGATCCGGAGGGTGTGGGTTCCGGCGATCGACCAACTCGCGGCGTACATGATCGCGCGCGAATGGCCGGCGGACGCGTACGTGTTGATCGTCTTGACGTAGTGACCGTCGAGGTAGATCGACGCTGCCCCGCGGCTCGGCCCCTTCGTCGAGACCCACGCGACGCTCGTCCCGGTGAAGGTGAACGTCGCCGAGGCGCCTCGCGCAGTCGCGTACCGGGCGCTGCCGCCCGAGGCCGACGACCACCACGCGGTGCGCCAGGTCCCGGCCCACTTGATCGCGCTCGAAGTCTGCTGATAGATGCTGGCTCGGACCAGGCCGCCCTCGAGCCAGGCGCTGGTGTTCCCGTTCTTGTCGGTCGCGCGAGCGTGCGGCTTGGCGGTCCCACCCGACGGGATGGAGGTGTCGGCATAGGTCGACGCGGCCGACGGGAGGGCTGTCGTCGTCCACGCGGAGCCGTTGACGCTCCGCTGCAGGCCGGTGGAGGCGATCCCGCTCGGATCGGTCGCACCCCATGAGACGTGGACCGGGACGCTCGTCGTGCCAAGGGTCTGCCCGGCCCACAGCCGCGTGATCGGCGCGACGAGAGTCGGCGGGATGCCATCCGCGACGACGAGGCTGAGACTGGTCGCCCGGGTGATCCCGTTGGACACGCCGGTGATCGTCAGCGGATAGGTGCCGGTCGGCGTCGCGGCAGGATCGGGATCGGTCGCGACCGTCACCGTGGAGGTGGTGCCGATCGTGGGGTTGGTATCGAAGGTCGCCGTCGCGCCCGCCGGCAGGCCGGCCACCTGGAGGGCCACCTCAGAGGTGAAGTTGGTCCGGAGGATCGAGACGTTCGCCGCGGAGCTCGCGCCCTGCTTGACGAATCCGCTCGGGATCGAGGCGGCCAGCTTGAAGATCGAGAACGCCTGCGGCGTGAGATCCGTCCCGTTGAAACGATCGAGATCGACCCGACCGACGATCCCGGGGACCGTCCCACTGCTCGTGTACTGCCAGAACGTCCAGCCGTGGCCACCCCAGTTGTTGGCCGGGACCGTCGGGCTCGAGACACCCCAGTGGGCGATCCAGAGCGTCTTGTAGCCCGCGTCGGCGAGGGCGTGGCTATCGCCCATGTAGGTTTTCCAGAAGTTGGGGCTCGTGTAGATCATCGGTCGCATCCCGACCTTGGCCGTGACCTCGCCGAGGAATGCCGTCACCCAGGCCTGGAGGGCCGCCACGCTCAGGCCGCCGGTGGCCTCCAGGTCGAGGGCGGGGATCAGGTCGCCCGGGCCAAGACTCGCGTGCGCCGCGAACCAGTCAGCCTCGAGGATCGCGTCATTCGGGGCCGAGCTCGGCTGGGCGAAGTGATAGGCCCCGGTCCACAGACCCGCGGCTTTTGCAGCGCTGTGGTTGAGTGCGTATTTGGCGTCATAGAAGTTGTCGGCCTCGGTCGCCTTGATGATGGCGAACTTCTTGCCGGCGCTCGCGACCTGTGTCCAGTTGATCGTCCCCTGCCAGTTGCTGACGTCGATGCCCTCGAGGACAGACGCGGTCGCTTCGGGCGCCGCGGCCTGCGGGGCTGTCGCGCCGGCGGGCCGAACTGCCGCTCCGACGCCACCGGCGGAACCGAGGATCAACATGGAGGCGAGCACGCCGACGAAGATCGGCCGGTGCAGGCGGCGGCCGGCGGGTCGAGGTCGGGAGGGGGCGTCCGACGATGAGAGCACGGGTCGGTGATCACTCCTGGAACTGGGGTTCGCGGGATGCGCTGACCTTCCCTCGAGGGGCGGTGCCGTTCAATAGCCCGATGGACCGACAGGGCCAAGCGGCCTGACCGTACGTTCGGACCGCCGACGCATGGCCCAATCGGAGTGCCCGGACGCGGCGGCCGGCGGACAAGGCGGAATTCGGGGTGCAACCGACCCTGGCAACCGGGTGGCGACCCTCCTGCAACGCTTTGCACGAGAGGGCGGGCAGTCGCCGGGAAATTGGCGACCTCGCGCCCATGGTACGCCGGTCGCGTCCGGCGGGCCAATCACTCGTCGAATTCGCACCGATCCCGCCGATTCCGCTGCTGCAGTTCGGCTGCGATCACCGATGTCCTCGGGGCGGAAGGCTAGACCGGCAGTAGCATGGAGCGGTGAACGCACCCAACCGGGCGGTCGAGCAGATCGACGCTGCCGTGCGTTCCGCGGCAACGTCACGCTTGATCATCGAAATCGCTGCAGCCGCGTCCGGCGAGCTGGACTTCGATCAGAT
>JBBRCU010000070.1:0-9074 GCA_038204565.1 Candidatus Limnocylindrales bacterium
CCGTTGCGT
Source organism: Candidatus Limnocylindrales bacterium (assembly GCA_038204565.1). Classification (GTDB taxonomy): domain Bacteria; phylum Chloroflexota; class Limnocylindria; order Limnocylindrales; family CSP1-4; genus CF-46. Next base: position 10 of record JBBRCU010000070.1, read on the forward strand.
CCGCAATCGATTCTCAAACCCGGTGCTATCCTCGGGCCGTGACCACCAAAGCTCCGGACGCGGAGCCTGCCTGTCCAGGGTCGACTGACGCCGGGACGGCCCAACACGACAATGACGCGGCTTCGATGGCGCCTGCCCTGATCGTCGAGCGGCGGGCCTTCGACGACATTCCGCGCGCGATCTGGGACGCCCTCGCCGCGCGCAATCCGTGGGCCACGCCATTCTCCCGGTGGGCGTTTCAGCGGGCCTGGTGGGACGCCTACGGGGCGAGCGCCCACGATCAGACCCTGGTCGTCCGGGCGGCGGCCGGATCGACCGGCGGAGCGGAGGCCGGCGACCCGATCGCGATCGTCCCGCTCATGCACCGCCACGAGGTCGAGCCCGGCGACGCCGAGACATACTCGAAGATCCGCCACGGCGACGACTCGAACCTGACCGTCGTCGAGCCGACCGCGAAGGCCGTGTTCTTCGGCGCCTCGTACCACGCCGACTACGCGACGATCCTGGCGTCGCCCGGGGACCTGCCCGCCGTCGCAACCGCCCTCGTCGATCACCTGGCCGGCCCGGACGGCGGCGATCCCGATCACCCGGCGCCGTGGGACGTGATCGACCTCCGCCGGCTCCGCTGTGGCGATCCCGCTGCCGACGCCCTCGCGGCCGCCTTCGGCCAGCGCGAGATCAGCCAGGGCTGGACGCTCAATCTCGAGCGCGAGGATGTCTGCCCGGTCGTCCAGCTGCCGGCCGGCGTCGATTTCGAGGACTATCTCGGGACCCTCGAGAAGAAGTCCCGGCACGAGATCCGGCGCAAGTTCCGCCGGGCCGAGGCTGTCGGCGAGATCGTCTACGCCGACGTAGCGGACCCACTCGCCGAGCTCGATGTCTTCATCGACCTGCATCAGAGCAAGTGGGGCGCGGACGGCCTCTTCCCGCCGACGCCGGGTGGCGACGCATCACGGGTCTTCATCCGCCGCTGGTTCGAGGAGAGCGGTCCCGACGGTCCCGTCCGGCTCATGTTCCTCACGATCGGCGGGCGCCGCGTTGCCGCCGGCATTCTGGTCGTCGACCAGGATCGGATGATGTTCTACAACGCCGGCAGCGACCCGGAGGCGCGCGAGCTGTCGCCGGGCGTGATCCTCGCCGGCGAGTCCGTCCGGCTCGCCGCCCGGCTCGGGATGCGGGCATTCGACTTCCTCCGCGGCAACGAGCCGTACAAGTACGAGTGGGGGTCGGTCGACGAGCCGATCCAACGCCTGCTCGTTCGGCGCGAGGCGCCTGGCTGATGGGCCGTCCGCCGACATGGGATCCGTGTCTCGCCCCGCTCGAGCATTTCCCGATGCCCGGTCCGAAGCGCGTCCGGGTCGTCGAGATCCTCGCGACCGGCACGAACGGCGGCGCCCAGGAGCACGTGTTCGGGCTGATGTCCCGGATGGACACGACCCACTACGAGGCGTCGGTCGTGTCCCTGTCGGGCGGCAGCGCGGTCCGCAAGCTCGAGCGCCACGGCTTCGACGTGACCGTCATCGATGAACCGGACGACGCGGCGGCGGTGCGCGCCCTGAGCGCCCACCTGGCGCTCGTCCGCCCGGACGTGATCCACACCCACATGTACCGGGCCGACATCGTCGGGACGCGCGCCGTGGTCGCCCTCCGCGAGGCAGGCCGACGGGCGCCGTACATCGTCTCGACCGTCCACTCGTCGCGGATCCGCTCGCACGAGGATCGCGAGCTGCTCCGCCAGCTCACGCCGGAGATGGACCAGCTGATCGCGGTCTCGCGCTCGATCGAGCAGAAGATCGCCGACGAGCATCGGACCGGGGCGCCGGTCAGGCTGATCTACAACGGCGTCGATCTCGAGCGTTATGACCACCAGGGCCCCTGCTGCACGTTGCGCGACGAATACGGGATGGAGCCCGGGTCCTTGATCGTCGGCGTCGTCGCCCGGCTCGAGCCGGAGAAGGGCCACCAGACCTTGATCGAGGCCTGGCCCGACGTCCTCCGCGAGGTGCCCGAGGCCTATCTCCTGATCGTGGGCGAGGGCTCGCGGCGCGACGTCCTCGAGCAGTTGGCTGCCTCGTCCAGGGTCGCCCACCGGGTCGTGTTCACCGGCCGGCGCGACGACATCCCGGCGGTCACCGCCGCGCTCGACGTCGCGGTCCTGCCGTCCTGGCGCGAGGCCCAGGGCCTCTCCATCCTCGAGGCGATGGCCCTGTCGCGGCCGGTCGTTGCGTCCGATGTCGGCGGCATCCCGGAGATGATCGAGGACGGCGTCACCGGGCTCCTCGTCGAGCACGACAACCCCGTGGCGCTTGCCGCCGCGATCGTCAAGCTCCTCACCGATCACGCCTATGCCGACACGCTGGCCCGGGCCGGCCACGATCTCGTCCACGACCGCTTCTGCATCGAGCTGATGGTCAAGGCGGTCGAGGAGATCTACGACGAAGGCGCCCGCGCCGTGCGGCTGGCGGAGTCCGCCGCGAGCTGATCCACAGGTCTCGGCGCTAGGACCATCGTCGCGGTGCGGAGGCGCACCGGGGCGGGCTAGCATCGGCGGGTGAGAAACCGCCTCGCCCGCGACGGCTTCGTCATCCTCGCGGTCGTCTTCGTCCTGCTCCGGCTGTTCGCCGTCAAGCCGTGGGCGGACAGCGTCGACGCCTACGCTTACTGGACGACCCGGGACGGCGTCTTCTACGACGGTGCGACGACCGGTCGAATCGGCTCGTACCTCTACTCACCCGCGTTCGCCCAACTGCTGACGCCGCTCGTCTGGCTGCCGATCGCCATGTTCACTGCGCTGTGGACCGCGCTGAACAGCGCGACCCTATGGTTCCTGCTCCGGCGCTGGGCGCTGCCCAGCCTCCTGTTCCTGCCGATCGCCCTCGAGGTGATCTCCGGCAATGTCCACCTGCTCTACGCCGCAGCCATCGTGGTCGGCTTCCGCTGGCCTGCCGCGTGGGCCCTGATGTTCCTGACCAAGGTCACGCCGGGCATCGGCGTTCTGTGGTTCCTCGTCCGACGCGAGTGGCGGTCACTGGCCATCGCGCTCGGTGTCACGACTGCGATCGCGGCGGTCTCATACCTCCTCGACGCGGCGCAGTGGGCGCGCTGGGGCGACTTCCTCCGGACCGACGCGACCAGCGCCGGGGCCGCCTCGTTCACGACCGTCGGCTGGTACGTGCCGATCGGGCTGGCGCCGCGTCTCGTCGTGGCGGTGATCGTCGTCGTGGTCGCCGCCCTGACCGGCCGGCGCTGGTTGGTGCCGGTGGCCGTGGTCCTGGCGATGCCGGTTGTCTGGCTGAACAGCCTGGCGGTCCTGGCGGCGTGCGTCCCGCTCTGGCGCGGGGCCCGGGAGGCCGCCGCCGACCCGATCACGAGCGCCGTCCGGCCGTCCGCGGCGATCGCGTCGTGATGGCGCGAGCGCGGGCCCTCCGGCCCGTCGACGTGGCAGCGGTCGCCCTGATCGGCGCCGTCATCGCCGGCTACATCATCTACGGCCTCGTCACGGCATCGCGCTCGTTCGGCTGCGATTTCCTGGCGTACTACAACGCGTCGATCAACTGGCTGACCGGTCATCCGATCTACGACCTGTCGGTGGCGTCGACTGGGACCTGCGGGACCTACCAGTACCCGCCGCCGTTCGTCCTCGTGGCCGCTCCCTTCAGCATCTTCGGCTTCACCGCCGGAACCTGGGCGTGGGTGACCATGCTCCTGGCTGCCTGGCTCACAGGCACCGCGATCCTGCCGGTCAACGCGTCCGTCAAGCTGACGGTGCTGTTCCTGAGCGGCATCGGCTGGCCGCTTCTGTACGGCGTCAGGATCGGCCAGGTGACCCCGCTGCTGTACCTCGTGTTCGCGATTGCCTGGCGAAGCCTAGAGCGCCCAATGTGGCTTGGCGGGAGCGTGGCGGTGGGCGCGATGCTCAAGCTCCAACCCGGGTTGCTCGGGCTCTGGCTCCTTGCTCGTCGCGACTGGAAGGCGCTGGCTGCGGCGGCGGTCGTCGGCCTCGCCATCGTTGCGGTCGCGGCGCTCCTGGGCCTCGCCGACTGGATCGGCCTGCTGACCCTTCTGCGCTCCCTCTCGAACGCGGTCGACATCGACGTCAACATGGCGATCGGGGCCACGCTTCATGGTCTGGGCCTGACCGGCGAGCTCGCCCGGGCCGTCCAGGCGGTCAACACGGTCGCGATGCTCGCCCTTGTCGTGTTCGCCGGCATCCGCCTGCCGCGGACCGCCGGCTTCCTCGTTGCGGTCATCGCGTCCCAGCTGATCTCGCCGATCGTCTGGTCGCACTACGCCCTGATCCTGATCCTGCCGGTCGCCTGGCTCCTCCAGCGACGTCAGTGGTGGGCCACGCTCATTCCGCTCGTCCACATCTGGGTGCTCCTGCCCTTCGTGCCGAACTGGACCTATGCAGTCGCATTCCACGCGGCCCTGATCGGCGTGATCGTGGTCGGCTTGCGGGAGGGACCGACGGCGGAGCCCGGTGCGGATCCGGCGGTGTTGCGGCCCATGCCGGAGCCCGCGACCTGATGGAGTACGGGATCATCGGAGCCGGGGCACTGGGGATGACGGCCGCCCTGCGCCTCCTCGAGCGCGGCCACGCGGTGACGATCCTCGAAGCCGGCGACGGCATCGGTGGCCTGGCGGGAAGCTTCGAGGTCGAGCCGGGAATCTGGCTCGAGAAGTTCTATCACCACATCTTTCGCTCGGATCAGCGCATCAGGGTCCTGATCGAGGAGGTCGGTCTCGGTCCGAGCCTGCGCTGGCATCAGCCGCTGACGACGATGCTGTCCGGGGGCCGGGTCGAAGCGTTCGACACGCCGGCAGCCGTCCTCCGGTTCCGCGGCCTTCCCCTTCACGATCGGATCCGGCTCGGGGCCGGGGTTGCCCTCCTGAAGGCCATGCCCCGATCCGGTCCGCTCGAGGACGTCAGTGCCGGCCGCTGGCTGCGGAAGGTCATGGGCCGGAACGCCTACCGCGTGGTCTGGGAGCCGCTCCTGCGGGGCAAGTTCGGGGCGGCCGCCGACGACGTGTCGATGGCCTGGCTGTGGGCCCGGATCCACGATCGGACGCAGCAACTCGGCTACCTCGACGGGGGCTTTCACCAGCTGTACGCCCGACTTGCTACCCGGATTGCCGAGCGCGGCGGCGAGCTGGTCACGAACTTCCGGGCGGTGGCGATCGAGCCGGGTGGCCCACGGATCGCGGTGAGCGCGGCCGATGGACGGAGCCGCCAATTCGATTGGCTGATCTCGACGCTGCCGGCCCATCTGACGCTCGCCATCACCAGAGATCCGCGGGTCGCGAGCGCGCCGCCGACCGCCGGCCCGCCCGCCGCGCTCGGCGCTCACTGCCTGATTCTCGCCCTCGACCGCCCGTTGACCGGGACCTACTGGATCGGTGTCGCGGACCCGGGGTTCCCGTTCCTTGCGGTGGTCGAGCACACGGCGATGCTGTCGCCCGCGGCCTATGGCGGCCGCCACCTGGTCTACTTCGGCAACTACGTCCCGCATGACGACCGCCTGTTCGACGAGACCGCCGACGAGACGCTCGCCCGCTACCTGCCCGCGATCCAGCGCCTCAACCCGGGGTTCGATCCATCGTGGGTGAGTGAGCGCTGGACCTTCGGGGCACGGTTCGCCCAGCCGATCGTGACGCCAGGGTTCCGGCAGCGGATCCCGCCGTTCGAGACGCCCGTGCCGAACCTGTTCATCGCCAGCATGTTCCAGGTCTTTCCGCACGACCGCGGCCAGAACTACTCGATCGAGCTGGCAGAGCGACTCGTCGCCCGCCTGGACGCCGCGGGGGTCGCCGCATGACGCTCGCCCGCCTCTGGGCCTTCCTCGCGGTCGGCCTGCCCGTGCTGGCGACGCTGATCGCCAACCTCTCGGCGGTCGATCTTGCGTACCACCTGCGGGCCGGTGGGATCACCCTCGACACCGGGCAGATCCCGACGGCTGACACGTTCACGTTCACCGCGCCGGGCGCCACCTGGCTCAACCAGCAGTGGGGCGCTCAGGTGATCCTTGCCGCGGTCTACCGGCTGGCTGGCTGGACGGGGCTGACGATTCTCCGGGCGGCTCTGGTCGGCATGACGTTCGGCTGCCTGTTCGAGGCCTGCCGGCGCCGCGGGCTCGACCTCCGCCGGGCGGCCTGGCTGACCCTCGGCGCGTTCCTCGTGTCGGCGGTCGCGCTGGCCCTCCGGCCCCAACTGCTCGGGATGGCGCTCTTCGCGCTGACGCTGCTGCTCGTGGCGGACCGCCGCGCCCACCCGCGTCGCGTCTGGCTCGTGCCGCTGATCGTCGCCGCCTGGGCGAATATCCACGGCAGCTTCTTCCTGGGACCCGTGGTCCTCGGTCTCGCCTGGCTCGAGGACGTCCACGCGGGCAGCCCGGGTCGGCGTCGGATGCTCGGCATCGCCGTCGTCTCCGCGGTCGCCGCGCTCGTCAACCCGTTCACCGTCGGGGTCTGGGCGTACGCGGTCGGCTTGTCGACCAACAGCTTCGTGACCAGCCGGATCAGCGAATGGCGGCCGACCACCCTGCGGACCATTCCGGGGATCGCCTTCTTCGGATCGGTCGCGCTCACCGCGGTGCTGCTGGCGCGGCGTGGGCGGGTGACCGCCTGGCCGACCCTCCTCTGGATCGCATTCTTCGCGGGGATCGGCGCCTACGCCATCCGCGGAGTCGCGTGGTGGCCGCTCGGCGCGGCCGTCGCGGTTGCGGGCATCCTGGCGAGCCGCGGCACCGCAGACGCGCCCGCCCGGGTGCGGCCAGAACGGACGAGCCCGATCAACCTCGTCTTCGTCGGCCTGATCTCGATCGTCTGCGTCGTCCTTGTCCCGTTCTGGCGGCCGATCGACTCGAAGCTCGGCGCACCCGCCGGGGTCGTCGGTGACGCACCCGGCGGGATCACCGCAGCCCTTCGGGCGGTCGTCAAGCCCGGCGACCGGATCCTGAACCCACAGCCGTGGGGCTCGTGGTTCGAGTTCTCGCTGCCACAGGCGACGGTCGCGTTGGACTCGCGGATCGAGGTCTTCCCGGCCCAGGTCTGGAACGACTTCGACACGGTCCGTCAGGGAGGCCCCGGATGGGAGGCGATCCTCTCTCGCTGGGATCCGGCCTGGGTCGTCGCGACGGACGACGAACAGGGCTTCGTCGCCCGCCTCGAGACGGCCGGTTGGGCGATGGCGTACACAGACCAGGACGGCACAGTCCTGCGTCGTCCCGGCCAATGACCGTGGTCCCGTCCGATCGGCAGGACCATCGGCACGTGGTGACTCCCCGCACCGGGCTGGTACGGTTTGGCCATGCCTTCTGAACTCGACGTCGTGGTCCTCGGGGGCGGCGGCCACGTCGGGCTCCCCTTGAGCCTCGCCTTTGCCCAGGCCGGTCTTCGCGTCGGCATCTACGACACCAGCCAGCCCGCCCTCGATCGGATCGCCGCCGGCGAGATGCCGTTCAAGGAAAGCGGAGCGGACGAGCTCCTCGCCGAGCTCCTTCCGACGGGCAGGCTCGAGCTGAGCACCGACGGAGCCATCCTGGAACGGACCGACAACGTCATCGTCGTCATCGGGACGCCGGTCGACGAGTTCCTCGGGCCGTCGATGACCGTGTTCGAGCGGGCGGTCGCCCAGATCAGCCCACATCTCCGCGAGGGTGCCCTCGTCGTCCTCCGGAGCACCGTGTATCCCGGAACGACCGCGTATGTCGCCCAGCACCTCCAGCGCCGCGGCGTGAAGGTCGACGTGGCGTTCTGCCCGGAGCGGATCGCCGAGGGCCACGCCCTCGAGGAGCTCCACACCCTGCCCCAGATCGTCGGCGCCGACACCGATGTCGCAGCTGGACGCGCCGAGGCCCTGTTTGGAACACTCGCGAGCAAGACGATCCGGACGACGTCGAAAGAGGCGGAGCTCGCAAAGCTCTTCACGAACACCTGGCGCTACATGAAGTTCGCGGTCGCCAACCAGTTCTTCATGATCGCGGATCAGGCCGGCGTGGACTACTCGAACGTCCTCGAGGCCATCCGGACCGACTACCCGCGCGCCGCGGACCTGCCCGCGCCGGGCTTCGCCGCCGGGCCGTGCCTGTTCAAGGACACGATGCAACTCGCCGCGTTCACCGCGGACCACTTCCCGCTCGGCCAGGCTGCGATGCAGGTCAACGAGGGGCTGCCCGCGTACATCGTCTCGGCCCTCGAGCGGCGCTACGACGGCCTCCAGGGCAAGACGATCGGGATCCTCGGGATGGCCTTCAAGGCGGAGTCCGACGACGCCCGGGCGTCGCTCAGCTACAAGCTCCGGAAGCTCCTCGCGTGGGCCGGGGCAACCGTCGTCTGCACCGACCCATACGTCCGCGACGACCGGCTCACCACCCTCGAATGTGTCCTGAAGGACAGCGATGTCCTCGTCCTGGGCGTGCCCCACAAGTCGTACAGGTCGCTCGACGTCGGGGGCAAGGACGTCGTCGACGTCTGGGGTGCCCTCGGGCAGGGGATCCGGCTGTGAAGATCCTGATCACGGGTGCCGCGGGTTTCATCAATGGCTACCTCGTGCCCGAGCTCCTCGAGGCCGGCCACGAGGTGATCGGCCTCGACGATTTCAGCAAGTACGGCCGGCTGACCAAGTCGTACGATGATCACCCGCGGTACCGCTTCGTGGAGGGCGATGCCAAGGACGTCGGACTCATGACGGAACTGGCCGCTGACGTCGATCAGGTCGTCGCCGCCGCCGCGATGATCGGCGGGATCAGCTATTTCCACGAGTTCGCCTACGACTTGCTCGCGGAGAACGAGCGGATCCTCGCCTCGACCTTCGACGCGGCAATCGCCTCCCACGGGGCCGGCCGGCTGCAGCGGATCATCGTCGTCAGCTCGTCGATGGTGTACGAGTCGGCGACGGTCTTCCCCACCCCCGAGGGCGCCGAGAAGAGTTCGCCGCCGCCGATCTCGACGTACGGCTTCCAGAAGCTCGCCTCGGAATACTTCGCCAGGGGCGCCTGGGAGCAGTTCCAGTTGCCGTACTCCATCGTCCGGCCGTTCAACTGCGTCGGGATCGGCGAGCGTCGGGC
>JBBRCU010000071.1:0-9030 GCA_038204565.1 Candidatus Limnocylindrales bacterium
ATTCCGGCCTGGGCGCCTACTGGCGGCGTGTCCAGCGGGCGCTGCCGGCCGTGCCCGGCCTGGCCGTCCTGTTCTTCCTGTTCCTGGGTCCGTTGCTGATCATGCTGGTCTACAGCTTCTGGCGAACGGACCTCGACTACAACATCGTGCCCGACTGGAACCTGGCCAACTACGCCCGGTTCTTCGAGGTCCCCACCTACCTGCGGACCTTTGCCAAGACCCTGATCATGGCCAGCCTGGTCACCACCGCCGGGATCGCGATCGCCCTGCCCTTCGCCTACTTCCTGGTCCGCTATGTCAGCCGCGGAATGCAGCGGGCGATCCTGCTGGCGGTCATCGTCCCGTTCTGGACCAGCTACCTGCTCCGGGTCTACGCCTGGCAGGCGATCCTGGGCGAGCACGGCGCGCTGAACCAGGTGCTGATGGGGCTGGGCCTGATCAAGGAGCCCTCGACACTCCTGGTCTACGACGACCCGGGCGTGTTCATCGTCCTGGTCTACGTCTACTTCCCGTTCGCGGTGCTGGCCCTGTACGCGGCGCTGGAGAAGTTCGACTTCACCCAGCTGCATGCGGCCCAGGACCTGGGCGCCCGGCCGGACCAGGCCTTCCGGCACATCCTGCTGCCCCAGATCCGGGCCGGGATCATCACCGCCTGCATCTTCGTGTTCATCCCGATCCTGGGCGAGTTCCTCACGCCGACCCTGGTCGGCGGGGCCCAGAGCAGCCTGATCGCCAACCTCGTCGTGAACTACCTCCGCCAGGCCCAGTTCGCCGAGGGCGCCGCTCTGGCGATCGTCATCGCCATCTTCGTGACCGTGGTCATGATCGTCTTCCGGAAGTCGTTCCGGGTCGAAGACGTGGTCGCCCGTGGCTAGAACGGCCTCGCCGCTGGAGTCGATGCCGGTCAGCCGGTTCGCCCGACAGGTTCGCTGGTCGCTGATCGGCCTGACCGGCGCGGTCCTCGCCTTCCTCTACCTGCCCATCGCATTTCTGGTCCTGTTCTCGTTCGAGGTGGCGGCGAACCCCGGCCTGCCGATCACCGGCTTGACCCTCCACTGGTACCAGGTCCTGGCCGCGGACTCGTCGATCCAGAGGGCGCTCCTCACCTCGGTCGAGATCGCGGTCGCCGTGACGATCGTGGCCACGATCGTCGGCACGATGGTTGCCTTTCCTCTCGTCCGTGGCGGTGTCCGGGCACCCGGCATCCTCCGCCTCGGCTTCACCCTGCCGATCATGATCCCGGGGTTCCTGATCGGCATCGGCCTGCTCATCTTCTTCCGCCAGGTGCTGCACCTGCAACTCGGGCTGTACACCGTGGTCGCGGGCCACCTGGTGTTCACAATCCCGTTCGTCGTGCTGATCGTGGCGTCCCGGTTGCAGGGCTTCGATCGCCGTCTGGAATGGGCCGCCGCAGACCTCGGGGCGAGCCCGAGAGCGACGCTCCGCCACATCGTCCTGCCGCTCATCGCGCCCGCCATCGTCGCCGGAGCGCTCCTGTGCGTGACCCTCTCGATCGACGAGTTCGTGATCACGTTCTTCACGATCGGGCCACAGCAGACGTTGCCGCTCTACATCTATACGCAGATCAAGTTCGGGGTCACCCCCGAAGTCAACGCGGCGGCGACCGTCATCCTCGTCTTCACCCTCGGGGCCATCGGCCTCGGGGCGCTCCTCCTCAGCGGTAGCCGCCGGCTGCGTCGGCGCAACGACGGGTGACAACCCAGTCGGGCGCCGGCGGAATGGAGGCCACGAGGTCCGGCGTTCGGAATCGCCGCCGTCGATGAGCGCGATCCAGCCTGAACCGGTGACCAGGCGCGGACTGCTCGGGCCCCTACCGGCGCCGGGCGATCCGCTCCGGATCGGCTTCCAGATCTGGGGCCAGCACGCGACCTGGGCCGAGCTGATGGCGGCCGGCGAGCGGGTCGAGGCCGCCGGGTTTGCGAGCCTGTTCGCCAACGACCACCTGATGCCGATCCTGGGCGACGCCGACGGGCCGGTGCTCGGATCGACCGGACCGGTCTTCGAGGGCTGGATGACGCTCGCCGCCTGGGCCGCCCGGACCCGCGAGATCCCGCTCGGAGTCATGGTCTGCGGCGTCGGCTATCGGAACGTCGGGCTGACCGTGAAGATGGCGACGGCGCTCGACCATGCGAGCGGCGGTCGGGCGATGCTCGGGCTCGGCGCGGGCTGGCACGAGCCGGAGACGCGCGCCTTCGGTTACGACGTCCTGGCCCTCGGCGATCGGATCAGCCGATTCGACGAAGCGGCCACTCTCGCCCGGGGTCTGCTCGACGGCCGATCGGTCTCGCTGGACGGCCGCTGGGTCGGCGCGGCGGGCGCCCGCAACGAGCCGCCGCCGCTCCAGGCCCGGCTGCCGTTCGTCATCGGCGGCAGCGGCGAGAAGCGGATGCTCCGGATCGTCGCCCGGGACGCGGACATCTGGAACGGTGAAGGCGATCCCGAGGCCTACGCCCGGAAGTCGGGGATCCTCACCGAGCACTGTGCGGCGATCGGCCGCGACCCGGCCACGATCCGGCGGACCGTGGGCGTCCCGCCGGTCTGCCTGCGCGATACGCGCGACGGCGCAGTCGAGGCCCTGGCCGCGATCCTCGCCCATCACAGCGGTGACGCGGCCCAGGCGCGGGCGTGGGCCGAGAGTTCGCCGCTGGCCGATACCGACGAGGCCGTCGCTGCACACTTCCGGGCGTGGCGGGCCGGCGGCGCCGAAGAGGCCGTCGTCGATCTGCCGGCCAGGATCGACGCCGAAACGTTCGAGCGCCTTGCGGGCCGGGTCCGGGAGCGTCTCGGATGATGTGTCCGCCGTTCCCGCTCACGCCGCCGCGTGCAATCCGCACGCCCATACCGCGGACGACCGCCGGTCCGGCCGACTGCCTGGAGGTTCGATTCTGATGCGCGCTGCCGTCTACGAAGGCGAAGGCCGGCTCGTGATCCGCGACGTCGCGGACCCGATCCCAGCCGCCGACGAGGTCCTGATCGAGGTCGAGGCATGCGGGATCTGCGGGTCCGACGTCCAGATCATCAACGTCCCAGCGGGCCATCCGTCGACCCCGCCGGTCATCATCGGCCACGAATTCGTCGGCCGGGTCCAGGCGATCGGGACGGCGGTCAGCGATGTCAGCCTCGGGCTGCGTGTCGTCGTCGATCCGGATCCAAAGTGCGGGGCGTGCGACTCGTGCCGGGCCGGTCGGCCGGCAAACTGCACGAATATCGTGGCCCTCGGCGTCTATCGCGACGGGGCGCTCGCCAGCCTCGTGACCGCCCCTGCCAACAGCATCTACCCGATCGCCGACCACGTCTCGGCCGAGATGGCGGCCCTCGTCGAGCCCTTGGCCTGCGTCGTGAACGGCACGAACCGGGCGGCGATCCGGCCCGGCGAATCGGCGGTGGTCTTCGGTGCCGGTGCGATCGGCTGCCTGTTCATCGCCGTCCTCCGCGCCTCGGGGGCGGCGCGGATCATCGCGGTCGAGCCGAGCGTCGATCGCGCCCCGGTCGCGCTCGCCGTCGGGGCCGACCTCGTGCTGACCCCCGACGCCTGGGCAGCTCGCGGCCCGGAGGTGATGCCGGGCGGTGCCGACGTCGTGGTCGACGCCGTCGGGAGCGTCCTGCCGCAGGCCATCGAGGCAGCCGGGATGGGCGCTCGGGTCGTCGTCTTCGGGATGAACGGCAACGCCCGGCCGGCGGTCCATCAGATCGAGATCGTCGAGAAGGGCCTGTCGATCCTCGGCTCGTACATCTCGAATTTCACGTTCCCGGCGGCCATTCGCCTGATCGAGAGCGGCCGGCTCAATCTCGCCCCGATGATCACGGCAACGATCCCCCTCGAGGACACCCTCGCCGGGATCGGTCGGATCCGCTCGGGCGAGGCCGTGAAGATCGTCATCCGGCCTTGAGCGCCGGCGTTCAACCCGCGTCCCAGCTCCGGAGGTCAACCGATGTCCCCTGCCCCGCTGCGAATCGCCAGCGCCCCCGTCTCGTTCGGCGTCGACGAGGTCCTCATGGGCGACGCCTGGATGCCCGAGCCCGTGCCGATGCTCGACTGGATGGTCGACATCGGCTACACCGGCACCGAGCTGGGACCGCCAGGCTTCCTCGGGGACGGCGGCGAGGTCCAGGATCGGCTCTCGTCGCGCGGACTGGCCCTCGTCGGCTCGTTCATCCCGCAGCATTTCAGTCGGGCCGAGAAGGTCGCGGAGGATCGGGCGATTCTCATGGACCAACTGCGCCTGATCCGGGCCGCCACCCCGACCGGATCACGACCGCTGGCGATCCTGGCCGACCACTTCGACGAGCCGGATCGGATCGCCTTCGCCGGCCGGATCGCGAAGCACCCCGAGACCTGGCTGTCGCCGACCCGCTTCGACACCCTGATCGACAACCTCCACCGCGTGGCGGAGATCTGCCGAACGGAAGGCCTCGAGCCGGTCCTCCACCCCCACGCCGCAACCTACGTCGAGACGGCCGATGAGATCGCCCGGGTCATGGACCGGATCGACCCCTCGATCCTTGGCCTGTGCCTCGACACCGGTCACTTCCGGTTCGGCGGAGCGGACCCGGCGAAGTCGGTCGCGGACTACGGCGACCTGGTCCGCCATGTCCACGTCAAGGACTGCAGGACGTCGGTCATCGACGACGTCGACCGGGCCGGCGAGGGCCTGCCCGACGCGCTCAAGCGCGGGGTCTTCTGCCCGCTCGGCGAAGGCGACGCCGACATCCCGGCGGTGATCGCTGCCCTCCGCGCCCGCGACTACACAGGCTGGCTGGTCGTCGAGCAGGACCAGGCGCTCGGCCTGAGCGACACGCCGGAGTCGGTCGTGGCCGGGCAGCGATTCAACCTCGAGTACCTGAGGGGCCTCCTGGCCTGAGGAACAGGCGCGGCCGCGGCCCGGGGTCCCGCGGCCGCCGCGTCGGGGAGCGGCCGTCTCAGCGAGCCGCGGCCGGCAGGGCGAGCAGCTCCCGGTTCGCCTCGAGAAAAGACGCGGTCGCCTCGACCAGGCGATCGACGTCGGCCTCGCTGTGGGCCCCGGTGAGGAACCCCCGGATCATGTAGTGCGGGTGGACATAGATCCCCCGCTCGAGGAGCCAGCTGCGATAGCCGCGCTGGACGGGATGGTTCTTGTCCATCGCGAACCGGGCAAAGTCGCGGAAGCGCCGGATGGGCTCGTCGGTGAAGTAGACCGTCCAGACCCCGGCGATCGAGCGCACCTGGGCCCGGGCGCCGGTCGCGTCGATGGCTGCCTGGATCCCGCCCGTCAGCCGCGCACCGAGCCGCCCCAGATGCTCGTGGATCGCGCCCTCCCGGACGATCCGGGTGACCTCGAGGGCGATCGCGCAGTTCATCGCCTGGCCGGCGAACGTGCCGGCGAACAGGACGTCGCCCTTCGGCCCGAGGTGATCCATGATGTCGGCCCGGCCGGCCAGGACCGAGATCGGGAAGCCGTTGCCGAGCGCCTTGCCCATCGTGGTGAGATCCGGCGTCACCGCGTAGTGCGCCTGGGCGCCGCCCGGACCGTGGCGGAACCCGGTGATGACCTCGTCGAAGATCAGCAGTGTCCCGGCCGCCGTGCACGCGTCGCGGAGCATCTCGAGGAAGCCCGGCTCGGGCAGGACCGCGCCCGCGTTGTGGAATACCGGCTCGACGATGACCGCAGCGATCGTGTCGCCCTCGCGGGCCAGCAGGTCGCGGACCGCCGCGCCGTCGTTGTACTCGCGGACCTCGACGAGATCCCGGACCGCCGCCGGAATCCCGGCCGAGGCCGCGACCGGCGTCGGCGCGCCGCCGCCTTCGTCCAGCGCGAAGTGGTGGCTCCACGCGACGTAATCGTGCCAGCCGTGGTAGTTGCCCTCGAACTTCACGATCCGCTCGCGGCCGGTGAAGCCGCGGGCCAGCCGGATCGCGTGGTACGTGGCCTCCGTCCCGGTGCAGCTGAAGACGACCTTACCGGCCGACGGGATCATCTCGATCAGGCGCTCGGCGAGCTCGACCTCGAGCGGGTTCGCTGCGGAGAACGACACGCCGTGCTCGTCCATCGCCCGGATGGCGGCGGCCCGGATCCGCGGGTCGTTGTGGCCGAGGAGGACCGCCCCGAACGACGAGTGGAAGTCGATGTATTCGTTGCCGTCGACGTCCCAGATCCGCGAGCCCTGGGCCCTTGTCATGAACAGCGGATAGGGCGTCGCACTGCGGCCTTCACCCTGGACCCCACCGGGCGATACGGCACTGGCCCGCGCAAACAGACGCGCCGACGCGATCGTCGGGATGGGCCATCCGTCCTCGGCCGCGGAGGTCAGTCCGGCCCCGGTCCGGTTCGCGTCGACAGCCGTCACCGTTTCCTCCTCGCGCCGACCCTCGCCCGATCGATCCCCGCGGATCGCAGCCCGTTGGTGAGTCCCTGCGCGCCTGGGGGGGGGACGGGACCCGCAAGGTACCACTGCGGCAAACGTTTGCAGATCCCCGCCTGCGACCCCCGGAACGCGCCGCCTCAGACGATCGCGGCGACCTTCACCGGGCGGTTCTCGGTCAGCGAGCGGGTCGCCGCGATCGCGATCCGCATCGCCTGATAGCCGTCGTCGGCCGTGCACGGGCTCGCGATCTCGCCGCGGATGACCCGGAGGAAGGCCCCGAGCTCGGCTCGGTAGGCCGGCTCGAACCGGGTCAGGAAGCTGTCCCAGCCGGTCCCGAAGTCCGGGCCGTCCGGCTCGAGCGAGCGGGTCGGCGTCCGCGGCCCAAGCCCGACCGAGACGGCATCGAGCGAGCCGACCAGCTCCATCCGGATATCGTAGCCGCGCGGGTTGTGGCGCGTCTGGGAAAGCGTCGCCACCGTCCCGTCGCCGAGCTTGAGGACCGCGCCCGCCGTGTCGATGTCGCCGTACTTCGCGAACATGTCGAAGCCGCGGACCGCGCCCGTCGCGTAGACCTCATCGACCTCCTGGCCGGTCACGAAGCGGAGGATGTCGAAGTCGTGGATCGACGAGTCGCGAAACAGCCCGCCGGAGGTCGGAATGTAGGCCTCCGACGGCGGCGCTGCATCGTGGGCGATCAGGCGGATCGCGTAGACCGTGCCGATCTCGCCGGTCGAGACGAGCCGCTGAGCCTCGACATACGCGGTGTCGAAGCGGCGCTGGAACCCGACCTGGACCGCGACCCCGGACGACTCGACCAGGCCGACGAGCTCGCGGCTCTCATCGAGGTCGAACGCGAGAGGCTTCTCGATGAAGGTGGTCCGGCCGAGGGCGACCGCCTGGCGGAGGAGACCGGCGTGGGCGTTCGTCGCCGCGGCGATGACGACAGCATCGGCAGCGCGCATGGCGTCACCGGGATCCAGGATCGCGGTCCCGCCGATCTCCGCGGCGACGGCCGCGGCCGCGGCCGGGTTGGCGTCGGACACGAGGACGGTCTCCACGCCGGGCGAAGCCGCGAGGATCAGGCCATGGAGCCGGCCGATCCGACCGGCCCCGATCAATGCGATCCGCACGGGACGACCTCCATTGGGGATCGGGCGCCACGAGCGGCCCTCGGGCTGACGGTAGCATCCTGGCGGTGGCTTCGATTGGCCGGCCGGCGGCCACGGGTGGCGATCCGCCGAGCGGCGGCGAGCGGCGGCGACCGCCGGCGACGAGCGGCGATGAGCCGAACGGCGGCCGCACTCGGCCCGATCGGCTCCATGGACGCCGCCGGGCCGGGCGGTCATCCTGTCGACATGATCCGATCCACGCGCGCTCGTCTCGGTACCGGCCTGCTCGGGCTGGCTCTTCTGCTGCCGGTCGCCGCCGCGACTCCGACCCTCGTGGGAGCGGCCGACTTCCCGGCCGGCAAGACCGAGTACCACACCTACGCCGAGATGGTCGCCGACGTGAATGCGGTCGCGATCGCCCACCCGGCGATCGTCGAGAAGCTGGCGATCGGCCATAGCTACCAGGGCCGCACGATCTGGGCGGTCAAGATCAGCGACAACGTCACGGTCGACGAGAACGAGCCCGAGGTCCTGTTCGACGGCCTGACCCATGCCGACGAGCACATGGGTCTCGAGATGACCCTCCACGTCATGCATTGGCTCGCCGACGGCTACGGCACGGACAGCCGGATCACGAACATCGTCGACACCCACGAGGTCTGGATCATCCTCGCGGTCAACCCGGACGGTGCCGAGTACGACATCTCCGGCGGCAGGTTCCATTCCTGGCGAAAGAACCGCCAGCCGAACGCCGGCACGACGGCGATCGGGACCGACCTGAACCGCAACTTCAGCTACCGCTGGGGCGGTGGCGGGCGGACGAGCACCAACCCCCTCGCCATCACCTACCGCGGACCGTCCGCCTTCTCCGCCCCCGAGACCCGCAACGTCCGGGACTTCCTCGCCTCCCGGGTCGTGAACGGCCGGCAGAAGATCCGGACCGCCATCACGTTCCACGAGTCCGGCCGGCTCGTGATGTGGCCCTACGGCTACACCTATGCGGACGTTCCGGCCGACATGACCGTCGACGATCACAGCGCGCTCTCGATCATCGGCCGCCACATGGCCGTGACGAACGGTTACCGGCCGGAGCAGGCAAGCGACCTGTACATCACCTCCGGCACCACCCGCGACTACGAGTACGGCACGTATCGGATCTTTGCGTACACGTTCGAGATGTCGGTCGTCGCCTATCCGGACGACTCCCTGATCCCTGCCGAGACCGGCCGCAACAAGGAGGCGGTCCTGTACCTGATCGAGCGGTCGTGGTGCCCCCTCAGCGTTCTCGGGGCGACGGTTCGGACGGCCCGCTGTGGCGCCTTCGACGACGATTTCGAAGTTCGCCGCGGCTGGCAGCTCAACGCCGACGGCACCGACACCGCCACGACCGGCGTCTGGCAGCGGGGTGATCCGCAGCCGACCACGAGCTCCGGTGTGAAGCAGCCCGGCACGGTTCCATCCGGCCGCTACGGCTTCTTCACCGGGGTCGCAGCCGGGACCTCGGCCAACGCCAACGACCTGGACGGCGGCCGGACGACCGTCACCTCGCCGACGATCG
>JBBRCU010000072.1:0-8994 GCA_038204565.1 Candidatus Limnocylindrales bacterium
CAGATGAAGATGCCGCAGGCGACGAACGACCAGCCGACGAGCACTTCCAGGACGGTCCCGAGCGCGAGCGGACCGCGCTGGGCGTTGTCGACCAGCAGCCCCAGGCCGAGCGCGCCTGCCGTGATCAGAAGCAGGGCGCGAACCCCGGCCATGGTCAAGGTTCCTCGCGGCGTCGATGACGTGCCGGCCAATGTGTCCTCCCTCGGATGCATCGTCCCACACGGCTCGTGCTTCGGATTCGGGCTCCGTGCAGACCCTGAGACGGTCTCGGAGCCGTCCCTCCGCGGACTGTCGTGCGTGCACCGTTGGCGGCCGGACAAGCGGGACCTACGGTCGCGGTGACGTCGGCAGGCCGGTCGATCTCCGGCCCCGTCGTCGAACGGGAGCATCGAGATGACGACCACAACGACGACGGCCGCCAGCCGCTCGGACACGGGCGAACCCCGGACCGGAGCGACCACAGCGAGCGCCGCGCGAACGACGAGGCGCCACCTCTTCCCCGCCGTTGCTGCCTCGGCCGTGGCGGGCCTGCTCCTCCCGATCGTGCTCGCACTCGGGCCTGCCGCCGGCGGTGGCGAGAGCCGGGCCATCGGCGCAGCCCTGCTCGGCTGGGGGATCGGCTGGGCCCTGCTGACGGCGCTGACGATGCGGTTCGTTGATCGGCCGCAGCGCTGGGCACTGGTGCCGGCAGGCATCCTCGGCGTGACGGGGTTGGCGCTCATCGCGCTGGCGCCGGGGGCCGCGGCGATGGACCTGCTCGCCTGGGTCTGGCCCGTCCCTGTTCTCGTGCTGGCGGTATGGCTGCGCCGGCGCGTGCGCAGCGATGTCCCGGGTGCCTCGCGCTGGCTCCTCTATCCGATCGTCGGCGTGCTCGCGTTGCTCGCCGTCGGGGGTGCGCTGGAGATCGTCATCGAGGCGACCGATGGTGGCGCCACCCTCGCCGGCGGGAAGCTCGTCGCCGTCGACGGACACCGCATGTACATCGAGTGCACGGGCAGCGGCAGCCCCACCGTCATCCTCGAAGGCGGCCTCGGCCAGGGGTCGGCCTACTTTGCGCGCATCGCCCCGATGGTCGCGTCGACGACGCGGGTGTGCGCCTACGACCGCGCCGGCCGCGGCCGCAGCGAGGCCGTCAGCACAGATCAGGACGCGGTGGCCCTGGCGCATGACCTGCACGCACTCCTGGTGGCGTCCGGCAACCCCGGCCCGTACGTCCTCGCCGGCCACTCGGCGGGCGGGCTGTACGTGCGATCCTTCGCGGCGACGTACCCGGACGAGGTCGCCGGGGTCGTACTGCTCGACGCGCAGTCGCCCCACAAGACATCCGTCTCGACAGCCGGCCAGTCGGCACAGAGCCCGATCAGCACGCTTGCCGGGATGCTGCCGGCCCTCGCCCGTGTCGGCGTCGCGCGCCTCATGCTCTCCGGCGAATCGAGCGACCTGCCCGCCGAGTTCGAGGCTCCGCGACATGCCCGGGAGATCACCGCCAAGGGGGTCTCGAGCTTCGTCACCGAGTTCCTCGAGCTCGACCGCATCCAGGGTGCGGTGGCCGCCCTCCCCGGCCTCGGCGACAAGCCGCTCGTCGTCGTGACCGCCGTGGCGGAGGCGCCCGATGGCTGGGTCGGCCAGCAGGACCGGCTGGCGACCCTCTCGACCAACGAGCTGCACCGGGTCTACCCGCACCTCACCCACGTCTCGCTCATCGAGAGCGAACCGGGCGCGATCGCATCCTCCGCGGCGATCCAGACCGTGGTGCAGGCGATCCGCTCGGGGATGAACCTCGACGGCTCGACCGCAGGCCAGCAGTGAAGAACCGGCCCTTCTCCAGCCGAGCCACCAGCCAGCGGCTGCATCCCATCGACACCGAAGGAGCCATCGTGAACGTTCCGGCCACAAACACGGCGCGCATCGCCGATCACCCGTATCGCAGGCCTGCGCTGGCTGCGGCCGTCAGCCTGCTGCTGATGGCGGTCCTGGCTTCCCTCGCGAACTTCGCCATCCTCCAGGCCCTCGTCATCCCGACGGACGCCGCGGCGACCGTCACGAACATCGCCGCATCGATGGGATCGTTCCGGATCGCCATCGCGGCGTTCCTCGTCGTGGCCATCCTCGACGTCGTGGTCGCGTGGGGGCTCTACGTCGTCCTTCGACCGGCCAGCGAAAGCCTCGCCCTTCTCGTCGCGTGGCTCCGCGTGGTCTACGCCGCCGTCTTCGCCTACGCGCTCGTCAACCTGCTCGACGTCGCCCAGCTCCTCCAGGGCCCCGCTGCGACGGGCCTCGCGCCGGCGCAGATCCCGGCCCAGGTGGCCACGTCGATCGCTGCCTTCAACCATGGCTGGGACCTGGCGCTCGCGATCTTCGGGCTGCATCTCGTCGGGCTTGGCGCGCTGCTCATCCGGTCCATCGCGTTCCCGACGATCCTCGGGGGGCTCGTGCTGGTTGCCGGCGTCGGGTATCTGGCCGATTCGTTCGGGACGATCCTCGTGGCGGACTACTCCTTGTCGATCAGCACGTTCACCTTCATCGGCGAGGCGCTGCTGATCGCCTGGCTGTTCAAGTTCGCGGTCCGGGGATCGTTCGACCGGGCCCGAGACGTCGGCGAAGCGCCGTTCGCGCCGTCGGCGGACCGCGTACCGTTGCGCCCGATGAGAACTGCCGCTACTCCCCCACCGAGCGCGACGCGATGACCGCCCGCGTCGGGATCGGAGTCGTCGGCGCC
Organism: Candidatus Limnocylindrales bacterium; assembly: GCA_038204565.1. Lineage (GTDB taxonomy): Bacteria > Chloroflexota > Limnocylindria > Limnocylindrales > CSP1-4 > CF-46. The sequence goes on from JBBRCU010000072.1 coordinate 2,720, forward strand.
GGGCGGATGGGCTCGATCCATGCCCGCCTGATCGCCCGCAACGTCCCCGCGGCACGCCTCGCCGGGATCGCCGACGTGAACATCGATGCCGCCCGGCGTCTGTCGGCCGAGCTCGACGGGCCGCCGGTGTTCGGTTCGGTCGACGAGATGGTAGCGAGCAGCGACGTCCAGGCGATCCTGATCGCGGTCTCATCGAGCCGCCACCTCGAGGCCATCCGGGACGCCGCATCCGCCGGGCGAGACATCCTGTGCGAGAAACCGATCGCCCTGACGATGGCCGACACCGACGCGGCGATCGCGGCCGCCGACACGGCCGGGGTCCGTCTCCAGGTCGGGTTCATGCGCCGTTGGGACGCCGACTACGCTCGAGCGAAGGCCCGCCTGACGTCGGGAGCGCTCGGTCGGCCGATGCTCTTCAAGTCGCTTCAGTTCGATGCCGAGCCACCGCCGGTCACCTTCGCCGACCCGGCTGTCAGCGGCGGGATCATGGTCGACATGGGGATCCACGAGTTCGATCTCGCCCGCTGGCTGATGGACGACGAGATCGTGGAGGTCCACGCCTGGGGCTCGAGCGTGGCCCATCCCGAGCTCGCGACCATCGGTGACGTCGACAGCGCGGTGGTCGCTCTCCGCTTCGCGGGCGGCACCACGGGAACCGTGGAGCTCGCCCGGAACACGACCTACGGCGAAGATGTCCGGACCGAGGTTCTTGCGACCGCGGGCTCGGTCTGGGTCGGGCGGCTGCCGATCTCGCATGGCGGATGGAGCGGTGGGCCGGCGCCCGACAGCATCGCCGCGGACCTCGCGGACCTGGCGGTGCCGCGGTTCGAGCAGGCCTACGCTGCCCAGACCCGGGGCTTCGTCCGATCCATCGTGGAGGATCGCCCGGTCGATGTGTCGGCGGCGGACGGGGCGGCGGCCCTGGCAATCGCGCTCGCGGCCGCTCGGTCCATGGGCGAGGGTCGTCCGGTCCGGGTCTGAGCCTGCCGTCGACGACCAGTGGAGTCGTTTACACTCGCGCCTCCCGACCTGCCCGAGCGGCGCCGGCGGGCGTCAAGGTCGAGGATCCAGTCCATGCCGTCGCTGCCGTCGGGACGTAATTCGTGAGCGACCAGACCCGCCTCCGGGTCGCCCTGTTCGGGGCGGGCCTCGTCGGACAGGCGGGCCACGCGCCTTCGCTCGCGGACGATCGCGACCTCTGGGACTTTGTCTGTATCGCGGACCCGTCCGCGACGGTTCGGACCGCATTGGCCGAGCGCTACGGAGTCCCCCACGCGGTCGCGACGCTCGAGGAGGCGATTGCCGTCGGTCTCGACGCCGTCGTCATCGCCGTTCCGGACCCGGCCCATCGGGCCGCCATCCTGACCGCGCTCGACGCCGGGCTCCACGTCTTCTGCGAGAAGCCGCTCGCGCTGAGCCTTGGCGCGGTCGACGAGATCCTCGCGGCCCGCGGCGACCGTGTCGTCCAGGTGGGCTACATGAAGCTGTACGACCCGGCTGTCGAGCGGATGGTCGGGCGCCTCGCGGACGGGCCGGCTGAGCTGGTCTACCTTTCGGTCGAGGTCAACGACCCGGATCAGGGCCCGTTCGTCGACCACATGGGCCTGCTCGTCGGCCGCGACGTCTCGCCCGACCTGATCGAGACGACGCGGGCCGGTGGCGCGGCAGCCGTCCGGGACGCGCTGGCGACCGGCGCGGAGCCGACGGCCACCGAGACCCGCGCCTTCAACGCGTACCTGTCGTCGCTCGTCCATGACGTCAGCGTGGCCCACCACCTCCTGGGCTCTCTCGGGATCCCCGCGCCCCTGCCCCTGGTCGACGCCGCCTATTTCGACGGCGGCCGCGGCGTCAGCCTCGACTGGGCCCTGCCCGCTGACGGGCGGGCCCACCTGGAACACCTCAGCCTGCCGGGCGTCGCCGAGTATCGCGAGCGGGTGACGGCGTTCTGCCGTGATCGGATCCTCGAACTGACCTTTCCGGCGCCATACCTCCGCCACCACCCGACCCGCTTCGTCGAGCGGCGGTCGACGGGCGGCGGCGCGGCCGGCCTCGTGACGATCGATGAGCGCGTCTCGTTCGAGGAGGCCTTCCGCAGCGAGCTGCGGGCGTTCCACGCCTCCATCACGTCGGGCGCCCCGGTCCGGGCGACCGTCGAGGCGGCCCGTGCCGACCTCGCCGCCCTATTCGACGCCTTCCGCCTGGCTGCCGCGCGCCACGCGGCAGCGGGCTGAGCGGGAGCCGCCAAGAGATTCGTTGGTCGAGATCGGTCCCGAATCGCGCGGACGGTCGGTTCGGGCGTGGGGCGACCGAACCGGCGGTGCGTGACGACGAGCGGACGCCGCGGCTCCACGGCGCGCCCGATCGGGCGACAATGGGGTCACGCGACGGGCTCGATCCCGGAACCCTCGCGTCAAGGAGCACGATGCCCGCGGCGATCCCGACCTCGCGCCAGCCATTCCGCGCGATTGCCACCCTCATCGTGGCCTTCGGCTGGCTCCTGGCGACGCTCTCCTCGGCGGCAGCGGCGACCCCGCACCGGCTCGCCGGCCCGATCAGCGACGACGTCGGCGCGCTGGGCGGAGACACGTCCGCGATCCAGGCGTCGCTCGACGATCTTCAATCCGCCACAGGCACCCAGCTCTGGATCTGGTACACCGACTCCCTGGAGGGACAGGATTCGAGCGCGTTCGCGACGGCGACCGCCAAGGACAGCGGCCTCGGGGCACTCGACCTCCTCGTCGTCGTCGCCCTCGACGATCACGCCTACGGCTGGTGGAAGGGCAACGACGTCGGTGTCTCCGGCAGCGCGGTCAACCAGGTTCTCTCGACCGACCTCGAGCCCGCCCTCCGCTCCCAGGACTATCCGGGGGCGATCAGCGCGACCGTCGACGGCCTCCGGGCCGCGAGCCTCGGCGGCCCGGCTCCGGGCCCTGCCACGCAGCCCCCGCTCGACAAACCGACGCCGGTCATCGGGCCGCCGATCCAGGTTCCAGCGTCGGGTGGCGACGCCGGCGGGTCGCTCGTCCTGAACGTCGTCCTCCTCGCGGTCATCGTCGGGCTGATCGGCAGCGCCATCTGGCTGGTGTCGCGAGGCCGGGCCGCTGCCGCCGCCGCGGCCCGCGTCGCAGCCGACCCGAACGATCCCAACGGCGATCTCGTGGCGATGTCGCCAAAGGACCTCGATGCGCTCGCCAACCAGGCTCTCGTCGAGACGGACGACGCCGTGCGCGACTCGGACCAGGCGCTCGGCTTCGCCCAGGCCCAGTTCGGCGACGACGCCGCCGCGCCCTTCATTGCCGCGATCGCCGCGGCCCGGACCGACCTGAAGGGCGCGTTCACGATCCGCCAGCAGCTCGATGACGGGACACCGGAGGATCCACCGACCCGCCACAAGATGCTGGTCGACCTCGTTGTTGCCTGCCGGACGGCCCGCAGCCGGCTCCTCGCCGAGACCACGCGCTTCGATGAGCTCCGCGCCCTCGAACAGGAGGCGCCGCGGATCCTGGCCGGCCTGCCCGCCGCGGCCGATGCCCTCGAGGGACGACTCCCGGCGGCTCAGGCGACACTGACGGGCCTGGCCGAGTATGCCGACGCGGAGTGGCAGGCAGTCGCGGCGAACGTCGGTAACGCCCGCACCCGGATCGCGGCCGTCCGCGAAGCCGCCAGCCAGGGTTCGGCGAAGCTCGCCGCCGGTTCCGCCGGCATGGCGGCCACGGCGGCGCGGCTCGGCGAGGACGGCCTCGCCCAGGGAACGGCGTTCCTCGATGCCATCGAGCGCCTTGCCGCGCAGCTCGCCGATGCGCGAACCAAGCTCGATACGGAGATCTCGGCAGCGGCCGCCGAGATCGCCCGGGCGAAGGCGGCCGCGGCCGGGGCCGATTCGGACGCCGGCCCGCGCCTTGCCGAAGCCGAGACGCTCCTGGCCGATGCGCGCGACGCGATCAACCACCCGAAGCCCGATGTCACCGCTGCGTCCGACAAGGCTCGCCGGGCCGACGAGCTCGCCGACGCGATCGAGCGCGACCTGCGGACCGCCGCCGAGCAACGCGCCCGCGACGCGGCAAAGCTCGACGCCGGCCTGAAGGCCGCCCAGGTCGCGGTGACCCGGGCGTCGGACTACATCGCCGGCCAGCGCGGCGGGATCGGGACGGAAGCGCGGACGCGGGTGGCCGAGGCGAGCCGCCATCTCGACCAGGCGAACGGCCTCGCGGCGACCGATCCGGCCACGGCCCTGACGGAGGCCACTGAAGCGAGCCGCCTGGCCGCCGAAGCGGAGTCGCTCGCCGGGCGGGACTACGGCGGCTGGAACGATCCGTTCCACGGCGGCGGGGGCGGTGGCGGCGGGAGTGGCGGAGGTGGCACCGGCTCGGACATCGCCGGGGCCGTGATCGGCGGGATCATCGGCGGCATCCTGTCGGGTGGCGGCGGGCGGCGCGGGGGCGGCGGGATGTTCGGCGGAGGCGGCGGGGGCGGGTTCGGCGGGTTCGGCGGGGGCGGCGGCGGCTTCGGAGGCTTCGGCGGCTCGTCCGGCGGAGGAAGCTTCGGAGGCGGAGGAGGCGGAGGCGGAGGCGGAGGCGGAGGCGGAGGCGGAGGCGGAGGCGGAGGCGGAGGCGGAGGAGGCGGCTCGTCGGGCGGCGGCCGCTGGTGAACGGTCACCACGATCGGCCGCGGTACGATGACCGGAGCCGGTCACGCGGGCCGCTGACCGCGGCGACCCAACTTCACATCGGACATTCCAGCAGAACCATGACGCCGCACGGCGGCGCGAGACAGCACGGAGGGAATACCCCATGGCCCAGTCGTCGATTCTTGGCCGCGTCGGCCAGCTCGTTCGCGCCAATGTCAACGCCCTCATCGACGGCGCCGAGGATCCCGAGCGGATGCTCGATCAGATGACTCGCGATTACACCGAGAGCATCCGCGAGGCCGAGGAAGCCGTCGCCCAGACGATCGGTAACCTGCGGCTCCAGGAGGATGACGCCAAGGAGGCCGGCGAGGCCGCGACCGAGTGGGGTGCGAAGGCCGCCGCCGCTTCGAAGCGGGCCGACGAGCTCCGGACGGGCGGCAACACGGCCGACGCGGACCGCTTTGACGGGCTCGCCAGGATCGCCATCAAGCGCCAGATCGGATACGAAGATCAGGTCAAGACGTTCGGGCCGCAGATCGAGCAGCAGACCGCCCTGGTCAGCCAGCTCAAGGACGGCCTCAACGTGATGCGCACCAAGCGCGAGGAGCTCGTCCAGAAGAAGGACCAGCTGATCGCCCGGGCGAAGATGGCCAAGGCCCAGGTGCAGGTCCAGCAGTCGATCAAGAGCGTGGACATCATGGATCCCACGAGCGAGGTCGCCAGGTTCGAGGATCGGATCCGCCACGAGGAGGCCCAGGCCCGCGGGATGCAGGAGGTTGCCGCCAGCTCGCTCGACGCGCAGTTCGCGAGCCTCGACGACGCCGCGGACGACCTCGACGTCGATGCCCGGCTGGCGGCGCTGAAAAAGGGCGGCTGACCGACCGTCAGCCGGGCGGCCGGAGGCTCGCGATCGTCGCCCCGCCGAGCTCGCGGATCATTCCGGCCTGGGTCGCTGCGAACACGTCGTGGACGGCGCACGTCCCGTTGAGCTGGCACGGCCCGCCGCGCAGGACGCAGGACTGGCGGCGGCTGTTGCCCTCGACCGCCTCGATGACCTCGAGGATCGTGATCGCGGCTGGCGGTCGCGTCAGGCGGTAGCCTCCGGTCCGCCCGGTGAGCGCCCCGACCAGCCCAGCCGCGACGAGGTCCGCCATGACCTGCGGCAGGAACCGAACCGGGATACCCTCGTTCGCCGCGATCGTCCGGACGCTCAGGCGCTCGGCGGGGGCCGTCGTCGCCAGGGCGACGACGGCCCGGATCGCATAGTCCGCGCGCTTGGTGAGCTCCAGCCGCATGCCCGGTCTCAGTTCTTCGGGTCGCCGTCGCCGGCCTTGAAGATGCCGATCGCGCCCTTGCCGACGAAGTTGAAGGCGTGGGTGACCATCACGTACATCCCGTCCTCGGCGGGGCTGAACTCGATGATCGCGCCCTGGGCCGGCGAGAGGTCGACCGCCTGGCTGCCCCAGCCGCCGGCGTTGCCCTTGACGAGGGCGATGCCCTCCTTGATCACGGTGTCGAAGATCGTCCCGACGATGTGGAACGAGCTGTCCTCGTTCGGGCCTGCATCGAGCAGGAAGACCCGGACGCGACTCTTGGCCGCGACGGCGATCGGGTTGTCCTTGTACTGGTTGGCGACGCCGTTGAAGAC
>JBBRCU010000073.1:0-8721 GCA_038204565.1 Candidatus Limnocylindrales bacterium
CTCTTGAAGATGCCGGAGCCGACGAAGACGCCCTCCGAGCCGAGCTGCATCACGAGCGCGGCGTCGGACGGGGTCGAGATCCCACCGGCGACGAAGTTCACGACGGGCAGCTTGCCGTCCGCGGCGACCTGCTTGATGAGCTCGTACGGTGCCTGGAGCTCCTTGGCCGCGACGAACAGCTCGTCTTCGCGCATGCCCTGGAGCTTGCGGATGGCGCTGAGCACGTCGCGCAGCTGGCGGACGGCCTCGACGACGTTGCCGGTCCCGGCCTCGCCCTTGGTCCGGATCATCGCCGCGCCCTCGTTGATCCGGCGGAGGGCCTCGCCGAGGTTCCGGCAGCCACACACGAACGGGACCTTGAAGGCGTGCTTGTCGATGTGGTTGACCTCGTCGGCCGGGGTCAGCACCTCGGACTCGTCGATGTAGTCGACGCCGAGGGCCTCGAGGACCTGGGCCTCGACGAAGTGGCCGATCCGGGCCTTGGCCATGACCGGGATCGAAACCGCGGCCATGATCCCTTCGATCATCGACGGATCGCTCATCCGGGCGACGCCGCCGGCGGCGCGGATGTCGGCCGGAACGCGCTCGAGGGCCATCACGGCGACCGCGCCGGCGTCCTCGGCGATCTTCGCCTGGTCAGGGGTGACGACGTCCATGATGACGCCGCCCTTCAGCATCTGGGCGAGCCCCTTCTTCGTCGCCCAGGTGGATGTCTCGACAGTCATTCCTGCGTGGCTCCGGGTTCGATGCGCGGGTCTGCCGGCCGGGCTGGCCGCGGGGTCCTCGCCCGTTCGAGTCGGTCGGGCCGCCTCGCGCGCTCAGGATTATGGCATGCCGTCTCGCGGTTGCCAGAATCACGCTCCGCCGGACGCCCGCGCGGGTGCTGCGGTAGAGACCACAAGCGACCTGCGGAACCCTGAGGATCGGCCTGAGCACAGATCACCCGACCGATGTTGCTGTGTTGTCCAGACGGGTCGAAGGAGCGAGCCAATTCCCCGCGTCGTTCGTCGCTTGTGGCGTGGACTGCAACACGAGCCGCAGGCGCGGCAGCGCGGCTACGGCTACCGGGCGATCGTCCGGACGACTCCCGACATCAACTTCGTCGCGCGGCGGGCGGCGGTCGGAGACAAACGGCTGAGCGCCTCGATCAGCTCCAGCACGTCGTCATCGGGCAGGCCACCCAGCAGTTGGACGAGACGGAGGACCGTCTCGTCGGAGACCTCGCCGAGGAGCCGCATTCCGCGCTCCAGCTCGCGTGGCGCGAGCTTCGGGATCAGGCCGACGGAGCGATCGAACAGACGGACAAACGCGTTGAACGTCACGAGCCAGTCGTGGAGAGCGACGATCTCGGCGTCGGCCGGGTGGGTCGCGGCCAGTTCGCCGGCCTGGCTCGCGGTCCTCGCGATCACGTCGACGATCGGGTCGCCCTCGCGGACCTTGCGCTCGGCGATCACCCGGGTGAACCACTGCCAGTGATCTCCGACCGCCACGTATGCCTTGCCGGCCGGGCCCCGCCGACCGACTCGGCGCGGCTCGGAGACGCGCTCAACGATCCCCCACGCCTCGGCATCGGTCAGGGCCAGGCTCGCCGCCCGGTGCGAGAGGCCCAGGGCCTCGCGGATCTCGCGTTCCGTGAGGGGCTCGTTGCGAACCATCAGGTAGGCATGGACGCGGCCGATCGCCGGCGCGACGCCCCACGACGCGCTCATCTCGCCCCAGGCCTCGGCGAACTGGAGGCGAAGCCGCTCGGCGGGCGTCGACCGATCCGGTGCCGAGCCGTTGGCGTCGCCCGAAACATGCGCCTTGACAGTAGCGAGGTCGTCGGTCATAACTTGCTATACGAGAGTAGCAGAAAGGGCTGGAGGCGACGCGCGTCGACCTCAGCCGCGGCGGTCGAGCTCCTCGCGGAGCGCGCCAAGGATCTCGAGCTCGACCCGGTCCTTCGGTCGACCAGCGGCCCGTTTCATCGTCATCAGGTCGTCGAGACCGGCGACGAGCAGCGGAATGCCGTGCAGCATCGCCGAGACCGCGTGGACGGACAGGCTGTCGAAGTCCAGGCCGGGATCGGGGTCGGCCAGGAGGTCGAAGTCGCCGAACCTCGTCGACAGGGTGAACAGCCCACCGCCTCGCAGGGTCCGCGCGTCAAGGGGCGGCAGCGTGGGTGCGTCGGCGGAGAGCCCTCGCCGGATCGCGGTGACGTCCGCGAGCACCCCTGCGAGTGCCCGCAGATTGTCGAGATCCCGGGCGTAGCAGATGTCGAGATCGTCGGTGCTCGACGGTGAGCCGTGCGACTGAGCGGCCAGCCCGCCGACGATCACGAATCGGACGCCGGCGGCCGACAGGCGACGGAGGAGCTCCGCCGGGTCGAACCGTGGCAGCTCGCTCATTCGGCCACCTTCTTGAACCCAGACCAGAATTCGATCATCGCGCGATCGTTCGCGATGCCGAGCTCGAGGCGCTCGCCGGGCGTCAGCTCGATCAACCGCCGGATGACACTCCGGTCGATTCCGATCCCGAGGCGCGGCAGGTGCTCGAGGCCGAACCCGCAGCCCTCCAGCAGCCGGTCGAGGGTGCCGACACGTGGGTCGACCCGGCCCGTCTCGATCCTGGCGATCGTCTCCTGGGGGATCCCGACCTTTGCCGCGAGCTGCCGCTGGGTCAGGCCCGCCCGCTTTCGTGAATGACGGAGCATCCGACCCGCCATCGACATCGACCGTACCTCCTGATGACATGAACATCATCGGACCTCGCCTTCGCCGGGTCAAGGGCTGCGGGGGCCGCGGATCGACCTATCCTTGCGGCCATGCCAGTGCTGCGCAGTCGCCTCGACCCGGCCAGCCCTGAGACGCTTGCCAATCACGAAGCAATGGCCGCCCTCGTCGCCGACCTCCGGGCGCGCCAGGAGGCAGTTGCCGGCCGCGGCGCCGGCGGCGACGACCGCTCGATCGCCCGCCACCGCGAGCGTGGCAAGATCCCCGTCCGGGAGCGGATCGACCGGCTGCTGGACCCGGGCACGCCCTTCCTCGAGCTGAGCCCCCTGGCCGCGACCGGCCTGTACGACGGCGACGCGCCGAGTGCCGGGATCGTCACCGGGATCGGCCGAATCGAAGGGACCACGTGCGTGATCGTTGCCAACGACGCCACGGTCAAGGGCGGGACCTACTACCCGATGACCGTGAAGAAGCACCTCCGAGCGCAGGAGATCGCGCTCGAGAACCGGCTGCCGTGCATCTACCTCGTCGACAGCGGCGGCGCGTTCCTGCCGCTCCAGGCCGACGTCTTTCCGGACCGGGACCACTTCGGACGAATCTTCTACAACCAGGCCAGGATGTCGGGGCTCGGGATCCCCCAGGTGGCCCTGGTGATGGGCTCATCGACCGCGGGTGGCGCCTACGTCCCGGCGATGAGCGATGAGACGGTCATCGTGAAGGGAACCGGCACGATCTTTCTCGGGGGACCACCGCTCGTGAAGGCTGCCACCGGCGAGGAGGTCAGCGCCGAGGACCTCGGCGGGGGCGACGTCCACACCGCGATCTCGGGCGTCGCCGACCATCTCGCCCTCGACGACGAGCATGCCCTGGCCCTCGGCCGATCGATCGTCGCCAATCTCAACCGGCCGCCGCCGCCGGCGCCGTGGGGTCGGGCGACGCCTGAGGAGCCGGCCGTGGATCCGGCGACCCTGTATTCGGCCGTGTCCGCCGATCCGCGTCGCCCCGTCGAGGTCCGCGAGATCATCGCCCGGCTCGTCGACGGCTCCCGCTTCCACGATTTCAAGCCGCGCTACGGCGAGACCCTCGTCACCGGCTTCGCCCATATCGACGGTTGGCCGGTCGGGATCGTCGCCAACGACGGGATCCTGTTCAGCGCGTCGGCCCTGAAGGGAGCTCACTTCGTCGAGCTGTGTGCCCAGCGCAAGGTCCCGCTCGTCTTCCTCCAGAACATCACCGGGTTCATGGTCGGTCGCGAGTACGAGCACGGCGGGATCGCCAAGGACGGCGCCAAGATGGTCACCGCGGTCGCCGGCGCCGAGGTTCCAAAGTTCACGATCCTGATCGGCGGGAGCTTCGGGGCGGGCAACTACGCGATGGCGGGGCGGGCTTACCAGCCGCGCTTCCTGTGGACCTGGCCGAACAGCCGGATCTCGGTGATGGGTGGGACGCAGGCCGCACGCGTGCTTTCCACGGTGGGCGGGCCGTTCGCCGACGATGCGGCACGGGACGCCTTCGAGGCGCCGATCCTCGAGACCTACGAGCGCGAGGGCTCGCCCTACTTCGCGACCGCGCGGCTGTGGGACGACGGCGTGATCGACCCGCTCGACACGCGACGAGTGTTGTCGCTCGGGATCGAAGCCGCGTCGCATGCGCCGGTCCCCGACACCCGCTTCGGCGTCTTCCGGATGTAGGTGCGCGGTGCGGGACCGTGGCGCTGGAGGGCGGTGCCGAAATTGTCATGCGAATCCCAGGCGGTCGTTAGCCGGGCCGTTGCTGCCAAATGGTCGATCTGGCGATCATTTGGCGAACATCCGGCCGGAAGCCACGCTCAAGCAGGCCGCGCCGGGCCGCCCCCTTTCTCCTAACGCCCGGGTGAGATTCGTTTGACAAGAATCGCGCCCGCCGCGCCGCAGCCCCGCGCCCCGGAACGCCTCTCGTAGACTGGGCACCCCCACCGGAGAGCGCCGATGATCAGGTTCTGGAGCGAGGTCCGCGGGCAGCGGCAGCGAGAGGTCGGCGCTGACATCGCGACCTGGGCCTGGGTTGCGATCTGGTCTGTCGTCAGCTTCCGGATCCACCAGACGATCGCCGGGTTCGCCGAGGCGGGACACACCCTCCAGCAGGGCGGCCAGGCCATCCGCGATGCCGGCGGCCAGGTTGGGGGCTCGCTCGACGGGATCCCACTCGTGGGAGCGGGAGCGGGCGAGCTCGCCCGGCGGGCGTTCGGGGCCGCCGGCGATCCGTTCGTGTACGTCGGCGGTGAGCTCTTCGACCTGCTGATCCTGATCGCGCGGCTGCTCGCGATCCTCGTCCTTGCGGTCGCGATCGTCCCGTGGCTCAGCCGCTACCTGCCATGGCGGGCGCAGCGCCTCGCCCAGCTCCGGGCGGCCGACCGGGCGATCCGGAAGCGTCCGAAAGCGGCGGGTGCGAGCCCGGAATCGATCAACCATCTCCTCGCGAGCCGGGCGATCCATCGCTTGTCCTGGGAGGAGCTGCTCGACCACAGCCGTGATCCGGTCGGCGACTTCCTCGCCGGCCGCGATAAGGCCCTGGCGCGGGCGGAGCTCGAGTCGGTCGGCCTCCGGCCGCAGTGACGCTCGGTCGACCGACGACGTCGTGCCGCCGACCGTGCGTTCCGGCCTCGACAGACGTGTACACGGCAGATGACCAGCCCCGAACCGACTGCTGACGACGCCTTCCAGAGCGCCGCCGAGGAGCTGTGGATGCCGGTGTACCGATTCGCGCTCGCGCTGACCAATGACCTCGGCGACGCCGACGACGTCGCCCAGGAGGCGTTCGTCCGGCTGTGGCGGACTCGGGCGACGATCGACTGGGGCCAACCGGCGATCGGCTGGCTGCTCGTGGCGGCGCGGCGGGTCGCCTATGACCGGTTCCGCCGGCTGGCCCGCGAGCTCCGGCTTCGTCCGGCGCCGCCGGTACCAGCGGGGATCGACGCGGCGACGATCGAGGGGTTCGTGGACCTCCGCCCCAAGCTCGCCCGCCTGACGGCGCCGGAACGGGCCGCGATTCTGTTGTCCGCGGCCGAGGGCTGGTCGACCGAGGAGATCGGGGCCGCGCTGGGGATCTCGGCGGGAGCGGTCCGGGCGGCGGCGAGCCGCGGCCGGGCCAAGCTCGCGGGAGACGGGCGGTGACCGATCCGCGCGATCCGATCGCGGCCTGGGGCGAGGTGTCGGCGATGGCGGCGCGCTCCACGGGCTACCGGACAGGAGCTCCGTCCAGCGCGGCTCGGCGGTGGTCGAGCATCGCGTCGATCGGGGTGATGACCGTCGCCCTCGCGATCATCGTCGGGGCCCTCGCTCTGCGCCCGGCGACGCATCCTGCGGCGACCGGCCCGGTCACCGCGGTGGCCGAGGACGGGATGTTCCGGCTCGAGCTGACGACGCCCCACGGCACGTATGGACTCGGTGACGCGATCGGGCCCGTGGCCCGCGTCACGTTTCTGGGGCCCGACGCGGCGGTCACCGTGCAGCACACCCACAGCCAGCTCGTGTTCCAGATCCACGAGGTCGATGGCGTCCGCGCGATGGAAGGCGGCAGCCGCTTCTCGTGCGAGTCGACCAACATCGTCAAGGGCGAGCCGCTGGTGGTGCCGTTCGGGAAGTCCGGGTCACCCGATGACCCGGCGCTGGGATTCGACCTGGCCTGGTATGAAGACCCGGTCCTGACCCTGCCAGTCGGGACGTGGCGGATCACCGCGACCATGGACTTCCACGTCGGTGGCTGCGGCGCGGGCAGTCACCTGCTGAGCGTATCGAACCTGATCCAGGTCGTCGCCCCGACCGGCGACGGCCCGGTTGTCGACCAAGCGGACGACGGCGTATTCCGGCTTCAGCTGTCCGCCGCGCGCCGGACGTATTCACCGACCGAGGCGATCGAGCCCGTCGCGACCGTGACCTACCTCGGCCCGGCCGATCAGGTGCGGATCTACCACGGAGGACAGGTCGTCGGCTGGGTCATCGAGGAGGTCGCTGGCAGCCGGACGATGGGCGGCGGCATGACCGACCCGTGCATCCCTGACGTCGTGCGCAGGGATGCGCCGCTCGTTGTCCCGTTCGGGAAGTCCGGAACGATCGGCGCGACGTTCGACCAGGCCTGGTTCGACGACCCCGTCCTGCACCTGCCCGTCGGGACCTGGCGGATCCGGGCGTTCACGACGATCTCGACGGACGAGGCCCCGGCGCCGAGCGACGGATCGTTCACCTGCGGCACGACGGGTCATAGCCAGGACGCCGCGATCGTGGTCACCGTCGCCGGCGTCGAGGCCCCGAGCGTTGGTCCCAGCGCCACGCCGTCGCCAATCACCCAGCCCTCGCCGACACCCTCCGCGGGCCCGGTCGTCGGTTCCAAGAGTGATGGCGTGCTCCGGCTCGACCTCACGACGCCGCACGGCGGCTCCGGCCCGGAGGACCTCATCGAGCCGGTCGCGACCCTGACATTCCTCGGGCCCGGCCCGTCCGTCACGTTCGGGCACGGCGCCCCGACGATCGACTTCCGGATCGAGGAGATCGGCGGCGACCGGGTGATGAGCGGCGGCGTCGACACCATCTGTGAGTCGACCGACCTGGCGCTGGGTCGGCCGGAAACCTTCGCCTTCATCAAGGGCGGCGAGGTCGGCCTTGGATTCGACCGGGCCTGGTTCGACGATCCGACGCTGCGCCTGCCGGTCGGGCGATGGCGGATCTCGGCGGTCCTGATCGCCTACGTCGACCATTGCGGGCCCGGTGCTGACATCCACCAGCTCACCACCGAGAACGTCATCGAGGTCGTTGAGCCGAACGGGGCAGGCCCGTCGCCGTCGGCGGCGCCCTCGACCCCCGCAAGCGACGCTATGACTGCCTTGGCGATCGCGACCGCCTACGAGACGGCGCGGGTCGCGGGAACCGAGGACGCCTGGAAGCTCCTCTCACCGTGGAGCCAGGCCCTGTACGAGTCGCGAGCTGCCTACGAGCGCGCCCAGGCCGACCTGAACGTCCTCGGGTATCGCCGGTTCGAGGTGGCCGCGCCGAGCCGGGACCCGGACGTCCTCTCGGCCGCGTTCCTCGGTCCCCGGGCGGCCGACCTTGCGGCCAACGCCGATCCGGCGCGGACCTTTCTTGTCTCGGTCCGCTATCCGGAGGTCGACGGCGCCTCGGGCGGGCACGTGAACCTGGTCGTGGCCGCCCGGCTTGGCTCACCGTCCGACTGGGAGGTCTGGCTCGATCGCAGCGCAACGGGGCCCTGACGCCGCGCCGATCCGATAGCATCCGCGGCCGATGGACGGCCGTGTGCTCCAGGTCAATCTCTCGCCGGGCGGTGTTCCGAAGCTGCCGGTCGCGGCGGCGCGCGTCGGGCGCGATGGCCTCGAGGGCGATGCCCACCATCACGATGCCGTCCACGGCGGGCCGCATCGCGCAGTCTGCCTCCTCGCGACCGAGGCGATTGACCGGGTTCGCGCAGACGGCCATCCGGGCGTCGGCCCAGGGTCCGTCGGGGAGAACCTGACGACCGAGGGGATCGAGCTCTCGCTCCTGCCGGTGGGCGCCCGTCTGGCGGTCGGCCACGAGGTCGTCCTCGAGCTCTCGGCGCCGGCCAACCCGTGCGACGTGATCAAGGGCGCGTTCACCGCCGGCAAGTCAGGCCGGATCTCGATCCTGCTCCACCCAAACGATTCGCGGATGTACGCCCGCGTCGAGCGCGAAGGCGTCGTCCGCCCCGGCGACCCAATCCGCGTGCTGGCGGCCCGTGCCGGTTCGGACGCCGCAACCCAGCGCGAGCTCGACCTCCTCGACGCGGTCGAGCGCGACGCGTGGCTCGCGATGTGGCGCGCCGCCAGCGCGAGTGGACTCGACGTCCGCGTCCTCGAGAAGGGCGACATGGCCGCTGCGGCCTCTCCGGAGCTGCCGGGCTCGGTCTTCAACCGGGCATTCGGGATGCGCCAGGTCCCGATCCACCGGCCGACGATGGAGGCGCACTTCGCGGCCGCCGCTGCCCCCGGCTGGCTCGTCGTCGG
>JBBRCU010000074.1:0-8600 GCA_038204565.1 Candidatus Limnocylindrales bacterium
CTTGCCGCCCTCGGCCTCGGACGGGTGGAAGCGGTAGAGCGGCCAGTAGCCGCTCCGGACGGCGTCCTTCTGATGGCTCATCGACTTGCTCATGTCGATCCCGTGGGCGATGCAGGTGCTGTAGGCGATGACCAGCGACGGCCCCGGCCAGGCGTCGGCCTCGAGGAGGGCCTTGGTCGTCTGGGCGTCGTTGGCGCCCATCGAGACCTGGGCGACGAAGACGTTGCCGTACGCCCGGGCGATCGCCCCGAGGTCCTTCTTGGCCGTGCCCTTGCCGGCGGCCGCGAACTTGGCGACCGCGCCGCGCGGCGTCGACTTCGACGCCTGGCCACCGGTGTTCGAGTAGACCTCCGTGTCGAGGACGAGGATGTTGACGTTGCGGCCCGACGAAAGGACCTGGTCCACCCCGCCGAAGCCGATGTCGTAGGCCCAGCCGTCGCCGCCGATGATCCAGACGCCCTTTCGGACGAGGTCGCCGGCGAGAGTCAGGAGATGGCGGGCCTCGGCGGCTTGTGGACCATCGATCCCCGCGAGCTTGGCGCGGAGGAGCTCGACGCGAGCGCGCTGGCTGTCGATCCCGGCCTCGTCCGCCTGGTCGGCTTCGAGGATCCCGCTGACGAGGTCGTCGCCGAGGGCCGGGGCGAGCAATTCGACGAGCCGCCGGGCCTGGTCGGTCTGGGCGTCGAGGGCGAGGCGCATTCCGAGCCCGAACTCGGCGTTGTCCTCGAACAGGGAGTTGGCCCAGGCCGGGCCGCGGCCGGCCGCGTTGGTCGTCCACGGCGTCGTCGGCAGGTTGGCCCCGTAGATCGAGGAGCAACCGGTTGCATTGGCGACGATCATCCGGTCCCCGAAGAGCTGGCTGACGAGGCGGAGATACGGCGTCTCGCCGCAGCCACCGCAGGCGCCGGAGAATTCGAACAGCGGCTCGAGGACCTGGCTGCCCTTGACGGTGTCGTGGGCGATCAGGCTCCGGTCGAGCGGCGCGATGGATTTGAAGAAGTCCCAGTTCGGCCGCTCGATGTCGCGGCGGTCGGCCACCGGCGCCATGTCGATCGCCTTGTGGCTCGCGTCGGTCTTGCTCCGGGCCGGGCAGACGTCGACGCAGACGCCGCAACCGGTGCAGTCGTCGGGCGCGACCTGGATCGTCAGGCGATGGTCGAGCAGGTCGCGCGACTTGAACTCCTTGCTCAGGAACGTGGCCGGGGCGTCGGCGACGGCCGCGGTCGGGAAGACCTTCATCCGGATCGTGGCGTGGGGGCAGACCATCGCGCACTTCCCGCAGTCGATGCAGATCGAGGGATCCCAGACCGGGATCATCTGGGCGATCGCCCGCTTCTCGTACTTCGTCGTGCCGGTGGGGAACGTGCCGTCGACGGGCAGGGCGCTGACCGGCAGCTGATCGCCGTCGCCGGCCATGAGGCGGGCGGTGACGCGGCTGACGAAATCGGGCAGGGTGTCGGGCGGCAGGTCGGCCGCACCGGAGCTCGCGACGGCGCCCCGCTGGACGTGGCCGAGGGCGGCAAGGGAGCGGTCGATCGCGGCGAAGTTGCGGGCGACGACGGCCTCGCCACGCTTGGCATAGGTCTTCTCGACGAAGCCCTTGATGCGCCGGATCGCGTCGTCCGGCGGCAGGATCCGGGCGAGCTGGAAGAAGCACGGCTGCATCACGGTGTTGATCCGGCTGCCCATCCCGGCCTCGGCGGCGACCGCCAGGGCGTCGATGACCCAGAGATCGATGTCCTTGTCGACGATCTCGCGCTGGACCGCGACAGGCAGGTGGTCCCAGACCTCGTCCGGTCCGTACGGTGCGTTGAGCAGGAACGTGGCGCCGGGCTTGGCGAGCTCCAGGATCTTCACCTTGCCGAGCAGCCCGAACTGGTGGCAGGCCACGAAATCGGCATCGTCGACGAGATAGGTCGAGCGGATCGGCTCGGGCCCGAAGCGGAGGTGGGACGTCGTGACCGAGCCGGACTTCTTCGAGTCGTAGACGAAGTAGCCCTGGGCGTACAGGTCGGTGCCCTCGCCGATGATCTTGACCGAGGCCTTGTTGGCCCCGACCGTGCCGTCCGAGCCGAGGCCGAAGAAGACCGCCTGGACCTCGCCGGCCGGGCGCGGGAAGCGGAAGCCGCGGTCGATCGGCAGGCTGAGGTGGGTCACGTCGTCGTGGATCCCGACGGTGAAGTGGCGCTTGGGACGGGCGGCATCGAGCTCGTCGAAGACGGGCTTGACCATCGATGGGGTCAGTTCCTTCGACGACAGTCCGTAGCGGCCGCCGATCACCCGTGGCGTCGCCGCGAACGGCGGCTCGTCGCCATCCATCGCCTCGCTCAGGGCGGCGACGATGTCGAGATAGAGCGGCTCGCCGATCGCGCCCGGCTCCTTCGTCCGGTCGAGGACGGCGATGGCCCGGACGGTCGAGGGCAGGGCGGCGAGGACCTCAGCGGCCGGGAACGGGTTGAACAGCCGGATGCGCAACAGCCCGACCTTCTCGCCCGCCGCGACGAGCGTATCGACCGCTTCCTCGACCGCACCGGCGGCCGAGCCCATGAGGACGATCACCCGCTCGGCATCGGTGGCGCCGTGGTAATCGACGAGGTTGTAGCGCCGGCCCGTCCGGGCGGCCAACTCGTCGAACACCGTCTGGACGATCCCCGGGACGGCGAGGTGGAATGGGTTGGAGGCCTCCCGGGCCTGGAAGAAGACGTCGGGGTTCTGGGCGGTTCCACGAACGACCGGCGCGTCCGGGTCCAGTCCCCGCCCGCGGAAGGCCAGGACATCCTCATCGTGGATCAGCGCCCGGATGTCGTCGGTCTCGAGGACCGCGATCTTGTTGATCTCGTGGCTCGTCCGGAACCCGTCGAAGAAGTGGAGGAAGGGGATCCGGGCGCGGAGGGTGGCCGCGTGGGCCACCAGCGCGAAGTCGTGTGCTTCCTGAACCGAGCCCGCGGCGAGCATGGCCCAGCCGGTTGTCCGCGCATGCATCACGTCGCTGTGGTCGCCGAAGATCGAGAGGGCGTGGGTGGCGACGGTCCGGGCCGCGACGTGGATGACCGTCGGGGTGAGCTCGCCGGCGATCTTGAACATGTTCGGGATCATCAGGAGGAGGCCCTGCGACGCCGTGAACGTCGTCCCGAGCGCGCCCTTCTGGAGGGCGCCGTGGAGGGCGCCGGCGGCCCCGGCCTCGGACTGCATCTCGACGACCTCGGGGACGGCGCCCCACAGGTTCGGCCGGCCCGCTGCCGACCAGTCGTCGCAGTGTTCGGCCATCCCGGACGCGGGGGTGATCGGGTAGATCGAGATCACCTCGGACGCGGCGTACGCGATCCGGGCGGCGGCTTCGTTGCCGTCAAGGCATTCGTAACGGTGGTCCACGGGCGACGGACTCCCTTCGAGGGGCTCGAGGGTCGTGTCGCGACTTGACGCCGGTCGTGCGGGAACCCCGGTTCGCCGAGTATGCGCGCCACCGCCGCGTCCCCATGCAGGCCGAACGGGGGGTCTGGCCCGGGCCATCCGGCCAACCAACGGTGGGCTGAAGGGCCGGGGCGGGCCATCGCCGGGCGGTGCTACGGTGGGGCCACAGGCAGCCACGCGCCAACCCCTCGGATGACGGGGCCGCGTGACCGATCTGGATCCGGAGGCCACGTGTCTCTCGCTCGTGCCATTCCCCCCGCGCCGAGCGATGACCAACGCTGGCAGACCGTCGAGACCAGGATGCGCCGCCTCGGGAACCGCCCGGACGCCCTGATCGAAGCGCTCCACTCCGCTCAGCAGGCCTTCGGCTACATCGACGCCGCGGCTCTCCGCTACATCGGCGAGACCCTGGCCGTGCCGCCGTCGAAGGTCTACGGGGTCGCGACCTTCTACCACTACTTCACGCTGAAGCCGCACGGCGCCCACACCTGCGTCGTCTGCACCGGCACCGCGTGCTACATCAACGGCGCGTACGACATCCTCGCCACGATCAAGGAGTCGCTCGGGGTCGAGCCGGGCCAGACGACCGCCGACGGCCACCTGTCGCTGCTCACCGGTCGCTGCTTCGGATCGTGCAGCCTGGCGCCGGCGGCGATCGTGGACGGCGAGGTCAAGGATCGGATCGTCGCCGCCGACCTCGTCGAACAGCTCGAACAGCTCGAGCGGCTCGAACGATGACCGACCAGCTCAGCCAGCCGAAAGCCGCGCCGGAAGCCCGTCCGACATTCACCAGGACCGACGTGATCCATTCGTCGCCCAACCCGCGCGCCTCCGCCTACGTCTGCGAGGCGGTGAGCTGCCTCTCCACCAAGGCGCACCAGATCCTCACCGGCCTCGGCGCGGAGGTCGCCGACGCCGGCCTGACCGACGTCTCGGTCAAGCGCGTCGGCTGCCTCGGCCTGTGCGCCGCCGGGCCGCTTGTCAAGATCCCCGAGACGGGCCAGATCTTCGAGCGGGTCACGCCCGAGACCCTGAGCCCGATCGTGGCCGCCCTGAGCGCGGTCAGGAGCGACTCACAGCCCGTGGCGAGCGCGCCGTTCTTCGCCCGCCAGGTCCGGATCGCGACCGAGAATTCCGGGCGGATCGATCCCGAGAGTCTCGAAGACTTCGTCGCCGCCGGCGGCTACGCCGGGCTTCGCCGGGCCTTGACGACGATGACCCCGGCCGAGGTCCGCGACGAGCTCGTGAAGAGCGGTCTCCGCGGCCGCGGCGGTGCGGGCTACCCGACCGGGCTGAAGTGGAACACGGTCGCCAAGGCCGACGGCTCGCCGAAGTACGTCATCTGCAACGCCGACGAGGGCGACCCGGGCGCGTTCATGGACCGCAACATCCTCGAGAGCGACCCCCACCGGGTCGTCGAGGGGATGGCCATCGCCGCCTACGCGGTCGGGGCGAGCGCGGGCTACGTCTACTGCCGCGGCGAGTACCCGCTCGTCGTCTCGCGGATCCGGAAGGCCATCCGCGACGCCTCGCGGGCGGGCTATCTCGGCGCATCGGTCATGGACACCCAGTTCACCTTCGAGCTCGATATCCGGCTCGGGGCCGGCGCCTACGTGTGCGGCGAGGAGACGGCCCTGATCGCCTCGATCGAGGGCGGCCGGGGCCAGCCGAAGCCGCGCCCGCCGTATCCGGCCGTGGCCGGGCTGTGGGGTCGCCCGACTCTGATCAACAACGTCGAGACCCTCGCCAACGTCGCCCCGATCATCCGCAACGGCGGTGACTGGTTCGCCTCGATCGGGACCGCCTCGAGCAAGGGCACGAAGGTGTTCGCGATCGCCGGACGGGTCGTCAACACCGGGATCGTCGAGATTCCGATGGGCACGACCCTCCGCGAGATCGTCTTCGACATCGGCGGCGGGATCGTCGATGGCAAGGCGTTCAAGGCCGTCCAGACCGGCGGCCCGGCCGGCGGCTGCGTCCCCGCGGCGTTCCTCGACATGCCGGTCGACTACGAATCACTGCTCGGCGTCGGCTCGTTCATGGGCTCCGGCGGGATGATCGTCATGGACGAGACCAGCTGCATGGTCAACGTCGCGAAGTTCTTCATGGACTTCATGCGCGAAGAGTCCTGCGGCAAGTGCGTCCCGTGCCGGGTCGGCACCAACCAGCTCTGGATGATGCTCGAACAGATGACGACCGGACAATCCACGCTCGACGACCTGGATCGGCTCGAGAAGCTCGCCGGGATGGTCCAGCGGACGAGCCTGTGCGGCCTCGGCCAGGGGGCACCGAACCCGATCTTCAGCACGATCCGCCATTTCCGCGACGAGTACGTCGCCCACATCGTCGATCGGGTCTGTCCCGCGGGAGTCTGCACGATGAGCGAGACAGCGGTGCCCGCATGAGCGTTCACACGCTCCGGATCGACGGCAAGGACGTCGCCGGAACCGACGGTCAGTCGATCCTCTCGGTCGCCACGGAGAACGGAATCCGGATCCCGACGATGTGCCACCTCGACGGGCTGTCCGACACGGGCGCGTGCCGGCTGTGCGTCGTCGAGGTCGCGGGCTCGAACAAGCTGGCCGCGTCGTGCACGACGGCGGTCGTCGAGGGCATGGAGATCACGACGGTCTCCGCGCAGCTCGACGAGTACCGCCGGACGATCACCGAGATGCTGTTCCTCGAGCGCAACCACGTCTGCGCGGTGTGCGTCGCCAACAACCATTGCGAGCTGCAGAACCTCGCCGACGACCTGCACATTGACCACTTCGAGCTGCCGGTCATCAACCCGACGGTCGGCATCGATGCCAGTCACCCGTTCTTCGCCATCGACCACAACCGCTGCATCATGTGCGTCCGCTGTGTCCGGGTGTGCGAGGAGATCGAGGGGGCCCGGACGTGGGGCGTCATGGGCTCCGGGATCGAGGAGCGCGTCGTGACCGACATGGGCACCCCGTGGGGCAAGTCGACGACCTGCACGAGCTGTGGCAAGTGCGTCCAGGTCTGCCCGACCGGCGCCCTGTTCGAGAAGGGCCGGGCGATCGGGGAGGGGAGCAAGGGCCGTCGCCCGTTCCTGCCCTACCTCCGGGTCATCGACCAGCCGACGGGCCCGTCATGAGCGCCGGGACCCCCAAGCCGCGGCTCGCGACCGTCTGGCTGGACGGCTGCTCCGGCTGCCACATGTCGTTCCTCGACATGGACGAGCGGCTGCTCGACATCGCCGCCCTCATCGACCTCGTCTACAGCCCGCTGATCGACGTGAAGGAGTTCCCCGATCACGTCGACGTCTGCCTCGTCGAGGGTGCCGTCTCGAGCGAGGAGGATCTCGAGAAGATCAAGATGGTCCGCGAGCGGACGACGACCCTCGTCTCGTTCGGCGACTGCGCGGTGACCGCGAACGTCCCCGGCATGCGCAACCCGATCGGCGTCCAGCCGCTGCTCGAGCGGGCGTACATCGAGAACGCCACGATCAACAAGCGGATCCCGCTCGACGTCGTGCCGGCCCTCCTGCCGATGGCCCGGCCGGTCCATCGCGTCGTGCCCGTCGACGTCTACCTGCCGGGCTGCCCGCCGTCGGCCGATCTCATCCACCAGACGCTCGTGGACCTGCTCGAGGGACGCACCCCCGACACCCACGGCGCCCGTTTCGGCCGCTGAGGAGCGTCCCCTTGACCAGCCAGATCGTCATCTCTCCGATCACCCGGATCGAGGGCCACTCGAAGGTCACGATCCATCTCGATGATCAGGGCGAGGTGACCGACGCCCAGTTCCACGTCACCCAGTTCCGCGGCTTCGAGCGGATGGTCCAGGGCCGGCCCGTCCACGAGATGCCCTCGATCATGGCCCGGATCTGCGGGATCTGCCCGGTCAGCCACCTGATCGCCTCGTCCAAGGCGGTCGACGAGATCATGGCCGTCGAGCCGCCGCCGACCGGGGCCGACCTGCGCCGGGTGATGAACCTCGCCCAGGTGGTCCAGTCGAACGCCCTGAGCTTCTTTCACCTCTCGTCGCCGGACCTCCTGTTCGGCTTCGACGCCGAGGTGGCGAAGCGCAACATCCTCGGCGTCGCGGCTGCGAACCCGCAGCTCGCGCGGGACGGGATCGGCGTCCGCCGTTTCGGCCAGCAGATCATCGAATGGCTCGGCGGCAAGCGGATCCACCCGTCCTGGGTCGTCCCCGGCGGCGTCGACGCGCCGCTCAGCGCCGAGACGCGCGACCGGATCCTCTCGACGATCCCCGAGGCGCTCGCCGCGGTTGAACGCGCTCTGGCCTGGTACAAGTCGGAACTGCTCTCGTGGGAGGAGGAGGCCGCGGTCTTCGGCTCCTTCCGGTCCGCGTTCATGGGCCTCGTCGACCAGGCCGGCAACCCCGACTACTACGACGGGCTCCTGCGGGTCATGGACGCCGACGGCCACCTCCTCGCCGACCGGATCGATCCGCGCACCTACCAGGACTACCTCGGCGAGGCGGTCGAGCCCTGGTCCTACCTGAAATCGGCATACTGGAAGACGCTCGGCTACCCTGAAGGCGTCTATCGCGTGGGGCCGCTGGCGCGGGTCATCGTGGCCGCCCAGATGGGCACGCCGCGGGCCGACCTCGAGCTCGACGAGTTCCGCCGCCGGCTCGGCCGGGTGCCGGCAAGCTCGTTCCACTACCACTACGCGCGCCTGATCGACACGATCCACTGCATCGAGCGGATCGACGAGCTGCTCCGGGGGCCCGACATCCTGTCGCCGCGCGTCCGCTCGTTCGGCGGGATCAACCGGAACGAGGGGATCGGCGTCTCGGAGGCGCCCCGCGGCACCCTGATCCACCACTACCGGGTCGACGACGACGGAATCGTGGAGTGGGCCAACCTCGTGATCGCGACCGGCCACAACAACCTCGCGATGAACCGGAGCGTCAAGCAGGTCGCCCAGAAGTACGTCAAGAGCGCCACCCTGACCGAGCCGATGCTCAACCGGGTCGAGGCCGTGATCCGCTGCTACGACCCGTGCCTGTCGTGCTCGACCCACGCCCTCGGGGAGATGGCCCTTCACCTCCAGCTCATCGGTCCGGACGGGGCGATCCTGTCCGAGCTCAAGCGGTGATCGCGGAGCCTCCCGGCCCTCTCGTCATCGGCTACGGCAACGTCCTCCGCTCCGACGACGGGTTCGGCTGGCACGTCGCGAGCCTCGTCGCGGCCGATC
>JBBRCU010000075.1:0-8210 GCA_038204565.1 Candidatus Limnocylindrales bacterium
GACCTGATCGACGTCTGCGAGCGGCAGGCCGCCGGCCGGCCGATCGAGGTCGTCCGGGTGCGCCACGCGACGACGATCCCGCCCGAAACGCTCCAGCAGGCATTCCGGATGCTGACCGATGGTGGCGCGCTCGCCGGCGCCACGCTCGTGACCGAGCCGTTCGACATCGAGCTCGCGTGCCCCTGCGGGTTCCATGGCGCGCTCGGCCACGACGACCTCGTCGGCGGGTCGCTGGCGATCTGCCCGTCGTGCGGGACGGTGGCCACGCTTCCCCGGACCGCCGAGCTCGAACTGCTCGACATCGGGCTGGCGGGCACCCCGGCCTGACCGTTCGGCAGGCATGGCGGACGCCAGCCATCGCGGTCGCGGGTACCTCGGCCGGCGGACGGGTGCCGCGCCAGATCAACAGGGATTGCCGGCGCTGCCGCGGGCGAGCGGCGCCAGCGACCGCTCGCACTCGACCATCGCAAGCAGGCGGTCGTGCCGCGCCACGAGCAGACCGGCGTTCCCGACGAGCGCGACCACCAGCACCACGGCGCCGATCCCGACGCCGATCCGCCGCGGCAGCCGGCTGAGGACGATCGCGCCGCCGACGAGGAACGCCGGGGCGACGATGTAGAGGTAGCGCGATGCCGCCGCCTGCTCCGGCCCGAGCTCGGCGCGGACCGTCCCGGCGATGACGTAGAAGGCGACCCCGGCGGCCAGCAGGGCGACGACGACCGACGGGACGGGCCGGCGGGCGAGCCATCCGGCGAGGAGGAGGACGATCGCGACGGCGCCGACGATCGGCGCGCTCGACCCGAGCACGCCCGCGGCGGTCGCCGCCAGACCGGTGGCGACGTACTCGGGGACGCCGTCGAGGCTCGGCGACCGGAGCGCCGCCACGCCGGCGGCTCCGTAGGTCACGTACCAGGCGAGGTAGAGCCCGCTCGGCAAGAGCAGCCAGGCGACGGCCCGCGGCCGCGTGAGGAGGAGCCGGACGCCGGTCCCGACCAGGAAGGCGAGGCTCGCCCCGGACGTTGCCAGCGCGATCGTCAGCAGGCCCGAGGCCAGCCCCGGTCGCCGCGGGGCGACGACGACCGCCCCGATCCCCGCCGCGACCGCCCCGATCGTGGCCGATTGGAAGGCCCACAGGATGTCGTCGCCGCCGGCGCCGAGGAACAGCATGATGGCCATCGCGCCCAGGGCCCAGCCGCTCGCTCCGGTCGGCGACTCGGCCCGCACGATCCCGTAGACGAGACCGGCGACGGCCAGATGGAGGGCGTAGGTGACCCCGAGGTAGGGCCAGTACGAGCCCATCCCGACCGTGCCGAGGAGCACCCGGTAGAGGATGACGATGGTCGCGCTCAGGTGCTCGTTGTGCGGCGCAAAGATGCCGTCGATCGAGAGGTCGCGCTTGAGGATCAGCGCCCACTCGTCGTGGTAGAAGGTCATGTCGCGCCCGAGCCTGACGAGGACGACGAGGGCGATGGCGGCCAATGCGAGCGGCGGCCAGTCGATCGTCGCGAACCGCCGCCGGACGGTGACCGTGGGGACGAGCATGACCACGGCGGCAGTCTACGGGACGCCGCGCTCGTCCCCGTCCGACGCGCTCAGGTCGTTGGCGCGGCCCGCGGGCGACGACGTTGACCGGCGAACGAAGTGCGGCCACACTTGGCGCCGAGGACCCCCGGGCTGGTCGCGGCATTGGACGCCGCCTCGACCACTCCGCCGGCCCGATCGTCAACGGGTTCAGTCCGCCCTCGTCACGGGCGGGCCGTGGTCGCCCCGGTACCGGGGCGGAGGAGGACGGTCGCGCATGATTCCGGCACCTTTCGATTACGTCCGGCCACCGGACCTCGACGGCGCGCTCCAGATCCTGGCCGAGCGGGAAGGCGAGGCGAAGGTCCTCTCCGGCGGCTACAGCCTCCTGCCCCTGCTCAAGCTCCGGCTGGCCCAGCCCGGACTGCTGGTCGACCTGCGCGACGTCGCCGGTCTGGACGGCATCGTCGAGACCGATGACGAACTGAGGATCGGCGCCCGGGCGACCCACCGCCGGATCCACGAGAACGAGATCGTGGCCCGCTACCCGCTCCTCCACGACGTATCGGGCGGGATCGGCGATCCGCAGGTTCGCAACTGGGGGACCATCGGCGGTTCCGTCGCCCATGCCGACCCGGCGTCCGACTGGCCGGCGGCGCTCCTCGCGGTCAACGCCCACATCGTCTGCCGGGGACGCGCCGGCGACCGGGTCATCGCCGCCCGCGACTTCTTCCTCGACACCTTCACGACCGCGATCGAGCCGACCGAGATCCTGACCGAGGTCCGCTTCGGTCGCCGCCAGCGCGGCCAGGGCGGCGCCTACGTCAAGCTCGAGCGACGCGTCGGTGACTTCGCGACGGCCGGGGTCGCCGTGGTCGTCCGGTTTGCCGACGACGGCACGATCGGCTTCGCCGGGGTCGGGGTGACCGGGGTCTCGCCGTCGCCCTATGCCGCGACCGACGCCGAGGCCGCGCTCACCGGGCAGAAGCCGTCCGAAGATGTGATGCGGGCGGCCGGCGCCGCGGCGGCCGCGATGAGCGAGCCCGCGTCGGATGTCCGCGGACCCGTCGAGTACAAGCGGGCAATGGTCGCCGAGCTGACCCTCCGGGCGCTGCGCCTGGCGGTCGAGCGCGGCCTGGCGCACGGGTAGGAGCCGACGATGACCACACACATCACCCTGACCGTCAACGGCGAGGCGAAGGAAGCGGATGTCGAGCCGCGGCTCCTCCTCGTCCATCTCCTCCGCGACGTCTTCGGGTTGACCGGGACGCACATCGGCTGCGACACGAGCAACTGCGGCGCGTGCACCATCCACGTCGACGGCGAGAGCGCGAAGTCCTGCACGATGCTCGCCGTCCAGGCCGACGGCCGCTCGATCAAGACGATCGAGGGGATGGCCGACGGGGCGACCCTTCACCCGCTCCAGCAGGCGTTCTGGGATCAGCACGGGCTGCAGTGCGGCTTCTGTACGCCCGGGATGATCATGCAGGCGGCCTGGCTGCTCGGCGAGAACCCCGACCCGAGTGAGACGGAGATCCGGGCCGGCATCTCCGGCAACCTCTGCCGCTGCACGGGCTACGTCAACATCGTGAAGTCGATCCAGCAGGCCGCGGGCACCCTCGCCGAGGGCGCGTCCGCAGCGGTCGTGGCGGCAGCCACGATCCAGGGCCAGGAAGTCTCGGCCGAACCGGCCGCGGCCGGCTGAGCGGGAGAAAAGCGATGACGACCGAGACGCCCGAGCGCGTGCTGCAGACGACCCCCGAAGTCGGGGGCATGGGCCATTCCGTCAAGCGCAAGGAGGACCCGCGGTTCATCCGCGGCCAGGGCGAGTACATCGACGACGTGAACCTGCCGGGCCAGCTCTGGCTCGACATCGTCCGGAGCCCGTACGCCCACGCGACGATCAAGGGGATCGACGCGAGCGAGGCCTTGAAGGTCCCGGGCGTGCTTGCGGTGATCACCGGCAAGGATCTTGAAGGCTACGGCCTGGCCTGGATGCCGACGCTCGCGGGCGACCGCCAGATGGTGCTGCCGACCGACACGGTCATGTACCAGGCCCAGGAGGTCGCCGCGGTCATCGCGACGAGCCGCTACGCCGCAGCCGACGGGATCGCCGCGGTCCTGGTCGACTACGAGCCGCTGCCCGTCGTCATCGACCCGTTCAAGGCTCTCGAGGCGGATGCCCCGATCCTCCGGCCGGACCGCGCCGCAGACAAGCAGACCAACCGGATCTGGCACTGGGAATCGGGCGACCGGGCCAAGGCGGATGCCGCGCTCGCGGCGGCCGAGGTCCGGATCGAGGAGGACATCTACATCCCCCGGATCCACGTCGCCTCGATCGAGACGTGCGGCTGCGTCGCCGACTGGAACCCGGTCCGCCAGCACCTCGACCTGCACATGACCAGCCAGGCGCCCCATGCGATTCGGACGGTCATCGCCCTGGTCGCCGCCGGCGCCGGGCTGCCGATCAGTGAGCAGAACATCCGGGTCAAGACGCATGACATCGGCGGTGGCTTCGGCGGCAAGGTCCCGGTCTACCCGGGCTACGTCCTGGCCGTCGCCGCGTCGTTCCTGATCGGCAAGCCGGTCAAGTGGATCGAGGATCGCTCGGAGAACCTCCAGGCCGATTCCTTCGCCCGCGACTACCACATCCACGCCGAGATGAGCGCGACCAGGGAAGGCAAGATCACCGGGCTCAAGGTCCGGACGATCGCCGACCACGGCTACACCGACGCCGCGGCCGATCCCTCGAAGTTCCCGGCCGGCCTGTTCAACGTGATCACCGGCTCGTACGACTTCCCGAACGCGTTCGTCGAGGTCGACGGGGTCTACACGAACAAGCCGCCGGGCGGCGTCGCCTACCGCTGCTCGTTCCGGGTGACCGAAGCGGTCCACGCGATCGAGCGGATGGTCGACATCCTCGCTCACGACATCGGCAAGGACCCGGCCCAGCTGCGGATGGAGAACTTCATCCAGCCGGACCAGTTCCCGTATGCCACGCCGACCGGCTGGTCGTACGACTCGGGCAATTACCCGGCCGCCCTCCAGAAGGCCATGGACATGATCGACTACGCCGGCCTCCGCAAGGAGCAGGCGGAGAAGCGGGCCAAGGGCGAGCTCATGGGGATCGGGATCAGCAGCTTCACCGAGATCGTCGGCGCGGGTCCGTCGCACGACTTCGACATCCTCGGGATCAAGATGTTCGACTCGTGCGAGATCCGGGTCCACCCGACCGGCAAGGTCCTCGCCCGGCTCGGCGTCCAGAGCCAGGGCCAGGGCCACGAGACGACCTTCGCCCAGATCATCGCCGAGGAGCTCGGCTTCCCGGTCGCCGACATCAAGATCGAAGAGGGCGATACCGACACCGCGCCCTACGGGCTCGGGACCTACGCGTCACGCTCGACGCCAGTTGCCGGCGCGGCGACTGCAATCGCGGCGCGCAAGATCAAGGAGAAGGCCCGCCACATCGCCGCCCATCTCCTCGAGGCGTCGGCCGACGACCTCGAGTGGACGAACGGCCGGTGGAGCGTCAGGGGCTCGCCGGACCGGTTCAAGACGATCCAGGAGATCGCGTTCGCGGCCTACACCAACCATCCGGCCGGGATGGAGGCCGGGCTCGAGGCGGTCGACTACTACGACCCGCCGAACCTGACCTTCCCGTTCGGCTCGTACATCTGCGTCGTCGACATCGACAAGGGCACCGGCGAGGTCCACATCCGGCGGTTCGTCGCGGTCGACGACTGCGGCAACATCATCAATCCGATGATCGTCGACGGCCAGATCCACGGCGGGCTGACGATGGGCCTCGCCCCGTCGCTGTACGAGGCGATCACCTACGACGAGAACGGCAACAACCTCGCCGGCACGTTCATGGACTACCTCCTCCCGACCGCGGTCGAGACGCCGGCCTGGGAGCTCGACAAGACTGTCACCCCATCGCCGCATCATCCGATCGGGGCAAAAGGCGTCGGGGAGTCGGCCACCGTCGGCGCCCCACCGGCGATCGCCAACGCCGTCGTCGATGCCCTGTGGCACCTCGGCGTCCGGAACATCGACATCCCGATCACGCCCCAGAAGGTCTGGGCGATCCTCCACGACAAGGGCATCTCCTAGGCCGCCGCCAGGCGATCTCGGACCAGCCGTGACCCGCAGCATCTTTGCCAGGGCGGCCGACCTCGAGGAGGCCGGTCGCCCATTCGTCGTCGCGACGGTCGTCGCCGTCGCCCGCCCGACATCGGCCCGCCCTGGGGCGTCGGGGATCGTCCACCCGGACGGGACGATCGAGGGCTGGGTCGGCGGCAGCTGCGCCCAGCCGGTCGTCGTCCGCGAGGCGCTCCATGCCCTCGCCGACGGCCAGCCCCGGCTCCTTCGCCTCTCGAAGAACAACCCCGCCGAGGGTCGCCGTGCCGATGGCATCGTCGAGCTGGTCATGACCTGTCACTCCGGCGGAACCCTGGAGATCTACGTGGAACCGCATCTGCCCGCGCCGCTCCTGTGGATCGCCGGCACGACGCCGATCGCCGGCGCGCTCGCGACCCTCGGCGCGGCGTCCGGCTGGCGGGTGACGGTGTTCGACCCGATCGCCGCCAACGCCGAGGACTTTCCCGCCGCCGAGCGAGTGAGCCAGGAGACGGCCCTCGGGCTCGTCGATCCGGACGCGAGCCCCTATCTCGTCGTCGCCACCCAGGGGGTCTGGGACGAGGAGGCGCTCGCGGCCGGGCTCCGTCGCAACGCCTCGTACGTCGGGCTCGTCGCCTCGCCCACCCGGGCCAACGTGGTCCGCCACTGGCTGCGCGAGGAAACCGGTCTCGCCGAGGAGCGCCTGGCCGCCCTGCGCGCGCCGGCCGGGATGGACCTCGGCGCGGAGACGGCCGAGGAGATTGCCCTCTCGATCCTGGCCGAGCTGGTCCAGGTGCGGCGCGGCCGGGCCGACTTCGTGGCGGCGCCCGGTCCCGCGACCCTGGCCGGTCTGCCCGGCGGGTTGGCGGTCACGCCGATCGCCCCGGTCGCCGAGGACATCGTGCTCGAGGATCCCGTCTGCGGGATGACGGTCGACCGCGCAACCGCCCGCCATCTCGCCGAGCATGAGGGCACGGTCTACGCCTTCTGCTCGATCGGCTGTCGGACCCGTTTCATCAAGGATCCGCCGCGCTACCTCGCCGCGCCGGGCACGGCCGGAATGGGTGCCGCAGGCGGTGACCCGCCGGTATCATCCGACGCCTGACCGGGTGGGCCGCCCGGTCGTCACCCGCGCCGGCGCTGCCGGCCAGCCACGCAGCCGGAGGTCCCGATGAAGTTCGCCGGAACGGTCGACATCGCCGCACCCCGCGACAAGGTCTGGGCGTTCGTGATCGACCCCCAGCAGGTCGGTCAGTGCGGGCCCGGCGTCGAGTCGATCGACGTCGTCGACGACACCCATTTCAAGGCGACCGCCAAGGTCGGGATCGGGTTCATCAGCGCCCGCTTCGTGGTCAATATGGAGATGGCCCAGCTGACGCCGCCCGACGAGGCGATCATCAAGGCCCACGGCCAGGCGCCCGGCAGCGCCGTGGACGCGACCGCCGAGATGAAGCTCAGCGACGCCGCGGAAGGCGGCACGCGGATGGACTGGAGCGCGGATGTGGCGATCTCCGGCAGCCTCGCCTCGCTCGGCGCCCGCTTGATCGAAGGGACCGCGAACAAGATGATCGGCCAGACCTTCGAATGCATGAAGTCCAAGCTCGAGGCCTGATCATGGCTGCCGGCGTCGGACGGCCGCGCCGCCGATGACCGCGAGACGCTGCCCGTGACCACGTCGCGCCGCGGGTCCGGCGCCGACCCGCTTATCGGCGGGCTGGCCGACGCCGTGCCGCACCTCGTCTGGGTCGCGACCCCCGACGGCATCGTCCGCGAGTACAGCAGCCGGATCGAGGCATACGGCCTGACTCGGGCTGCAGGCGACCATGCCTGGCGGTGGGAGTCGATGGTCCATCCCGAGGATCTCGCCGCGACCGAGGCGGCGTGGGCCAGGGCCCTGGCGGCGTCCACCGAGTATGAGCACGAGCATCGCCTCCGGATGGCCGACGGGACGTGGCGCTGGCACCTCAGCCGCGGGATCGTGATGACCGCACCGGTCGGTGACGGCCTCTTCTGGTACGGCACCGCGACCGACATCCATGCCGTCCGCGACGCCGAAGAGCATCTGCGGCAGACCCAATCGGCGCTGGCCCTGGCGATGCGCGGCGGCAAGATCGGCTGGTGGCAGCGCGACCTCCGGACCGAGGAGGTGACCTGGAGCCCCGAGCTGGAGGAACTGTTCGGGCTGCCGGCCGGCGCGTTCGCCGGCGACGAGGGCGTGTTCCTCGCGTTCGTCCACCCCGACGACCGGGCGGCCGTGACCGCAGCCGTCAGCGGCGCTCTTGCCGACCGGTCCGACTACCTGATCGAGTTCCGCTTCCAGCACGCCGACGGGTCCCTGCGCTGGATGGAGGGCCGTGGTCGGCCCACCTACGAAGGCGGCCGTCCGACGATGCTCTACGGGATCGGGATGGACGTCACCGAGCGGAAAGAGACCGAAGAGGTGGTCCGGGCCAGCGAGGAGCGGCTCCGGATCGCGGCCGAGGTCGGCCGGTTCGGGCTGTACGACTACGATCTCGAGCACGGCGGAATGTACTGGTCGCCGGAGCTCCACGCGATTCTTGGTACCGCTG
>JBBRCU010000076.1:0-8115 GCA_038204565.1 Candidatus Limnocylindrales bacterium
CGCCGGCCCGGGAATAGGCTTCCCAGTCCTTGCCGAGGCGGTCGTACTTCTTGCGCTTGTCGGCGTCGGACAGGACCGCGTTGGCCTCGTTGACCGCCTTGAACCGGGCCTCGGCGGCCTGGTCGCCGGGCTTCTTGTCCGGGTGGTTCTCGCGGGCGAGCTTGCGGAAGGCCTTCTTGATGTCGGCCTGGCTGGCGCCGCGCGGCACGCCGAGGGTCGTGTAGTAGTCCTGGAAGTCCATCGTTGCGGGACGGTCCTCGAAACGCGAAAGGCCGGTGAGCGTCTCACCGGCCTCGTCGCTGGGTGTCTACCGGTGCCGGTCGACGACGATCGGTGGCTGGTCGGTGGGCGGGAAGGTGGTCCGGCGGACCCGGTCCTCCCGCTCGGGGCTGTCGCTCGGCGCGTCGCCGGGCTTGATGATCTTGGCCGGCTCCTCGACGACGAGCGCCTTCGGCTTGCGCCGAAGGGCCGTCTCGAGGACCTGCTCCATCGAGTCGACGAGGACGAGCTTCATCGACTTGCGGATCTCGTCGGGGATGTCCCGGAGGTCCTTCTCGTTCTTGCGCGGCAGGATGACCATCTTGGCCCCGGCCAGGTGGGCGGCCAGGATCTTCGACTTCAGCCCCCCGATCGGGAGGACCCGACCCCGGAGGGTGATCTCGCCGGTCATCGCGACGTCCTTGCGGATGGGGATCCCGGTCAGCGCGCTGACGATGGCGAGCGCCATCGTGATGCCCGCCGAGGGGCCGTCCTTCGGGGTGCCGCCGGCGGGCACGTGGATATGGAGGGTGTTCTTCTCGAAGGTCTCGCGCGGGATGCCGAGCTCTCGGGCGTGGGCCCGGGTCCACGACAGGCCGGCCCGAGCGGACTCGCGCATCACGTCACCGAGCTGGCCGGTGAGGATGAAGTCCTCCTTGCCTTCCATTTTGGTGACTTCGATCGCGACGACGTCGCCGCCGACCTCGGTCACGACCAGGCCCGTGGCCGAGCCGGTCTGGTCCTCGGCCTCGAGCTCGCCGTACTCGTAGCGCGGCGGGCCGAGGTACTCGGTCAGGCGCTTCAGGTCGATCACGGTCTTCCGCTTGCGACCCTCGGCCACGGTTCGGGCGACCTTGCGCATGACGTTCGCCAGCTCGCGCTCGAGGTTCCGGACGCCGGCCTCGTGGGTGTACGAGCGGACGAGCTCGATCATCGTCTCGTTCGGGATCTCGATGTGCTTCGCGCTCAGGCCGTGGTTCTTCATCTGCTTGGGGATGAGGAAGCGCTTGCCGATCTCGATCTTCTCCTGCTCGGTGTAGCCGGGCAGGTAGACGATCTCCATCCGGTCGCGGAGGGCGGCCGGGATCGGGTCGAGCAGGTTCGCCGTGGCCACGAAGAGCACCTTCGAGAGGTCGAAGGGCACCTCGAGGTAGTTGTCCTGGAAAGAGTTGTTCTGCTCGGGATCGAGGACCTCGAGGAGGGCCGACGAGGGGTCGCCCCGGAAGTCCATCCCGATCTTGTCGACCTCATCGAGCATGAAGACCGGATTGTTGGAACCGGCGGTCTTGATGTTCTGGATGATCCGGCCGGGGAGTGCGCCGATGTAGGTCCGGCGGTGCCCACGGATCTCGGCCTCGTCGTGGATGCCGCCGAGGCTCATCCGGACGAACTTGCGGCCCATCGCCTTGGCGATCGACTTGCCCAGCGAGGTCTTGCCGACGCCGGGCGGTCCGACGAATGCGAGGATCGGGCTGCGGATCTCGTCGGCCAGGGTCCGGACCGCGAGGTATTCGAGGATCCGCTCCTTGATCTTCTCGAGGCCGTAGTGGTCCTCGTCGAGGATCCGGGCGGCTTCCTTGATGTTCAGCTGGTCCTCGGTGGCGACGTTCCACGGCAGCCCGACCAGCCAGTCGACATAGGTCCGGATGACGCCGACCTCCGGTGAGGCCGACGGGATCCGGCTCATCCGGTCGATTTCCTTGATCGCGCGGGTCTTGATCTCGTCGG
This sequence comes from Candidatus Limnocylindrales bacterium, assembly GCA_038204565.1. Classification (GTDB taxonomy): domain Bacteria; phylum Chloroflexota; class Limnocylindria; order Limnocylindrales; family CSP1-4; genus CF-46. Next base: position 1,987 of record JBBRCU010000076.1, read on the forward strand.
GCATCCCGGCAGCCTCGACCTTGTCACGGAGCTCGTTGATCTCGGCCTGCTGCGGATCGTCCTCGCCGAGCTCGCGCTGGATCGCCTTGAGCTGCTCGCGGAGGATGTACTCGCGCTGGGTCTTGTCCATCTCGGACTTGACCTCGGACTGGATCCGGCCCTTCAGCTCGAGGATCTCGATCTGGCGGGCGAGGAAGTTGCTGACGAGCTTCAACCGCTCGGTCACATCGACCGTCTCGAGCAGCTCCTGGCGCTGCTCGGTGTCCATGTCGGGGCTGTAGGCGACCATGTCGGCGAGGAGCCCGGGCTCGGTGATGTTGCGGGCGGCGACCGCGGCCTCGGGCGGCACCGGCGCACCGTTGGCGACGTACTGCTCGATCTGGGCCTGCACGGTCCGCATCAGGGCCTGGACCTCGAGGCTGGCCCCGCTCGCGTCGTGGAGCTCCTCGACGGTCGCCCGCAGGTACGGCTCGTTCGAGACGAAGTTGATCAGCTTGAGCCGGGTCTGGCCCTGGACGATCGCCCGGACGGTGCCGTCCTGGAGCTGAACGACCTGGGCGATCTTCGCCAGGGTGCCGACCGTGTACAGCTCGGACGGGGATTCGATGTCCTCCTGCTCCGGCTTCCGCTGGGTGACGAGCGCAATCGGCCCGCCTTCGGCGACGGCGGCATTGAGAGCGTTGACGCTCTTCTCGCGGCCGACCTGGAGCGGAACGATCATCTCCGGGAAGATGACGGTCTCGCGGAGGGCGACGAGCGGCAACTCGCGCGGGCCGTCGGGCGTGTCGATGGTGATCGTGGTCGGCTGGTCGTCCCGGGGTCGGGTCGGGCGCTTGGCCATCAAAGGTCTCCTGTGAAGATCGTCGAGATCATCGGCCCTCGCGGGCCATTCGTGAAGTAGGGCTTCCTGTGGTTCGTCATGACCGATCGTCCGGTTCGGGTCCGGGCTTATCGGTCGCTGGGCCCGGCGCTGCCGCGGCTCCGTCGGGCTTGGCCGCCTTGCGCCGGGTGCCCTCGGCGTAGAGCGCCTCGAGGATCCGCGTCCCCAGCCGCTCCTCCAGCTCGAACAGGAGCCGGATGCCAGCCAGGTTCACCCCGCGCTCGCGGGTCAGGTGACGGATCCAGGTGATGCGACGGATGTCCTCGTCGCTGTAGAGGCGGATGTTGCTGGGGGTTCGGGCCGGACAGATCAGGCCTTCGTCCTCGTAGATCCGGAGGGTCCGCGGATGCGCCGCGACGAGCGTCGCAGCGACGCTGATCACGTACACCGGGCGGGTGTCCTTCTTGACCTGGGCCTCGGACATCGAGACGGGATTCCTCGCTTGCTTCTCGTTGGTTGGTCCCGGATCGGAGGCGCTCCGATGGGACATGCGGAACCCTAGAACCTTGACAATGGTGTTGTCAAGAAGGTTGCGAAACATTGATCGCAGTCGCGGGCGGACCGGAGGCGACGATGTCGCGCCCGCGCCTCACCCCGTGGCGGCGACGAGGCGGCCGGCGGTGTCCTCGTCCGGGCGGGTTCCGAGGAGGCGGACGACCACGGCACTGACCGCGATGCTGATCGCTACCGCGGCGACGAGCGCGACGTAGATGTCGCTGGTGATCGCGTCCGCCGCCACGGCCGCGGAGCCGAGCACGAACGAGAACTCGCCGATCTGGCCGAGCCCGACCGCGAGCTGGGCGGGCCGCCCGGGCAGGCAGGCTGCGCGGGCCAGTCCATAGGCGACGCCGACCTTGGCCGCGACGATCAGCCCCAGGAACAGGGCGAGCCAGCCGATTCCGCGACCGAGTGCGGCCGGCTGGATCAGTGTCCCGACGGCGACGAAGAACGGAACTGCGAACAGGTCCCGAAACGGCAGGAGCCGGCGCCGCGCCTCGGCTGACTCGGGGCTCTCCGACACGGCGAGGCCACCGACGAACGCCGCGAGCGCGAGCGGCACGCCAAACACCGCCGAGCCGACCCCGGCGAGGGCGAGTCCGCTGGCGACCGACACGATCAGGAACAGGTCGTGCTCCGAGCGGAGGGCGCGCAGAACCGCTGGCAGGAGGCGGGCCACGGCGACGGCCAGGAGCCCGAACGTGAGGAGCCCGATGACGGCCTGGTCGAGTGGCCGCCCACCGGCCCTGAGCAGGGCGAGGAGGACCGCGGCGATCACGACGCCGGTGCAGTCCTGGAGGGCGCTCCAGCCGAGCAACGCCTCCTCGGTCGGGCGGTCCGTGGTCCGCCGCCGGCTCTTGGTGATGTTGACGATGACCACTGACGAGGAGAGGGCGACCGACAGCCCGATCAGGGCGGCCGCAACCGGCATCAGGCCGGCGACGGAGAGGACGGCCCCGGCGATCGCGGTCGTGGCCAGGGTCTGGATCGGCGCGGCGACGATCAGCCCGCGCTGTTCGGTCCGGATCCGGAGGAGGTCGACCTCGATCCCGACCTCGAACAGGAGGAGCACCACACCTAGGTCGGCGAGGAGGTGGAGCTGGTCGTGGTCCGCGACGAAACCGGGGGTGAAGGGCTAGACGACGATCCCGAGCCCGAGATAGCCGACGACGGCCGGCAGGCCGACGCGCCGGGCGAGCCAACCCGTGGCGACGGCCCCGAGGAGGAGCAGCCCGATCTCGAGGATCGGCCCGGCAGTGTGATCCACAGGCCGATGGTACCCGTGGTCGCCTGCCGGACCGGGGGCCGCGGCAGGCGCTTCTGCCGCGGCCGGCCGCCGCGACGAGGCGGCAGGCGTCTGGTCGGTCAGCTGGCCGAGGCCGGCTCCAGGTCGCCGATCAGCTGCTCGTGGAGCAGAGGTCCGCAGGCGGCCTTGCCGATCGCGATCACCTTGTCGCCCTCGGCCAGGATCGTCTCGGGCCGGAGTGGCGTGGCGACCCCGTCACGGATCACGGCGAACAGCGAGCAGCCTTCGGGCATCGTCAGGTCGCGGGGCGCCTTGCCGATGGCGGGCGAGCCGGACTGCAGGTGGGCCTCGATGAGCTCGAGCTCGCCCTCGCCGAGAGCCGCCAGGTGGAGCAGCTCGTGGACGGGGATGTCCTGCTCGATCGAGCCGAGGATCATCCGGGTCGGGCTGATCAGCTCGTCGACGCCGAGGTGCTTGAACAGCGCCTCGTTCTTCGGGTTGTTGACCCGGGCGATCGTCCGGGGCACGTCGAAGTGGTGCTTGGCCATCTGGCAGATCACGAGGTTGTCCTCGTCGTCACCGGTGACCGCGGCCACGATGTCGGCTCGATTTGCGCCCGCCTGGGCAAGGTACTTGCCCTCGCAGCCGTCATGGGCGATCACCACGGAGCCGATCTCGTCGGCGATCTGGTTCGCCCGGTCCTGGTCCTTCTCCATCAGGACGACCTCGTGGCCGCTGCCGATGAGCTCCTTGGTCAGGTAGTAGCCGACCTTGCCGCCGCCGATCACGAGCACGAACATCGGTCAGCCCTCCCGGCCGTTGCCGGGTGCCAAGGCGGAGACGATGCCTCGCCAGCCGGTTCGGCCTTCGCCCGGTCGGACCGGCGCGACGGCGGTCGGAGATCCGGCTGCCTCGCTGGCCGCGCCGATCAGCGCCGGCGCAGCCGTCGTCGCCAGCGCCGGGGCGGCGTCGTTCGCGGTCGGGGATGCGGCCGGCGCCTCGTGATGCTCGCCGCCCGGATGGTGGCCGGTTGCCGCGCTGAGACCCGAGCCGAACGTCAGCCCGAGATCCAGGAATTCGCTGACGGCGTTGCCCATCAGGTTCGTCCGGCAGAGCGTCGCGACGCCGAGCTCGGCGTAGGCGCTGGCTCGCAGCGGATCGTTGATCTTGGCGATGACCTGGCGGGCGCCGAGCGCTTCGGTGGCGAGCTGGGCCGACATGATGTTGCGGTTGTCGCCCTCGGTCAGTGCCATGAACAGGTCGGCCGATTCCGCGCCGGCCCGGCGGAGGGTGTCCTCGTCCGTTCCGTCGCCGCGCACCGCGGCCCCCCGGAAGGTGGTCGGCAGTCGATCGAATGCAGTCGTCTTCATGTCGACGACGATGACCTGGTGGCCGGCCCGGTCGAGCGCATCGGCCAGGACGGAGCCGACACGGCCGCAGCCGATGATCACGGTTTTCACGATGTCTCCTCCTGGATCGGCTCACGCACGACCCAGACTGCGCAGGGAGCGTTCTTCAGGACGTACGGGATCGTCCGTCCCATGGCAAAGTCCCCACCGAATTTGGTGCGATAGGCGAGGCCGACGACGAGCAGATCGGCTTCTCGCTCGACCGCCTCGTCGACGAGGGCCGCGCCCACATCGCGGGCCTGGAGCAGGACCGACTCGAGCTTAACCCCGGCCGCCTCGGCCGTGCCTTCGGCGAGATCGAGCACCCGCTGGATCTCCTCCGAGCGTCCCGCCACGTCCATGTCGATCGGCATCGACCAGTCGATCTCGACGACGTGAACCCCGACCAGCTCGGCCCTGTGGACCTTGGCCACGTCGGCGACAAGCTGGACGAGGCGCTGTCCGTTCGGGTGCCCGGACAACGCCACGACGGCGCGCCGGAACGCGGGACCTGCGCTGGGCTCGGATGGCACGGCGGCGACTCTATCACCGCTGCGCTTCGCCGTCGCCGGTCCGGCGGCCGCATCCGTTGCAGGCGTGAGACGCTCCTGGCCGGCTGACGTCAGAGGGTCGCGGGCGGCCCCTGGGGGTGCGTCCCGGCTGTGTGGTCGGCGCTGTCGCCGACGAGGTGCGCCTTCTCGAACATCGTTGGGTCGTCGCGGCGGTAGGGGACGTTGACGACGACCGTGTGCGGCCGGCCGAGCAACGAGCTCCGGAGCCGCTTCACCGATTGGTTGTAGAGGATCCGCTCCCACCAGTGGCGGGCCACGTACTCGGGCAGGACGACGAACGTGATCGGCGCGGGCTTGTCGGGCGGCCAGGCCGCGTCGAGGACGTCGAGGTAGGCCTCGAGCGGTCCGGTCAGGGCCCGGTACGGCGACTCGACGACGACGAGCGGAACGCCCGGCACCTGGCGCTCCCACTGCTCGCGGACGCGGCTGCCGTCTTCGGCGTCCTCGGTGATGAACACCGCCCGGACGTCCGCGGCGACGGATCGCGCGACATTGACCGCCTGGATGACGGCGCGGTTGACGCCCGGGATCGGCACGACCGCTCGCTCCTCGCGGCGAAGGGCCGTAAACACCTTGTCGGGCTGGACGGCGAGCTCCCGGCGGGACGCGTCGTACTGCCTGTGGATGAACAGCATCAGGCCGACGAGGGTCGGGATGAGGATCACGACGAGATAGGCCCCGTCGATGAACTTCACGCTGACGACGACCATGAGGACGACGGCCGTCAGGACGGCTCCGAAGGCGTTGATGCCGAGGCGCCACTGCCAGCCGCTCTCCTTGACCGTGCGCCAGTGCTTGACCATGCCGATCTGGCTCAGCGTGAAGCACACGAACACGCCGACCGAGTAGAGCGGGATCAGGGCCGTGACCTGGCCCTTGAACAACCAGATCAGGAACGCGGCCACCGCGGACAGGAGGACGATCCCCCACGAGTAGGCCAGCCGATCGCCGCGGTACGAGAACTGGCGGGGCATGTAGCCGTCGGCCGCGAGGATCGCCCCCAGCCGCGGGAACGCGTTGTACGACGTGTTCGCCGCAAGGAACAGGATCAGGGCGGTCGAGGCCTGGAACAGGATGAACAGGATCGAGCCGTCGCCGAAGGCCGTCCCGGCCACGAGGGACACAGTCGTCGGCACGTCCTTGATCGTCGGCATGATCTGGTAGGCGTGGGCGATGACCGTGATCCCGATGAACAGCACGCCGAGCAGGATCGCCATGGCGCCCATCGTGTTCGCGGCGTTCTTCGCCTCGGGCGGCTTGAACGCGGGCACGCCGTTGGCGATCGCCTCCACGCCGGTCAGGGCCACGGAGCCGCTGGCGAACGCGCGCAGGATCAGGACGATGCCCAGCGTCTGCGTCCCGAGCCGGACGGACTCCGCCTGGTGCGGCAGCGGCGTCACGGACCCGGTCGCGACATGGAACAGGCCGGAGGCCACGATCACCAGCGCCATGATGACGAACAGGTACGTCGGGATCGCGAAGATGTTCCCGGACTCCCGCAGGCCGCGCAGGTTCGCGACGGTGATCAGCGCGATGACGGCGACC
>JBBRCU010000077.1:0-7356 GCA_038204565.1 Candidatus Limnocylindrales bacterium
CGGGTCGTACGTCATCTGTCGCGCCCGGCCACCGTCATCCGACGAGGGTTGACGAATCGCGTCGCGCCCGCCTATGCTCCCGGCCGGTGCGGCGACCGCCCACCACTCGACTTGCCCAGCTGGAGGGTTCCTCCGAATGACGACGATCGAATTCCTCCGCTTCCGCCCAGCAGCCGCGCCCGATGGCGCCGCCAGTGGCGGGAGGACTGTGCCCATCTCGAAGTAGCCTGAGGCGGTCGAACCGCCGGAAGCGCCAACCACGAGCCGCGGGCCAGTCGGGCCCCCGGCTTTTTTGATGCCTCAGCGGAGGCACGCCAGAGCCGTGGACCCACCCGATGCACCGGGAGCATCGAACCGGGTCCGCGGCTCGTTCGATTCCGGCCTCGGAGCCGCCCCACCCAGACCATCCAGCCCGCGCACCAACCGGGAGTCACCGAAGTGACCGCAACCCTCATCCGACAATCGAAGATCGCGCGGACCGACGGACTCGCCGGAGCCGCCCGGACAGTCGACGACGCCGTGCCCGCCCTCCTCGTCGAGGGCGTCACGAAGCGCTTCGTCGTCGGCCGCAAGCGCAAGCCCGTGATGGCGATCGCGGACGTGTCGCTCCGCCTCGAGCGCGGCGACATCGTCGGCATCCTCGGCGCGAACGGGTCCGGCAAGTCCACGCTCATCCGCCTCGTCTCGGGTCTCCTGACCCTCGACGAGGGCCGGGTCGAGGTCTTCGGCCACGACATCGTCCGCGACGAGATGGCGGTCAAGCGCCTGATCAACCGGGTCAGCGTCGACGCCGCCTTCTTCAAGAAGCTCAGCCCGATGGAGAACCTCCTGTTCGCGGCTCGGCTGTACGGCCTGGACGCGACGGTGGCCCGCCGCGATGCGGTCGAGATCCTGGGCCGACTCGGGATCGGTGAGAAGCGGATCGGCCGGCCGATCGAGCAGATGAGCCGCGGAATGCAGCAGAAGGTCGCGATCGCTCGGGCCCTCCTGACCAGCCCCTCGCTCCTCCTCCTCGACGAGCCGACGACCGGACTCGACCCACGTTCGAAGCTCGACGTCCAGTCGTTCATCGAGGAGCTTCGCGAGACACACGATGCGTCGATCGTGCTCACGACCCACGACCTCGCCGAGGCCGAGCGGCTGTGCGGCTCGATCACGGTCCTCGCCGGCGGCCGCGTCGTCGTCGAGGACAGCCCGGCCGGACTGATCGCGGCCGAGGCCGAGCGAACGGGTCGACCGGCGACCCTCCACGACGTCTTCATGACCCACACCGGCCGCTCGCTCGACGACGACGTCGAGGACGAGTCCGGCGACAACGACTCCGAATGAAAGGAGGTGAGAACACGATGCAGAGCAATGCGACGATCCAGCTTCGGCTGATCAACGACCTTCGCGCGGAGCAGATCCGACAGGCGGCCATCAGCCGCCGGTTCGAGACGCCCGCGCCGTCGATCCGGCGTGCCATCGGCACGACGATCGTCCGATTCGGCACCCGCCTGGCGGGCGAGCCGACCTACGGCCTGGCCCGATCGCGATGAGCGGTCGGGCCGGCGCCCCAACCCGGAGACCACTGATGCTGACCGTCGGTCACGAGCTCAAGGCGTCGTACGCCTTCGTCGAGCGCAACTTCAATCTCACCCGCCGCTACTGGGGCTGGGAGCTGGCGTTCCTGGTCTACTCGGTGGCGGGCGCCCTGAGCATCTCCCTGATCGGGGCCGACCAGGGCAGCCCGCGGCTGATCCTGCTCCTGATGATCGGGGCGATCTTCTGGAACTACTTGTCGGTGGTCTTCAGCTGGATCGCCGAGACGATCAGCGTCGAGCGCTGGGAGGGAACGCTGGAATACACGATGATGGCGCCGATCCGGCGCAGCTCGCAGCTGCTCGGCTCGGTGCTCTATGCGATGGTCTACGGCCTGATCCATACGGCCGCGATCCTCGTGATCCTCGTCCTGTTCTTCCCCCAGCTCGACGTCCACGGGGCGAACCCGATCACCGTGGTCGCGTTCATGCTTCTCGGCTCGTTCAGCTTCATCGGGATCGGCACGATCGCCGCGATCCTGCCGCTGCTGTACGTCGAGCGTGGAGCCCAGATGACGTTCGTCCTCCAGTCGTGCCTGCTCCTCGTGAGCGGCGTCTACTACTCGATCGACGTCCTGCCCGGCTGGATGCAGGTGCTCTCGCGCGTCTCGCCCGCGACGTACGTCCTCGACGGCGTCCGCAAGGGCCTCATCGATGGTGCGACCATTCCTGCGCTCTTCGGCGATGTCTGGCCCCTGATCGTGATGGGCGCGTTCCTCATCCCGTTCGGGCTGTGGGCGTTCGGCCGGGCCGAGCGTTACGCCAAGCGGACCGGCAAGCTGAAGCGGGTCGGCTGAGATGGAGGATTCCGTGACGGTCGATGGGACCACGCTCGAAGCCTTCGGCTGGACCGCCGAGCTGGCCGCGGCCCACGAGCCGCATGCGGCCCTCGGGCACGGGCCCGCCCGGGTCACCGCCGAGGACCGCGGCGCCTACGACGTCATCGGCGCCGACGGCGAGGCTCGGGCTGCCGTGAGCGGGCGCTTCCGGCACGAGGCGAACGGCGACCCGAGCGCCTTTCCCGCGGTCGGCGACTGGGTCGCGATCGAGACCCGCTCCAACGGCGACACCGTGATCCACGCCCTTCTCCCCCGCCGGACCGCCCTCATCCGCCAGGCACCGGGCAAGCGGATCGAGGCCCAGGTCGTCGGGGCCAACCTCGACATCGTCTTCGTCGTCGCCTCGCTGAACGCGGACCTCAACCTGCGCCGTCTCGAGCGCTACGTCGCAGCGGCCTGGGAAAGCGGCGCCGAGCCCGTCGTCCTCCTCTCCAAGGCGGACCTCGGTGGCGAGGTCGACGAGATCCTCCTCGGCGTCGAAAGCGTCGCGGCCGGGGCGACGGTCGTCGTCGTCAGCTCGTTCGACGGCCGCGGGGTCGACGAGGTCCGCGCCCGGATCGGGCCCGGACGGACCGTTGCCTTCGTCGGCTCTTCGGGCGTCGGCAAGTCGACCCTCCTCAACACGCTGGCCGGCGAGGGCCGCGCCCTCGTCCGCGAGGTCCGGGCCGATGATGCCCGCGGCCGGCATACGACAACCCGCCGCCAGCTCCACCTGCTGCCCGAGGGCGGCCTGATCCTCGATACGCCCGGGATGCGTGAGCTCGCCCTCTGGGATGCGGACGGCCTCGAGCAGTCGTTCACCGACATCGACGCGATCGTCGAGCAGTGCCGGTTCGGCAACTGCAGCCACAACGGCGAGCCGGGCTGTGCCATCGCCGCGGCCCTTGCCGCCGGAACCCTCACCGCCGACCGCGTCGAGAGCTGGCGGAAGCTCGTCCGCGAGACCGCTCACCACGAGCGCCGCGTCGACGCCCTCGCCCGCAACGAGGAGCGCCGCAAGTGGAAGGCGATCGGCAAATCGGTCTCGAAGCACATGGACGCGAAGTACGGGGCGGAGGGCTGGCGGTGATGCCGGACGCCACGATCCGGGCGACCACGACCGCGAGCGCAGGTGATCTCGCGCCGATCCCGGGGGTGTCCTTCCGGATGTGCCTGGATCTCGAGGCCGACCTGCCCGGGATGTGGGCCGCCCAGGACGCTGCCCGCGTCGCCGACGGGGAGCTGCAGCGGAACACGCTCGACGGGATCCGGGCCCATTACCGCCACCTCGAGCGGTTCGATCCGGCCCGCGACCTCCTGCTGGTCGAGGCGGACGACTGGCTCGTCGGCTACGACCGCGTCGACTGGAACGACACGAACGACGGCGAGCGCTGGTACGAGGCGGTCGGGGTGGTCGAACCGGCCTGGCGTCGGCGCGGGATCGGCTCCCGCCTCCTCGCGTGGTCGGAGCGGCGCCGGAGTGAGATCGCGTCTGCGCACGGGGCTGCCGGCGACGGAGCGGGACGGTCGCGCGCATTCACGACCTTCCTCTTCGACGGCGACCGCGGTGGCCAGGCCCTCCTCGAGGGTGCCGGCTACGACGCAGTCCGGCGGTTCGCCTCGATGACCCGGCCAGACCTCGACAACATCCTCGAGGTCGCCCTGCCGACGGGTCTCGACGTCCGGCCGGTCGGACGCGACCGGGCCGCCCTCCGCGCGGTCTTCGATGCCGACGCCGAGGCGTTCCGCGACCACTTCGGCTGGAGCGAGGGATCGGACGAGCAGTTCGCCGAGTTCCTCGAGGATCCCGGCCTGGATCCCGACCATTGGATCATCGCGTTCGACGGTGACGAGGTCGCGGGCGGAATTCTCAACGGGATCCATGTCAGCCCCGAAGGCGACCGCTCGGGCTGGCTGGACTCGATCTTCACCAGGCGGCCGTGGCGGCGGCGCGGCCTCGCCCGGGCCCTGATCGCCAGGAGCCTGGTGCTCCTCCGCGAGCGCGGGTTCGGCTCGGCGTCGCTCGGCGTCGACCTGACCAACCCGCACCAGGCTTTCGCCCTCTACGAGTCGTATCGCTTCCGCGTCGTCTCGTCGGCGACGTCCTACCGAAAACCCGTACCCGAGCCGGCCGCGGACGGCGATCCTGAGCCATTCGAGGAGGTGACCCGATGATCGACCAGCGGCTGGAGCTGCCCGATGCCCCGGACATCCCCGGGCTGCAGTTCCGGATGCTCGATCCGGAGCGCGATTACGCGGCGCTCGTCAACCTGATCGTTGTCGCGAACCTCGCCGACCGCCTGGACTACCTGCCCACGGCCGCGGGCCTCCGGATCGACCACGAGCACACCGAGGAGTTCGATCCGCGCCAGGACTTGATCCTCGCCGAGATCGCCGGGGAGCTGGTGGCTGCCGGGCAGACGGACGTCCGGACCCGGAATGGAATCGGCGTCCACGAGGTCCAGGGCTGGGTCACTCCGGCGTGGCGCCGGCGCGGCCTTGGCCGGGCGCTCCTCCACTGGACCGAGCGCCGAGCCGCCGAGGTGGCCGCCACGGACGGCCGCCCAGCGGGTCGCGCCCTGGCCACCTGGCCCGACGAGGGGCAGGTCGGGGCGACCGCGCTCTACGCCGGCGAGGGCTACGAGATCGTCCGCTACGGGTTCCTGATGGTCCGCGACCTGGCCGATCCGATCCCGGACGTCCCCCTCCCGGCCGGCCTCGAGGTCCGGCCGGTCGCCGAGGCGGACCACCGCCGCATCTGGGACGCCGACGTCGAGGCATTCCTGGACCACTGGGAGCCGGCCCAGCGGACCGACGGCGACTTCCACGCGTGGTACGCCGACCCCGACGTGGACACCCGTCTGTGGCGGGTCGCGTGGGACGGGGCCGAGGTCGCCGGCTCGGTGATGACCTTCATCTGGGCCAACGAGAACGAGCTCCTCGGGCAGCGTCGCGGCTGGCTCGAGCACATCTCGACCCGCCGACCCTGGCGCCGCCGTGGCCTCGCGGCGGCGCTCATCGCGGATTCGCTCCGCGGCCTCCACGCCGCCGGGATGACCGATGTCGCCCTCGGCGTCGACGCCGAGAACCCCTCGGGCGCCCTCCGGCTCTACGAGTCCCTCGGCTTCCGTCGGACCAAGACCGGCGTCTCCTATCGGAAGGCGTTCACCGTCGGCTGACCGGGCCGAGCCTGGTCAGAGCGGCAGGCGGCGGCGGTCGCGGACGAGGTCCAGCCAGGGCCGCTCCCGCCCGATCGTCGTTGCCGGGCCGTGACCCGGGAACACGCCGACGATCGGTTCGAGCTCGCCGAGCCGGATCAGCGATCCGACGATCGCTTCGGCCGAGCCGCCGGGCAGGTCGGTCCGGCCCCAGGCCCCGGCGAACAGGGTGTCGCCGCTGAACACCAGGCCATCGTCGGCTGACCGCAGGCAGACCGAGCCCGGGGTATGGCCCGGCGTGTGGAGGACGTCGAGACGGATCGACCCGAACCGGATCACGCCGCCCTCGGCCAGGTCCACGGCGGGCACCGAGGGCGGGATCTCGAACGGAGCCCAGAGCGGCGTGGGGTGCGTCAGCATCTCGCGATCGAGGGCATGGGCCGCGATCTCGGCGCCGGTCGCCGTCGCCACCGCGGCGTTGTCGCCGGTGTGATCCCAGTGGCCATGAGTCGAGACGAGCAGCTTCAGGGTCCAGTCGCGGGCCGCGAGCTCGTCCACGATCCAGGCAAGCGATGGGATCGCGGTGTCGATCGCGATCGCTTCCCGGCTCCGCTCGTCGGCGAGGACGTAGACATTCGTCGAGGCCGGTCCGACCACCCGGCTGAGGCGCTCCATCGATCCGCTGGCCGCCCGCGCCGGCTCAGCTGCCCGCCAGGCCGTCATCGACCTCGACGTAGATCGGGAGGGCGAACCCGAATTCCGCTCCGCCCTCGGGCCGGTTGGCCGCCCACACCCGACCACCGACCGACTCGGTCAGGACCCGCACGACGAACAAGCCGATCCCGGCGCCCGGCGCCCGGCGGCGGGCGGGATCGGCGCGGAAGAACAGGTCGAACAGGCGGCTGGTGTCGGTCGCAGCGATCCCCTCCCCCTCGTCGCGGACCCGGACCTCGACCTCGTCGTCCGTCCGCGACGCAACGATCGTGACCGTCCCGCCGGCCGGCCCGTATTTCAGGGCGTTGGAGATCAGGTTGCGCAGGATCAGCTCGACCGACGCGTCGTCGCCGACGACGAGCGGCAGCCCGGACAGGACATCCTCCTCGAGGACCGCGCCCGGCCAGCGGCGGCGCTTCTCGGTGAGGACGCGGCCGAGGATCGGCCGGATGAGCACCGGCTCACGCCCGGCGATTTCCGCCCGGCGCTCCGCCTTGGCAAGGACCAGCAGGTTCTCGACGAGCCGCTCGAGGCGCTCGCTCTCACTGATGATGTCGGCGATGATCTCCTGCCGGGTCGCCTCGTCGACGTTCTCCCGGCGGAGGACCTGGCTGCCGCCGTAGATCGCGGTGACCGGTGTCCGGAGCTCGTGGCTGAGCATGCCGACGAAGACGTCACGAAGGTCATCTTCCTGCTTCCGATCGGTCACGTCGACGACGACACCGATCGAGCGCAGCGGCCGCCGCCCGGCCCCCGGCGCCTCCTCCGAGAAGTACGTCCGGCCATGGGTCGAGACCCAGCGCACGCCGCCGTCGGGCCGGACCATCCGGTACTCGAGATCGAACGCCCCGTCCCCCTCCGGCGCCTGGGCCGCGGCGAACTGCTCGAGCGTCCGCTCGCGATCGTCGGGGTGGATCGCTGCATCCTCCGGGGCCGCAGCGTCGCCAGCGGTACCAAGAATCGCGTGGAGCTCCGGCGACCAGTACATTCCGCCGTGCTCGAGATCGTAGTCGTACAGCCCGAACCGGCCGACCTCGGCCGCGATCCGGAGCCGCTCCTCGCTGGCCCGGACCACCTCTTCGGTCT
>JBBRCU010000078.1:0-6629 GCA_038204565.1 Candidatus Limnocylindrales bacterium
CGCTGGGTAGCTATGTTCGGTCGGGATAAGCGCTGAAAGCATCTAAGTGCGAAGCTCGCCTCGAGATGAGGTTCCCCACCGGGTCAACCGGGTAAGACCGCAGGGAGACCACCTGTTTGATAGGCCGCATGTGGAAGTTCGGTGACGGATGAAGCTGAGCGGTACTAACGGTCGAGGGCTTGACCTCTACAGCAACTGACCTGGGGTCAGTGGCTGGGACTCGTGGATCGGATCCACGTCTTGACATTGATTTCGAAGATCGACTGCTGAACGGCGCCCGCGCCGCCCGAGATCGGGCCGGCGTTGGTCGCAGCCGAACAGACCATCCAGACGCAACGAATCCTGGTGACACTGGCGGAGAGGCCATACCCGTTCCCATCCCGAACACGGAAGTCAAGCTCTCCAGCGCCGAAGATACTGAGAGGGCAGCCTTTCGGGAAAATAGGTCGTCGCCAGGATTTTTGCGTTCCCGGGGGAATTGATTCCGGATCGTCCGTACCGCGCGGAGGTCGCCCGGGTGGCCAGTGTCGCCCGCAGGAGCCGTAGGCGGCCCAGCGACCGGAGGGAACGGCGGGCCGGTAGACTGGTCTCGATGACCGTCCCCACCGCGACCGAGGACGCATCGGAGCCGCGCAAGGAAGTCGAGCCCGGCGGGCGACCCGATGCCGCCGCCCATCCGGAACGGGATGCGCGTGCCAGTCCAGGCCTGTCCGCCCGGGACACCGTCCTCGCAACGTGCCCGTACCTGATCTCTGCCGGCGGCGCGTGGCGGATGTCGGTCCCGTCGCGCGATCACCGCTGTGCCGCGGTGGACCCGCCTGCGCCCCAGGTCACTGACAAGCAGCGACGTCACTGTCTGTCGGCGGATCACATCGAATGCCCGATGTTCCGTGCAGCACGTTCGACGCGCATCTCGGCGCTCGCCGGCGGCTCCGATCCCGAGCTCGTCGAGCAGGCCGATCGCCGTCGCCGGCCGCTGGCCCGCACGGCCCCCATCCTGTTGGAGCCGCAGCGCCTCATGGACAAGGCCGTCCGCATTCAATTCGACCGCGCGCCCGGGCAGGTCGCCCTCGTCGGGCTGATGGTCGTGGCATTCGTCATCGTTGCCCTCGCCCGGTTCTCGGCCGGAGGCACGGTTACCCCGTCGCTCTCGCCGTCGGCGTCTCTCGTCCTCGCCTCACCAAGCGCCAGCCCGCGCCCGACGGCCACCCCCTCGCCTCCATCGGCTGAACCGTCGGCTTCGGCGGCGCCGAGCGCCGAGCCGTCGTTCCGGGCGTCCTACCGGGTGAAGAAGGGCGACACGCTGCTGGTCATCGCGAGTCGCTTCAAGACGACGGCCGCGGCGATCAGGCAGCTCAATGGCCTGTCGACGAACGTTCTGAAGGTCGGGCAGGTCCTGAAGATCCCATGATGCGTCCGCTCGGGGGCTGTGCGCCCAGGGTGGGCGTCGGTAGCGCTTGCAGTCAATGCTGGCAGCCCCGGCAGAAGGACGTGACGAACCCGCCAGGTTTGACCTCGCTGATCCGCGTCCCGCAGCGCGGGCAAGGCTGGCCACCCTTGCCGTGGACTGCGAGCCAGTCCCGTGCCTGCTTTTCGAACGTGGGTGGCACCCGCACCCGGAGGATGTCGATGGCGTTGCTGAGCGTCGACCGCGTCGCCCCGTAGAGGGCGTCGATCTCCTCCGGGGCGAGGGTCGATCGTTTCCGGAACGGGAGCAGCCGGGCCGCATGCAGGATCTCGTCGCTGTAGGCATTGCCGACCCCGGCGACGAAGGCCTGATTCTTCAGGAGATTCTTGAGCTCGCCGGGGTGGCGCTTGATGCGCGTCCGCCAGGTGTCGAGGGTAAGGCCAGGATCGTCTGCGTCAGGGCCAATCTCTTCGTCGGTGAGGCCCGGGATGACGCGCGTCACGCCGGCCGGGGCCAGGTAGACCTTGCCCATCTGGGTGGGGTCGCGGTAGCGGATCTCGGCGGCCGCGTCGTCGGCAGGCAGCCAGCCCGCGCGCGCGGTCCATTTCGCCGCATCGCGTGGCTTCCTGTCCCTCTTGCCGAGCGCGATCACGACGGCCGTCTTGCTCGGCAGCGCGACGCCAGGGGCCGCCAGCTGGAGGCGCCCGGTGAGCATCGGATTGATCACGACTCGATCCCGGTCGAGATCGACGATCAGCAGCTTTCCCCGCCGCCGAACGCTGACCAGCCGTTGCCCGACGAGCTCCGCGAGCTCCGCGGGCGTTCCTCGGACGGCAAGAGGGCCCGGCGCGCGCGCGGCGGTCACCGGGCGACCGGCCAAGGCAGCGTGGAGCGCGTCGGCGACGATCGCGAGGTCGGGAAGTTCGGGCACGGCCGATCGATTGTAGCCGCGCAAACCCCTGTGCTAGACTCTCCCGGCCCTAGAAGGCAGACAGCTGAAGACGTGTCCAGCCAGCTCGCCACGAAGGGAGCGGACCGCGGCCCAACTACCCACGGACCACCTCTGATCGTTCCGGACCCGGCCTGGGCGCTGCCCGGGCCGTCGCCATGTCTGGGGACTTGACCGACAGGAGAGACCAGACACTTGACCGAGGAACTGCAGGACGGGGTCCCCCAGAGCGACGCGATCGCCGCGAGCGTGGATGAGACCTCCGACCGGACCGCCGCTGCGACCGCCGTCGCCGACGAGCCCGCCACCGCCGATATCGCCGCGCCCAGCGCGGTGGAGGACGCTCCCCAGACCAGCGACAACGCGCCCGTGGCCGAGGCTGCACCGACGGACGTCGCCGAGCCGGCCGTCGTCGCGTCGGCTGACGACACGGATTCGACCGCGAGCGCCACGAGCGCAGGCGACCCGAACGCCACGAGCGAAGGCGACCTGGACGGGAACGACGAGCCGGCGACGGGAGCACAGGCGGAATCGGCTGCGGCCGACGCGCTGAGCGCCGATGACATGGCCGATGCACCTGCAGCCGGTGAAGAGGACGAGCCCGAAGTGGCCCCCGCGCCGCGCGATCTCGGACCTGAGCCGACCACGATGGAGGAGCTGCTCGCCGAGCAGGACTCCGACATCAAGAGCTTCAAGCATGGCGACGTCGTCGAAGGCACGGTCGTCCGGATCGACAAGGACGAGATCCTCGTTGACATCGGGGCGAAGTCCGAGGGCGTGGTCAGCAACCGTGAGCTCTACGGCCGTCACGCAGAGTCTCAGCCGGTCCTCGCGATCGGCGACACGGTCCTCGTCTATGTCCTGCAGCCCGAGTCGCAGGAGGGCCACGCGGTCCTGTCCCTGCGCCGCGCGGGTCTCGAGCGCAAGTGGCGCTCGATGCAGGAGCAGTTCGAGACGGGCGTCATCATCGAGGCGCCGGTCATCGACCACAACAAGGGCGGCTTGATCGTCGACTGCGGCATCCGTGGCTTCGTGCCGATCAGCCAGATCGTCGACTTCCCGCGACGGCCGCAGAACGACCAGCCGCGCGATGCCGCCCAGGAGATTGCCGAGAAGCTGATGCCGTTCGTCGGCCGCAAGCTCCGGCTCAAGATCCTCGAAGTCAACCGCAAGGCCAATCGCCTGATCCTGTCCGAGAAGGTCGCTCTCTACGAGGAGCGGCGCGAGAAGCGGGATGAGCTGTTCAGCAGCCTCCAGGTCGGCCAGAAGGTCAGCGGCACGGTCCGCTCGATTGCCCCGTTCGGCGTCTTCATCGACCTCGGTGGAATCGATGGCCTCGTCCACAAGAGCGAGCTTTCGTGGAACAAGGTCAACAACCCCGAATCCGGCTACAAGGTCGGTGACGAGGTCGAGGCCGAGGTCATCGACATCAACCACGAGCGCGGCCGGATTTCGCTCTCGATCCGCCGGCTCCAACCGGATCCGTGGCACTCGACCGTTGCCGACTTCAACGTCGGAGACGTCATCGACGGCACGGTCACGAAGCTTGTCAACTTCGGCGCGTTCGTCCGCGTCCGCGACGGCCTCGAAGGCCTGATCCACATCAGCGAGCTGTCCCACCAGCGCGTCGCCCATCCGGGTGACGTTGTCCATGAGGGCCAGACGCTCAAGCTGAAGATCATCTCGCTTGACTCCGAGCGCCATCGTCTCGGCCTCAGCCTGAAGCAGGCCGAGGAAGCGCCGGCTCGACCGGCGCCCGAGGCCGCCGTTGGTGGCGGCGGTGGCGGGGCAACCGGTGGCGGAAACGTGCCGTCGTCTGCACCGCGCGGCGAGCGTCGGCCCCGGCCGGAGCGTGGCTGGTCGGCGCAGGACGCCGTTCAGGAGCCTGAAGGCGGGATCGACAACACCCTGGCCGCGGCGTTCGCTCAAGTCCGGGATCAGCTAGCAGCATCGGAGGTTGCCGACTCGGAGCCGGAAACGGTCGCCGAGACCGCCGCCGAGCCGGAAACGGTCGCCGAGACCGCCGCCGAGCCGGAAACGGTCGCCGCGACCGCCGCCGAGCCGGAAACGGTCGCCGCGACCGCCGCCGAGCCGACCGAGGACGAGTCGACGCCCGCCTGACGCCACTCACTCCGACCAACACCAAACGACCCGCCACCGGCGGGTCGTTTCGATTCGATGATCGATTCGCCCGTCCATCCCGCACTGGCTGGCCCGATTTCCACGGATCAATCAGGCGGGATCGGCGTCACCGGCGACGGGAGGACAGACCGCTCCCGGAGGCCCGTTCGGCAGGCTTGCGGGGGAGGGGTCCGTGCTAGCATGGCTTTCGGAGCGCCCCCTGAGACGCTCACAAGGGAACGAACGTTCGACTCGATGGACCGCTTCGACAAGTTCACGGATCGCGCCCGCAAGGTCCTGACGCTTGCTCAGGACGAAGCGCAGCGCTTCAACCACAACTACATCGGCACGGAGCACCTGCTCCTCGGCCTTGTCCGGGAGGGCGAGGGAGTCGCGGCGCGCGTCCTCGAGAACATGAACGTCGAGCTGGCGAAGGTCCGGACCGCGGTCGAATTCATCATCGGGCGCGGCGACCGGCCGGTCGTCGGTGAGGTCGGGCTCACCCCGCGTGCCAAGCGCGTGATCGAGCTCGCAATCGACGAGGCTCGTCGCCTGGGCCATAACTACATCGGCACGGAGCACCTGCTGCTCGGCCTGGTTCGCGAAGGCGAGGGGATCGCCGCCGGCGTCCTCGAGTCGCTCGGGGTCAACCTCGACAAGGTCCGCCACGAGGTCATTCGCGTCCTGTCGCAGAGCTCGTCGGCCGGACCTGCCCAGGAGACGAAGCGCGCCAGCAAGACCCCGACCGTCGACCAGCTGGGGATCAACCTGACCGAGCTCGCTCGCGCCGGGAAGCTGGATCCGGTGATCGGCCGCGACAAGGAGATCGAGCGGGTCATTCAGATCCTGTCCCGCCGGACGAAGAACAACCCGGCCCTCATCGGCGAGCCCGGCGTCGGCAAGACGGCAATCGCCGAGGGCCTAGCCCACCGGATCGTGTCAGGCGATGTCCCGGAGACGCTTCTGAACAAGCGGGTCCTGACCCTCGACATCGGATCGCTCGTTGCCGGTACGAAGTACCGCGGCGAATTCGAGGAGCGCCTGAAGAAGATCATCGAGGAGCTCCGCAACACGAACGACGCCGTCCTCTTCATCGACGAGCTCCACACCCTCGTCGGGGCTGGCGCCGCCGAGGGCGCCATCGACGCCGCGAATATTCTCAAGCCGCCGCTCGCTCGCGGCGAACTCCAGTGCATCGGCGCGACCACTCTCGACGAGTACCGCAAGTACATCGAGCGCGATGCGGCCCTCGAGCGGCGCTTCCAGCCGGTGATGGTGGAGGAGCCGACGCTCGAGCAGACGATCGCCATCCTGATGGGGGTCCGCGAGCGCTACGAGCAGCATCACAAGGTCACGATCACCGATGACGCGGTCAAGGCCGCCGCGGACCTGTCGACGCGCTACATCACGGACCGCCACCTCCCGGACAAGGCGATCGACCTGATCGATGAGGCGGGGAGCCGGGTTCGCCTTCGAAACTCCAGCCAGCCGCCCGCCCTGCGCGAAGCCGTGAAGGATCTCGATCGCGTCACGAAGGAGAAGGACGCCGCGATCAACAACCAGGAGTACGAAGAGGCGGCCACCCTGCGCGAGACGGAGGCGACCGCCCGTGAGACCGTGGACACGCTGCGCGCCGAATGGCAGGCCTCGCTTTCGGGCGACCTGCCGGTGGTCGACGAGGAGGAGATCGCCCAGGTCGTCGCGATGTGGACCGGGATCCCGGTGACCCGCATCGCCCAGGAGGAGTCCGAGCGGTTGCTCAAGATGGAGGAGGTCCTGCACGGCCGAGTGATCGGCCAGCAGGAGGCCATCGAGACCGTGTCGAAGGCCGTCCGTCGGGCGCGCGCCGGTCTCAAGGATCCCAAGCGGCCCATCGGCTCGTTCATCTTCCTGGGTCCCACGGGCGTCGGCAAGACCGAGCTCGCCAAGGCGCTCGCCGAGTTCATGTTCGGCAGTGAAGACGCCCTGATCAAGATCGACATGAGCGAGTTCATGGAGCGTCACAACGTCAGTCGACTGGTCGGGGCGCCACCCGGCTACGTCGGGTTCGACGAGGGCGGGCAGCTCACGGAGGCCGTCCGGCGCAAGAGTTACGCCGTCGTGCTGCTCGACGAGGTCGAGAAGGCGCACCCGGAGGTCTTCAACATCCTC
>JBBRCU010000079.1:0-6333 GCA_038204565.1 Candidatus Limnocylindrales bacterium
GAGTCGTTCTTCCTCGCCTTCTTGGTCGGCCTCCACGTCGCGACGGCGCTCGCCCTGCTGCTGTTCTTCCGCGCGGACTGGGTGCGGATCATCGGCGGGCTCCTGCGGTCACTCCGCCGGCGCCGGATCGAGACGCCCGACGAGCGGCTGGGCTGGCTCCTGGTCGTCGCGACGATCCCGGCCGGCGTCCTCGGCCTCCTCCTGGAGCACAGCCTCCGCGTCCTGTTCGCGACGCCACTCCTCGCCTCGGGCTTCCTGGTCGTCAACGGCCTGGTCCTGTTCGCCGGTGAGCGGCTCCGCCGCCGGGCGGAGGTGCGACGCGTGGTTGAGCTGCACGCGCGGACGGCGTCGGGGGACCGGCGCATCGATACGCTCGAGCTCCACGAGGCGGGGCTGGTTGGTGTCGCCCAGGTCGCGGCCCTGTTGCCGGGGATCAGCCGCTCCGGGATCACGATGGTCGCTGGGCTCGTCCGAGGCCTGCATCACGAGGACGCGGCGCGGTTCAGCTTCCTGCTCGCCACCCCGATCATCCTGGCCGCGGGCGTCTACAAGCTCCCGGACCTGCTCGGCCACAACGGCGATGGCGTCCGCCTCCAAGTCCTCGTCGGCAGCCTGGCCGCAGGTATCGCCGCCTATCTGTCGGTCCGCTTCCTCACCCGCTGGTTCCGGACCCGGACGCTGCTCCCGTTCGCGATCTACTCGATCGTGGTGGGTTTCTTGTGCGTGGTTCGCTTCGCCTGAAGATGGCCGAACCGGCTCATCGTGGATTCAGGTTGAGCCGCGATACCGTAGCTGCGCCATCAACCCCAAGGAGGATTCGGTCTGCGCATTCTTGTCGTCGAGGACGAACCGGCCATCGCCGTGGCGGTCAAGACCGCGCTCGTCGCGGACGGGCACGCCTTGGACGTCGTGAGTGACGGGCGCGACGCACTCGAGTGGACGAGCGCCTACGACTACGACCTGGTGATCCTCGACGTCATCCTGCCCGGGCTCGACGGTTTCGCGACGTGCTCCGCCCTCCGCGAACGCGGAGTTGCTGCGCCCGTCCTCATGTTGACGGCGCTCGATGGGGTCGAGGACCGCGTCACGGGCCTCGATCGGGGGGCCGACGACTACATGTCCAAGCCCTTTGCGATGGACGAACTCCGGGCGCGCGTGCGGGCACTGGGGCGACGGCGGCTGGAGGAACGGGTCCCCGTGATCCGGGTCGGCGACCTGCTGCTCGACCCGGCGACCCTCGGCGTCCGACGTGGCCCACGTGAGGTCCGGCTCACTGCACGAGAGTTCGCGCTGCTCGAGCTCCTGGCGCGTCATCCGGGCCAGGTCTTCCATCGCGACCAACTCATCCACGCCCTCTGGGATGCCGATTTCGTCGCGGAGTCCAACATCGTGGAGGTCTACATCCGGAGCCTCCGACGAAAGGTCGATGAAGGCCGCCGCGACGGCCTGATCGAGACGGTCCGTGGCGCCGGCTACCGCCTGCGTGGCATGAGCGCCGGCTGATGTTCCGCCGTGCCCGGGTCCGGCTCACGCTGCTATACATTGGGCTGATTGCCCTCGTCATCGGGGCGTTCAGCGTCGTCTTCTACGTCGGTCTGTCGAACGTCCTTGCGCCAAACTTCGACCTGGCGCCGGACCTGACCAACGAGCAGGTTGCAGAGGTCACGTACCAGGTCACGATCGGTCGGATCGGGATCGCGCTGCTCGTCGCCGACCTGGTGGTCGTGGCATTCGTCGCCATCGCTGCCTGGGTCCTCGCCGCGCGGACGCTCGCCCCGATCCGCGAGGCACACACCCGGCAGCGACGATTCGTGGCCGATGCCTCGCATGAGATGCGAACACCGCTCACCATGATCCGGGCAACCGGGGAGAGCGCCCTTGTCGGATCACCTGACACCGAGGGTCTCCGGGCCTCCGTGGCCACGATGGTCGATTCTGCCGAGCGGCTGACCCGCCTCACCAACGACCTGCTCCTCCTTGCCCGGAGCGATGAGGCCGTGATCGACCGGCGGACCGAGCCGGTGGACCTCTCCGTGCTCGCCGCTGAGACCGTTGAGGCGTTCGCGGCAGCGCATCCGCGCCTTGCTTTGGCGAAGATGTCCCTTGCCCCGGACGTCCTCGTCTCGGCCGACCCGGACGAGCTCGGTCGGATCGTCGCCAACCTCCTCGACAACGCCTTCCGCTACGGGGGCGGCCCCGCGAGTGACCCGCCGCGCGTCGTGACCCGCGCAAGCGACCGCGAGGTGAAGATCGAGGTCAGTGACAGCGGCCCTGGCATCGCGGGCGCGGACCTCGACCGGATCTTCGAGCCGTTCTACCGGGTGCACGCGGACGCTGGGAGTCCCGCGGGCGCTGGGCTTGGGCTCGCCATCGCCCGCAGTCTCGCGCAGCGGAATCGCGGTCGCCTCGAAGCCGCCAGCGAGCCCGGGGATGGCGCCACGTTCCGACTCTCGCTACCTCGGTTCAGGTGACATTCATCTGGGGCCTCGATAACTCGCACTGACACGCCGGCAACCGGGTCGGCCAGCTCGTGCGAGGTTTCCAGATGCACCGTCCTCATCGCGCCGGCCCCCTGGCGCGGCTGCTCATCATCCCCTCGGTCGGACTGTTGGTGGTCGCTTGCGGGGGCACGAGGCCCTCGGTTCCAGCGGCGAGCGTCGGGGCGCCTCCGGCCCAGTCCGCGTCGGCGGCCCAGTCCACGCCGAGCGATCCCGCCGCCGGGTCGCCAGACGGTGGCGCGAGCGGCTCGCCGGCTCCGGAGTCCGGCGGCGGCACCACGAAGGGGGACATCCCCGACAACGCCGTCTTCCTGACCTTCCGCGGTGGGAGCCCGGCCTTCGCGATCCAGTACGTCGAGGGCTGGCAGGTCGCGTCGCAACCCGACGGCGTCGTGATCCGCGACAAGGACAGCAGCGAGACGGTGGCGGTCATCGCTGCGCCCACGGACCTGGCGGCCTGGGTCGCGTCGACGGAGCTTCCGGCCCTTCAGGCGCAGACCGGGTTCACGCTCGTCAAGCAGGACCGGGTCAAGGTCGGCGGATCGACCTACGACCGCCTCGTTTACCACCTGCCGGCGGCGCCCGACCCGGTGACGGGCAAGCTGGTGCCCTCGACGGTGGACCGCTACTACGTTCCGGGACCCGCGGGCCTCGCCGTCGTCAGCCTTTCGACTCCGGACGGCGTGGACAACGTGGACGCCTTTCGGCAGATGATCGAGAGCTTCAAGTGGAAGTGATCGAGGCGGCCGCCATGCCCGCCGCCGCCGCGACCGCGACAGCGCCGAGGCCGATGCCGCCGATCATCGTTCTGAGCGACGTCATCCGGGTGTTCCGCGAAGTCGACGTCGAGACCATCGCCTTGCGCGGCATCGACCTCGAGATCGCGGCAGGCGAGTTCGTCGCGATCATGGGCCGCTCCGGGTCGGGCAAGTCGACGTTGCTCCAGCTCCTCGCGGGTTCCGACCGGCCAACCGCCGGTCGTGTCGTCGTCGATGGGATCGACCTCTCCCGAGCGGACGAAGACGTGCGCGCAAGTGTGCGCGGCCGTCACGTGGGCTTCGTCTTTCAGAGCCAGAACCTCATCCCATTCCTCTCGATCGAGGAGAACCTCCTCCTCGCGGCGGCGCTCGCAGATCGGCCCATGGACACGGCCGCCGCACGTACGACTCTCGCCCGGGTCGGCCTCGAGGACCGCGGCTCGAACCGCCCGGCCCAGCTCTCGGGTGGCGAGCAGCAGCGAGCAGCGCTGGCGATCGTTCTCGGGACCCGACCGCCGATCATCCTGGCGGACGAGGTCACGGGCGAGCTGGACTCGGTGAACGCCGACCTGCTCATCGCGCTCCTCGAGGAGATTCATCGTAGCGGCGAGGTCACGATCGTCCTCGCGACCCACGACCCGAAGGTCGCAGACCGGGCGGACAGAGTCGTCGAGTTGCGCGACGGCCGGGTCGTCGCTGATCGGCGGGTCCGATGAGCCTCATCCGCTGCCGCGACCTGACCCGTCGCTACGCGGGCTCGGGTGCTGCACCTGTCATCGCGGTCGACGGCGTTGACCTCGATGTCGAGCCCGGGACGTTCGTCGCGATCGAGGGACCGTCCGGGTCTGGCAAGACGACGCTTCTCGGGTTGCTGGCCGGTCTCGAAGCGCCGGACCGCGGCGAGATCAGCGTCCTCGGCCACGACCTGGCGCGGTTGTCCCCGGCCGAGCGGGCACGCCTGCGCCAGCGCCAGGTTGGCATCGTCTTCCAGTCTTTCGGGCTGATCGCGAGCCTGCGCGCGGGCGAGAATGTCGCGCTCCCGCTGATGCTGGCCGGGGTGGCCGAGCGCGAGCGACGGGAGCGCGCCACGGCGGCCCTCGAGGAGGTCGGGCTCGGCGCGGCGTTCGGGGCCCGCATCGACGAGCTCTCCGGCGGCGAGCGCCAGCGGGTTGGCGTCGCCCGGGCCATCGTCATCGAGCCTGCGTTGATCCTCGCCGACGAGCCGACCGGGAGCCTCGACGAGGAAAACGCCCAAGGGGTCCTCGCCCTCCTGTCGGCAGCCGTTCGACGACGAGGCGCGAGCCTCGTCCTCGTCACCCATGACCCCGTCAGCGCCGCGCTCGCCGACCGCCGGCTCCGGATGCTCGACGGACGGCTGACCGAGGGAGTCCCAGCATGAATCTCCTACGCCACGCACTCCACCTCGTCGTCCGGGAGCCGCGGCGGTCCCTGGCGGCGGTCGTCGGGGTCGCGATCGCGTCCGCGCTGATTACCAGCGTCGTCCTGTTCGGGGCTGCCTCCGGCACGACCGTGACCCGCCGTGCCCTGGCCGAGTTGCCCGTCGATGGGCAGATCGTCCTGGCCCCGGCGGCCGACGCTGCCGCCACGCGGGCGACACTTGCGGCCGATCCGGCGGTCAGCTCGGTCCTCCCGTTTGATGTCGCCCACTTCGATTCGGCCGCCGCCAGCAAGGCGGGGACCGCCACCCAGACCAGCGTCGGCGTGTTGCTCGGGATCGACCCTGACTACACGACGACGACCGGGTTGTTCGGCCTGTCTTCGGGCACGGTTGCGCCCGGAGCGATCGCCATCAGTCGCGACCTTGCCTCCAACCTCGGCGTCGTTCCCGGTGACTCGATCACCTTCATGCTGCCAGGCGGCGCATCAGTCACGTCCACGGTCTCGGGTGTCGTCTCGATCGCCGCCGCCGATCTCATCCTCGGGCCGATCGATGCGGCCCACCGCGCGGCGGGCGCGAACCCGCCGGTCAACGTAGCCGTCATGAGCCACTCTGATCTCGAACGTCTCGTCTTGCCGAAGATCCCGCCGTCCGCGATCGCCGCAGACCCGGCCACGAGCGGCCAGGGCGGAAGCGCTGGGGCAACGCCGGTCTTCGCCGCCGACCCCGCGGTCCGGCGCGAGCTCCACGTTCGGCTTGACCATGCCCAGTTGCCCGGCGACCCGGTGGCCGCGCAGGCGTGGCTGGACACCGTGCGCCGCCGCATTGAGCGCCAGGGCGCGGGTTCGTTCACCTGGGTCGACGACGCAAGCGCGTCGCTCGAACCGCTCGCCGGTGACCTGGCATGGGGCCAGATCCTGTTCATCTTCCTTGCGCTGCCCGGGATCATCCTCGCGCTCGCGCTGTCGCGATTGGCGGCCGACGCCACAGCCGACACGACCCGCCGTCACGCTGCGCTGCTCCGTGCCCGCGGCGCCACCCGGCGCGACCTGCGGCTCGTATTCATGGGCGCCACGATCGTCACCGCCCTCGTCGGCTCGATCCTGGGGGTCGTGCTCGGATCCGTCGTCGGACTCGCCCTGTTCGGGGGCGACCTCGCATCCGCGGGCTTCACCGAGTCGCTCACAAGGGCTGCCGTCGCAGCGATCGGATTGACGACGGTCCTCGCGAGCCTGGCGGCGGTCCTTCCGCTGCGGGGCCAGTTGCAGGAGGAGATTGCGTCCGGACGCCAGGAACTCCAGCGCGCCCGCCCGCCACTATGGAAGCGCCTGTACCTCGACGGGCTCGCCCTGGTCGCGGCCGTCGCCGTCTACCTGGTGGCTGGCGGCAATGGCGTCCATCCAGTCCTCAACGCCGAGGGCAATCCAACGGTCACCCTGGCGCTCACCTCGTTCGTGGCGCCGCTCCTGTTCTGGACCGGCGGCACGCTGCTGCTCCTGCGGGTCGTCGGGGTCGCTCTGGATCGCGAGCGAGGCCCCACCGACCTGCTCGCGCGGATCCTCGGCCCCGGCGGCCGGTTGGCAGGCCACTCCCTGCGCGAGCGGGCCGGGGCGGCGTCCCGCGCGATCGTGGTGCTCGCCCTCGCGGTCGGCTTCGCCACGAGCGTCCTCGTCTTCCA
>JBBRCU010000080.1:0-5934 GCA_038204565.1 Candidatus Limnocylindrales bacterium
CCCATGTCGGACGTGCCGGCGTGGACGATGACGCTGCCGTCAGCGAGCAGCCGGACGGTCGAGTAAGAGAGGCCGGTGGTCGGGCCGGACTTGAGGCCCAGGGCTAGCCCGCGGCCACGACCAGGCGGGAGCGGGCTTCCCCAATCGATCATCTCGGCGGCCCGGTTGACGGTCTGGGCCCAGTCGCCGTCCGCCGGGCCGCCTGCGAGATCCGCGTCCGCTCGGGCTTCCAGCGCGACGGCACGCTCGTGTTCCGAGACGTCGAGGCGGACTATCTCATCGGCGCCTACGCGGACATCGCGGATCGTGTCGTCGGGAAGGGGAGCTACACCTCGGCCGGGCCGTACCGCGTCCCGGCGGCGAGGATCGTGGCGCGCAGCATCCTCTCCCACACGACGCCATCGACCGCGTTTCGCGGCTTCGGGAATCCGCAGCAGATCTGGGCCGTCGAATCGAACATGAACGAGGCCGCGGGTGTCCTCGGCATCGATCCGCTCGAACTTCGTCTACGGAACCTCGCGCGTAAGGGCGACGCCTTCATCCCGGGCGACCGCCCGGCCGACGGCGATTGGGCCCAGACCGTCAACAAGGCCGCCCAAATGATCGATTGGGGCAGCCCGCTGCCGCCCGGTCGAGGGCGAGGGATCGCTTTGGGCCTCAAGTCCGGCCCGACGACCGGCCTCTCCTACTCGACGGTCCGGCTGCTCGCCGACGGCAGCGTCATCGTCTACGCCGGCACATCCGACATGGGCCAGGGTGCCAGGACGATCTTCGCCCAGATCGCCGCCCAGGAGCTCGGCGCCCCGATCGACTGGGTGACCGTGGTGATGGGCGACACGGCCGTCGTCCCCTATGACCAGCAGACCTCCGCGTCGCGGTCGTCGGTCCTGATGGGGAATGCGGTCCTCCATGCCTGCCACGACGTCCAGGCCAAGGTGCGCGCCATGGCGGCGCGGCTGGAGGCCGTCGACGAGGGCGCGATCGTCGTCGACGGCGGCGAAGTCCGGATCGGCGAGCGAGTGCTGCCGATCCGGGACGTGCTGGTCCGCGGCCTCGGCCGGCTGGGCGGCGAGGTCACCGGGCTCGGTGAGATGCGCAAGGAAGCGCAGCCTGCGCACCCGCTCGGCGGGACGGCCGCCTTCTACGAGTTCAACTGCACGGCGATCGAGCTGGAGGTCGACGACGCAACCGGCGACATCACGATCCACCGCCACGTGACGGTGTCGGACGTCGGGAAAGCACTGAACCCGCTGCAGGTCCGTGGCCAGGACGAAGGCGCCGCGATCATGGGCCTCGGCCATACGCTGATGGAGCACTACATCCACGACGAGACCGGGCGGATCCGGAACCTCGGCGCGATCGACTACCGCATCCCGACGTCGATGGATCTCCCGCGGGCGATCGAGAGCGCGACCAT
Source organism: Candidatus Limnocylindrales bacterium (assembly GCA_038204565.1). Taxonomy (GTDB): domain Bacteria; phylum Chloroflexota; class Limnocylindria; order Limnocylindrales; family CSP1-4; genus CF-46. The sequence continues at coordinate 1,418 of JBBRCU010000080.1, forward strand.
CGAGAACGGCGACGGCCCTGGTCCGTACGGCGCAAAAGGGATGAGCGAGGGGGCGTTGCTGTGCGTCGCGCCGGCCGTTGCCGCGGCCGTCGACGACGCGACCGGCGCGCGGATCCGCGAGTTGCCGCTGACACCAGAACGGGTGTGGCGGGCGCTCATGGGGCTCGCGGAGGCGCCGAAATGAAGCTCACCTTCGCCCTCGACGAGCCCGTCGCGCCGACGCTGGCCGAGGTGAAGGCGATCGTCGGCGGCAAGGCGGCCAACCTCGGAGTCATGGCCCGTGAACTCGGGCTCCCCGTGCCGCCCGGCTTCGCGATCACGACCGCAACCTGCCGGACGTTCCTCGCCGAGGGCTGGCCGGCTGGCCTCGACGACGAGCTGCGAACCCGGATGGCCGGGATCGAGGCCGTCGTCGGGCGGCGCTTCGGCGACGTCGAGGATCCGCTCCTCGTCAGCGTCCGCTCCGGCGCCCCGATCTCGATGCCCGGGATGATGGACACGATCCTCAATCTCGGCCTGAACGACGCGGCGGAGGCGGGCCTGGCCCGCACCTCGGGCAGCGAGGCCTTCGCCCGGGCCTGCCGCGAGCGGTTCGTCGCGAGCTTCCGCTCGATCGTCGGCGTGGCCGATGTCCCCGCCGATCCCTGGGCCCAGCTGCGCCTCGCGATCGAGGCCGTCTTCCGCTCCTGGAACAGCGACCGGGCGCGCACCTATCGGAGGCGCGAGGGGATCGCCGACGACCTCGGCACCGCCGTGACCGTCCAGGCGATGGTCTTCGGCAATCGCGGCGCGACGTCGGCTACGGGCGTCCTCTTCACCCGCAACCCCGCGACCGGCGAGCCGACGCTCTACGGCGACGTCCTGTTCAACGCCCAGGGCGAGGACGTCGTCGCCGGGACCCACCGGACCGAGGCGATCGCCGTCCTCGACGAGCGCCTGCCTGCGGTCGGGGCGGAGCTGCGCGCGACCGCGATGCGGCTCGAGCGCCTCTTCGCCGACCTCTGCGACATCGAATTCACGATCGAGGAGGGCCGGCTCTGGATGCTCCAGGTTCGGGTTGGCAAGCGCAGCCCTCAGGCGGCGCTCCGGATCGCCCGCGATATGGCCGACGAGCCGGATTTCCCCCTGTCGCGTGGCGAGGCGGTCGGGCGAGTGGCCGCGCTGCTCGTCGATCCACCGACGCGATCGATCGGGCGGAGCAGCTTTCTCACCCCGCTCGCGACCGGTCTCCCGGCCTCGCCCGGGACGGCGACCGGCGAGATCGCGACGACCCCAGAAGTCGCCCGTGCCGTGGCCGATGCCGGCAGGACCGTCATCCTCGTCCGGGCTGAGACCTCCCCGGACGACGTCCACGGGATGGAGAAGTCGGCTGGGATCCTCACCTCGCAGGGTGGGCTCGCCAGTCATGCGGCGGTGGTCGCGCGAGGGTGGGGCATCCCGGCGGTGGTCGGGGCGACGGCGGTCGAGGTCGTCGCCGAGCGGGTGACGATCGGCTCGCGGGTGTTCGCAGCTGGCGAGGTGATCTCGATCGACGGGAGCACCGGCGAGGTCTTTGCGGGCGCGATCCCGGCGACGACCGAGGCCGTGCCTGAGGCCGAGACGCTGCTCGACTGGGCGCGCGAGCTGGGGATCGCGATCAGCGAGCAGGGCACAGTGGAGGCCGCGGCCGCGACGACGACGTCAGCTGCGGTCCCCGAGCGGACGGTAACCCCCGACGACTGCCTCCACGTGATCGGAATCAAGGGGTTCGCCCTAACCCAGGCCGTCGCCGACGCGGTGCTGTCCACGCCCGACGTCGTCCAGCCGATCCTCGACCATCTTCAGCTCGAGGGCCTGACCGGCACGGTCGCCGGTGCCCAGCGCCTGACCGACCCGGGCATGGCCCGGGTCGCGGAGCTCCTCGCGGCCGAGCAGGCCGTGTGGGGCCTCGACGCGGCCGGTGCCTCGCTCGACGCGTTCCTCGCTCTCGACCATCGGGTCAAGGAGGCCGTCACCGCCTGGCAGCTTCACGACGACGGCTCGGGCAATCATGTCCCGAATGACCATTCGAACGGTGAGTACGACCGAGGCGTTCTCAGCGGCCTGGCCGGGATCCACGCCGACGCGCTCGCGTGGTTCGGCCCTGTGGAGGCCGGCTGCCCTCGCCTGGGCATCTACGTCGTCCGGCTCGGCCGCGCTCTCCAGGGCGCGCAAGGCGGCGACGACCGCTACGTGGCGTCACCCCGGGTCGACAGCTACCACGGCATCTGGTTCGAGCTCCACGAGGACCTGATCCAGCTCGCCGGCCGGACCCGAGAACAGGAGACTGCCGCGGGTCGAGCATGACCCAGCGCCAGAACACTTTGCGACAATAGTGTGTGTTAATGTTCCCCGGTGCCAAACGCCGCTGCCGTCTATGCCCGCATCAGCTCCGATCCGGACGGTGACCGCCTTGGCGTGACCCGCCAGGTGGAGGACTGCACCGGGTTCGCCGAGCGCCGCGGCTGGCCGGTCCGCGAGGTCTACATCGACGACGACCGGAGCGCGTACTCGGGACGGGTCCGGCCGGAGTACCGGCGGATGCTCGAGGACATCCGGGCGGGCGACGTCGACGCCGTCGTCGTCTGGCACCTCGATCGGTTGCACCGCCAGCCGAAGGAGCTCGAAGAGTTCTTCGAGGTCTGCAAGGACGCCCGCCTGACGTCGCTGGCGTCGGTGACCGGCGATACCGACCTGTCGACCCACGACGGGCAGTTCCTCGCGCGTATCCTCGGAGCCGTGGCCAAGAAGGAGAGCGACGACAAGAGCCGGCGGATCAGCCGCAAGCATCAGGAGCTGGCCCAGGCTGGCAAGATGGCCGGCGGCGGCGACCGTCCCTTCGGCTATCGCGACGATCGCCGGACGGTCGAGCCGATTGAGGCGGCTGCCGTGCGCGAGGCTGCCGCGCGCATTCGCGCGGGCGACAGCCTGCGCGCGCTGGCGACCGACTGGAACGCCCGCGGCCTGACGTCGGTCCGGGGCAAGCCGTGGTCCGTCCAGGTCCTCCGGCGGATGCTCCTCTCGACCCGCCTGTCGGGCCAGCGCGCCTATCGCGGCGAGGTCGTCGCCACCGGTGACTGGGAGCCGATCCTGACTCCCGACGACACCGCCCAATTGACGGCGATCCTGACCGACCCGGCCAGGACGACCCGGCGGACCGTTCGGCGCTACCTGCTGTCCGGTGGCCTCCTCCGCTGCTCGCTCTGCAACGCGGTCCTCGTCGCTCGTCCACGGAGCGGCGGAGCCCGCCGCTACGTCTGCGCCAAGGGTCCGGGCCTTCCCGGCTGCGGCAAGATCGCGATCATGTCCGAACCGCTCGAGGCGCTCATCGCCGAGGCCGTCTTGTATCGCCTGGATACCCCCGAACTCGCCGCCGCCCTGGCCGGAGCCGCTCAGCAGGACGCCGAGGCCGACGCCGCGCAGACCTCCCTGTCCGCGGATCGGGCGCAGCTGGACGAGCTGGCCCGAGGCTATGCCGACCGACTCATCACGTTTGCCGAGTGGCTGGTGGCCCGGAAGCCGATCGAGACGCGGATCGAGGCCGGTCAGCGGAAGGTCGGCCGGTTGACCCAGACCGCCGCGATCACCGCCCATGTGGGCGGCGCCGATGCCCTTCGGGCGACCTGGGCCGAGCTGCCCTTGACCCGTCAACGGGCCATCGTATCGGCGGTCCTCGACCGGGCGATCGTCCGGCCCGCTGTCCGTGGTCGGACCACCTTCGACCCCGACCGGGTCGAGCCGGTCTGGAGGCTCTGACCGAGCAGCACCACGATCGTTCCGATCGCGTCTCGGTCCGTCACCTTCGCCGGGATCCCTTGAGCAGCACACGTCCGCTCGACCCACGCACGCGCCGTCTCCTGCACCTTTGGCGCGCTCATGACCACGACGCCCACACCGATGGCGGCCCGTCCCAGCCTGGCTCGTCCTGCGAGCGCCAGACCCGCTCCGGCGGAGCGCCCATGTACGTCTCGGCCCACTCGATCAGCTCGTCAGCGGAGGCGCCACCGATCCGGACCCCGCGCGGCTGGAACCCTTGCGCCACCTCATACCGATGAAGCCCGCTGCCGTCGGTGCGCCCAAGGTCCTTGCCGACGTACTTCGACAGGTAGCCCGCCGCCTTCCTCGACTCGCCCAGCGTCCCGGACCCGATTGGCAGATCGCCCAGGAGCCGAATATCGACGAACCCATGCCCCCAAGCTCGGCGGATCGCCCGGTACGGCAGGTACCGCCCCACGGCGAAGTGTGCGTGGAACCGCTCTCGGTCGGCATGAAGCTCCGGGACCCACAGGTACGGAAACCGCGAGCCAACCTCGACGCGCAAGTGCCGGATGAACATCGCGAGATCGCGCCGCAGTTCCCGGCCGTGTCCCGTGGAGTGGTGGGAAATGAGCGATCCGTCGTGATCGTCAGCAACGGTGTCGGTGGCGTCGTTCAGGACGCCAGCAGGACGGTCTTCGCTCGTTCCACCTCCTTGGTCGAGCCATCATCACCCGCCGGGT
>JBBRCU010000081.1:0-5119 GCA_038204565.1 Candidatus Limnocylindrales bacterium
GAGATGAACCGGCGCAACGAGAAGAAGGTCGTCAAGACCTGGTCTCGCGCGTCGGTGATCTTCCCCACGTTCATCGGCCACACGATCGCCGTGTACAACGGCAAGAAGCACGTCCCGGTCTACGTGACCGAGAACATGGTCGGACATCGCCTCGGCGAGTTTGCCCACACCCGCACCTACCGCGGGCACGGCAAGCACACCGAGCGGTCGACGTCGCTGAAGTAGGAGCCGAGGACCGTGCGCGTTTCCGCCACTGCCAAGTACCTTCGCGGCTCCACCCGGAAGGCCAATCTCGTCGTTGCGGCGATCAAGGGCCGGCCGGTCGGGGAGGCCGCCGCGCTGCTCAAGTTCATGCCCCAGCACGCCGCCCACGACGTGCTCCGAGTGCTCAAGAGCGCCACAGCCAACGCCGAGAACAACCACAACCTGTCCGCCGAGGACCTGATCGTCGCCGATGCCCAGGCCAATGAGGGCCCGACGATCAAGCGCTGGCGGCCGCGGGCCCAGGGCCGGGCGTTCCCGATCCACAAGCCCATGACCCACATCACGATCGTCGTCGCGGACCGGGAGGCCTGATATGGGCAGAAAAGTCCATCCGTACGGCTTCCGCCTGGGTGTCTCGCGCACCTGGACCGCGAAGTGGTATGCGGACAAGGAATATACGGACCTCCTCAAGGAGGACATCGGCATCCGCAAGCTCGTCGAGAAGCGGCTCGCCAACGCGAGCGTTTCCCAGGTCGAGATCGAGCGGGGCATCAACCATGTGACGGTCACGATCCATACGGCCAAGCCTGGGATCGTCATCGGCAAGGGTGGTGCCAACGTCGAGATCCTGCGCCAGCAGATCGGCGGCCTCACCAAGCGCCGGGTCAAGCTGGAGATCAAGGAGATCCGCCAGCCGGAGCTCGACGCCCACCTCGTCGCGATGAACATCGCCGGCCAGCTGTCGCGCCGGATCGCGTTCAAGAAGGCGATGAAGCAGGCCATCCAGCGTTCGATGAAGGCCGGCGCCAAGGGCGTCCGGATCGCGGTCGCCGGTCGCCTCGGTGGCTCTGAGATGGGTCGCCGCGAGTGGGACCGCGAGGGTCGCATCCCGCTCGGCACCCTCCGCGCCGACATCAGCTACGGCCAGATCCACGCTCACACCACGTATGGCCGGATCGGCGTCAAGGTCTGGATCTACCGCGGCGACTTCGCCCCGGAGCGCCAGGCCCCGCGCGACCTCAACCCGGCCACGGCCGTCGTCGGGCAGGGGAGCTGACCGATGCTGATGCCGAAGCGCGTCAAGCACCGCAAGGTGATGCGCGGCCGGATGTCCGGCATGGCCAAGGGCGGTCACACGGTCGCCTTCGGCGAGTACGGCCTGGCGACCCAGGAACCCGCCTGGATCACCAGCCGCCAGATCGAGGCTGCCCGGCGGGCGATGACCCGCTCGGTCAAGCGCGGCGGCAAGATCTGGATCCGGGTCTTCCCCGACAAGCCCGCCACCAAGAAGCCGGCCGAGACCCGGATGGGCTCGGGCAAGGGCGCTCCGGACCACTGGGTCGCGGTCGTCCGGCCCGGCCGGATCCTGTTCGAGATGGGCGGCGTCGAGCATGACGCCGCCGTCGAGGCAATGCGCCTGGCCAGCCACAAGCTGCCGGTCGCGACCCGCGTCGTCGTCCGCGACAACGTGAAGGAAGCTGGCTGATGGACATCGTGAAGGTCCGCGAGCTCTCCGACACGGAGCTCGAGAATGCCCTCCGCGAGGCGAAGCAGGACCTCTGGCAGGCCCGCTTCGCGCTCTCGACCCGTCAACTCAAGGACTACAGCACGATCCCGCAGACGCGGCGCACGATCGCGCGGATCCTGACCGTCCAGCGCGAGCGCAAGCTCGGCCAGACGGCGTGAGGGAGATCACGCGATGACAGGAGCTACCCCCCAGGTGCAGAACAAGCGGAAGACGAAGGTCGGCCGCGTCGTCAGCGACAAGATGGACAAGACGATCGTCGTGTCTGTCGAACGCCTGGCGCGCCACCCGCTCTACAAGCGGGTCATCCGGCTGACGACGAAGTTCAAGGCTCACGACGAGCTGAATGACGCCCATACCGGCGACACGGTCCTGATCGAGGAGTCCCGCCCGCTCTCGGCGACGAAGCGCTGGCGGCTGGTCTCGGTCGTCCAGCGCGCCGGCGAGCACGGCAATCCCGCCGACATCGCCGTCGACGAGGCCGCGACCGACGAGGCGATCCACGCCGCCGCCCATCCGGGCCGGCACGCCGCCGATGACGAGGCGGCGGACGGCGGCGCGGGCGAGGAGTCGCCGGCATGATCCAGTCGCAATCGCGTCTCCGCGTGGCCGACAACACGGGCGCCCGCTCGATCCAGTGCATCCGGGTCATGGGCCGCTCGCTGAAGACGACCGCTGGCGTCGGCGACGTGATCATCGCCAGCGTCAAGCAGGCCATCCCGAACGCCGCCGTGAAGAAGGGCGACGTCGTCCGCGCGGTCGTCGTCCGGACCGCGAAGGAATACGGTCGGGCCGACGGCAGCTACATCCGCTTCGACGAGAACGCGGCGGTCCTGATCAACAACCAGGGCAACCCGCGCGGCACGCGGATCTTCGGGCCGGTCGCCCGCGAGCTGCGCGACCGCAACTACATGAAGATCGTCTCACTCGCCCCGGAGGTGCTGTGATGGCCGCTGCCACACCGCGCCGGAAGGTCACCAAGGTCCCGGAGATCCGACGCGGCGACACGGTCGTCGTGCTCACCGGCAAGGACGCCGGCAAGCGCGGCACCGTCGAGCGCCTCGTCCGCGACCCCCAGGGCCTGAAGAAGACCCGGATCAAGTACGGCAGCCGGCTCGACAAGATGTCGCCGCTCGTGACGACCACGGTCGTCGTCGAGGGCGTGAACATCTCGAAGCGCCACACCAAGCCGCGCCAGAGCCAGGGCACGAACGACCGGACGCCGAAGGTGACCCAGGGCGGCATCCTCGATCTCGCCCAGCCGCTGGCGATCGGCAAGGTCATGGTCGTCTGCAGCCACTGCGACAAGCCGACCCGGATCGCCCATCGGACGCTCGACAACGGCCGTCGGGTCCGCGTCTGCCGCCATTGCGGCGAGCAGCTGGAGGCGAAGTCATGACCGCCCGACTCCAGGAGCGCTACACGAGCGATGTCGTGGCGGCCCTCCAGAAGCAGTTCGAGTACGGCAACCCGATGCAGGTGCCGAAGGTCGCGAAGATCGTCATCAACATCGGTCTCGGTGAGGCCCTGTCGAACGCCAAGGCGCTCGATGCTGCCGTCGGCGACCTCACGAAGATCGCCGGCCAGAAGCCGATCGTGACCAAGGCCAAGCGCTCGATCGCCCAGTTCCGGCTGCGGACAGGCAATACGATCGGGGCCAAGGTCACCCTCCGTGGCGAGCGGATGTGGGACTTCCTCGACCGCCTGACCACGCTGGCCCTGCCCCGCATCCGCGACTTCCGCGGCGTGCCGGACAAGTCCTTCGACGGGCGCGGCAACTACACCCTCGGGCTTCGCGAGCAGCTCGCGTTTCCCGAGATCGAATATGACAAGGTCGACCGTCTCCGCGGGCTGGAGATCAGCATCGTGACGACGGCGAAGACCGACGAGGAGGGCAAGCGACTGCTCGCGCTCCTCGGCATGCCCTTCGCCTCGTAGCGATAGGGGAGGAGACCATGGCCAAGAAGTCGTTGATCGCCAAGGCGAAGCGCGAGCCGAAGTTCAAGGTTCGCGGCTACAGCCGCTGTTTCGTGTGCGGGCGCTCGCGCGCCTACATGCGCCGGTTCGCCCTGTGCCGGATCTGTTTCCGGGAGCGCGCCCTGCTGGGTGAGCTGCCGGGCGTCACGAAGTCGAGCTGGTAGGAATCCAGATGAACATCTCCGATCCGATCGCCGACATGCTGACTCGCGTGCGGAACGCCTCCCGGGCGCGCCACACCGAGGTCGTCGTCCCGGCGTCGCGGACGAAGCGCGAGATCGCCCGGATCCTCAAGGACGAGGGCTTCATCGCCGACGTCCGCGAGGAGCAGGACGGCCCCGCGATCGTTCTCCACCTGACCCTCAAGTACGTCGACGGCAAGGTGCCGGTCGTGTCCGGGCTGAAGCGCATCAGCAAGCCAGGCCTCCGGGTGTATGCCCGCAAGACCGACATCCCGCGCGTCCTCGGCGGCCTGGGCATCGTTATCGTCAGCACGAGCCAGGGGATCATGACCGGCGCGCAGGCCCGCAAGGCCGAGCTCGGCGGCGAAGTCCTCGCGTTCGTCTGGTAGGCGACTGACATGTCACGTATCGGCCGCCTGCCCATCGCCGTTCCCGCCACCGTCGACGTGACGATCGAGGGCCGCCATCTCACGGTCAAGGGCCCCCGGGGGACCCTCAGCCGCGACCTCCACCCCGACATGACCGTCAGCCGCGAAGCGGACAACCTCGTCGTCACCCGGCCGACGGAGCAGAAGACCCACAAGCAGCTCCACGGGCTGACCCGGACGCTCGTGAACAACATGGTCATCGGCGTGACCGACGGCTATCGGAAGGGCCTCGAGATCACCGGTGTCGGCTATCGCGCGGTCAAGGTCGGCGAGAAGCTCCAGCTGAGCCTCGGCTACAGCCACCAGATCGACATCGACCCGCCCTCGGGCATCAGCTTCGAGGTCGAGACCCCGACCCGCCTCGCGGTCGTCGGCATCGACAAGGAGCTCGTCGGCCAGATCGCCGCCAAGGTCCGGGCGACCCGCAAGCCGGAGCCCTACAAGGGCAAGGGCGTGAAGTACGCCGGAGAGAAGATCCGTCGCAAGGCCGGCAAGGCCGGCAAGATCGGCGGAAAGAAGTAACCCAGTGAAGGAACGAGCACGATGACGCAGGTCGCCAGCCGCGGCGCCGCTCGACGCAAGCGCCACGACCGGATCCGCCTCCACCTGGAGGGGACCGAGTCGCGGCCTCGTCTCGCGGTCTTCCGCAGCAACATCCACATCTACGCACAGGTCATCGACGACGCCTCCGGGCGGACGCTGGCCGCAGCCTCGACGGTCGAGAAGGAGCTCCGCGGCTCCAAGCAGACCAAGACCGAGGAGGCGGCCGTGATCGGTCGTCTCGTCGCCGAGCGGGCGAAGAC
>JBBRCU010000082.1:0-5112 GCA_038204565.1 Candidatus Limnocylindrales bacterium
CTACGCACAGGTCATCGACGACGCCTCCGGGCGGACGCTGGCCGCAGCCTCGACGGTCGAGAAGGAGCTCCGCGGCTCCAAGCAGACCAAGACCGAGGAGGCGGCCGTGATCGGTCGTCTCGTCGCCGAGCGGGCGAAGACTGCCGGCGTCGAGCGCGTCGTGTTCGATCGAGCCGGATTCCGGTATCACGGGCGGATCAAGTCGCTCGCCGAAGCCGCCCGTGAAGCCGGCCTCGAGTTCTGATCAAGAGGAGCTGACGTGGCACGGATCGATCCCAACAAGTTCGCGCTCGAGGAGCGCGTCGTCCAGATCAACCGGGTGGCGAAGGTCGTCAAGGGTGGTCGCCGCTTCAGCTTCAGCGCGATCGTCGTCGTCGGGGACGGCGCGGGCACCGTTGGCGCCGGGCTGGGCAAGGCCGGCGAGGTGCCGGAGGCCATCCGCAAGGGCGTCGAGGACGCCAAGAAGAACCTCATCCGGATCCCGATGGTCGGGACGACGATTCCCCACGAAGTCCGCCAAGTCTTCTCGGCCTCGCGGGTGATGCTCAAGCCCGCCTCGCAGGGCACCGGCGTCATCGCCGGTGGCGCGGTCCGGGCCGTCGTCGAGGCGGCCGGGATTCGCGACATCCTTGCCAAGACGCTTGGCTCGACCAACCCGGTGAATGTCACCCGCTGCACGATCGAGGCTCTCCGCAGCCTGCACTCGGCCGAGGAGCTCAGCGCCCGTCGCGGGGTCAAGCTCGTGAGCCGCATTCCCGGCCAGCCGGCCGCGGTGGCGATGGAGGTCGGCGATGGCCGATAAGCTTCGCGTCACCCAGGTCAAGAGCACGATCAGCCACATCGCCCGCAACCGGGCGACGGTCCGCGCCCTCGGGCTCAAGCGGATCGGGCACACGGTCGAGATCCCCGACAACCCCGCGACCCGCGGCATGGTCCGCCAGGTCCGCTTCCTCGTGACGGTCGAGGAGGTCGGCGACGCAAACCGAAACGCCGGCGGCGAGGAGACCAAATGAAGCTGCATGACCTCCGTCCGCCGGACGGATCGAACACCGCCCGAACCCGGGTCGGGCGCGGCATTGCGGCCGGCAAGGGCAAGACTGCCGGCCGTGGCACGAAGGGCCAGAAGGCCCGCGCCGGTGGTTCGATCCCGCCCTGGTTCGAAGGCGGCCAGACGCCGCTCCACCAGCGCATCCCGAAGCTCCGCGGCTTCAAGAACCGGGCCAAGGTCGACTACGAGGTCGTCAACGTCGGCGACATCGCAGCACGGATCGAGGCCGGCGCCTTCGCCGCCCAGGGGACCGCGCCAAAGAAGGGCGAGCAGCTCACGATCAACGCGGACATCCTCCGCGCGGTCGGGCTTGTCCGGAACGTCAAGAAGCCCCTGAAGATCCTCGGCAACGGAGACCTCGCGACGGCCATCTTCGTCGTCGCCGACGCCTACACCAAGTCGGCCACGGCGAAGATCGAGGGCGCGGGCGGGACCGTCAACATCCTCGAGATCCCGGTCGAGACCCGGCCGGCCCTCGGGTTCGACGCTGCGGGTGTGGCGATCGTCCGGACGCCGCGCATCGCCCGGACCGCGGCCGGCCGGCTGGCCGCCGACCGGGTCGTCGACGCCCGGGCCCGCCGTGCGTCGGACACCGCAGAGGCTGATGCCGCCAGCGCGGTGGCAACGGCCGAGAAGGCCGGGCGCCCGAAGAAGACCCCGAAGGCCGAGGCAGCAACGGCCGCCGCGCCGAAGGCCGCCCCCGAGGCGAGCGAGGCGATCGTGGCCGATGCCCCGGCGGCGGATGTCGCCGAAGCGGCTGATGCCGGCGTGGCGGACGCGCCGTCGGAGACGCCCGATGCGGTGACCGCCGACGGTCCCGCCGCTACCGCCGCCGACGACGGGTCGGAGCCGACCGCCGACGAAAGCGCGTAGCGACCGGTGTTCGAATCGCTGCTGAACGCCTTCCGGGCGCAGGACATCCGGCGCCGCCTGCTGTATGTCCTCGGGATCCTGATCGTCTTCCGGTTCCTGGCCCACGTGCCGGTTCCGGGGGTCAACCAGGCCCAGCTTGCGTCCTATCTCAAGGACAACGCCCTGTTCGGCGTGCTCGACCTGCTGTCCGGTGGCGGCCTGTCGAGCTTCTCCGTGGTGGCGCTTGGCGTGAACCCGTACATCAACGCCTCGATCATCATGCAGCTGATGAGCGGGGTGATCCCGTCGCTCCAGGCCCTCCAGCGTGAGGGCGAGTACGGGCGCAACAAGATCAACCAGTACACCCGCTATCTCGCGGTCCCGATGGCCCTCCTCCAGTCGTACGGCTTCCTGGCCCTGCTCAACTCGCAGGGCATCCTGTCGTCCGGCTTCGACCTCGCCAACGGGGCCACGCTGACCCAGATCGCCACCCTGACCGCAGGCTCGATGACCTTGATGTGGCTCGGCGAGCTGATCACCGAGAAGGGCATCGGCAATGGCATCAGCTTCATCATCTTCGCGGGCATCGTCAGCCGCGCGCCGGGGGCGATCAGCTCGTTCCTCGCGACGCCGAACCTGCCACTCGTGATCGGCTTCGCGATCATCGCCGTCGTCTCGGTCGCGGTGATCATCTACATCCAGGAAGGCCAGCGCCGGATCCCGATCCAGTACGCGAGTCGGGTCCGCGGCCGACGGATGTATCAGGGTGGCCAGACGTTCCTGCCCCTCCGGGTCAACCAGGCCGGCGTGATCCCGATCATCTTCGCGATCAGCATCCTGCTGTTCCCGCAGCAGATCGCCTCGTACTTCACCGGTTCCGAGGTCGGGTTCGTGAAGTCGATCGCGACCGGCATCGTGACGTTCTTCAATCCGCGCACGATCCCGTACGTGGTCCTGTACTTCACCCTGACCGTCGGCTTCACGTACTTCTACACCGCCTTCACGTTCAAGCCGGACGACACCGCCGAGCAGCTCCGCAAGAACGGCGGCTTCATCCCGGGCATCCGGCCGGGCCGCCCGACCGCCGACTACCTTGCCCGGGTCGTCACCCGGATCACGATCGCCGGCGCCCTCTTCCTCGGGATCGTGGCCACCCTGCCGACGGTCCTCGGGCTGATCTTCCCGTCCCTGTCGGGGATCGCCCTCGGCGGCACGGGCCTCCTCATCGTGGTCAGCGTCATCGTCGAGACGATGAAGCAGATCGAGGCGCAGCTCCTGATGAGGAACTACGAAGGATTCATCCGCTGATGACGCATCGCAGGCGACCCGGCGGGGATGGCTCCCGGTGACCGTCATTGTGCTCCTGGGTGCGCCGGGAGCAGGCAAGGGTACGCAAGCTCCTGTCCTCGCGCGCCGTCTCGGTGTTCCGGTTCTCGCCTCCGGCGACCTCCTCCGGTCGGCGGTTGCCAAGGGCACGGCGATGGGCCGCGAGGCCGACCGCTTCATGAGCCGTGGCCAGCTCGTGCCCGACGAAACGATCGTGCGGGTGTTTCTCGACCGGCTCGAGCAGGCCGACGCCAGCGACGGGGCGATCCTCGACGGGTTCCCCCGGACACGGGTCCAGGCCGAAGCGCTCGACCGCGACCTCGTGACGGCGGGCCGGCTCGTCGACCGGGCGATCTACATCGACGTGCCGACCGAGGATCTCGTCCGGCGGATGGCCAATCGCCGGATCTGCGCCGCGAACGGCCACGTCTACAACCTCGCCTCGAACCCGCCGACGAAGCCCGGTATCTGCGATCTCGACGGATCGGAGCTGATCCAGCGGGCCGACGACAACGAGGTGACGGCCCGGGCCCGGATGACCGAGCAGATCCCGCCCCTCCTCGAAGTCGTCGATCACTACCGGACGGCCGGCGTCCTCCAGGTCGTCGACGGCCGCAAGCCGATCCAGGACTTGAGCGACACGATCACCGCCGCCGGCGCGACACCGGTGCCGGACCACGCGCCCGACTGGCAGCCGGCCGGCTGATGGTCCGGCGCTGATGGTCACCCGCAAGTCGAAGCGCGAGATCGAGAAGATGCGGACGGCCGGGCGGATCGTGGCCGAGGTCCTCGCCCTCGTCGAATCCGAGCTTCGCCCGGGCGTCTCCACTGCCCATCTCGATCGCGTCGCCGAGCGCCACATCCGATCCTCTGGCGCGGTGCCATCGTTCAAGGGCTACGGCCACCGGAGCAACCCGTTCCCGGCCAGCCTGTGCATCTCGCTCGACGACGAGGTCGTCCACGGGATCCCGGGCGAGCGCCTGATCCGGGACGGCCAGATCGTGTCGGTCGACGCGGGCGCGATCTTCGACGGCTGGCATGGCGACGGCGCCCGAACGTTCATCGTCGGTGACCCCGGCCCGGGGGTGGCGGAACTGGTCGAGACGACCCGGACCGCGATGATGGCCGGCATCGCCGCGGCGGTCCCCGGGGCGACCCTCAGCGACATCTCCGGCGCGATCGAGGATGCTGCAACGCCCGGCGGCTACGGCATAGTTCGCCAGTTTGTCGGCCACGGGATCGGCACCGAGATGCACCAGGAGCCCCAGCTCCCGAACTACCGGACCGGTGTCCGCGGGATGAAGCTCGTGCCCGGAATCTGCCTCGCGATCGAGCCGATGCTGACCCTCGGCGGTCACGAGGTGGCGGTCAAGGCCGACGGCTGGACCGTGGTGACGAGGGACGGCTCCCTGGCCGCCCACTTCGAGCACACGATCGCCGTGACGGACAACGGGCCCGAGATCCTGACGACGGTCGGATGACGATCACCGCCGAACCGGCCGGGTCTCCGCCGACTCCATTGAAGCCCGCCGCGGAACTCATCCGGACGCACCTCGGCGGCGCCGCGCGAGCCAGCGGCCCGAGGTCGCCTGACGATGGCCGTCGATTTGCCCGGGAACGTCAACGTTGATATGCTACGCGTTCGTGTGTCGGCCCCCTCGGGCCGGCACTCAGCGTGAGAAAGGGAAGCACAGAAGCCTGTGGCCAAGCGAGATGCGATCGAAGTGGAGGGAACGGTCATCGAACCGCTTCCGAACACGATGTTCGCGGTCGAGCTGGAGAATGGCCATCGGGTGCTTGCCCACATCAGCGGGAAGCTCCGGATGAACTTCATCCGGATCCTGCCAGGGGATCGCGTCCGGGTCGAGCTGTCGCCCTACGACCTG
>JBBRCU010000083.1:0-4906 GCA_038204565.1 Candidatus Limnocylindrales bacterium
ACGCCGAGCTCGACCTGTTCCGCGAGGTGCTCGGCGTCGAAGTCGTCCGCGACACCCACATCGCCACTGGCGATCGCTGCTGCTCGTACCGGATCGCCGACCCGAGCTGAGGTCGGGCGGCCCTCAGGCCTCTTCGCGCTCCACGGCGACGCGGGTCGCGGGCTCCAATCGGGTCGCCGGGACGTCGGAGACGTTCGGGACGAAGGATGCCTGGAAGGATGTGGCAGCCGCCAGTTCCTGGTCCTCGACCGTCAGGATCCCGAGGCGCCCGAGCGACGCCATCTCGTCCCGGATGTACGTCTTGAGCATCTCGGGACCGTCGGTGTTGATCGTGAACCGGACCTCGTTGCGGCGAAACGAGTCGAAGATCCAGCGGAACTCCTCCCAGCCCGACACGACCCGGGTGTTGAGGTTGGAGCTCGGGCAGATCTCGAGGACGATCCCGCGCTCGCGGATCATCGCCATGGCCCGCGGGTCGTAGGCGGCCTTGACGCCGTGGCCGATCCGGTCGGGCTCGAGCAGCTCGACGACTCGGGCGACCTCGTCGACCGGGCCGGATTCGCCGGTATGGACGGTCAGTCCCAGCCCGAACTGGCGCGCGCGACGGAAGAGGCGCCGATAGTCGGCGACGCGGAAGGTGGCGGACTCGGGCCCGGCGATGTCGACGCCGACGACCCCCCGATCGCGCCAGGTGATCGCCTTCTCGACGATGATCTCGTTGAGCTCGAACGGGAACGCCCGGTCGAGGCAGAAGATGAGGCCCGGCTTGATCGGGTACTCGAGGCTCGCCCGGTCCATCCCGCGAGCGGCCGCGGCGATGATGTGATCGAGATCCTGCTCGCCGCCGCGGTTCCGCTTCATCGGGTTGAAACGGAGCTCCGTCGTCGTCACGTTGTTCTTGCGGTAGGCCCCGCCGACGACCTCGTAGACGGCCCGCTCGACGGCGATCGGCGAACTCTGGATCAGCTCGGTCCAGTGGAAGAGCTGGAGATAGCCGTCAAAGCTCCGATTGCGTTTCTCCGACACGGTGATGGTGTCGCGGAACTCCCAGTAGTCGCGCGTCGGAAGCTTGATCCCCTGGGCATGAGCGATGCTCCACATGATCGCCGGCGTCACGGCCCCGCCGAGGTGGCAGTGGAGCTCGGCGAGCGGGACCTTGCGGGAGAGCTGGCGGACCATCGCCTTCAGGATACCGATTCGAACCGAGTGGCCGCGCTGCTGACGGGACGAGACCGGACTCTCACCGGACACAGACCGTGTAGACGAGGCGCTCGGGTCCGGCCGGCCCGCTGACGTCCACCACCAACTCCTGATCGCGGGCGGAGAGACCGGCCCATGGCACAGCGATGAGAGTGAGCCCCGGGTGCGAGACGCCGGGGACCACGTTGAGCGCGAGCGACAGCGGGACATCGGCGGCAACGGGCACGCCCAGCGACAACATCCGCATCCGGATGACACTGACATCCGGCGCACTGACGAGCCCGAACAGGACATCGTCGCTGCGGACCGCCGCCGGTCCACCACAGGTCCCGGCTCCTTTGCCTTCGCCGAGGTCGGCACTCGTGATCAAGGGCTGCTGGAATGCGACAGACGGGTCGTCCAGCTCGCGGGTCCACAGATCCAGCCTGCGGAGGGTGTCGGACGGCGTGACGGGGTTGTTCGTCGGCGCGATGTCGAGGTTCCAGGTGGTCGTCGTCGTCAATCGACCCGGATCCGAGCTGGCTGACGCGACCTCGGCGATGAGGTGATACGAGCCTGATGCCCAGGCGGTCGCGTCGAGGCGACGCACGAGGATCGCGGTTTGCTGGTCGCCGCGGGACGGCACGGGCAGGTAGGTGACACTGATGGCCGGGGTATCGACGATCGGCGACACCTCATCGACGCGGAACGTCGTCGGCTCGCTGAGGGATCGGACGAGCAGCCCGAGACCGGCAATGGGGGCGCCCCGGATCCGCCCGATGCGGCTGTCGATGCCGCTGCCGGTGCCGACCAGCCAGGATTCCCTCTCGTCCAGCGGACCGCCCGGATCCACAACAACCGGCAACACGTCGAAGCTATTGAAGGCGAACACTCCGGGTGCCGTGGTGGCGAGTCGAGCCGCCAGGTCCTGGGGGGCCGGGATCGGACCGTTGGTCAGGACTCGCGGCCCGGTCGTCTGGACGTCGACCGCAACCCGGACGATCCCCTTGGCCAGGAGAACGTCGATCCGGTACTTGCCGCCGGGCCAGCCGCCGACGCGCGTCACATCCCGCGGATCCGGCCGCCAGAGCAGCGATCCCGTCTCAGGGCCGGCGATCGGCCGAGGGCTCTCCCGACGAAGGGTGCCGTCATCTGCGATGGCCCAGATCCGGACGTCCAGAGCGAGGGCGTCCGCAGGAGTCGTCACACCGAGGGCGAGGACCTCGTCGTCGGAGGCCGGCCCAACCGCGTACGTGCCGACCTCGACAGCCGGCGCGTCCGGAGGAGTCCCGATCGCCTGCCACTGGTCCGCGAGGACCGGACTGGTCGGGGGCTGGGCTCCGTCGGCTGCACCCGGGGCGATCACGGCCCGAACGCCCCAGTCGGGATGCACCCGGGCGGCATCAACGACTTCGACATCGGTCGGCAGCCGGAATGGCCGACCGGGAAGCAGCGCGCCGGTCTCATCGGGCGAAGCTGCCGGGCCGATGCTCGACGATGCGCCAGCGACCGGCGGGCGGGACGCGGCGGGGCCGGCAGATCGCAACGGCGCGGGCCCACCCTCCCAGGGCTTGAGCAATGCAGCGCCGACGAAGGCGGTCAGGACGACGATCGCCACGAGGGGCGCTGTCGAGGCCCTGCGTCGCCCGACGAGGATCGGCTCCTGGTGGAAACCCGGGTCCGGGCGGCGGCCGTCGCTGGTCATGCCGTGCAGACGGGCGGGGAGTCGGTTCTGTTTGGCGTCAGCTGGCCGCCGGGACGATCCGCCCCTCGGAACCGATCGTCGCCTGGCGGCGACGGAGCGACTTGAGTTCGGCGCCGGGGACCTGGTCGCGGGCGTGGTAGCTCGAGCGGACGAGCGGGGCCGCTTCGACATGCTTGAACCCGAGGGCCAGCGCCTCGACCTTCATGTCTGCGAACTCGTCGGGGTGGTAGTAGCGCTCGAGGGGCAGGTGCTTGTCGGACGGTCGGAGATACTGGCCGACCGTGAGGATGTCGACGTCCGCCTCGCGCAGGGCCGTGAACGCCTCGTGGAGCTCCACGCGCGTCTCGCCCAGCCCGACCATGAGCGAGCTCTTCGTGTGGACGGCGTAGCCGATCTCGAGGGCCATCTCCTTGGCGCGGCGGAGGACATAGAGGCTGCGATCCCAGCGGGCCCGTTTGCGGACCGGCTTCTGGAGCCGCTTCACCGTCTCGAGGTTGTGGTTGAGGATGTCCGGCCGGGCGATCATCACGGTCCGCAGCCGGTCGTCCGAGCCGTCGAAGTCCGGGATCAGGACCTCGATCCCCATCCCGGGGCTGCTGTCGCGCATCGCGAGGATCGTCTCCGCGAAGATCCTCGAGCCGCCGTCCGGCAGGTCGTCGCGGGCGACGCTCGTGACGACGACGTGCTCGAGACGCATCGCCCCGACCGCCTCCGCGACCCGTCGCGGCTCGTCGTCGTCGAACCAGGTCGGACGGCCGGTCTTGACCGCACAGAAGCCGCAGGCTCGGGTGCACGTGTCGCCGAGGATCATGATCGTCGCGGTTCGCTGGTCCCAGCACTCCCCGATGTTCGGGCAGTGGGCCTCCTCGCAGACGGTGTTGAGGTTCAGGCCGCGGAGCAGGCCCTTGAGGTCATGGTAGTTGTCGCCAGACGGGAGCCGCGACTTGATCCACTCGGGATGGCGACGGAGCGGCATGACCGAGCCGGCCATCGCGATCGTCTCGGGGGTGGCCGCGCCGTGATGGGCGCCGGGCGCGCCGGCGGCGCCGAGCGGGGTGAACATCGGAAGCTCGCGTGCCATCGGGCGAAGTCTATGCATCGTCCGGCGATCGCGCCGGGCCGAACACGTCGCGGAAGCCGGACTCCAGATCACGGGCGCGGAAGCCGAGCTCCCGCTCCGCCTTCGCCGACGACGCCAGATACGTGACTCCGATCGACGGTCGGGCGATCTCGGCAAGGTTCGGTTGCCCGATGAGGCGACCGAACGGCGCCATCCGCCCGATCAGGCCATCGGGAATCGCGACTCGCGGCGAGTGGTGCCCACCGAGCCGCGCGGCGAGGGCGATCGCGTCGCGGAGGGTCGACGGCGGACCGCCCAGGACGTAGGACTCGCCGCTCCGGCCACGGTCGAGGGCGGCGACGATCCCGGCGGCGAGATCGTCGATATGGACGAACCCGATCCCGAACTGGTCGACCGCTCGATAGGCGAGCTTCCCGGCGTTGGCGAGCTCGAGCTGCTCGCCGATGCCCGAGTGGTCGCCCGGGCCGTAGACCTGGCTCGGCTGGACGATCACGATGGGTACGCCGGCTGCGATCCGCGCCTCGACGACCTCGTGGGCGCGGTACTTCGTCTCGTCGCACCAGCTGACGAAGCCCACGCCCATGTCCCGCCGATGCGTCTCATCGACGGTCGCGCCGCGGGTATTCCCGAACACGTTCACGGTGGAGACGTAGACGATCCGCGGCGTGGCGGCGGCCGCGGCGGCGTCGAGGACCCGCGTCGTGGTCTCCACGTTGGCGTCCCACATGGCCGCGCTCGGCCCTCGGGATCCCGATCCGGTAGCTCCCGGCGGTGTGGATCAGCGCGTCGGCGCCGCGTAACTGCTTGGTCACGGCGGCGACGTCGGCAAGGTCCGATTCGACCAGCTCGGCGCCGAGCTCGGCGAGGAAGGCCGCCCGACGCGGATCACGGACGAGGGCGATCACCTCGTCGCCGCGCTCCCGCAGACCGGCGACCACCGC
>JBBRCU010000084.1:0-4377 GCA_038204565.1 Candidatus Limnocylindrales bacterium
AGACTTCGGCATCGAGAGTCCTCCTGTGCTGATGTCTGAACACCACCGGCGTAGCGAGGGCTCTCGTTCCCGTTTCTCAGACCTGACTGGACCTCACGCCGCATCCAGCCCCGGTGTCACGGACGTTTCTGGACGGGAACATGCATCGGCCGCCGGCGCGCCGGGGCGTCCGCTCCTGGAGCGCCATCCAGATCAGCGGCGCCTGGAGGGGCAGCCGGAGGACCGCGGCGATCGCGAGCATCGGTGATGCCGCCGGGTCCGTGAGGGTCGCGAACGCGAACCAGAGGTTTCCGGGGAAGACTGCGACGAGGAGCGCCGCGCTGGCCGGGCCGGCCCAGCCCGCCCGTCGAAGCAACCCTGCCGCACAGATCAGCTCGGCCAGCCCGGAGACCGCGATGATGGCCGCGGGCGCCGGAAGGATGGGCGGGATCAGCACGCTGTAGGCGGACGGCCGGGCGAGGTGGACTGCGCCGGAGACCGCGAACAGCACCGCGAGCGCATTGGGTCCATGCCGCCGGAAATCGACCATAGGTCGACTCTACGGGCTCGGACCCGAAGTTGTTGCGGATCTTTGACATGCAGGTCCGCACCGACATGACGAGGCGTCATGACGTTCCCGGCTACCCTTGCACCCTGACTGGTCGGTGAACCGGCGCCCGCTGTGGGCGCCCGCGGCCCCTCTGCAAAAGGACCGATCGATGGTGACCGACAACACCCCGCCCGAGTTGATGACGCCTGCGCTGACGCCGCCGCCCGCGAGCGACGCCAGCCTCGACGACCGCGAGCTGCTCAACGAGCTCGAGCCCGAGGCCGCCCGTCTGTACGACCGCCATGCCAAGGTCGCCCAGGAGTGGTTCCCCCACGACTACATCCCCTATCGGCTCGGCCGCGACTTCGACAAGGAGCCCTGGACGCCCGACCAGCCACGCCTGACGGGCGTCGCCCAGATCAGCTTCGAGGTCAACCTCCTGACCGAGGACAACCTACCCTCGTACCACCGCCTGATTCACGGGATGTTCGGGGCCGGTGACGGCGCCTGGATCAACTGGATCGGACGCTGGACGGCCGAGGAGGGCCGCCACGCGATCGTCCTGCGCGACTATCTGACGGTCACCCGCAATCTCGACCCGATCGCCCTCGAGCGCGGTCGGATGACCCAGCTCCAGGCGGGCTACGACCGCGACTCGGTCGACACCCTCCGCGGCCTCGCCTATGTCGCGTTCCAGGAGCTCGCGACCCGGATCTCGCACAAGAACACCGGGCGCTACTCGCAGGATCCGGTCGCCGACAAGATCATGACGAGGATCGCCGCCGACGAGAACCTCCACATGGTCTTCTACCGCGACATCCTCGGGGCCGCCCTGAAGATCCAGCCGTCGCGGGCCGTCCAGGCGATCGTCGCCGAGGTCCTCGCCTTCGAGATGCCGGGCAACGGCATCCCGGGCTTCCTGCGCAAGGCCGCCGCGATCGCGAAGGCCGGGATCTACGACATCCGGATCCACCGCGACGAGGTCCTGCTGCCGATCATCAAGCACTGGCGGATCTTCGAGCTGACCGGGCTGGACGCGGCCGCCGAGGAGGCCCGAAAGCGCCTCGCCGAACATCTCGACAAGCTCGAGATCGCGGCGAAGCGATTCGAGGAGAAGATGGCATTGGCGGCGGGCGCGAACCCGGACAGGCTCGTCCGTTCGGCGGGCTGAAATCCGGCGACCGGTCGGGCAGGCCCTTGCGCCGGCGAACGGGGCGTTCAGGTTCTGTCAGACGCACGCCAAGCGGGCGCAAGGCAGGCGGCGAAGGCCAGATCGACTCGAGGCGAGCGTGGACGTGGGTGGACTTCCCGTCACGCGCCAGCGAGTCGGGTGGGTGGCAGAATCGATCCGGCCATCGACCGGTGATGTGAATCTGTCCGGAAACTGGCCACGCCAACGGGATACGTCGATGAATTCGTCGCGCGGCGCCGCCCGTGATCAGCCGGGCGCCTGCTGCTTCCACCAGGTCGCGGCGAGCAACTCCGGGACCAGGACCTCGGCTTGACGCGCGACCTGCGGGTCGTCGTCGCCGTCGTAGCGGATCACCTGCTGGGCCGCGGGGAGGTCCCGCCCCACCGCCACGACCGAGGCGCCGCGCGCCCCCAGCCACTCGAGAGCCTGGTCGTCCCAGCGCGACCCAGCGAAGAGCAGCGCCCGGTAGTCGAGGGTCTTCGTCAGGAAGACGTCCACGTGGGACCAGTCGCCGGTCTCGCAGGCGACGGCCGGGCGGCGCGGGCCCTCGCGGATCATCAGGGCGCCCTGCTCGGCTGACGAGAACCGCTCGACCGGAGCGAGCAGGAACACGCCATCACTCGAGGCGAGGTTGGCGACGAGCGGAGGCAGCCAGCGATCGACCGTCCGGAGCAGGTCGGACGAGGCCGCGGACACACGCCTGGTCAGGCTCACGAGGTCCGCCTCTGGCGCGGCGCTGAGGTGGACCTCGAGGGCGCGCAACAGGATCCCCGTGTGCTGGAATGTCCGGCAGGCCACCCCGCCGACCTCCTCGCCGGCGCCCATCTCGACGACGATGTCGGCGCGGGCGGCGAGGGTCGAGGCCGGCTCGTTGACGAGGGCGACGATCGGTGAGTGGCCACGGTAGCCCTCGACGCTGGCGAGGGTCTCGGCGCTCTCGCCGGTGGCCGAGACCGCGACAACGAGCGTGCGCGGGTCCGGCGGCCAGCTTGCCTCCATCGAGGCCGGCTCGGCGACAGCCGACATCCCGGCGACCCGGAGATCCAGGGCGGCGACCGAGGCGGCGTACCGCGAGCTGCCCATGCCGAAGAGCAGGACCCGGTCGAATGCCCGCGGGACGGCGGCGAACGGGTTGCCCCTGGCGAGCCGATCGGCGAGGAGATCCAGCCACTGCGGCGTCGTCTCGAGGTCGGCGAGGAAGGCGAGCGGGTTCATCGGAGCGGATGGTCGCAGGTCGGCCGTCACGACACGAACCGCGCTCGCAGCGTGGCCAACGGCGCGTACCGCCAGCGCTTCAGGAACCGGGCCGCGTAGACGAGCTCGCGGCACTCCTGCTCGATCTCGAATGCGGCAAGGAGGACTGGATCCGGCGACCCACCTGCCGCGGCGAGGAACTCCCGCCGCGTGCGGACGATCCAGCCTTCGATCGCGTCGGCGGTTGCCGTTGAGGCCGCGGTTGCGGTAGCGGCGTCGTCCCGCTCGGTCGACGGCGTCGGGGTCGGAACGGCGAGCTGGTGGGCGACGACGCGCCCGACGTGATCAAGGCTCGAGAGCATCTGGGCGAGGTCGCGCTCGACGGGTTGGCGGAGGGCGTTGGCGCTCGCGTCGAGGGCCGGGTTGCCGTCGAAGTCGATCACGGCAAGTCGGCCCGACCATTCGAGGACCTGGCCGACATGGAGATCGCCGTGGACCGGCTGGGTCGTCACGGGTCGCTCGATGAGCAATCGATCGATGGTGGTTCGCATTCCCGGCTCCAGCCGCTGCAGCATCGACCCGGCCGAATCGTCGTCGGCGCGAGTCAGCTCGACGGCGTCCGCAAGCGTCGCCCGGGCCCGGTCACGCCACTCGCCGACAACGTCCGTGGTCGCGGGCAGGCGCGGCGTCGCGATCACCCGGGACGGCGTGGCGAGCGCGGCGTGCAACTCCGCGGTGAGGGGTCCGAGTGGCGCCCCGATCCACGGGTCGCAGGTCGCCGGACAGTGGCCGGTGCCATGGGCGACGTGGGTGGCGAGGCGGTTCACCGCCCATTCCCAGCCATCGACTGCCCCCGGCAGGAATGCATCGCCCTGGGCCAGGGTCAGCTCGACGCCGGACGCTGACCGCCACGCCAGCGAACCAAGGGGCGTCGGGATCTGGCTGAACCCGACCGCGTCGAGGTGGGCGATGACGGTCGCTGCCCGCGACGGCCCGGGCCCGACGCGCCGGAACCACTTGACGATCGCCCGCTCGCCGACGACGACAGAGACGTTCGTCTGATCGGCATCTATCGGGCGCTCCGACGCGGCAGGGACGCCCGCGACGAACGCCGACAGGCCGTCGCCCGGCCGGGCGTGGCGCCACGACGTCACGAGCACCTCGTCCCGAGCGAGCGGCGTGACGACATGCGAGCCGTCGCCGACGACCACCAGCGCAACCGCGTACCTCCCGCCGAGCCGGACCGCCGCCCCAACCGTCGTCCCGGCCAGGTTTGTCGCGGCGTATCCGCGGCTGCCATCCCCGGTTAGCCGCTCCGGAGGGGTCACGTCCCTAGGGTTGGTGTAACAGCGGAGCGGCCGTGAACGAAGACGGCCACCGCGTCATCCTCGCGTCGTTGGAAGTGAGAAACCGACGACACGGAGAACACCACGATGGCCGAGGACAGGATGGCGCTGCTCGA